>NZ_JAOYTP010000050.1:0-541 GCF_025846815.2 Paenibacillus sp. BT-177 | reverse complement strand
GCTTGCTTACAGCTCCCCGAGGCTTTATCGTTGTTCGCCACGTCCTTCGTCGGCTCCTGGCGCCTAGGCATCCTCCGTGTGCTCTTTGTAGCTTAACCTAGTATCTACAATGTAAATACGATTCGCTACTTTAAGTTTTCTTGTTTACACAAGATCAGCTTAAAGGAATATTCTAAAACGCAATTTCGTTTCGGTATCCAGTTTTCAAGGTGCAATTTGAGAGTTTGAACTCTCAAAACTGAGCAACGAGTGAGTAACAGGCCGAAACCTGGATTTGAAGCTTACGCTTCATATTTGAATGTTTCCATTGCAGGAAACGATTCTCCATAGAAAGGAGGTGATCCAGCCGCACCTTCCGATACGGCTACCTTGTTACGACTTCACCCCAATCATCTACCCCACCTTCGGCGGCTGGCTCCTTACGGTTACCTCACCGACTTCGGGTGTTGTAAACTCTCGTGGTGTGACGGGCGGTGTGTACAAGACCCGGGAACGTATTCACCGCGGCATGCTGATCCGCGATTACTAGCAATTCCGACTT
>NZ_JAOYTP010000048.1:0-571 GCF_025846815.2 Paenibacillus sp. BT-177 | reverse complement strand
TGGGAAATCTCATCTTGAGGGGGGCTTCACGCTTAGATGCTTTCAGCGCTTATCCCTTCCGTACATAGCTACCCAGCGGTGCTCCTGGCGGAACAACTGGTACACCAGCGGTACGTCCATCCCGGTCCTCTCGTACTAAGGACAGCTCCTCTCAAATTTCCTACGCCCACGACAGATAGGGACCGAACTGTCTCACGACGTTCTGAACCCAGCTCGCGTACCGCTTTAATGGGCGAACAGCCCAACCCTTGGGACCTACTTCAGCCCCAGGATGCGATGAGCCGACATCGAGGTGCCAAACCTCCCCGTCGATGTGGACTCTTGGGGGAGATAAGCCTGTTATCCCCAGGGTAGCTTTTATCCGTTGAGCGATGGCCCTTCCATGCGGTACCACCGGATCACTAAGCCCGACTTTCGTCCCTGCTCGACTTGTAGGTCTCGCAGTCAAGCTCCCTTCTGCCTTTGCACTCTTCGAATGATTTCCAACCATTCTGAGGGAACCTTGGGGCGCCTCCGTTACTCTTTAGGAGGCGACCGCCCCAGTCAAACTGCCCACCTGACACTGTCCTCG
>NZ_JAOYTP010000046.1:0-615 GCF_025846815.2 Paenibacillus sp. BT-177 | reverse complement strand
TTCTACGGCTCCCACCTATCCTGTACAGATCGTACCCAAATTCAATATCAAGCTGCAGTAAAGCTCCATGGGGTCTTTCCGTCTTGTCGCGGGTAACCTGCATCTTCACAGGTATTAAAATTTCACCGGATCTCTCGTTGAGACAGCGCCCAAGTCGTTACGCCATTCGTGCGGGTCAGAATTTACCTGACAAGGAATTTCGCTACCTTAGGACCGTTATAGTTACGGCCGCCGTTTACTGGGGCTTCGGTTCATAGCTTCGCCCGAAGGCTTACCACTCCCCTTAACCTTCCAGCACCGGGCAGGCGTCAGCCCGTATACTTCGCCTTGCGGCTTCGCACAGACCTGTGTTTTTGCTAAACAGTCGCTTGGGCCTTTTCACTGCGGCCCCCTCGGGCTATTCACCCTACCGAGGCACCCCTTCTCCCGAAGTTACGGGGTCATTTTGCCGAGTTCCTTAACGAGAGTTCTTCCGCGCGCCTTAGAATTCTCTTCTCGCCTACCTGTGTCGGTTTGCGGTACGGGCACCTTCTCCTGGCTAGAGGCTTTTCTTGGCAGTCTGAGATCATGACCTTCGCTACTATAATTTTCGCTCCCCATCACAGCCCAGCCTTA
>NZ_JAOYTP010000045.1:0-651 GCF_025846815.2 Paenibacillus sp. BT-177 | reverse complement strand
AGCATATGCTTGTCTCAAAGATTAAGCCATGCAAGTCTAAGTACACACGGCCGGTACAGTGAAACTGCGAATGGCTCATTAAATCAGTTATGGTTCCTTTGATCGCTCCAACGTTACTTGGATAACTGTGGCAATTCTAGAGCTAATACATGCCAACGAGCGCTGACCTCCGGGGATGCGTGCATTTATCAGATCCAAAACCCATGCGGGCCAATCTCGGTTGCCCCGGCCGCTTTGGTGACTCTAGATAACTTCGAGCCGATCGCGCGCCCTTTGTGGCGGTGACGTCTCATTCGAATGTCTGCCCTATCAACTTTCGATGGTACTTTCTGTGCCTACCATGGTGACCACGGGTAACGGGGAATCAGGGTTCGATTCCGGAGAGGGAGCCTGAGAAACGGCTACCACATCCAAGGAAGGCAGCAGGCGCGCAAATTACCCACTCCCGACTCGGGGAGGTAGTGACGAAAAATAACAATACAGGACTCTTTCGAGGCCCTGTAATTGGAATGAGTACACTTTAAATCCTTTAACGAGGATCCATTGGAGGGGGCGGGCACGGGAAATGTGGTGTATAGAAGACCGCTTTGCCCGGTGTCGATCGGGGGCCTGAGTCCTTCTGATCGAGGCTCAGCCCGTGGACGGTGTGAG
>NZ_JAOYTP010000044.1:0-673 GCF_025846815.2 Paenibacillus sp. BT-177 | reverse complement strand
TCCCCTGGTCTGCCTCTCACTCACCTATGAATTCAGTGAGTAGTGACTGTCGATGAAGACAGCCGGGTTTCCCCATTCGGACATCCCCGGATCAAAGCTTGCTTACAGCTCCCCGAGGCCTTATCGTTGTTCGCCACGTCCTTCGTCGGCTCCTGGCGCCTAGGCATCCTCCGTGTGCTCTTTGTAGCTTAACCTAGACTTTTCTTTCGCAGAAAGAAAATATCGATATCTGCTACCTTTATTTCACTTGTTTACACAAGATCAGCTTAAAGGAATATTCTAAAACGCAATTTCGTTTCGGTATCCAGTTTTCAAGGTGCAAAGCTGTGTGATTATCAATCAACTCCTGAAGAGTTAATGATCTCCAAACAGTTATAGATGAAATTGTAATTGGTGGAGCCAAGCGGGATCGAACCGCTGACCTCCTGCGTGCAAGGCAGGCGCTCTCCCAGCTGAGCTATGGCCCCTCACAAGTTCCATCAAAACTGAACAAATGGAATGATGAATTGTTGAAGCTTACGCTTCATATTTGAATGTTTCCATTGCAGGAAACCATTCTCCATAGAAAGGAGGTGATCCAGCCGCACCTTCCGATACGGCTACCTTGTTACGACTTCACCCCAATCATCTACCCCACCTTCGGCGGCTGGCTCCTTGCGGTTACCTCACCGAC
>NZ_JAOYTP010000041.1:0-820 GCF_025846815.2 Paenibacillus sp. BT-177 | reverse complement strand
ATTCATATCTGACAGGTATCGTAAAATACCATAGCCGATGCCTTTTTGCGGAATATGGCGCAGCCCTTCCTTGATCCTTTTGATCAGACGAGCGGTATGTCCCCCTTGTCCCAAACTTCCATCCAGTACAACCGGGAACTGGCTCGTAAACCAGCCGACCGTGCGCGTAATATCCACATCCGGTACAATGGCTTCCCGTCCATGGCCCTCCAGATTGACCAGCACCCGTTCGGAACCAGACCAGTCATAGACTGCTTTTCCGAGCGCAGCCAGCAACAGGTCATTCATTTCCGTGTTGTACGCGCGATGAGCTTGTTTGAGCAGCTGCTCGGTTTCCTGCTTCGTCCAGCGGACCGTCACAACCTCACTGTCTCCAAGCAGAGCATTGTCATTTGCAAAATCCTTCGGCAAAGGCTTCGCAAGGCTAGCTTCTGCTTGTTCGATATGCTGCCAGTAAGCAAGCTCCCGCTCCATCGTCGCACTGCTGGCATAGGCTGACAGCTGTTTGGCCCATACCTGGAATGAATCTGTTTTATGCGGCAGTCGGATCGCTGTGCCGGTTTGACCTGCAACAGCCTGCTCATAACCGGATGCCAAATCCTCCAGTAAAATACGCCACGATACACCGTCCACAACCAAATGATGAATGACGATTAATAAATGGTCGCCCCCAGCGCAGTGGAACAGACCAAGCTTCACAAGTGGACCATTGCCCAAATGAATGCTGGCTTGAATTTCACTCGCCTTGGCTTCAACAGCGGTGGATTCGTCTTCCACTGCGCTGAAATCTACAATGTCCAGCGTGTATAGCTCGCCTTCC
>NZ_JAOYTP010000040.1:0-844 GCF_025846815.2 Paenibacillus sp. BT-177 | reverse complement strand
TAAACGAAAAGGCAAACCAACTGGCCAGAAAATTAAGAGAAAAGGGAATAAAACCTGATAGTGTAGTGGGAATTATGGTAGAACGTTCCCCGGAAATGATCATAGGGATCATGGCTGTCCTAAAAGCTGGGGGGGCTTATTTACCCATAGCTCCTGAATACCCTGAAGACAGGATCCAGTTTATGCTTGATGACAGTGGCAGCCAAATTATTCTGATACAGGATAAATTTATAAATGCTAAAGGTAGTTACAGAAATGCTGAATTTATTAGCATAGAAAATCAGGAACTATTTACTGGGGATGTATCAAATCCAAAGTTAATTAGTAAACCTGAAAACTTGGCTTATGTAATATATACATCCGGTTCTACCGGCAAACCCAAAGGGGTAATGATAGAGAACTACTCCGTAATCAACCGGATCAACTGGATGCAGAAGCAATACCCGATAGCTGAAGGTGATGTGATCCTGCAGAAAACTCCCTATACCTTTGACGTATCGGTATGGGAATTATTGTGGTGGAGCTTTACTGGGGCCAAAGTCTGCCTGCTGATACCGGGAGGAGAAAAAAATCCGGAAGAAATCGTGAAGGCAATCGAAAAAAATAAAGTTACCACAATGCACTTTGTACCATCCATGTTGAGTGTATTTTTAGAGTATGTAGAGGAAAAGGGGATAATAGAGGAAATAGCAAGCTTAAAGCAGGTATTTGCCAGTGGAGAAGCACTGAACCTGAAGCAAGTAGAAAAGTTCAACAAGCTGCTGTACAAAGAAAAAGGAACAAGCCTGCATAACCTGTACGGACCAACAGAAGCAACAGTAGATGTATCCTACTTTGGCTGCTC
>NZ_JAOYTP010000039.1:0-928 GCF_025846815.2 Paenibacillus sp. BT-177 | reverse complement strand
ACCAAATGGTGAATGGCAATCAGTAAATGATCTCCATCCATGCAGCGGAAAAGTCCCAGCTTCACCAGCGGTCCTTCATTCAGACGAATGGAGCTTTGGATGGCATTGGCTTTCGTTTCAATCGCCATCACCACATCTGCCGCGTCTTCGACGCCTGTCAAATCCACAACATCCAGATGATACAGCTCACCTTCGTTCACACCGCGATTCCACGCTTCATATCCCTGTTCGGTCTGACGGAAGACCATACGCAGCGCATCATGATGCTCCGTCACCTGGGTCACCGTGCGATGCAATGCGCCTATGTCGAAGCCTTCTGCTCGATGCAGCATCACCGACTGGTTGAAATAATGCGGCTCTGCCGACGATAGTCCAAAGAACCACTGCTGGATCGGGGTCAGCTTGACGCTACCCGAAACTTCGCCCTGATCGGCTGTACGGCTAACTGGGTGTACATGACCACTCAGCAGCGAAATGGACGGATATTGGAACAAATCCTTCATGTCCAGCTTGTAGCCCGCTTGCAGCAAGCGGGAGGATACCTGGATTGCTTTAATCGAATCGCCGCCCAGATCAAAGAAATTATCTAAAATACCGATGTTCTTCGTTCCTAATACCCCTTGCCAAATGGAAGCTAACGTCTGCTCCAGCGCTGTGCGCGGCTCTACATAATCCGCTCCGCTTTGCAGGCTGCCTTCCGGTGCTGGCAGGGCCTTGCGGTTGATTTTACCGTTGGGTGTCAATGGCATCTGCTCCAGCTGAATAAAGTACGAAGGCACCATGTAGTTTGGCAGCCCCTCACCCAGGAAGCCGCGCAGCTCCCCAGCGCTTACGTCTCTTTCAGCGACATAGTACGCCACCAGTTGGTTTTGTCCCTGCTCGTCCGCTTGGGCCAGTACGATGACCTCTTGCACGTCTTCCACTTTCA
>NZ_JAOYTP010000038.1:0-942 GCF_025846815.2 Paenibacillus sp. BT-177 | reverse complement strand
CCTGTACGTAAAATAGACACCCGCATCAGCTCGCCTGAGCTGAAATGAAAGCCTTCGGCTTTGTCGCGCTCAGCAAAATCAGCAATGTATGCGTCCTGCTCTTCTTGTCCCATCAAGCGTATATCTTCAAAACGGAACCCCGCATGTTTGTGTCGATACACCACCTGTAAAGGCTGTTCATTCCAGCCGCTATAAAAATTCGTTCTGAATATTTGATGGCGATCCACCAGTTGATTGAGGCTTTCGGCAAAAGTCTCCACTTGAAAGCTGCCTTGTAGATCAAATGTCGCCTGCTCAAAATATGCCCCGGATTGCGGCTCCATGAAGCCGTGGAACAGAATGCCTTTTTGCATGGGTGTTAACGAATAAATGTTTTCCAGTTCTCCCGCAGCAGCCGTCTGCTCTACAATATGATCCAGCTCTACAGCCGTCAGTCCTCGGAAGGACAAGTCGCTTGGGGTCAGCTCCGGCAACTCTTTGGCCACACAGTGATCCAACACCTTACGCAAGCTCTCCTGCAGCAGATCAGCCAGCTTTTTGATTGATTTTTTCATGAACATTTTGTTGCTGTAGCTGATCGTCAGCTCCAGGGTACCGTCCGTGATCATGCCGTTAATATCCAGCGCATACCGCTTGGTCAACGTGTCACTCATGGAAGCCCCGATGGAATAAGGAGACATGCGGAAAGCATTATTTTTCAAATCCTGATCGAATTGTCCGAGATAGTTAAAGCTGATTTCCGGCTCGGCAACAAAAGCTGCTTTCCCTTCTCCGTCAGCAAGATATCTCAAAATCCCGTATCCAATCCCTTTATGCGGCAGACGGCGTAGTCCTTCCTTGACGTTCTTGACACGCTGTCCCACATTCCGGTCCTCGCCCATATCCAGGACAACTGGGAATTGGCTGGTAAACCAACCGACCGTGCGCGTAATATCCATATCC
>NZ_JAOYTP010000037.1:0-974 GCF_025846815.2 Paenibacillus sp. BT-177 | reverse complement strand
CGCCTACCTGTGTCGGTTTGCGGTACGGGCACCTTCTCCTGGCTAGAGGCTTTTCTTGGCAGTCTGAGATCATGACCTTCGCTACTATAATTTTCGCTCCCCATCACAGCCCAGCCTTAACGATGTGCGGATTTGCCTACACATCAGCCTCACTGCTTAGACGGACATCCATCAGTCCGCGTCACTACCCTACTGCGTCACCCCATTGCTCATAACGGATTACGGTGGTACAGGAATTTCGACCTGTTGTCCTTCGACTACGCCTATCGGCCTCGCCTTAGGTCCCGACTTACCCTGAGCGGACGAACCTTCCTCAGGAACCCTTAGGCTTTCGGCGGATCTGATTCTCACAGATCTTTTCGTTACTCATACCGGCATTCTCACTTGAATGCAGTCCAGCGCTCCTTCCGGTACACCTTCAACCCGCATTCAACGCTCCCCTACCCCTGATGCAAAGCATCAAGCCATAGCTTCGGTGGTGTGTTTAGCCCCGTTACATTTTCGGCGCAGAGTCACTCGACCAGTGAGCTATTACGCACTCTTTCAATGGTGGCTGCTTCTAAGCCAACATCCTGGTTGTCTGTGCAACTCCACATCCTTTCCCACTTAACACACACTTGGGGACCTTAGCTGATGGTCTGGGCTGTTTCCCTTTCGACAATGGATCTTAGCACTCACTGTCTGACTCCCGGAACTAAATCTATGGCATTCGGAGTTTGACTGAGCTTGGTAACCCTTGCGGGCCCCGCACCCAATCAGTGCTCTACCTCCACGATTCTTCTTTCCGAGGCTAGCCCTAAAGCTATTTCGGGGAGAACCAGCTATCTCCGGGTTCGATTGGAATTTCTCCGCTACCCCCACCTCATCCCCGCATTTTTCAACATGCGTGGGTTCGGGCCTCCAGTGCGTGTTACCGCACCTTCACCCTGGACAGGGGTAGATCACCCGGTTTCGGGTCTACGTCCACGTACTCA
>NZ_JAOYTP010000036.1:0-1172 GCF_025846815.2 Paenibacillus sp. BT-177 | reverse complement strand
AAGTCGGAATTGCTAGTAATCGCGGATCAGCATGCCGCGGTGAATACGTTCCCGGGTCTTGTACACACCGCCCGTCACACCACGAGAGTTTACAACACCCGAAGTCGGTGAGGTAACCGCAAGGAGCCAGCCGCCGAAGGTGGGGTAGATGATTGGGGTGAAGTCGTAACAAGGTAGCCGTATCGGAAGGTGCGGCTGGATCACCTCCTTTCTATGGAGAATCGTTTCCTGCGATGGAAACATTCAAATATGAAGCGTAAGCTTCAAAACTCAGGTTTAGGCCTGTTACTCACTCGTTGCTCAGTTTTGAGAGTTCAAACTCTCAAGCGTTTGGTGGCGATAGCGGAGGGGTTCCACACGTACCCATCCCGAACACGACCGTTAAGCCCTCCAGCGCCGATGGTACTTGGACCGCAGGGTCCTGGGAGAGTAGGACGCCGCCAAGCGCAACCACTAAAGAAAAACTTTTTTTGGTGGTTTATTATGGGCCCTTAGCTCAGCTGGTTAGAGCGCACCCCTGATAAGGGTGAGGTCGGTGGTTCGAGTCCACTAGGGCCCACCATAAATTTTATATTTTCTTTTGGGGCCATAGCTCAGCTGGGAGAGCGCCTGCCTTGCAAGCAGGAGGTCAGCGGTTCGATCCCGCTTGGCTCCACCAAAAGATTTATTATTGCACCTTGAAAACTGGATACCGAAACGAAATTGCGTTTTAGAATATTCCTTTAAGCTGATCTTGTGTAAACAAGTGAAATAAAGGTAGCATATCGTATTTACATTGTAGATACTAGGTTAAGCTACAAAGAGCACACGGAGGATGCCTAGGCGCCAGGAGCCGACGAAGGACGTGGCGAACAACGATAAGGCCTCGGGGAGCTGTAAGCAAGCTTTGATCCGGGGATGTCCGAATGGGGAAACCCGGCTGTCTTCATCGACAGTCACTACTCACTGAATTCATAGGTGAGTGAGAGGCAGACCAGGGGAACTGAAACATCTAAGTACCCTGAGGAAGAGAAAACAATAGTGATTCCGTCAGTAGCGGCGAGCGAACGCGGATTAGCCCAAACCAAGGAGCTTGCTCCTTGGGGTTGTGGGACGTCTCACATGGAGTTACAAAGGAACCGGTTAGATGAAGAGGTCTGGAAAGGCCCGCCAGAGAAGGTAAAAGCCCTGTA
>NZ_JAOYTP010000035.1:0-1287 GCF_025846815.2 Paenibacillus sp. BT-177 | reverse complement strand
GGGACTGACCCCCGTTTGTGAGACAGGGATCAAAACACCTTCCAAGTTTAAGCAGCCAGTTGTCGGAAATGAACCGGCGACTGGTTGTTTAGTTTTGTTTGAATGCGAATTGAGTTATAGTAAAGGATGTACTCTCGAACGGTCTGCTCGACGATTGCCGTCGTCGTACAGGTTAAACCTTCGAGGTAGAACGTTTCAGACTTTAGTGTGGAATGAAACGATTCGATGGGGGCATTATCAGCAGGCGTTCCTTTACGGGACATACTCATGGTAATGCCTTTTCCTTTTACCGCTTCCTGGTAGGCCAAGGATGTGTAGACGCTGCCTTGATCGCTATGAAGTATTGCACCTGGTAGAGATGGCAACTGACCAAGGGTATCAAGCACAAATGCGGTGTCCTGCTTGTCAGCTATACTGTATGCCACAATCTCTCCGTTAAACAAGTCTAAAATACTCGACAGATACAACATTTTTCCTCCAAATGGCAAATACGTAATGTCTGTTACAAGTTTTTGCATAGGCGTATCTGCTTCAAACTGTCGCTTTAGCAGATGCCCCGCGATATGAATGGGTTGCCCAGTAGGTTTCCGTTTCTTCGCTTTGACACGACATTGCAGCCCTTCACGCTGCATAATCCGTTGCACGCGTTTGTGGTTTACCGCATACTCCCTCCGAAGCAAGGCGGTGATTTTCCGGTATCCATAACGATATTTATGCTGGATACAGAGTTCGCGGATTTTCTCTACCAAGTGGTCCTCAAGTTTGCTCACATACTCCGCCTTCCAGCGATAGTACGTGGCGCGAGAGATTCCTATCCATGCACAAGCTTGCTTCACACTCACTTCCCCTCGGATCGACTCTATCCACTCCATTACGATCTTTGACGATACCTCCTCTCCAGTACCCTGTACTTTTTTAGCAACTCTAGTTGTTGTCTCAAAAACCTGTTCTCAGCCTGGACCTTCTCTAATTCCGAAGTGTATTCGGGTCCTTTGCCGTAGCTGTATTGTTTGCCTACAGGCTGCTCTAAACGGTTTTGCTCGCCACTACGGTACCATCTCATCCAAGTTTCCACTTGTGTCTTGTTTCGTATGTTTAATTGCTCCATGATTTCTTTGACTGGTATACCAGCCATTCTCATTTCAATCGCCTTCATTTTAACCTCTAATGGATAACTGACTCTTGTTGCCAACGAAAAAACACCTCCAAGGTTGTCTCCATATCTTACGACATGGTTGCATTCTCTTGAAGGTGTTTTGATTTGTCTCACGTTAAGGGGTCAGTCCC
>NZ_JAOYTP010000034.1:0-1325 GCF_025846815.2 Paenibacillus sp. BT-177 | reverse complement strand
GAGGAGTCGTACCGTTTTGTATGGAGCTTCCATCATATTTTGATGGACGGCTGGTGCTTGTTCCTGGTTGTAGGGGAAGCATTTAATACGTACTTTGCTATCCTCGAAGACCGCAAGCCGGAGCTTGCCCCGGTAACACCATACAGCGAATATATTGAATGGCTGGATCGGCAGGACAAGACGGAGGCTGAACGGTTCTGGCGTGATTATTTTGCGGGCTTTGAGCAGCAGACGGTATTGCCGCAGGTCAAACAGCTGGACGGTCACGCTAAAGCATATGAAGCGGACAAGCTTTCGTTTACACTGGGCCGTGAAGTGACGGAGCGGATGAACAAGCTGGTTAAGCAGAAGCAAGTGACGGTCAACACACTCCTGCAAGCAGCGTGGGGCGTTGTGCTGCAGCGGTATAACAACAGCCGGGATGTGGTATTTGGCAGTGTCGTATCCGGCAGATCAGCCGATATTCCGGGCATAGACAAAATGATTGGGTTGTTCATTAATACGGTTCCTGTACGGATTCACAGTGAGAAAGATATGACATTTGCTGGGCTGATGAAGCAGATCCAGGAGCAGGCACTGGCTTCCCGTGCCTACGAAACCTATCCGTTGTATGACATTCAGGCCCTGACCGAGCAGAAACAGGATCTAGTGAATCATATTATGGTGTTTGAAAACTACCCGGTGGAACAGCGCATGGAGCAGATGGGTAGCCGTGGCGCGAATGGCTTTACGATTGCCAATGCTTCCATGTCAGAGCAAACGAACTATGATTTCAACATTACGGTTGTGCCGGGTGATGAAATTCATTTCCATTTGGAGTACAACGCGCGAGTGTTGGAACGTGCAGCTGTAGAGCAAATCCGTGAGCATTTGCTGCATATGATTGAAGAAGCGATCCACAGACCAGATGCATTGGTAGATGAGCTTGAGCTGGTGACTGCTGCGGAAAAAGCGAAAATTATCGATGGTTTTGGATCAGTAGGCGTAGCTGCGTGGAGTGATGAAAAAGAATCTAATTTGTTGTTCCACGCCTATGTGGAAGAACAGGCACAGCTTGTGCCGGATCACGTGGCCGTTGTATACGAGGAGCGGCAGTTTACGTACCGCGAGCTGAACGAGCGTGGAAACCAGCTTGCTCGCAGATTGCGGAATGAGGGCATTGGACGCGAGTCCATTGTGGGTATTTTGAGCGAACGCTCGGTGGACATGCTGGTCGGCGTATTGGCGGTGTGGAAATCCGGAGGCGCATATGTACCGCTGGATGCGGATTATCCGTCCGAACGGATTCGCTTTATGCTGGAGGACAGTGGTGCGACGGTGCTGCT
>NZ_JAOYTP010000033.1:0-1339 GCF_025846815.2 Paenibacillus sp. BT-177 | reverse complement strand
GGCTGCATCGGATGAAGTCTATTGGAAGCAGCTGGAACAGGTCAAAGCTGAAGCTGGGCCGCTACCTAAGGATTTTGCCTACGAGGGCTCCGTGAATGCAGACAGCGAAGTGCTGACGGTGGAGTGGACCGAAGCTGAAACCGAGCAACTGTTGAAGCAGGCCCATCGCGCCTATAACACCGAGGTCAATGATTTGCTGCTGACCGCGCTGGGACTCGCGGTGCACAACTGGACAGGCGCAGGACATGTACTGGTGAACCTGGAGGGCCATGGCCGGGAAGCGATCTTGCCAGAGGTGGATATTACACGTACAGTAGGCTGGTTTACGAGCTTGTATCCAGTGCTGCTGGAGACCGGCAAGGAAATGACACTGGCTCAGCGGATTAAAGAAACGAAGGAAGGCCTGCGGCGTATTCCGCATAAAGGCCTGACCTATGGCACTTGGCGTTACCTGTCCTCTGCGTTGCCTGCAGATGAAATGGACACGATCGCAGCAGAACCGGAAATCAGCTTTAACTATTTGGGTCAGGTCGATCAGGATCTGCAAAACAGTGGAATCACGTTGTCCTCCTACCGTGCAGGGGAAACAGAGGATGCCCATTCACCGTTACTGTACACGCTGGATTTGAACGCGATGATCTCAGAAGGCAAGCTGCGCTTGACGATCGCTTACAGCCGTAAGCAGTATCGTAAAGAAACGCTGGAACGGGTGGCGAGCCTGCTGCAATCTGCTTTGCAAGAGGTCATTGCGCATTGCGTCGCTCAGGAGCATCTAGAACTGACGCCAAGTGATGTGTCCTTTAAAGGTCTGACGACTGGTGAGCTGGAACAGATTGCGGAACAGGCGGCACGTATCGGTGAGCTGGAAAATGTATACGCACTGACGCCGATGCAGAAGGGCATGCTCTTTTACAATCTGATGGATTCGCAATCGGGAGCTTATTTTGAACAGGCCTCCTTTGATCTGCGAGGACATTTTAATATCGCTGCCTTTGCGGCCAGTCTGGATGTCTTGGTACAGCGGCATACGGTACTACGCACGAACTTCTACAGCGGCTGGAAAGATGAACCGCTTCAGGTTGTGTACCGGAATAAGCGCAGTGAATTGTATGTTGAGGACCTGCGGGACATGGAGGACGAGCAGCAAAACGAGTACATCCTCGAATTTACGCGCCAAGACAAGCAAAGAGGCTTTGATCTGGCGCAGGATGCTTTGATGCGTGTCGCTGTTTTTCGCACAGGTGAGGATTCGTACCGTTTTGTATGGAGCTTCCATCATATTGTGATGGACGGCTGGTGCTTGTCGCTGGTGACCAACGAAGTGTTTGCGAGTTATTTT
>NZ_JAOYTP010000032.1:0-1487 GCF_025846815.2 Paenibacillus sp. BT-177 | reverse complement strand
GCGGCAGCCTATCCGCAGGATCAGACGCTAAGCAGTCTGTTTGAGCAGCAGGTCGCGAACACGCCGGAGCAAGTCGCGGTACTGTGCGGTGAAGAGTCGCTGACCTACCGTGAGCTGAACGAGCGAGCCAACCGTCTCGCACGCACCTTGCGTGCGCAAGGGGTTGAACCGGATCAGCCTGTGGGCATTCTGCTTCACCGTTCGCTGGACATGATCGTAGGTATCTACGCGATCCTCAAGGCAGGCGGAGCTTATGTGCCGATCGATCCGGAATATCCGGCCGACCGCATCCGCTTTATGCTGGAGGATTCAGGCGCGAAGTTGGTGCTGACGCAATCGCATCTGGCGGAGCAAGCATCGCTGAGTTTCGACGGCCGGGTGCTGGTGCTAGATCGTCAGGAGCAGGCTGGCAAGAATATTTACCACGAAGATGGTTCAAATCTGGAGCCACTGGCTGGGCCGCACCATGTCGCCTATGTCATCTACACCTCCGGTTCCACTGGAAAACCGAAGGGTGTAATGGTGGAGCACCATTCCGTGTTAAACCGGATTTTGTGGATGCATGATCGCTACGGCCTGGGTGCAGAAGATACGATCCTGCAAAAGACCGCCTTCACCTTCGACGTGTCGGTGTGGGAGCTGTTCTGGTGGTCGATGGTCGGCTCAAAGGTAAGCCTGCTGTCGGTCGGCGGGGAAAAGAACCCGGAAGACATCGTCGACACGATTGCCCGCGATGGCGTGAGCACGATGCACTTTGTACCAGCCATGCTGCATGCGTTCCTGGAGTATGTGGAACAGCAGCCACGAGAAGTGATGCAAGCGAAGCTGGGCACACTGCGCCATGTCTTTGCCAGTGGTGAAGCGTTGCCGCCACAGCATGTGGCCCGGTTCCAGCGGCTCGTGTCGAGCCTGGCCGGAGCGAAGCTGGTCAACCTGTATGGCCCAACCGAAGCGACGGTGGACGTATCGTACTTCGATTGCGAGCCTGATGTAGCCTATTCGGTTATTCCGATCGGGAAACCGATTCAAAACATTCGTCTGTACATCGTCAAGGAAGGCACGGAGCAATTGCAGCCAATTGGCGTGGCAGGTGAACTGTGCATTGGCGGTGTCGGCGTAGCACGAGGATATCTGAACCGTCCAGAGCTGACGGCCGAGAAATTTGTAGCTGATCCGTTTGCCGGCGGGGAAGCAGGGTATGAGCGGATGTACCGCACCGGCGATTTGGCGAGATGGATGCCGGACGGGAACATTGAATATCTGGGCCGGATCGACCATCAGGTGAAAATCCGGGGGTACCGGATTGAGCTGAGCGAGGTGGAAACGCAGTTGCTCCAAGTGGAATCGGTACGCGAAGCCGTGGTCATGGCTCGTGCAGACGAAACGGGACAAAAACACATGGTGGCCTACTATGTCGCGGGGCAAGAAATCAGTGCCAGCGAGCTGAGAAGTGCGCTGGGGCAGGAGCTGCCAAGCTACATGGTACC
>NZ_JAOYTP010000031.1:0-1823 GCF_025846815.2 Paenibacillus sp. BT-177 | reverse complement strand
ATGCTGGTCGGCGTATTGGCGGTGTGGAAATCCGGAGGCGCATATGTACCGCTGGATGCGGATTATCCGTCCGAACGGATTCGCTTTATGCTGGAGGACAGTGGTGCGACGGTGCTGCTGACCCAAACCGGTTTGCAGGAGCGTGCACAGGTTTGGCTGGAGGCAAGTCGGCAGGCCTTGGTCGGAGGGCAGCCTGAGGGTGAATTGAAAACAGCGGCTGGCGCTGAAACGATGGAAAGAGACAGCCTGAGTGAAGGCATAAGCTTGAAATTAGATTCGAAGTCTGACAGCGAAGAAGCATCCAAACCAGCAACAGGGCTGCGTCTGCATACCGTATTGGCATTGGACGATGAGTCGCTGTACACCGGGGATGCCACGGATGTTGAACCTATCAATGAACCACACGATTTGGCATATGTGATCTATACGTCCGGTACAACCGGACGTCCGAAAGGCGTCATGATCGAACATCGCAGCTTGGTGAATACGGCTGCGGCGTATCGCCGGGATTACCGTCTGAACCAGTTCCCGGTACGACTGTTGCAACTGGCCAGCTTTTCCTTCGACGTGTTCGTCGGCGATATTGCACGGACGCTTTATAACGGCGGCACGATGGTTATCTGTCCGAAAGATGATCGCATTGATCCAAGCCGTTTGTACGGATGGATTCGTGATTATCAGATTACCGTGTTCGAATCGACTCCGGCCTTGATCGTACCGTTTATGCAGCATGTGCATGAACAGGGGCTGGACATGAGCAACATGGAACTGCTGATCACCAGCTCGGATAGCTGCAGCGTGACGGACTACCGGGTGCTGCAAGAACGGTTTGGCGCAGATATCCGCATGATCAACAGCTACGGCGTCACGGAAGCGGCGATTGACTCCAGCTTCTATGACGAAGAGCTGTCGAAGTTGCCAAGCAGTGGCCATGTGCCGATTGGCCAGGCATGGCTGAACGCACGCTTCTACATTGTGGACAGCCAGCTGAATCCGGTGCCGATCGGTGTACTGGGCGAGCTGTGCATTGGTGGAGCCGGGGTGGCACGGGGGTACCTGAACCGTGCGGATCTGACCGCTGAGAAATTCGTAGCGAACCCGTACGTACCGGGGGAACGTTTGTATCGCACAGGCGATTTGGCGCGGTGGATGCCGGACGGCAATGTAGACTTTATTGGCCGGATGGACTATCAGGTCAAAATTCGGGGCTACCGGATCGAGCTGGGCGAGATTGAAACGGCGATCCAGCGAGTGCCAGGTGTGCGTCAAGCCGTAGTCATCGACCGGACGGACGAGCGTGGAAACAAATATTTGTGCGGATACATCACGGGAGAAGCCGAGCTGCGGATCGAGGAGGTACAGGCAGCGCTGGAAGCCGGGTTGCCAGCGCATATGGTGCCAGCACGTCTGATGCGACTGGAGGCCATCCCGCTGACCAGCAATGGCAAAATCGACCGCAAGGCCTTGCCAGAGCCGGAAGGCAGCATCTATACGGGAGCAGCCTATGTGGCCCCGCGTACCCAGGTGGAGCAGGTACTGGCTGCGGTATGGGGCGGAGTGCTGGGCGTGGATGCCGTAGGCACGCAGGATAACTTCTTTGAGCTGGGCGGCGATTCGATCAAAGCCCTGCAAGTCTCGTCCCGATTGCTGCAAGCAGGTTATCGATTGAACATGAAGGATCTCTTCAGTAATCCGACGGTAGCAGCACTCAGTCCTTTGCTTCGTACAGATGGCAAGATGGCCAGTCAGGAAGAGGCAGTAGGCCCGGTGGAACTGACACCTATTCAGCGATGGTTCTTCGAGCAGCAGCCGGCTGACCTGCA
>NZ_JAOYTP010000030.1:0-1842 GCF_025846815.2 Paenibacillus sp. BT-177 | reverse complement strand
AGTCAGGTGGACAGCGTATTCTCCGACGTGATGAAGCAAACCCAGGAGCAATCGATTGCTTCCCATGTGTATGATACGTATCCGTTGTATGAAATTCAGGGGTTGTCGGAGCTTAAGCAGGATTTGATCAATCATATTCTTATTTTTGAAAACTATCCGGTAGAGGAACAAATAGAGCAATTAGGTAGTAGTGAGGCGTCCAGCTTCACGATCACAGGAGCCGAGTCTGTCGAGCAGACCAACTATGACTTTAACGTGGTAGTGCTGCCGGGGAACACCATTCACATGAGCTTTGGCTATAATGCCTTGGCCTTTGAACGGGAAAGTGTCGAGCAAATTCGAGGTCATCTGGTGCAGTTGCTGGAACAGGTGATAGCCAATCCGAACATTCGCGTACATGAACTGGACATGGTTACGATGCAGGAGCGTAAGCAGATCGTTGAGGTATGGGGAAATACAGCGGTAGCCTATCCAAGTAAACAAACGATTCACGGCTTGTTCGAAGTGCAAACTGCACAGACACCGGAGCAGACAGCCTTGTTCTTTGAAGGAGAGCAGCTGACTTATCGCGAGCTGAATGAACGCGCCAATCGATTGGCTCGTACCTTGCGCAGTCAAGGGGTGACGAAGGATCGTTTGGTGGGTCTGATGACCGAGCGTTCGGTAGACATGATTGTGGGTATCTTCGGGATTTTAAAAGCCGGAGGTGCATATGTGCCCATTGATCCGACGTATCCAGAGGAACGTATCCGCTATATGCTGGACGACTCGGGTGCGAAGCTGCTGTTAACACAAAGTCATCTGGTAGACAAAGTAGCTATCGACGGTCAAGTACTGGTATTGGATGGAGCACAAACCGTGTACCACGAGGATGGTTCCAATCTGGAGCCGCTGTCTGGTCCGAACGATCTGGCGTATGTAATCTATACGTCGGGTACAACCGGGCAGCCGAAGGGCGTTATGCTGGAGCACCACGGGCTGTGCAATCTGAAAACGTATTTTGATCAGACACTCAAGATTAGTACAACGGATCATGCGTTGCTGTTTGCCAGCTATTCGTTCGATGCGGCTTGCTGGGAAATCTTCCAAGCGCTGTTCTGCGGGGCTACGTTATATGTGCCAACAACAGAGACGATTTTGAACTACGAGCGGTTTGAGCAATATATGGCGGATCACCACATTACGGTGGCCGCTTTGCCACCGACCTATGCGGTGTATCTGAAGCCAGAGCGGATGCCAAGCCTGCGTATTCTGTTCACTGCCGGTTCAGCCTCTTCCACAGAGCTGGTATACAAGTGGAAGGATCAGGTGGCGTATTACAATGGCTATGGTCCAACCGAAAACTCGGTGGCAACATCCATTTGGCCGGTATCCGAGGATGAGCGGGCAGGACAACTCATTTCCATCGGACGTCCTGTGCCGAATCACCGGGTATACATGGTGGATGTGCATGGACATTTGGCGCCGGTCGGCGTAGCAGGTGAACTGTGCGTGTCCGGTCCGGGTCTGGCGCGTGGTTATCTGGATCGACCAGAGCTGACGGCCGAGAAATTTGTAGCGAACCTGTTTGCGGCGGGTGAAGCAGGCTATGAACGAATGTACCGTACGGGGGACTTGGCGAGATGGATGCCAGACGGCAACATTGAATATTTGGGCCGGATCGACCATCAGGTAAAAATCCGGGGCTACCGGATCGAACTGGGCGAAGTCGAGGCACAAATCTTGAAAGTGGAAGACGTGCAAGAGGTCATCGTACTGGCCCAAGCGGACGAGCAGGGACAAAACCAACTGGTGGCGTACTATGTCGCTGAAAGAGACGTAAGCGCTGGGGAGCTGCGCGGC
>NZ_JAOYTP010000029.1:0-2098 GCF_025846815.2 Paenibacillus sp. BT-177 | reverse complement strand
ATGCTGGTCGGCGTATTGGCGGTGTGGAAATCCGGAGGCGCATATGTACCGCTGGATGCGGATTATCCGTCCGAACGGATTCGCTTTATGCTGGAGGACAGTGGTGCGACGGTGCTGCTAACGCAAACCGGTTTGCAAGAGCGTGCACAGGGTTGGCTGGAGGCAAGTCGGCAGGCCTTGGTCGGAGGGCAGCCTGAGGGTGAATTGAAAACAGCGGCTGGCGCTGAAACGATGGAAAGAGACAGCCTGAATGAAGGATTAGGCTTGAAATCAGATTCGAAGTCTGACGGTGAAGCAGCCTCCGAATCAGCAACAGGGCTGCGTCTGCATACCGTATTGGCATTGGACGATGAGTCGCTGTACACCGGGGATGCCACGGATGTTGAACCTATCAATGAACCGCACGATCTGGCATATGTGATATACACGTCTGGGACAACCGGACGTCCGAAGGGCGTCATGATCGAGCATCGCAGCTTGGTGAATACGGCTGCGGCGTATCGCCGGGATTACCGTCTGAACCAGTTCCCGGTGCGACTGCTGCAACTGGCCAGCTTCTCCTTCGACGTATTCGTCGGCGATATTGCACGGACGCTCTATAACGGGGGCACGATGGTCATTTGTCCGAAAGATGACCGCATTGATCCAAGCCGTCTGTACGGCTGGATTCGTGATTACCAGATTACCGTGTTCGAATCGACTCCGGCCCTGATCGTACCGTTTATGCAGCATGTGCATGAACAGGGGCTGGACATGAGCAGCATGGAACTGCTGATCACCAGCTCGGATAGCTGCAGCGTGACGGACTACCGGGTGCTGCAAGAACGGTTTGGCGCAGATATCCGCATGATCAACAGCTACGGCGTCACGGAAGCGGCGATTGACTCCAGCTTCTACGACGAAGAGCTGTCGAAGCTGCCAAGCAGCGGCCATGTGCCGATTGGTCAAGCGTGGCTGAACGCACGCTTCTACATCGTGGACAGCCAGCTGAATCCGGTGCCGATCGGTGTACTGGGTGAGCTGTGCATTGGCGGTGCTGGCGTGGCACGGGGGTACCTGAACCGTGCGGACCTGACCGCTGAGAAATTCGTAGCGAACCCGTACGTACCGGGTGAACGGCTGTATCGTACCGGCGATTTGGCGCGGTGGATGCCGGACGGCAATGTGGACTTTATTGGCCGGATGGACTATCAGGTCAAAATTCGGGGCTACCGGATCGAGCTGGGCGAGATTGAAACGGCGATCCAGCGAGTGCCAGGTGTGCGTCAAGCCGTAGTCATCGACCGGACGGACGAGCGTGGAAACAAGTATTTGTGCGGATACATCACGGGAGAAGCCGAGCTGCGGATTGAGGAGGTACAGGCAGCGCTGGAAGCCGGGTTGCCAGCGCACATGGTGCCTGCGCGCCTGATGCGACTGGAGACCATCCCGCTGACCAGCAACGGCAAAATCGACCGCAAGGCTTTGCCGGAGCCAGAAGGCAGCATCCATACGGGAGCAGCCTATGTAGCCCCGCGTACCCAGGTGGAGCAAGTACTGGCTGCGGTATGGGCTGGAGTACTGGGCGTGGAAGCCGTAGGCACGCAGGATAACTTCTTTGAGCTGGGTGGCGATTCGATCAAAGCCCTGCAAGTATCGTCTCGCTTGCTGCAAGCAGGTTATCGATTGAACATGAAGGATCTCTTCAGTAATCCGACGGTAGCGGCACTCAGTCCTTTGCTTCGTACAGATGGCAAGATGGCCAGTCAGGAAGAGGCAGTAGGCCCGGTGGAACTGACACCTATTCAGCGATGGTTCTTCGAGCAGCAGCCGGCTGACCTGCACCACAGCAACCAGGCGATGATGCTGTATCGAGCTGGGCGCTTTGACGTCGACGCGCTGCGCCGTACGATGGACCGTATGGTCCAGCATCATGACGCATTGCGCACGGTATTCCGTGAGACGGAGCAGGGCTATGTTGCTTGGAACCGCAGTGTAGCGGAAGGCGAGCTATACACGCTGGACATTGTAGATTTCAGCGCAGTGGAAGACGAATCCACCGCTGTTGAAGCCAAGGCGAGTGAAATTCAAGCCAGCATTCATTTGGGCAATGGTCCAC
>NZ_JAOYTP010000028.1:0-2303 GCF_025846815.2 Paenibacillus sp. BT-177 | reverse complement strand
AGCTCATTCACACGGATATGCGGATTGTTCACGATTTGCTCGATGACATGCAGTACATGTCCCTGCATCCGCTCGATCGTAGACCGGTCGTACACATTTGCGTTGTATCTGAACATGATACGGAAGGTTTCATCCGGCATCACAATCAAGTCCAGATCATAGTTCGTCTGCTCAACAACCTCTACATTCGTAATGTCAAACGCGGATGGACGAACTTCGCCCAACTGCTCGACTTGCTCCTCGACCGGATAGTTCTCAAATACCATAATGTGATTAATCAGATGCTGCTTCTGCTCGGTCAGCGCCTGAATTTCATACAGCGGGAAGCTGTCATATACCCCCGAAGCCAGCGCTTGCTCCTGCGTGTTCCGCATAATGTCCACAAACGTGGCATTCCGTTCACTTTGAATCCGAACCGGGATGGTATTAATGAACAGACCGATCATATTTTCTACACCCGCAATATCCGTCGGACGTCCAGATACGACACTGCCGAATACAACATCTTCATTGTTATTATATTTCTGCAAAATCAGGCCCCACACGCTCTGCATCAGCGTATTAATCGTGACCTGCTGCTGCTTGGCAATCCGGTACATGGCTTCGCTCCATGTTGGATCCAGCTCCACCGTTATTTTTTCGCAAACATATTCGCTGGTTGTACTTGCTGTAGTGGATACAGTGTTATCTCTGCTGTCTGCCACTTGATCATTGGATGAAGCATCCGATCCAGGCAGCAACGTCTGCTGTTCAAAGCCTGCCAAATAGTTGCTCCAATACTCTTTTGCCGCACGTTCATCCTGACGCTCCAGCCATTCAATATATTGGCCATACGGTGTGATTGGAGCAAGCTCCGGCTGTTTCTGCTCCAGCAGCGCAAAGTACGTACCAAACACTTCCCCGGTAACGAGCGATAAGCACCAGCCGTCCATGATAATGTGATGGAAGCTCCAGACCCAGTGATACGTTTCTTCATCGGTCTGCAATACCTGTACGCGCATGAGTGCATCCGTACCGAGATCAAAGCCCCGAGCCTGATCCTCCTGCTTCAACGCCTGGATATACGCCTGTTGTTCTGCTTTCTGCATTCCGCGTACATCCTTAAAGGAAAGGTCGCTATCTTTGTGACGGAACACCAGTTGCAATGGCTCCTGACCGTGTCCGGTCTCAAACCGATGGAAATTCGTCCGCAGCGCTTCATGACGCTGTGTCAGCAGATCTAGGCTCTTGCGGAAAACAGCAACATCGAAGCTGCCTTTTTGATCAAACGAGGCTTGCTGGAAGTATGCGCCTGAGTCTGGCTCCATCAAGCTATGGAACAGCATCCCTTTCTGCATGGGAGAAAGAGCATACACATTTTCCAGTTCGCCCACAGAAGCCGTTTGCTCCGTTAATTGCTCCAGTTGTTCCAACGACAAGCCTTTGAACAAGACATCGCTTGGCGTTAGTTCGCTCCGCTCTTGGGAGGCACAATGCTTGATTACTTCCTGCAAGCTTTCCCGTAGCAGCCGGGCAAACTTCTCTACATTTTGCTGATGATATACTTGGCTGTCATAGCGAATTTCCAAGGTCAGCACGCCTGCTGTAATCATGCCGTTCACATTCAGCGGCTGCTCCAGCACGGTATAACCACTCATCGGTTCTCCGTCCGTATGCGAAGACAGCACGATGTCACTCTGTTCCAAATCCTGATCAAATTGTCCCAAATAGTTAAAGCTGATCTCAGGCTGCAGATTCAAGGAAGGATCGGCATTATCCGAAGACATATACTTCAGAATACCGTAGCCAATGCCCTTATGCGGCACATGACGCAGGTCCTCTTTGACCCGCTTGATGCGCTGCCCTACTTCCGCCTTTCCATCGACATCCAGCAGCACGGGATACTGACTTGTAAACCAGCCCACGGTACGTGTAATATCCACATCTGGAACAATAGCTTCCCGGCCATGCCCCTCCAGATCGACCAGCACACGCTTCTGCCCGCTCCAGTTGTACAATGCGCTGCCGAGTGCGGTTAACAGCAGATCATTGACCTCCGTATTGTACGCACGATGTGATTCCTGAAGCAGCAACCGGGTTTCCTGTTCGCTCCAAGCTACGGTCACCGTCTCACTATCTCTGACCCAAAAAGGCTGTCCTGCCGCTTTGTCTCGATCCTTAGGTAGCGATGGGACTGCCATGTGAGCAAGACGCTGCCAGTATTCGCGTTCGTTGTCAATGGCCGGACTGTTCGCATATTGAGACAACCGCTCTGCCCAAGCAGAGAACGAATCCGTTTTATAAGGCAAGCGAATCGCTTCTCC
>NZ_JAOYTP010000027.1:0-2381 GCF_025846815.2 Paenibacillus sp. BT-177 | reverse complement strand
GCCGCGCAGCTCCCCAGCGCTTACGTCTCTTTCAGCGACATAGTACGCCACCAGTTGGTTTTGTCCCTGCTCGTCCGCTTGGGCCAGTACGATGACCTCTTGCACGTCTTCCACTTTCAGAATTTGTGCCTCGACCTCGCCCAGCTCGATCCGGTAGCCCCGGATTTTCACCTGATGGTCGATCCGGCCCAAATATTCGATGTTGCCGTCTGGCATCCATCTCGCCAAATCCCCCGTGCGGTACATTCGTTCATAGCCGGCTTCACCCGCCGCAAACGGGTTCACTACAAATTTCTCGGCCGTCAGCTCTGGTCGATCCAGATAACCACGCGCCAGACCCGGACCGGACACGCACAGCTCACCCGCTACGCCGACCGGCGCCAAATGTCCATGGATATCCACCATGTATACCCGGTGATTCGGCATAGGACGTCCGATGGAAATGAGCTGTCCTGCCCTTTCATCCTCGGATACCGGCCAGATGGATGTTGCCACCGAGTTTTCGGTTGGACCATAGCCATTGTAGTACGCCACCTGATCCTTCCACTTGTATACCAGTTCTGTGGAAGAGGCTGAACCCGCAGTGAACAGAATACGCAGGCTTGGCATCCGCTGCGGCTCCAGATACACCGCATAGGTCGGTGGCAAAGCAGCCACCGTAATGTGGTGATCCGCCATATATTGCTCAAACCGTTCGTAGTTCAAAATCGTCTCTGTTGTTGGCACATATAACGTAGCCCCGCAGAACAGCGCTTGGAAGATTTCCCAGCAAGCCGCATCGAACGAATAGCTGGCAAACAGCAGTGCATGATCCGTTGTACTAATCTTGAGTGTCTGATCAAAATACGTTTTCAGATTGCACAGCCCGTGGTGCTCCAGCATAACGCCCTTCGGCTGCCCGGTTGTACCCGACGTATAGATTACATACGCCAAATCGTTCGGACCAGACAGCAGCTCCAGGTTGGAACCATCCTCGTGGTACACGGTTTGTGCTCCATCCAATACCAGTACTTGACCGTCGATAGCTACTTTGTCTACCAGATGACTTTGTGTTAACAGCAGCTTCGCACCCGAGTCGTTCAGCATATAGCGGATACGTTCCTCCGGATACGTTGGATCAATAGGGACATATGCGCCTCCAGCTTTTAGAATTCCGAAGATGCCCACGATCATGTCCACCGAGCGCTCGGTCATCAGACCCACCAGCCGATCCTTCGTCACGCCTTGACTGCGCAAGGTACGAGCCAATCGATTGGCTCGTTCATTCAGCTCGCGATAAGTCAGCGTTTCTCCTTCAAAGAACAAGGCTGTCTGCTCCGGTGTCTCTAATGCTTGCGCTTCGAACAAGCCGTGAATCGTTTGTTTACTTGGATAGGCTACCGCTGTATTTCCCCATACCTCAACGATTTGCTCACGCTCCTGCACCGTAACCATATCCAGTTCATGTACGCGAATGTTCGGATTCGCTGTCACCTGCTTCAGCAGCTGCACCAGATGACCTCGAATTTGCTCGACACTTTCCCGTTCAAAGGCCAAGGCATTATAGCCAAAGCTCATGTGAATGGTATTCCCCGGCAGCACTACCACGTTAAAGTCATAGTTGGTCTGCTCGACAGACTCGGCTCCTGTGATCGTGAAGCTGGACGCCTCACTACTACCTAATTGCTCTATCTGCTCCTCTACCGGATAGTTCTCAAAAATAAGAATATGATGAATCAAATCTTGCTTAAGCTCCGACAACCCCTGAATTTCATACAACGGATACGTATCATACACATGGGAAGCAATCGATTGCTCCTGGGTTTGCTTCATCACGTCGGAGAATACGCTGTCCACCTGACTGTGGATACGCACCGGAATGGTATTGATAAACAGACCAATGATATGCTCCACATTCGGAATGTCTGCCGGACGTCCAGATACCACACTGCCAAACACGACATCATCGGTGCCATTATATTTTTGCAGCAAAAGGCCCCATACGGTCTGCATCAACGTATTGATGGTCACCTGATAACGCTTGGCTACTCGCTGAATACCTGCCGTTAGCTCCGCGCCCAAATCAAAATCCAGACGCTCCGCCTGATACCCCGTCTTACCTTGGATTTTTGCCTGTGGCAAGCGGGACTGCTCCTCGTATCCTTCCAGAACATTGCTCCAGTAGCTTGATGCGGCCTGACGGTCCTGCTGCTCCAGCCATTCGATATATTGACTGTACGGCGTTACAGGGGCCAGTTCGGGCTGTTTATGAGCCAGTATCGAAAAATAACTCGCAAACACTTCGTTGGTCACCAGCGACAAGCACCAGCCGTCCATCACAATATGATGGAAGCTCCATACAAAACGGTACGAATCCTCACCTGTGCGAAAAACAGCGACAC
>NZ_JAOYTP010000026.1:0-2663 GCF_025846815.2 Paenibacillus sp. BT-177 | reverse complement strand
GAAACGAAAGCCAATGCCATCCAAAGCTCCATTCGTCTGAATGAAGGACCGCTGGTGAAGCTGGGACTTTTCCGCTGCATGGATGGAGATCATTTACTGATTGCCATTCACCATTTGGTTATAGATGGCATCTCATGGCGGATTGTGTTTGAAGATTTTGCGACTGGATATGAACAGGCCGTTCGGGGAGAAGCGATTCGCTTGCCTTATAAAACGGATTCGTTCTCTGCTTGGGCAGAGCGGTTGTCTCAATATGCGAACAGTCCGGCCATTGACAACGAACGCGAATACTGGCAGCGTCTTGCCCACATGGCAGTCGCATCGCTACCTAAGGATCAAGACAAAGCGGCAGGACAGCCTTTTTGGGTCAGAGATAGTGAGACGGTGACCGTGGCTTGGAGCGAACAGGAAACCCGGCTGCTGCTTCAGGAATCACATCGTGCGTACAACACAGAGGTCAATGATCTGCTGTTAACCGCACTCGGCAGCGCATTGTACAACTGGAGCGGGCAGAAGCGTGTGCTGGTCAATCTGGAGGGGCATGGCCGGGAAGCTATTGTTCCAGATGTGGATATTACACGTACTGTGGGCTGGTTTACAAGTCAGTATCCGGTGCTGCTGGATGTCGATGGAAAGGCGGAAGTAGGGCAGCGCATCAAGCGGGTCAAAGAGGACCTGCGTCATGTGCCGCATAAGGGCATTGGCTACGGTATTTTGAAGTATATGTCTTCGGATAATGCCGATCCTTCCTTGAATCTGCAGCCTGAGATCAGCTTTAACTATTTGGGACAATTTGATCAGGATTTGGAACAGAGTGACATCGTGCTGTCTTCGCATACGGACGGAGAGCCGATGAGTGGTTATACCGTGCTGGAGCAGCCGCTGAATGTGAACGGCATGATTACAGCAGGCGTGCTGACCTTGGAAATTCGCTATGACAGCCAAGTATATCATCAGCAAAATGTAGAGAAGTTTGCCCGGCTGCTGCAGGAGAGCTTGCAGGAAGTGATCAAGCATTGTGCCTCCCAAGAGCGGAGCGAACTAACGCCAAGCGATGTCTTGTTCAAAGGCTTGTCGTTGGAACAACTGGAGCAATTAACAGAGCAAACGGCTTCTGTGGGTGAACTGGAAAATGTGTATGCTCTTTCTCCCATGCAGAAAGGGATGCTGTTCCATAGCTTGATGGAACCGAACTCAGGCGCATACTTCCAGCAAGCCTCGTTTGATCAAAAAGGCAGCTTCGATGTTGCTGTTTTCCGCAAGAGCCTAGATCTGCTGACACAGCGTCATGAAGCGCTGCGGACGAATTTCCATCGGTTTGAGACCGGACACGGTCAGGAGCCATTGCAACTGGTGTTCCGTCACAAAGATAGCGACCTTTCCTTTAAGGATGTACGCGGAATGCGGAAAGCAGAACAACAGGCGTATATCCAGGCGTTGAAGCAGGAGGATCAGGCTCGGGGCTTTGATCTCGGTACGGATGCACTCATGCGCGTACAGGTATGGCAGACCGATGAAGAAACGTATCACTGGGTCTGGAGCTTCCATCACATTATCATGGACGGCTGGTGCTTATCGCTCGTTACCGGGGAAGTGTTTGGTACGTACTTTGCGCTGCTGGAGCAGAAACAGCCGGAGCTTGCTCCAATCACACCGTATGGCCAATATATCGAATGGCTAGAGCGTCAGGACGAACGTGCGGCAAAAGAGTATTGGAGCAACTATTTGGCGGGCTTTGAACAGCAGACGTTGCTGCCTGGATCGGATACTGCATCGAAAGACCAAGTAGCAGACAGCAGGGAAAGTGTTCTGTCCACGACAACAAGCGATACCAGTGAATATGTTTCTGAAAAAATAACGGTGGAGCTGGATCCAACGTGGAGCGAAGCCATGTACCGGATTGCCAAGCAGCAGCAGGTCACGATCAATACGCTGATGCAGAGCGTGTGGGGCCTGATTTTGCAGCAATATAATAACAATGAAGATGTTGTATTCGGCAGTGTCGTATCTGGACGTCCGACGGATATTGCTGGCGTAGAAAATATGATCGGTCTGTTCATTAATACGATTCCGGTTCGGATTCAAAGTGAGCGGAATGCCACGTTTGTCGACATCATGCGGAACACGCAGGAGCAAGCGCTGGCTTCGGGAGTATATGACAGCTTCCCGCTATATGAAATTCAGGCGCTGACCGAGCAGAAGCAGCATCTGATTAATCACATTATGGTATTTGAAAACTATCCGGTCGAGGAGCAAGTCGAGCAGTTGGGTGAAGTTCGTCCGTCTGCATTTGACATTACGAATGTAGAGGTTGTTGAGCAGACGAACTATGATCTGGACTTGATTGTGATGCCGGATGAAGCCTTCCGCATCATGTTCAGATACAACGCAAATGTGTACGACCGGTCTACGATCGAGCGGATGCAGGGACATGTACTGCATGTCATCGAGCAAATCGTGAACAATCCGCATATCCGTGTGAATGAGCTGGAATTGGTGACACCAGAAGAACAGGCACAGATCGTTCAGGTATGGGGAGATACGGCGGCAGCCTATCCGCAGGATCAGACGCTAAGCAGTCTGTTTGAGCAGCAGGTCGCGAACACGCCGGAGCAAGTCGCGGTACTGTGCGGTGAAGAGTCGCTGACCTACCGTGAGCTGAA
>NZ_JAOYTP010000024.1:0-5412 GCF_025846815.2 Paenibacillus sp. BT-177 | reverse complement strand
TACTTGAACAGACCGGAACTTACAGAAGAAAAATTCGCAGCAAACCCATTCGCACCGGGTGAAAGGATGTACAGGACAGGTGACCTGGCAAGGTGGCTGCCTGACGGCAACCTAGAATATCTGGGCAGGATCGACCATCAGGTAAAGATAAGAGGCTACAGGATAGAACTGGGTGAAATAGAGAACCGGTTATTAAAGCATGAAGCAATAAAAGAAGCGGTGGTATTGGACAAAGAAGGAGCTGACGGAAATAAGTATCTTTGTGGATACGTCGTACCGGATCAAGAAATAACCGTACAGGGGATGAGGGAACACTTGTCAAAAGAGCTCCCGGACTACATGATCCCTTCCTACTTTGTGCGGATGGAAAAGCTGCCATTGACCCCTAATGGAAAAATAGACAGGAAAGCATTGCCTGTGCTCGATAGCAATGTTAATACCGGCGTAGAATACGTAGTACCTTCGGGAGAAATAGAGGAGAAACTTGCGCTGTTGTGGCGGGATATCCTTGGAATAGAGAAGGTAGGAAGAAATGATAACTTCTTTATGCTTGGGGGACACTCGTTAAAGGCAACAAGCCTTGTAGCAAGAATTCACAAAGAGTTCAATATAGACATACCTCTTAAGGAAATATTCAAGACACCAACCATCTTAGAAATTGCCAGATATATTAAAGACTCAAAGGAGAGCCTATATCAGTCAATCCAACCGGCAGGAGAAATGGAATACTACCCTATGTCATCTGCACAAAGAAGGCTGTATATACTAAACCAGCTTGAAGGGGCAGGGACAGCATACAACATGCCTGGTATTATGCTGCTGGAAGGAAGCATTGATACAGCGCGTTTCCAGGAAGTCTTCAGGCAGTTGGTAAAAAGGCATGAGACTCTTAGAACATCGTTCCACATGATCGATGGTAACCCGGTCCAGAAGGTTCATGACCATGTGGAATTCAGCGTGATGTACTTTGAAACTAACGAAGAAAAAGCCGCAGAGTATGCTGGGGAATTTGCCAGACCTTTTGATCTTGGCAAGGCTCCTCTGCTAAGGGTAGAGCTTGTAAAAACGGGAGAAGACAGGCATCTTATGATGTTTGATATGCATCACATTATATCCGATGGTGTCTCCATGGACATACTGATTCGTGAGTTTATGGATCTTTATGAAGGAAACAACCCTCCAGCACTTCGGATACAGTACAAGGACTACGCTGTATGGCAGAATAAACTGTTTGATGAGGGCGGAATTAGCAGCCAGGAGGAATACTGGCTCCAAGCATTCCAGGGAGAAATACCTGTACTGAATATGCCGCTAGACTATCCAAGGCCTGTAATACAAAGCTTTGAAGGGGATTTTTTTAGCTTTGAAGCAGGCAGTGAGCTTACGAATAAATTAAACAAGCTTGCAAGGGATAATGGGGCTACGCTTTACATGACACTGCTCGCGGCATACAACATATTGCTGTCTAAGCACACCGGACAGGAAGACATAATCGTTGGAAGCCCTATAGCCGGAAGGCCACATTCAGACCTGCAGGATATCCTTGGTATGTTTGTAAATACCTTGGCTATGAGAAATTACCCCAAGGGAGATAGTACCTTTGTAGAATTCTTGAATGAAGTAAGAGAAAACGCTCTAAGGGCTTATGACAATCAGGATTACCAATTTGAAGAACTGGTTGAGAAGCTTAACTTGAAGAGGGACATGAGCAGAAACCCACTGTTTGATACTATGTTTACCATGCAAAATGCCTCTAAGGTAGAATTTGCAGTACCTGGTATAAGCTTCAGACCTTTTAATAACGGGCTAGAGTATAGAATATCAAAATTTGACCTATCCATTGATGCAATAGAGCGTGAAGATGGTATGGCTTTTAGCTTTGAATATTGTACTCGGCTTTTTAAAAAAGAGACTATAAAAAGGTTGGCGGCTCATTACCTTAACGTGTTGGAAGAGATAACCGCAAATCCGTTTAAAAGGTTGTCGGAAATAAATATGTTGTCCCAGGAGGAAAAACAGCAAATAATCTATGGCTTCAATGATACAAAAGTAGAATATCCTAAGGATAAGACCATACAAGAGCTATTTGAAGAACAAGTGGAAAAGACGCCTGATAACATAGCAGTAGTATTTGAAGATAAATACTTGACTTACGGAGAACTTAATGAAAAGGCCAATCAACTGGCTTGGATCTTAAGGGACAAGGGATTAAAACCTGACAGTGTAGTAGCTATAATGGTAGACCGGTCCATAGAAATGATAATAGGTGTAATTGCTGTATTTAAAGCAGGAGGCGCGTATTTACCCATAGACACCGAATATCCTGAAGAACGAATCAGATATATGATCGATGACAGCTTGGCTGGAATTATTCTTACGCAAGAACATCATAAAGAAAAAATTAAATTTGATCTTGATATTATAAGCTTTGATGACTGTGTGAATTACAACGGGAGAACAGAAAATCTTCCTGTCATTAATAAATCTTGTAATTTAGCATATGTCATTTATACATCAGGAACCACAGGAAAGCCAAAGGGGATCATGATAGAGCATAGAAGTCTTGTCAACATATCTTACGCATGGAAAAAGGAATATAGGCTTGCGGATATGGATGTAAAGCTGTTGCAAATCGCAAGTTTTTCTTTTGATGTATTTGTGGGAGATGTTTCGAGAACGCTGCTCAACGGAGGCCAAATGGTTATTTGTTCATCCGAGGAGAGATACGATCCTGCACGATTATATTCACTTATTAAAACCCATAAAATAACCATCTTTGAATCCACACCGGCACTGATTATTCCTCTTATGGATTATATCCATGATAATGCTTTGATTATTGATAGCCTCAAGTTGCTTATACTTGGATCAGATACTCTCTCTGTGGAAGATTATGAAAGATTACAATCCTGGTATGGAGAGAAACTGCGGGTTGTTAATAGCTATGGGGTTACTGAGTCCACCATAGATTCCAGTTATTACGAAAAGAGACTGGGAAGCTATTTGGAATCCGGGAGTGTACCTATCGGAAAGCCAATGCAAAATATAAAATACTACGTTGTTGACAAACACTTGAGACCTCAGCCTACAGGGGTTTTGGGTGAGTTGTGCATAGGGGGAGAAGGGCTTGCAAGGGGATATCTAAACCGGCCCGAACTGACAGCTGAAAAATTTGTACCTAACCCGTTTATACCAGGGGAAAGGATGTATCGTACAGGGGATCTGGCCAGATGGCTGTCTGATGGGAATATGGAATTTTTAGGAAGAGTAGATCATCAGGTAAAGATAAGGGGATTTAGAATAGAGCTGGGGGAAATAGAAGCACAACTGCTAAAGCACGTTTCAATAAAGGAAGCAGTGGTTATTGCAAGGGAAGATCAGAAGGGAAACAAGTATCTGTGTGCCTATGTGGCAGGGGAAAATGAATTAACAATAGCAGAACTAAGGGGACATCTCTTAAAGGACCTTCCAGACTATATGATACCATCCTATTTTATGCAGTTAAAAAAGCTGCCGCTGACTCCCAATGGCAAAATAGATAGGAAGGCATTGCCCGAACCTGACGGCAATATCGATGCTGGAATAGAGTATGTCGCACCCTTGGGTGAAGTGGAGGAGAAACTTGCGGGGTTGTGGCAGGATATCCTTAGTATAGAGAAAGTGGGAAGAAACGACAATTTCTTTGAGCTGGGGGGACATTCCTTAAGGGCAGCAAATCTTATTGCCAGGATTCACAAAGAGTTCAATGTAAACATACCGCTTAAAGAAATATTTAAGAGCCCAAATATGTTTGAAGTTGCCGAGTGCATCAAGATTGCAAAGGAGAGTGTATTTCATTCTATTGGGCCGGCTGGGGAGATGGAGTACTATCCAATTTCATCCGCCCAGAAAAGGCTGTATATTCTAAACCAGCTTGACGCAGTTGGGATGGCATACAACATGCCTGGTATTATGCTAATTGAAGGCAAACTCGATAAACTGCGCTTTGAACAGGCTTTTAGGGAGCTTGTTGACAGACATGAGTCTTTCCGTACCTCATTCCATATGATAGATGGTAAACCGGTACAAAAGGTCCATAGCAATGTGGATTTTAGTGTTATGTATATGGAAACCGACGAGGAAAGAGCTGCGAAAATAGCCAGTGAATTTATTAGGACCTTTGACCTTGATGAGGCTCCTTTACTTAGGGTTGGGCTTATAAAAGTTGGAGAAGACAGATATATTATGATGTTTGATAAGCACCATATTATATCTGACGGGGTGTCTGACGACATACTGGTAAGAGAATTTATGAGCCTGTATGAAGGTAAGGAACTTCCGGAACTTAAGATTCAGTACAAGGATTTTTCCGTATGGCAGAACAGGCTGTTTGCTGATGGGACAATTAGTAAGCAGGAAGAATACTGGCTCCAAGTATTCAAAGGAGAAATTCCTTTGCTTAATATGCCGCTAGACTACCCTAGGCCAGCTATACAGAGTTTTGAGGGAGATGTGATCAGTTTCAAAGCAGGCAAGGAGCTTGCTGTTAAACTGAACAAACTTGCAGTGAATAATGGTGCCACGCTCTACATGGTACTTTTAGCTTCATACAATGTCCTTTTATCCAAGTACACCGGACAGGAAGATATTATAGTTGGAAGTCCCGTTGCAGGAAGGCCGCATACTGATCTTCAGGACGTTATTGGTATGTTTGTAAACACGCTAGCCATGAGGAATCACCCTCAAGGTGGAAAGACTTTTGTGGACTTCCTTAATGAAGTAAGAGAAAACTCCTTAAGGGCTTACGAAAACCAAGATTACCAATTTGAAGAACTGGTAGATAAGCTTAACCTGGAAAGGGATCTGGGCAGAAATCCACTTTTCGATACTATGTTTGTACTGCAAAATATCGAGGCATCAGAAGTGAAGATGGATGGGCTAAGGTTTATGCCCTATGACAGTGAAGTAAGAATATCCAAGTTTGACTTGACTTTAAACGCTGAGGAAACAGAGGACGGTATTGCATTTGAATTGGAGTATGCTACCAGGTTGTTTAAGAAAGAGTCAGTTATAAGGCTTATTGCCCATTACCTTAATGTATTGGAAGAGGCAGCAGCCTTTCCTGAAAAAAGGCTATTAGAAATTGATATGCTGTCACAAGACGAAAAACATCAAATATTATATGAATTTAATAATACAAAAGCAGGATACCCTCGGGAAAAGACCATCCATCAGATTTTTGAGGAACAGGTGGAACGGACACCCAATAATATTGCTGTAGTGTTTGAAGATAAACAGCTGTCTTATAGGGAGCTAAACGAAAAGGCAAACCAACTGGCCAGAAAATTAAGAGAAAAGGGAATAAAACCTGATAGTGTAGTGGGAATTATGGTAGAACGTTCCCCGGAAATGATCATAGGGATCATGGCTGTC
>NZ_JAOYTP010000023.1:0-5970 GCF_025846815.2 Paenibacillus sp. BT-177 | reverse complement strand
TAGGCACGCCGCCAGCGTTCGTCCTGAGCCAGGATCAAACTCTCCATTAAAGACCAATCGAAGTTGGTTTATAGAAAGAGCGATTAGCTCATGTTGAAACTGACGAGATAAAATATCTCTTGTTTGATTTTGCGAACAAAATCAATTTACTCACTCGTTGTTCAGTTTTCAAAGATCAAATTCTTTTTCGCTGCGTTTTTCAGCAGCTATAAGATCATATCATGTTCGTTTCAAAAATGCAAGGGTTATTTTTCTCTTCTTTTCGAAGATTGTTTCGCCCTAGTTATTCTTTTTTCGAAACGGCTGTTTTGTTGTCAGCTCAAATAATATACCATTTTCAACTACAGAATACAACTTGTAATATTTTACAAGGATTCAATATCTAAATTTTATTTACTTATAGTCGACTATTTCAACATGTACTACCTTTTAAAAAAACTATATCGTTGATTTGCCGCTAAACGCATCGTCGATTTTTATGATATTTATAATACTCGTTCCTTTTATTTGCTTATTGTCAGAAGACTTACAATTAGACGGAGTCTTTTAGCCCCCGCCTAACGATGCTCATCATTTTATAACCTGCAAATCTCATGGGCACAGTGGCCATACGAAGGACAACAGCACATGGCACGCAACACCTTCAGGTCATGAATGACGATTTTTCCGTCTCTCGTATCCAAGGTTCCCTGCTCTTTTAGCGAGCTCAGCATCCGATTCACACTTTCGCGCGTTGCTCCAATCATCTCGCCCAGTTCGGAGTGACTCAGCTTCATGTTCAGTAAAATGCCATCCTTCACAGCTACACCACATGTATTACTTGCACGGATCAGTGTAGACGCTAGTGCCCCCGTTTTACCATACAACAGTAAGTCCCGAAACCGTGATTGCATAATTCGTTGCTTCATTGCCATCCACTGTATGAACTGAAGCGCCATTTCCCCATGCTTAGACAGGAGTGACTCCAGATCCTTAACAAGCACGACACCTAACTCACACACATCGGCTGTTTCTGCAGTGCAACTATACTCTTCCCCACCTATCCCACTAAACTCCCCGATTAAATCGCCTTGGTGCTGAATAGTCAGAATCAATTCTTTACCATCTTCTGTCGACTTACGGAGTTTAACATGACCCGAATGTATATAATAAAGCTGCTCCGCATCATCACCCTCTCGGAAAAGCATAACGCCTGCCTTTACCTTCTTCCAGGACATGATATCTTTTAACAGTTCAAAATGCTCTTCCGTCAGAAAAAGCTGAATCCCCGTGCGCTGCGCTTCGTCCCCAAACCGTTCCATACAAGTGGCTTGCATATTAGCGTCCTCCTCGTGTTTACCTGATACCCTTATCATAATGTTTTGATGCCTGGGTTGTTATCGGGAGAACACCTGATTTTGTACCTCCCTACTCCCTGATTTGCAGTGATAAATATCACTTCCAGGATTATCTAACGCCCCTTTTATCGCTCCTCTTCTTATTAATTACCCCGCCTAACGAAAAGTCAGTGTTTACTGAACCTATAGATCAGGGGGTTCCCTGAATTACTTTTGTACCTGTCGGAATTACAATGAATTAGAGCTACACTTTGGTTACGAAAAAGGATGTGTCTTCTATGCTAGAAATAACGGATGAAATGCGAAAAGAACTAAACCAGTTGCGAGATCATGTGTATGGAGATCTAACTGCCCTTGCATTTATGTCCAAGTCGGGGGGTAAGTTGCATTGGTATTATGCCTCCGGCAGTCGAAACAATCGCTATCGACTTATCTCTTTTAAAGTCGGACATGGGATTGCTGGGATGGCTGTTCGTTTGGGACGTACCGTGACCGTTAGCGCTCTAATATCAGGAAGCATACGTTTACGTCAAGAATGTGCGCTTATGCTGGCCGAACAGTTACATTCTGCAGTAGCCATTCCCTTCTCAAGTACAGGAGAATTGCCAAACGGTGTACTACTTCTTGGTAACCGAGATGTGAGAACATTCACCGATTCTGATGTAGCCAAGGCCACTCAAGTTGCTCATCACCTTGGCCAGCTATGTGCGCTCCCTTCTCACTCCATAATTGATAATTGATAAAATAAAATTATAAATTTAAGTCAATATGAACGCCTCATCTAACTATCTCTGTTGATTGAAATCCCTAAAATTTGCTATGATTATGATAAAACGCACGGTTTTTTCACCGTTCGAGGGGATGACTAATTGATTCGTATACTTGTAGTGGATGATCATGTTGTCGTACGTTCTGGCCTCATGGCCCTATTGGACGGCAAAAACGGTATTAAAGTAGTAGGTGATGCAGCAGACGGGGATGAAGCAATCCGCAAAGCGGTGGAGCTACAACCTCATGTCGTGCTCATGGATTTTAGTATGCCACCTGGCAAAGATGGCCTCACGGCAACCACCGAATTAAAAAAACAGTTGCCGGATACAGAAGTGCTTATTTTAACGATGCATGATGATGAGGAATATCTGTTCCGAGCCATTCAAGCCGGAGCATCTGGATATATTTTAAAAAGTGCACCTCATGAGGAATTACTCGCTGCCATCCAGTCTGTGGCCGAAGGCAGTGCCTATCTGTATCCCAATGCAACCAAACGTCTGATGAGTGAATATTTGGACAAAATCAAACAAGAGGGCATAGCCGGACCGTATGAATCCCTGTCTGAACGGGAAAAGGAGATCCTATCATGGGTAGCCAAAGGATATGCCAACAAGGAAATTGCCGAACACCTGGTGATTAGCGTCAAAACCGTAGAGTCCCACAAAAGCAACCTTATGGAGAAGCTTAACTTGAAAACACGGCCTGAGTTGGTCAAATTTGCACTGAAAAAGGGGTTGCTCCATTATGAATGAACCTTCTAACCCTTTACTGCAGCCCGCCTTTGGGGAGTCAACCGATAAACTACTGAATGGTTTGGAAATTCATATACCAGATTCTCCTTTTCTCCATGTACTGCGTAGTTCTCTCCACCAGCTATCCAATCTTAAATTTGCTCTAGATACATCTTCTATCGTTGCTCTGACCGATCATCGAGGAATTATTCAGTACGTAAACGATAAGTTCTGTGAGATTTCGCAATATAGTCGTGAAGAATTGATCGGGCAGGATCATCGTCTCATTAATTCGGGCTATCATACTCGCGCCTTCATGAAGAACCTGTGGACTACGATCCGTTCTGGTGAGGTATGGCAGGGAGAAATACGAAATCGTGCTAAAGATAACAGCTACTACTGGGTGAATACTACGATTGTTCCATTTATGGACGAGGAAGGTAAACCCTATCAGTACTTAGCGATCCGTAATGAAGTAACTAAATTAAAAAAAGTAGAGGCAGAGCTTCAGACCATGATGACGCAAGTCATGCAAATACAGGAGGAAGAGCGTAAACGCTTTTCAAGAGAGCTTCATGATGGGATTGGTCAAAGCCTGTTCTCACTTATTATTCAACTAGATAGCCAACTAGCTGAACAGCCCAGTGCTACTCTGGAAAATCTGCGTACACAGGTAACTGATATCATTAAAGATGTTCGTGGCTTAGCGTGGGAACTTCGTCCCTCAGTTCTGGATGATTTGGGTGTCGTACCGGCCCTAAGAACTTATATTGAAAACTTCTGTTCGCATTACGGAATCGAAGTGCATTTTCAATGTACTTTACGTAAACGCCTTGATATCCGAAAAGAAATAGCAATCTATAGAATTGTACAAGAAGCACTGACGAATGTGGCTAAATACGCAGATGTAGCAGAAGCATACGTTGATGTAGAGGATCAAGACGAAATAATAAAAGTAACTATTCGGGATGAGGGTATGGGCTTCTCTGGAGAATCCAAAGGAGAGGGAGTTGGATTGTTCAGCATGGAAGAACGAGCTAGAGGAGTAGGCGGCTTCATGAGCATGACTTCTGCTCCAAATCGGGGAACCTCCATCCAACTAACCATTCCAGTGTAAAATCTGTGCACTAGATCAGTTATCGGTGTATCCCCCTGCAGGAACAGGAGAGATACACCGATGGCAAGCACTAACAATAGCCATCACTTTGTGGAATCTATGGAATATAAATGTACAAAAAAAAGAGAGAGCTCTGTCCCCAGACAGGCTCTCTTTATTTATAAGGTGTCACCACTGAGGCAACAAGAATCCGCTATAGCAAAAAGCGGGTGATGGGAATCGAACCCACGCTACCAGCTTGGAAGGCTGGAGTTCTACCATTGAACTACACCCGCAAATCAGTATCGGGATGACACGATTTGAACATGCGACCCCCTGGTCCCAAACCAGGTGCTCTACCAAGCTGAGCTACATCCCGACATTATACATTTTTTAAGAAATGGCGCGCCCTGAGAGATTCGAACTCCCGGCCTTTTGATTCGTAGTCAAACGCTCTATCCAGCTGAGCTAAGGGCGCATATTAAATTCCATAATGAGCAGTTAAGGCGCCACCCAGATTTGAACTGGGGATGAAGCTTTTGCAGAGCTTTGCCTTACCACTTGGCTATGGCGCCGTATGGATAATGGAGCGGACGACGGGAATCGAACCCGCGACCCTCGCCTTGGCAAGGCGATGCTCTACCGCTGAGCCACGTCCGCAAAATATGGTGCGGTCGAGAGGACTCGAACCTCCACGGGGGGTTAGCCCACACGGACCTGAACCGTGCGCGTCTGCCAATTCCGCCACGACCGCAAAATAATTTATAAATGGTGAGCCATGAAGGACTCGAACCTTCGACACCCTGATTAAAAGTCAGGTGCTCTACCAACTGAGCTAATGGCTCTTAATGGCTGGGGATATAGGATTTGAACCTATGCATGACGGAGTCAAAGTCCGTTGCCTTACCGCTTGGCTAATCCCCATTAAATTAAGAATCAAAGGGCGGCCGATGGGGCTTGAACCCACGAATGCCGGAGTCACAGTCCGGTGCGTTAACCACTTCGCCACGACCGCCATATGATTATAAAACTGGTGGAGGATGATGGATTCGAACCACCGAACCCGTAAGGGAGCAGATTTACAGTCTGATGCGTTTGGCCACTTCGCTAATCCTCCAAAATGGTGCCGGCGAGAGGACTTGAACCCCCAACCTACTGATTACAAGTCAGTTGCTCTACCAATTGAGCTACACCGGCACATTACCAATTCCCACTTGAAAGGTGGCTCGGGACGGAATCGAACCGCCGACACGAGGATTTTCAGTCCTCTGCTCTACCGACTGAGCTACCGAGCCATATTTAATTTTATAACTATACCATATAGTTCGTACTATATGCATTTAAATGGCGGAACTGACGGGATTCGAACCCGCGATCTCCTGCGTGACAGGCAGGCATGTTAGGCCTCTACACCACAGTTCCAGAGGCATTTCCAATAGGAAATTAATTGCGGGGGCAGGATTTGAACCTACGACCTTCGGGTTATGAGCCCGACGAGCTACCGAACTGCTCCACCCCGCGATATAAAATATGGTGGAGGCTGAGGGGATCGAACCCCCGACCCTCTGCTTGTAAGGCAGATGCTCTCCCAGCTGAGCTAAGCCTCCAAATTATGACCCGTAGGGGATTCGAACCCCTGTTACCTCCGTGAAAGGGAGGTGTCTTAACCCCTTGACCAACGGGCCTTACAAAATGAATTCTGATTTAATAAATTTATGGCGGAGAGAGAGGGATTCGAACCCTCGCACCACTTTCGCAGTCTAACCCCTTAGCAGAGGGTCCCCTTATAGCCACTTGGGTATCTCTCCGAGTAGCGGCAGAGGGGATCGAACCCCCGACCTCACGGGTATGAACCGTACGCTCTAGCCAGCTGAGCTACGCCGCCACCTTATATATAAAATTCAGAAGTATTAAAAATATGGCTCCCCGAACAGGACTCGAACCTGTGACAACTCGATTAACAGTCGAGTGCTCTACCAACTGAGCTATCAGGGAATATTGGTGGAGCCAAGGGGGATCGAACCCCTGACCTCCT
>NZ_JAOYTP010000022.1:0-8330 GCF_025846815.2 Paenibacillus sp. BT-177 | reverse complement strand
GATCTGGGCGAGCTGGAAAATGTATATGCCTTGACGCCGATGCAAAAGGGGATGCTCTTTTACAGCTTGATGGATGAGAATTCGGCGGCTTATTTTGAGCAGGCCACCTTTGAGTTGAACGGGCGTTTTGATGTGGTTACTTTCGGTAAAAGTTTTGATTTGCTCGTACAGCGTCATGAGGCATTGCGGACGAACTTTATCAGTTCATGGAAGGACGAGCCTGTACAGGTCGTTTTCCGCAACCGTAGCGGACAATTATATTATGAAGACCTTCGCGGACTGGAGAAAGAGGAACGAGCAGCTCGTGTTGAAGCTTTTGTCATTGAAGATAAAGCGAAAGGATTCAATCTCGCAGAGGGCGCACTCATTCGTATCTCCATCCTGCAAACCGGGGATGAAACGTATCACTTTATCTGGAGCTTCCATCACATTTTGATGGATGGCTGGTGCTTGTCCTTTATGACACAGGAGGTATTCGGTAGCTATCTGGCACTGCGTGCGGGAGGGGAGCCAGTACTGGAGCCAGTCACGCCGTTCAGTCGATTTATTGAATGGCTGGAACGTCAGGACCGTGAGGCAGCCTTGCAATACTGGAGTGGGTATTTGGCGGACTATGAGCAGCAAATTACGCTTCCTCAGCAAAAAACACAGCCTAAATCGATGCACGTCGGGGAATATATCGCTGAAGATCTGGATTGCGAATTCCAGCCAGAGCTGGTTGCCCAGATTGAACGGGTGGCGAAGCAAAATCAGGTCACGATCAACACACTGATTCAGACGGTATGGGGCATCTTGTTGCAAAAATATAACAATAGTTCGGATGTCGTGTTCGGCAGCGTTGTGTCTGGTCGCCCAGGGGATATTCCAGGTGTAGAGCACATGATCGGGCTATTTATTAATACGATTCCAGTGCGTGTGCAGTCTGAACAAGGCGAAACCTTTGTCGAGCTGATGAAACGAACCCAGCAGCAGGCGCTGGCTTCCAATGCCTACGATGCATTTCCGCTGTATGAAATTCAGGCGCTGACCGAGCAGAAACAGGATTTAATCAATCATATTATGATTTTTGAGAATTATCCGGTGGAGCAACAGGTAGAGCAGTTGGGCAGTGAAGGACAGGAGCCCTTCACAATTTCGAATGTGGTGTCTACAGAGGAAACCAACTACGATCTGAACGTCGTCGTTATGCCGGGAGAAGGCATTAAAATTCGTTTTATGTATAACACGCTCAGCTTTGATCAAGCAGGTATTGAGCGTCTATATGGGCATTTCGCACGTCTGCTGGAGCAAATTTCGCTCAACCCGCATGTTCGGGTTGATGAGCTGGAACTACTCACAGCAGCGGAAAAACAACAGATTACAACGGCATTTAATGACACCGCTTGTGCATTCCCATGCAAACAGACGATCCATCAGCTGTTCGAGGAGCAGGTAGAATATACGCCAGACCAGGTGGCATTGGTGTTTGGACATCAGAGTCTGACTTATCGGGAACTGAATGAACGGGCCAACTCATTGGCACGCATACTTCAAGCACAGGGAGTAGGACCTGACAAACTGGTCGGCCTGATGGTGCATCGCTCAGTGGAAATGATCGTAGGTCTGCTGGCCGTTCTAAAAGCAGGTGGTGCTTATGTGCCAATTGATCCCGAATTTCCGTCCTCTCGTATTGCATACATGCTGGAAGATAGCGAGGCCACAGTGCTTCTGACCAGTCGTGATCTGTTGGAAGAGCATCATTGCCACGCCAATGCAATATTTCTTGAGGATAAAGAATTGTATCAGGGAGAGAACGGCAACCAGGAGACAATTGCCCAGCCAGAGCATTTGGCATACGTCATCTATACGTCTGGTTCGACTGGAAATCCGAAAGGAGTTATGCTCCAGCATCGCTCGGTCCTCAATTTTATTACAGGGATGCGCGAAGTCATTGACTTTGAAGCCAGCCAAACCATTTTGTCACTGACGACCATTTCATTCGATATTTTTGTCTTAGAAACCATCTTGCCTCTGCTGGGTGGAATGACGGTCGTGCTTGGCGACAGCCAGCATCAGGTGAATCCTCAGGCACTAGGTGAATTGATTGCTCATCATCATATTGAGATGTTGCAAATGACACCATCCCGGGTGCAAATGCTGCTGGGTCATGAAGCAGGCTCCTGCGCGCTGCAAGGCGTGAAGGCAATTATGGTCGGGGGCGAAGCCCTTCCGTCCAAGCTGCTCGCAGCACTGCAAGAAATAAACGGTCCCCGTATTTACAATATGTACGGACCTACAGAAACGACAGTTTGGTCGACTGTGCAGGAACTGACCCATGCTCAACAAATTAACATTGGACGCCCTATCGCGAATACCCAAATATTTATCATGAATGCGAATGGGGAGTTGCAGCCAGTCGGTGTGCCGGGTGAGTTATGTATTGCCGGGGAAGGATTGGCCCGTGGGTATTGGAAACGTGAAGAACTGACGGCCGAGAAATTTGTAAATAATCCGTTTGCTGGTGACAAGGCAGACCATGAGCGGATGTATCGTACAGGCGATTTGGCAAGATGGATGCCGGATGGCAACCTTGAATATTTGGGTCGGATGGACCATCAAGTGAAAATCAGAGGCTACCGGATCGAACTGGGCGAGATCGAATCGCAGCTGCTGCAGATGGAGTCCGTACAAGAAGCGGTCATCATGGCCCGCACGGACGAAACGGGTCAAACCCAGCTAGTGGCGTACTACGTGGCGAGTCAAGAGCTTGGAGCTAATGAGCTGAGGCAGGAGCTGGGACAAGAGCTGCCAAGCTATATGGTGCCGTCGTATTTCATCTGGTTGGAGCAGATGCCGCTGACACCGAACGGTAAAATCGACCGCAAGGCACTGCCTGCACCGGAAGGCAGTCTGCACAGCGGTGCGGATTATGCAGTGCCACGCACTGTAACGGAACGAGCACTCGTAGCGATCTGGCAGTCCGTCCTGGGCGTGCCAACTGTAGGTACTTTGGACAATTTCTTTGACCTGGGCGGCGATTCCATCAAGGCGATTCAAATCGTGTCGCGTGCGTTCCAGGCAGGCTACAAGTTGGACATGAAAGATTTGTTCCGCTATCCAACCGTTGCAACACTGGCACCTTATATGCACGAGGCAAGTCGTATGATAGATCAGGGAGAAGTAAGCGGAGAAACGACTTTGCTCCCGATCCAGCACGGGTTCTTTGCACAGGAGCAAGTAGACGTGCATCACTTTAATCAGGCGGTTATGCTGCACCGGGAGCAGGGTTTTGATGAGTCTGCTCTGCGTCAGGCGCTTGGCAAACTAGCAGAGCACCATGATGCACTGCGGATGGTGTTCAGCAAGACCGAGCAAGGCTACCAAGCATGGAACCGTGGAATACAGGAAGGCGAGCTGTACCACTTGGATGTGCTGGACTTTAGCAATTTGACGGATGAAGTCATGCTCAGCACGGCAATTGAGACGAAAGCCAGTGAAATTCAAAGCAGTATTCAACTGCAAGAAGGGCCGCTGTTAAAGGCTGGCTTGTTCCACTGTGCAGACGGGGATCATCTCCTGATGGCAATTTACCATTTGGTCGTGGACGGGGTATCATGGCGTATTTTGTTCGAGGATTTGGCTGTAGCTTATGAACAGGCCATCCGTGAAGAGGCGCTCCAGTTACCAGACAAAACGGAATCATTCCGTTCCTGGTCACAAAAACTTTCCACCTATGCGAATGGCGCAGCCATGGAAAGTGAACACACCTACTGGGAACAATGGAACGCAGCCGCTTTGTTAGACCAAGTACGTTTGCCTGAGGATCAAGGGCAGGCTGAGCCATTTACCCTAGCTGACACGGATACAGTGGACTTCCAGCTTACGGAAGAAGAGACAGAAAAACTATTGAAGCAAGCACACCGCGCATATAACACGGAAGTGAACGATCTGCTGCTGACCGCATTGGGCATGACGCTGTACACGTGGACGGGTCATGAACGCAGTCTGATTCATTTAGAGGGACACGGACGTGAGAACATTTTGCCGGATACGGACCTTTCTCGTACAGTAGGCTGGTTTACGAGTCAATATCCGGTATGGCTTGACATCGGCCGTGATCACGCTTTGTCGGAATGCATCAAACAGGTCAAAGAGAGTCTGCGTCATATTCCTAATAAAGGAATTGGCTATGGAATTTGGAGATATCTGAATGAATCTGGTCAAGCCGTTGGTCAACATCAAGCTTTTGCCGAGCCACAAGTAAGCTTTAACTATCTCGGACAGTTTGATCAGGACTTGCAAAACAGCGATATCCGTATGTCTCCTTACTCGATGGGATCGGTCATTAGTGACCGTACGAAGATGAAATATGCGCTCGAAGTGAGCGGAATCGTAACGAACGGCATCCTGGAACTGGAGATTCGGTATAACGGAAAAGCCTTCCGTAAGGACACCGTGCAGATGCTGGCTGATCTGTTGAAATCCAATCTGCTTGAAATGATCGAGCATTGTGTCACACGGGAGCGGACCGAATTGACTCCAAGTGATGTACTGTTTAAAGGTCTGACCCTGGAGCAATTAGATACGATTAAGGAGCAGACAAAGACGCTTGGGGAATTGGAAAATGTGTACCCGCTAACGCCAATGCAAAAGGGTATGCTGTTCCACAGTTTGATGAATGCAGAAACAGGCGTGTATTTTGAGCAGGCGACCTTTGATCTTGAGGGCTACTTTGCACCGTCTATATTCGAGGAAAGCTTGAAGCTGCTGGTTAGTCGACATGCTATATTACGGACGAATTTCTATAGTGGCTGGCATGGTCAACCGTTGCAGATTGTCTATCGTCATAGAAATCCGAGCTTCTTTTATGAGGATGTCGGAGGGTGTGAACAGGCTGTAGCTGAATTTGTGGCCCAGGACAAAGCTCGAGGCTTTGATTTAAGCAAGGATGCGCTCATGCGCGTAGCTGTCTTCCGCACGGGTGATCGCTCATACCGTTTTGTATGGAGCTTCCATCATATTGTGATGGACGGCTGGTGCCTGTCCCTGATGACGGACGAAGTGTTTGGTGCATATGTTGCCTTGCTGGAGAATAAGCAGCCAGAGCTCGCACCTGTCAAGCCGTATAGTGACTATATCGAATGGTTGGAACATCAAGATGCACGAGAAGCGACCCGTTATTGGAGTAACTATTTGGCAGGTTTTGAGCAGCAAACATTGTTGCCTAGTGAGAACGTGCAAGCTTCTGTAGTAGAACGTGATGAAGATACAGACAGAAGCGGTGGAAGTTCAAATTCCGGTTATGTTTCGGAAAAGCTGCCATTTATGTTGGGTAAAGAACGGAGTGCCACATTAAACCGAATTGCCAAGCAACAACATGTAACGATTAACACATTGCTGCAGAGCGTTTGGGGCGTTATTTTACAGAAATACAATAATAATCAGGATGTTGTGTTTGGTAGTGTTGTATCCGGTCGTCCGGCAGAAATTGCAGGCGTAGAGAACATGATCGGTTTGTTTATCAACACGATTCCGGTACGGATATGCAGTGCACCGGATGCTACATTTGCTGAAGTATTGCAGCGTACACAGGAACAGGCTTTGGCCTCCAGTGTCTATGATACGTTCCCGCTGTACGACATTCAGGCACTGACTGAACAAAAACAAGACCTAATTCATCACATCATGGTCTTTGAAAACTACCCAATCGGGCAGCAGATGAAGCAGATGGGCGGTTCCGGCGAGACAAAGGCACAAACAGGCTTCTCTATTGCCAATGTGGCACTTGCAGAGCAAACCAACTACGATTTTAATCTGATTGTCGTACCTGATGAGGATATCTCTATCCTGTTTGAATACAATGCGCTGGTGTATAACCGGTCTGCAGTGGAGCGTATCTATGGTCATATCAACCACGTCATCGGACAAATCGTGGACAATCCGCATATCCATGTGAATGAGCTGGAATTGGTGACACCGGAAGAGCAGACACAGATCGTTCAGGTGTGGGGAGATACGGCGGCAGCCTATCCGCAGGATCAAACGCTAAGCGCATTATTCGAGCAGCAGGCAGCGAACACGCCGGAGCAAGTGGCGGTGTTGTGCGGAGCGGAATCGTTGACCTACGCAGAGCTGAATGAGCGAGCCAACCGTCTCGCACGCACCTTGCGTGCCGAAGGGGTTGAACCGGATCAGCCGGTAGGCATTCTGGTCCACCGTTCACTGGACATGATCGTAGGCATCTATGCGATCCTGAAGGCAGGCGGAGCCTATGTGCCGATTGATCCGGAATATCCGGCTGACCGCATCCGCTTTATGCTGGAGGATTCAGGCGCGAAGCTGGTGCTGACGCAATCGCATCTGGCGGAGCAAGCATCACGGAGTTTCGACGGTCAGGTGCTGGTGCTGGATCGTCAGGAGCAGGATGGCAAGAATATTTACCACGAAGATGGTTCAAATCTGGAGCCCCTGGCTGGGCCGCACCATGTCGCCTATGTCATCTACACCTCCGGTTCCACTGGAAAACCGAAGGGTGTAATGGTGGAGCACCATTCCGTGTTAAACCGGATTTTGTGGATGCATGATCGCTACGGCCTGGGTGCAGAAGATACGATCCTGCAAAAGACCGCCTTCACCTTCGACGTGTCGGTGTGGGAGCTGTTCTGGTGGTCGATGGTCGGCTCAAAGGTAAGCCTGCTGTCGGTCGGCGGGGAAAAGAACCCGGAAGACATCGTCGACACGATTGCCCGCGATGGCGTGAGCACGATGCACTTTGTTCCAGCCATGCTGCATGCGTTCCTGGAGTACGTGGAGCAGCAGTCACGGGAAGTGATGCAAGCGAAGCTGGGCACACTGCGCCATGTCTTTGCCAGTGGTGAAGCGTTGCCGCCACAACATGTGGCCCGGTTCCAGCGGCTCGTATCGAGCCTGACCGGAGCGAAGCTGATCAACCTGTACGGCCCAACCGAAGCGACGGTGGACGTATCGTACTTCGATTGCGAGCCGGATAAGGAATATACGGTTATCCCGATCGGGAAACCGATTCAAAATATCCGTCTGTACATCGTCAAGGAAGGCACGGAGCAATTGCAGCCGATTGGGGTTGCAGGGGAACTGTGCATCGGCGGTGTCGGTGTAGCCCGCGGTTACCTGAACCGACCGGAGCTGACGGCCGAGAAATTCGTAGCCGATCCGTTTGCCGACGGAGAAGCCGGGTATGAGCGGATGTACCGCACTGGCGATTTGGCGAGATGGATGCCGGACGGGAACATTGAATATCTGGGCCGGATCGATCATCAGGTGAAAATCAGGGGTTATCGGATTGAGCTGGGCGAGGTGGAAACGCAGCTGCTCCAAGTAGAATCGGTACGCGAAGCGGTCGTCGTGGCCCGTACGGACGAAATGGGCCAAAACCACATGGTGGCCTACTATGTCGCGGGACAAGAAGTCGAGGCCAGCAAGCTAAGAAGTGAGCTGGGACGGGAGTTGCCAGGCTACATGGTGCCATCGTACTTTGTACAACTGGAACAGCTGCCACTGACACCGAATGGCAAAATCGACCGCAAGGCCTTGCCTGCACCAGAGGGCAGCCTGCAAACTGGAGTCGATTATGCCGAGCCGCGCACTATGCAAGAGCGCGCGCTGGTAGCGGTCTGGGAGTCGGTACTGGGGCTGCAGACGGTCGGTATTCTGGACAATTTCTTTGATCTGGGCGGTGATTCGATCAAGGCGATCCAAATCGCGTCTCGTGCGTTCCAGGCCGGCTATAAGCTGGACATGAAGGATTTGTTCCAGTATCCAACCGTTGAAGCCCTGGCACCGCATATGCACGAGGTCCGTCGTATGGCAGATCAGGAAGAAGTCAGCGGGGAAACGGCGCTACTTCCGATCCAGCATTGGTTCTTTGCCCAGGAGCGCGAGCGTCCACAGCACTTTAATCAAGCGGTCATGCTCTATCGCGCGGAGGGCTTTGAGGAGACGGCGATTCGTCAAGTCATGGATCAACTCGTGAAGCATCATGATGCGCTGCGTACGGTATTCCATCAGACTTCCGCTGGTTATATAGCTTGGACTCGTCATGTTGAGGAAGGCACGCTGTATACGCTAGAAACGGTGGACTACCGTGAACAGCCCGCTGATGCGGAAGCGCTAGAAGCGAAGGCAACGGAAATCCAAAGCAGCATGGACCTGTCCGCAGGACCTCTGGTGAAACTCGGATGGTTCCGCACAATCGAGGGCGACCATCTGCTGATCGCCATTCACCACTTGGTGGTGGACGGGGTGTCGTGGCGGATTCTGTTTGAAGATTTCTCGACAGGCTACGAGCAGGCGATCCAGGGCGAGTCCGTACG
>NZ_JAOYTP010000021.1:0-9039 GCF_025846815.2 Paenibacillus sp. BT-177 | reverse complement strand
CCGTCAGCACTTCGCTGTCTGCATTCACGGAGCCCTCGTAGGCAAAATCCTTAGGTAGCGGCCCAGCTTCAGCTTTGACCTGTTCCAGCTGCTTCCAATAGACTTCATCCGATGCAGCCTCAGGACGGTTAGCATAAGAGGATAACTCCCGTGCCCAAGTTTGGAAGGAATCTGTTTTATAGGGCAATCGTACGGACTCGCCCTGGATCGCCTGCTCGTAGCCTGTCGAGAAATCTTCAAACAGAATCCGCCACGACACCCCGTCCACCACCAAGTGGTGAATGGCGATCAGCAGATGGTCGCCCTCCGCTGTGCGGAACCATCCGAGTTTTACCAAAGGTCCTGCGGACAGGTCCATGCTGCTTTGGATTTCCGTTGCCTTCGCTTCCAACTCTTCCGCATAAGCGGCCCGTTCACGGTAATCTACCATTTCCAGTGTATATAACGTGCCTTCCTCTACATGGCGGGTCCAAGCCGTATAACCAGCGGAGGCCTGACGGAAGACCGTACGAAGCGCATCATGGTGCTTCACGAGGTAGTCCATCACTTGACGAACCGCTGTCTCCTCAAAGCCCTCGGCGCGATAGAGCATAACCGCCTGATTAAAGTGCTGCGGACGCTCGCGCTCCTGCGCAAAGAACCAATGCTGGATCGGAAGTAGCGCCGTTTCCCCGCTGACTTCTTCCTGATCTGCCATACGACGGACCTCGTGCATATGCGGTGCCAGGGCTTCAACGGTTGGATACTGGAACAAATCCTTCATGTCCAGCTTATAGCCGGCCTGGAACGCACGGGAGGCGATTTGGATCGCCTTGATCGAATCACCGCCCAGGTCGAAGAAATTGTCCAGAATACCGACCGTCTGCAGCCCCAGTACCGACTCCCAGACGGCTACCAAAGCGCGTTCTTGCGCCGTACGCGGCTCGGCATAATCGACTTCGGTTTGCAGGCTGCCCTCTGGTGCAGGCAAGGCCTTGCGGTCGATTTTGCCATTCGGTGTCAGTGGCAGCTGTTCCAGTTGTACAAAGTACGATGGCACCATGTAGCCTGGCAACTCCCGTCCCAGCTCACTTCTTAGCTTGCTGGCCTCGACTTCTTGTCCCGCGACATAGTAGGCCACCATGTGGTTTTGGCCCATTTCGTCCATACGGGCCACGACGACCGCTTCGCGTACCGATTCCACCTGGAGCAGCTGCGATTCGACCTCGCCCAGCTCAATCCGATAACCCCTGATTTTCACCTGATGATCGATCCGGCCCAGATATTCAATGTTGCCGTCCGGCATCCATCTCGCCAAATCGCCGGTGCGGTACATCCGTTCATAGCCTGCTTTGCCTCCGGCAAACGGGTTCTCTACAAATTTCTCGGCCGTTAGTTCTTCGCGTTTCCAATAACCACGGGCTAATCCTTCCCCTGCAATACATAATTCGCCCGGCACACCGATTGGCTGCAATCCCCCATCCGCGTTCATGATATATATTTGGGTATTCGCGATAGGACGTCCGATATTAATTTGATGAGCATGGGTCAGTTCCTGTACAGTCGACCAAACTGTCGTTTCTGTAGGTCCGTACATATTGTAAATGCGAGGACCGTTTATCTTTTGCAGATCTCCCAACAGCTTGGACGGTAGAGCTTCACCCCCGACCATAATTGCCTTCACGCTTTGCAGTGCGTGGGAACCTGTTTCATGACCCAGTAGCATTTGCACCCGCGATGGTGTCATTTGCAACATCTCAATATGATGATGAGTAATCAACTCACCAAGTGCCTGAGGATTCACCTGATGCTGGCGGTCGCCAAGCACAACCGTCATGCCACCCAGCAGAGGCAGGATGGTTTCCAAGACAAAAATATCGAATGAAATGGTCGTCAGTGACAAAATGGTTTGACTCGTTTCAAAGTCAATTGCTTCGCGCATACCTGTAATAAAGTTGAGTACTGAGCGATGCTGGAGCATAACCCCTTTCGGATTTCCAGTTGAACCAGAGGTATAGATGACGTAAGCCAAATGCTCTGGGCGGGCAATCGCCTCCAGGTTGCTGCTTTCTCCCTGATACAATTCTGCATCCTCAATAAATATTGCATTGGCGTTGCAATAGTGCTCTTCCAACAGATCACGACTGGTCAGAAGCACTGTGGCCTCGCTATCTTCCAGCATGTATTGAATACGAGATGACGGAAATTCGGGATCAATTGGCACATATGCACCGCCTGCTTTTAGAACGGCCAGCAGACCTACGATCATTTCCACTGAGCGCTGCACCATCAGGCCGACCAGCTTATCAGGTCCTACCCCCTGTGCTTGAAGTATTCGTGCCAATGAGTTGGCTCGTTCATTCAGCTCCCGATAAGTCAGACTCTGATGTCCAAACATTAATGCTACCTGATCCGGTGTCTGTGCCACCTGTTCCTCGAACACCGCACTTAACGTCTGATCCTGTGGATAAGCTGTTGCAGTATCGCCCCAAACCTGAATAATCTGCGCTTGTTCTTCCGATGTTATCAATTCCAACTCACTCACACGGATATTCGGATTCTCCACAATTTGCCTAATGACATGCTCGATATGACCCTTGATGCGCTGCATTTCGGACCGGTTATATACCAGTTCATTGTATTCCAGCAGGATCGTGATATCCTCGTCAGGCACGACAATCAGGTTAAAATCGTAGTTGGTTTGCTCTGCAATTGCCACATTGGCTATAGATAAGCCTGTATGTGCGTCTGCTTCGCCGGAATCAATCGCCTGAGATATCTTTTGCCCGATCGGATAGTTTTCAAAGACCATAATATGATTAATCAGGTCTTGTTTTTGTTCAGTCAGCGCCTGAATATCGTAGAGCGGAAACGTGTCATATGGACCGGAGCTCAAAGCCTGTTCCTGTGTACGCTTTAATATTTCAGCAAATGTTGCATTCCGCTCACTGTAAATGCGAACCGGAATTGTATTAATGAACAAACCGATCATGCTCTCCACGCCTGCGACTTCTGCCGGACGCCCGGATACCACACTACCAAACACGACATCCTGATTATTATTGTATTTCTGTAAAATAACACCCCACGCACTCTGTAAAATCGTATTAATTGTTACTTTCTGTTGCTTTGCAATACGCTTCAATGCGGTACTCCGCTCTTTACCTAACCCAAAGGTCACCTTCTCCAAAACATAGCCTGTATCCGAACGCCCGTCACTTCCGTCTGCATCCTCATTCTGCACTGTTACAGAAGCCTGCGCTTTCTCACCAAGCAACAAGGTCTGTTGCTCATAACCCGCCAAATAGTCGCTCCAATAGCGAGCCGCTTCCTGCGCTTTCTGCTGTTCCAGCCATTCAATGTAACGGCTATATGGTCTGACAGGTGGTAGTTCCGGCTGCCTGTTCTTCATCAAAGACGAATACGCACTTAGCACTTCTTCCATGACAAGTGACAGACACCAGCCGTCCATCAGGATATGATGGAAGCTCCATACAAATCGGTATGAGCAATCCCCTGTACGGAAGACAGCTATACGCATCAGCGCATCCTTTCCTAAATCAAAGCCTCGAGCTTTGTCCTGAGTCACAAATTCAGCTACAGTGTGTTCACGCCCTCTGGCATCTTCATAACGGAAGCTCGGATTTTTATGACGATAGACAACCTGCAACGGTTGACCATGCCAGCCACTGTAGAAATTTGTCCGGAAAATTGCATGACGGCTTACGAGCAGCTTCACGCTTTCCTCAAACATGCTCGGTTCAAACTCTCCTTCAAGATCAAACGTCAACTGTTCAAAATACACTTCGGTTTGTGTATTCATCAAACTATGGAACAGCATACCCTTTTGCATTGGCGTTAGCGGGTACACGTCTTCCAATTCCCCAACCGTCTTTGTCTGTTCCTTAATCGTATCTAATTGCTCCAAGGTCAGACCTTTAAACAGTACATCACTTGGAGTCAATTCGTTCTGCTCCCTTGCAACACAGTGCTCGATAATTTCAAGCAGATTGGCTTTTAGCAGGTTAGCCAGCATTTGGATGGTGTCCTTACGGAAGACCTTGCTGTTATATCGAATATCCAGTTTCAGGATACCGTTGGTTACACTCGCGTCCACAATGAAATCGTATTTCATCTCCAGCTGATCACTAACGACCGATCCAATCGAGTAAGGTGACATACGGATATCACTGTTTTGCAACTCCTGATCAAACTGTCCGTGATAGCTAAAACTTACCTGTGGCTCGGCAAAAGCTTGATGTTGACCGAGATTCAGTGCATCTGCTTGCTGATCCGTGGCTTGGCCGGATTCACTCAAATATCTCCAGATTCCGTAGCCAATTCCCTTATTCGGAATATCACGCAGACTCTCTTTGACCTGTTTGATGCGTCCCGATAAAGTAGAATCACTGCCGATGTTCAGCCATATTGGATATTGAACCGTAAAGCAACCTATCGTACGAGAAAGGTCCGTATCTGGTAAAATGCCCTCACGTTCATATCCTTCCAAATTGATCAGGCTACGTTCATGACCGGTCCATGTGTACAGCATCATGCTCAAAGCTGTCAGCAGCAGATCGTTCACTTCCGTGTTATATGCGCGGTGCGCTTGCTTCAATAGCCGTTCTGTCTCTTCTTCCGAAAGCTTAACGACCATTTTACCCGTGTCAGCCAAGATAAATTTGCCATCCTGTGCTTGATCTTCAGGCAAGCGTACCTGGTCCGCCAAAGCGGATGCGTTCAGATGCTCCCAATAGGCGCGTTCGCCTTCCAGTGCTGCACTATTCGCATAGGTGTACAGTCTTTGAGACCAGGAACGGAACGAGTCCGTTTTATCCGGTAACTGAAGCACTTCTTGATGGACGGCTTTCTCATAGACTGTGGCTAAATCCTCCAACAAAATGCGCCACGATACCCCGTCTGCCACCAAATGGTGGATGGCTATGAACAAATGATCCCCATCCGCACAGTGGAACAAACCAGCTTTAAATAGCGGGCCTTCATGCACATAAATACTGCTTTGAATTTCGCTGACTTTCGCCTCAATCGTCGCACTAAGCAAAGCTTCATCAGTGACATCTCTAAAGTTCAATACATCCAGATGATACAGTTCGCCCTCATGTACTCCACGGTTCCATGCTTCATAGCCTTGCTCCGTCTTGCTGAACACCATCCGTAGTGCATCATGGTGCTCAGTTAGCTTCATGAGCGCCTGACGTAGAGCGGATTCGTCAAAGCCCTGCTTCAGATGCAGCATAACCGCCTGGTTAAATGGATACGCATGCACTTGCCCTTGTTCTGCAAGCCAGTATTGGGTCGGCGTTAGCGCCACTTTCCCCGTGACCTCGCCTTGCTCGGTCGTTTGCTTGTCCGCTAACCGAAGATGCGGAGCCAGCTCCTTCATATTTGGAAATTTGAACAAGTCCTTCATATCCATCTTGTACCCGGCTTGAAGCAGTCGGGAAGAGAATTGAATCGCCTTGATGGAGTCGCCGCCCAGATCAAAGAAGTTGTCTAAAATACCGACCGTTTGTACGTTCAGAACGGACTGCCAGATTGCTACGAGTGCCCGTTCGGCTCCAGTGCGCGGCTCTACATACTCCGCTCCGCTTTGCAGACTGCCTTCGGGTGCCGGCAGAGCCTTGCGGTCAATTTTGCCGTTTGGACTCAGTGGCATCTGCTCCAGCTGTACAAAATAGGATGGTACCATGTAGCTTGGCAGTTCTCGGCCCAGCTCACTTCTCAGCTCACTGGCACTGAGTTCTTGCCCCGCAACATAGTAGGCCACCATTTGGTTTTGGCCCGTTTCATCCGCACGAGCCATGACCACGGCTTCTCGTACCGATTCCACCTGGAGCAGTTGCGTTTCCACCTCGCCCAGTTCGATTCGATAACCCCGGATTTTTACCTGATGGTCAATCCGTCCCAAATATTCGATGTTCCCGTCTGGCAACCATCTCGCCAAATCGCCTGTGCGGTACATCCGCTCATAGCCTGCTTCCCCACCAGCAAACGGATCGGCTACAAATTTCTCGGCCGTCAGCTCCGGCCGATTCAGGTAACCACGGGCTACGCCGACACCGCCGATGCACAGCTCACCCGCAACCCCAATCGGCTGCAATTGCTCTTTGCCTTCCTTCACGATGTACAGACGAATATTTTGAATCGGTTTCCCGATGGGAATAACCGTATATTCCTCATCCGGCTCGCAATCGAAGTACGATACGTCCACCGTCGCTTCCGTCGGGCCGTACAGGTTGATCAGCTTCGCTCCGGCCAGGCTCGACACGAGCCGCTGGAACCGGGCCACATGCGGCGGCGGCAAGGCTTCACCACTGGCAAAGACATGGCGCAGCGTGCCCAGCTTCGCTTGCATCACTTCCCGTGGCTGTTGCTCCACGTACTCCAGGAACGCATGCAGCATAGCAGGTACAAAGTGCATCGTGGTCACGCCATCACGGGCAATCGTGTCAACGATGTCTTCCGGGTTCTTTTCCCCGCCGACTGACAGCAAGCTCACCTTCGAGCCAACCATTGACCACCAGAACAGCTCCCACACTGACACGTCGAAGGTAAAGGTGGTTTTTTGCAGAATTGTATCCTCCGCACTCAAGCCGTAGCGATCATGCATCCACAAAATCCGGTTCAGCACGGAATGATGCTCCACCATTACACCTTTCGGTTTTCCAGTGGAACCGGAGGTGTAGATCACATAAGCGACATGATGTGGCCCCGACAACGGCTCCAAGTTGGAGCTATCTTCGTGGTAGATGTCGTTGCGTTCCAACACCAGCACCTGGCCGTCGAAACTCAGCGATGCTTGCTCGGCCAGGTGCGATGACGTCAGCATGAGTTTCGCTCCCGAATCCTCCAGCATAAAGCGGATGCGATCGGCCGGATATTCCGGATCGATTGGTACATAAGCTCCACCAGCCTTGAGGATCGCATAGATGCCTACGATCATGTCCAGCGAACGCTGCGCCAGAATGCCTACCGGCTGATTCGATTCTACTCCTTCTGTGCGCAAGGTGCGTGCAAGACGGTTGGCTCTCTCGTTCAGTTCACGATAGGTTAAGGATTGATGCTCCCAAACGACAGCTACATGATCTGGTGTGCGTTCAGCCTGCTCCTCAAACAGCTTTTGGATCGTCTGATGGCTTGGATATGCTGAAGCCGTCGCATTAAACGCTCCTGTAATCTGCTGCTTTTCCGCTGCTGTGACTAATTCCAGCTCTTCAACCCGAACATGCGGGTTGAGCGAAATTTGCTCCAGTAGACGTGCTAAATGCCCATGCAGACGCTCAATACCTGCTTGATCAAAGCTGAGCGCGTTATACATAAAGCGAATCTTGATGCCTTCTCCCGGCATAACAGCTACGTTCAGATCGTAGTTGGTTTCCTCTGTAGCCACCACGTTCGAAATCGTAAATTTATCCTGTCCCTCGCTACCTAACTGTTCTACCTGCTGTCCCACCGGATAATTTTCAAATATCATAATATGATTGATTAAATCCTGTTTCTGCTCGGTCAGCGCCTGAATTTCATACAGCGGGAATGCATCGTAGGCATTGGAAGCCAGCGCCTGCTGCTGGGTTCGTTTCATCAGCTCGACAAAGGTTTCGCCTTGTTCAGACTGCACACGCACTGGAATGGTATTAATGAACAGCCCGATCATGTGCTCCACGCCTGGAATATCCCCTGGACGACCGGACACGACGCTACCGAACACGACATCCGTACTGTTGTTATATTTTTGCAACAGAACGCCCCATACGGTCTGAATCAGTGTGTTGATCGTGACCTGATTTTGCTTCGCCACCCGTTCGATCTGAGCAACCAGCTCTGGCTGGAAGTTACATTCCAGATCTTCAGCGACATACTCCCCGGATTGTAAAGATTTCGACTGTGTTTTTTGCTGTGGAAGCGTAATTTGCTGCTCGTAGTCCGCCAGATACCCACTCCAGTATTGCAAGGCCGCCTCACGGTCCTGACGCTCCAACCATTCGATAAATCGGCTGAACGGCGTGACTGGCTCCAGCGCTGGCTCATGACCCGCGCGCAGTGCCAGATAGCTACCGAATACCTCCTGTGTCATAAAGGACAAACACCAGCCATCCATCAAAATGTGATGGAAGCTCCAAACAAAGTGGTACGTTTCATCCCCGGTTTGCAAAATAGAAACACGAATGAGTGCATCCTCTGCCAGATGGAATCCTTTTGCTTTATCTTCAATGACAAAAGCTTCAACACGAGCTGCTCGTTCCTCTTTCTCCAGTCCGCGCAGGTCTTCATAATATAATTGTCCGCTACGGTTGCGGAAAACGACCTGTACAGGCTCATCCTTCCATGAACTGATAAAGTTCGTCCGCAATGCCTCATGACGCTGTACGAGCAAATCAAAACTTTTACCGAAAGTAACTACATCGAAGCGGCCATTCAACTCAAAGGTGGCCTGCTCAAAATAAGCCGCCGAATTCTCATCCATCAAGCTGTAAAAGAGCATCCCCTTTTGCATCGGCGTCAAGGCATATACATTTTCCAGCTCGCCCAGATCTCGCGTATCTTCTACCAATTGCTCCAGCTCGTCCAGCGTTACATGGTTTAACAGGACATCACTTGGGGTCAGCACCGCTCTTTCTTGGGCAACACAGTGATGAATCACCTCACGCAAGCTGGATGCCAACAGCTCTCCAAGCCGTTCAATCGTTTCATGACGGAACTGCGTTGTGCCGTAGCGAATCGTGAACATCAACTCGCCATCTTCGATTACTCCATTGATATCCAGCGCAAAATCCATAGTCGCGTTCGTGCTGACAGGCACACCGATAGAATAGGTGGAAGGCTCCAGATCATTGCCTTTATAATCCTGATCGAATTGGCCCAAATAGTTAAAACTGATCTCAGGCTGAGCCTGTAACTGTACGCCTGCTTTCTCCAGCGCATTCATATCTGACAGGTATCGTAAAATACCATAGCCGATGCCTTTTTGCGGAATATGGCGCAGCCCTTCCTTGATCCTTTTGATCAGACGAGCGGTATGTCCCCCTTGTCCCAAACTTC
>NZ_JAOYTP010000020.1:0-31875 GCF_025846815.2 Paenibacillus sp. BT-177 | reverse complement strand
GGATAACTGACTCTTGTTGCCAACGAAAAAACACCTCCAAGGTTGTCTCCATATCTTACGACATGGTTGCATTCTCTTGAAGGTGTTTTGATTTGTCTCACGTTAAGGGGTCAGTCCCACTCTCGCGAGGTTAATAGATGCTCTTCTTTTTAACGGCCAATCATTTCGATTTAACGTTCCTTTACTTCTACACTTATGGTTTGACTGGAAACCTCTCCGGCAGCATTGACTAACTCGGCCCGATACTCATATGTACCCGGCTTTTGATTTTGGATATTGGTCGCAGCACTTTGAGCCTGCGGGCTTTGGCTCGGCAGATCCTGCGTGTCGATCAGCTTTCCATTTTCATACAGATTGTATTGGGTAGCATTCGTGCCCCACCACATGTTCATTGTCAGGGTATAGTCGCCGTCACCATCCCAATTATTATGAGACAACGCCGGAATGCCAGGAGAAGCATCGGTCACTTCGACAGTTAACGGGTCGCTGACCGTTTTACCGGAAGCGTTGATCAGTTCGGCAGTATACGTGTAGGTTCCATTGCTCTTGCCTGTAACGGAAATGACTGCATGCTGTGCTCCAGGGGAAGCTGCTTGCAATGATTGGGTTTCGATCAGCTTATCATTTTCATACAACTTGAGTTCATCACCATTCGTGCCCCACCACAGATTCATGGTGATGTTGTAGTCTCCATCCTTCAGTCCGGTGTCCTGACCGTTATCATGAGACAGCACCGGTTTACCCGGCACCTCACCTGCAGCGGTTTTCTCGACTCTAACGGTTACAGGATTGGATACGACCGTTTTACCGTCCAAGGTGACGCTGGCTGTAATCTCGGCGCTCCCCTCTTTTAGGGCCCGAAGTTCTCCATACGTATCCAGTGCAACGGATTCATGACTGCTGCTATACTGAACAGAGGCATTACTTAAATCAGCTTGGCTGCCATCTGTCAGCGTACCCTTGAGATGTGTGGCTGCTGTATCCCCAACGTTAAATGTTGTTTGATCCAGTGAAAGCTCTACTCCCTGCAAAGTTGCGTCTGTCTGAGCTGAAAAGTCATCTAGCCCGCGCGGCTTTAACTGATAATTCCCTTTAAAAACCGCCGAAATTCCCTTCAGCTTCACTTGCTGTCCTTCTTGATACGGAAAAGATGTCCGTGTTAAGCCTGTACGTGCATCAATTCGCACATGATGGCTAACCTCACCCGCGACTGCATCAAATTCAAACGAACCTACAGGAGTTGCATCTATCACATTACGAATAATGGCAGTAGGAAGCTCAACCAGCTGTCCTTGGTTTGCATCGTTGAGTTCGGTGACCTGCACAGCTTGCGGAAGTTGTCCTTCTCCCGTTTTTTCAATAGCCACTGGATCGGTCAACTCCACTTCACTATTGTACAGTGCCAAACTTGCTGTAATCTTTACTCGATCACCTGGGTGAAATCCGCTTTGGTTTTGATATACATAAATGCCGCCACTTTCATCCTGCATGTAAAAGGCTTGACCGCCAAAAGCCCCTGGTTCTGTCGTCACAACACCCTCCAAGGTCACAACTTTGCCAGCCGAAAGAGTCCGTGCTTCTGCGACACTAATACGAGCTGGAATCGTGTTGCCATCCTCAGGCAAAGGCTGAGCCGGGACATCAGCCAACACGACGGATTGGGTCAGCAGGTTGCTGCCGTTTTGTCTCATCCTAAGATTAGCCGAACCACTGGTTCCCGGCTTGATCCGCACCGTCAGGTCTCTATAGGCATGCCCCTTGCTGTCGGATTCCAGACTAAATGTTCCGCTATAACCGTAAGAGGTCGGCCAGCTTCCATCCGGATTCTGAATCTGGGCTACTTGGTTGCCGCCCGCTACATAAATACCTGCGCTGAATCCGCTAATCGTGCTATTGGGAGCCAGTTGGTCGGCAACAATGCGAATTTGAAAAGGCTGTGCATTCGGCAGCTGCTCCTGACGAACGATGCTGTACACAGGCTGCGCGCTGGCTGTAGATCCGCCATAGGAGCCGGCCTTGAACGTCCGTTGATCCCACCATTTGTAGCCGGATGCAGGAGCGGACCAAGGCTCGGCTTGCGGTTCCGTGGAAGCCTGTGGATCTTCAAAAGGCAGCAATGCCGTCGGCTGATCAAGATGTAAGTTCTTTACATCCGACAGGCTGGTATACTCCTCCTTCTTGGACAACCAGTCTACCATATTGACCAGTAACACGGCGTCATCCTGCTCCTTAAAGCCGTCATACGTTGTCTTCTTGCTTCCTGTCTCTTCACGCAAATATTTTGGCGTTGCATCTTCAACAGGAGATGAATCCCCAATGAAGGCAGCTTTGCCTAGACCTACTTTTGCTACAGCAGCATAAGGTCCTTCCGCTATACCGCCACCGTTATAAACGCCCTGATCTACTGCATTCCCCCAAGCCTGATTGGTTTTAGGCAGATATACGATCCCCTTGGCTTTGGTCGGGTCAATAATTGCCAATGTAGATCCTGCGTGCATCGCTACATTACTCACTCCTGCTGTAATGCCAAACGCCTGCGCAGGCTCAACGATCTGATTAGCCGTGATATCGCCTAATGCATTGTAGCGAAAGCGTATACCAAACTGGCTGCCCAGCCAATCTGAGCTAACCACGCCCTGCATCGCTGTCGAGCTTTTTTCTTCCTCACTCATTCCCTTTGCAGGGTCTTCCCATGCGCCTCGACGGTACCCATTGATACTTTCCGACCCGTCCCAGCGATTCTTGTTGCGGTCGGCGTTATAATGATCTCCAATGAAAAAAATGCTATTGCCTGCTTTAACATACTGTTCCATTGCGGCCTGTTCGCTTTGTTTAAAAGGGATATTGGGCTCTGCTGTCACAAATACATCATAATTCTTTAAATCATTATAAGTAATAGGTGTAGATTGGCGAAGTTCATGAACATCGTAGCCATTGTTTGCAAGGGCTTGTCCGAAATCTGAGAATCCACCATCAATCACCCAATCTGCTGCGCCGGCTGTCTGTCCATGTGTATTATCGAACAATACTTTTTTACCAGCGTTTTCATTGACCACTTTGGCTGCAATGAAAGGGGCAGGGTCTGCCGGACCTTCTGCACGTGCCGGTTGTATGCCGCCTACAACACCAGCGTACAACGATAAAGTGAAAACCATAGCTGTTGCGTATTTGAAGCTGCGGGATGTAAAACGACGAAAGATTCCCATTCTATTCCTCCTGTTAATTGGTTTAAGGCCCCTCTCAGAGGGGCACTAAATATAAATGTTAGCATTCATTTATGTGCGGACATGCGTTATTTTGTAAATCTTTAGGAATAATGAAAGGGAAGGAAATTCCAATAAAAAAGATAGGCTGTATGCAGCAATGTGAGTATCGCAAATACAATTTTCCCGGCAGCCCGAGTTCTTTTTTCCCCGGTAATCAGCTTTGCGCCATTCACAATCAATACCCACACGGCAATGAGTGCTGAAAGGAGCGGCAGCGTGCAAATTCCCCAGATATACCAGGCGGAATAGCCATAGACCATCTGATTGTTAGCATAAACGACCTGTACTCCGAGAAAAATCGTATTTAGTAACGCAATGTATGCCAGGTTGGATGAAATGTGATTATTCGTTTTACGGATAGCTCTGAGCACATACCTTATCATCCATATCAGCAGGGTTGTGATGAAAGATAAAGAGGATGCGGCGTAGCTGACAAGCAGCGTCCAGGTACGATGCATAAATGTCGTCTGCTTCATGGTCTCACTATCCGGGGCAATCATCATCCATGTACTGTTTTCCTGATACAGCAATATTTTAAGCTGTCCCCCCTTCTCCACAAACAGTCCATCACCTGCTGCTTGAAAAACTTTGTCTGATGCTTCATTTTGATCCGGAAATTTCCCTTTAACAATTAACGTATGATCATCTTGAATTCGAACGGTGTATTTAACACTTCCCAGCATCCGAAGCCATTTTCCCCACCCATGAATAGGATTCAAATTCAGCTGATATACACCCTCGATTTCTGGTAAAAGCTTTATTTCCTTGACAGAACGAACCGGTGACTGAGAAGCGGCCTGTGGCTCGGCGGGCAGTATTTGGGCGATCGCATTGATGACTTTTCCATGAAGCAGGGTGTCCGTATCCGCTGAGTTGCTGATTACAAAAATACCGATCTTTTGGGAGGGAACTAGTACCATTTTGGAAATAAAACCATCAATTTTCCCGGTAGCCCACAGCATGTGCACTCCCGTCTCCAGTTGACCGCGGAAAAATCCGTAACCTATGCCATCAAGACGAGCATCAGCTGCAAATTGCTGTGCATGCATCGCTTTTACCGTTTGTGGCTGGAGCACCACTTTGCCCTTATACTTGCCTTGATTCAAATGAGTGATCAGATAATGGGAAAATTCGTTGGGTGTGACGTTCAACGCTCCTGCTCCCGGCAGATTGATATACGAAAAAGGCTGTTTTAGATACGCTTGACGCTTCCACTGATAGGATTGCGCTAGTGCCGGATTATTTAGTGGCAATTCCAATGTCGCACTCGGCATATTCATCGGCCGGAACAGATGTGTGCTAAGGTAATCATTCAGTCCCTGACCGCTTACTTGCTCCACAATGTTACCGATCAGACCAAAGGCAACATTACTGTATTCATACCGAATTCCAGGTTTGCGGATAGGAGGTTGCTTTTGAAAATACGTGCTGAGATACTGCTCTGTAGGTAAAACACCTGCCCGAGTCAAGCTGTTGATGTCGTATATCGCTTCATCTAATCCCGCAGTATGTGTCAGAAGCTGATGTAGATTAAAAGGATGATTTTGGTATTGCGAAGCTTTATAGCTGTGGAGATAGCGGTTTACGTCTTCATTCAAATCAAGTTTGTTTTGCTCGACCAGTTGCATTGCGGCGCTTGCGCTAAATGATTTGGTTAGAGAGCCGACACGAACAATAGTCTTCGCTGGGTCGAATGCCACTTTCCGCTCCAGGTCTGCATATCCATAACCTTTACTAAAAAGAATGTGGTCTTCCTGGGTCACAACAACCGCAGCGCCCGGAGTATGCAATTTTTCCAATTGTGTACTCATGATGTCGTCCACTGCTTTTTCCACTGAATTAGGTGTAATGCTATCTGCTGCCCATACCGAAGCAATGAGTAGATTCCAGAGATACAACGCTGCTAAAAATGCGGATAGGTAGTAAAAGCCTCTATTCTTCATATTCAAGTACTCTCCTTACGTATGAGTTTGATTTAATAATTTGAACCGTGCGGTGATTGCATAGCGAGCAGATCTTTATACTCCGCATGGAAGCCATCAGCATGGCGCTATGAAATCATCGCACTTCCCATCGTGGGAGTGCACATGATAAAGCGAATCCTGATCGAATCGCGTAAGTGGAAGGCTTCTTACTTGTTCGATCAGGATTCATGGGTTACAGATTAAATTGGTGTTAACATCCAATTATTCGCCAAGCGTAGATTTTCAAGAACTATGATGTGCTAAACCTTGTGCCATGCCTTTGTCCATGTTCCGGGTAATCTTTTGTATCGCGGCACGGATACCTTTTACATTTTCTTCGATAAATCCGGGTTCCAGCAGTTCATAATGATTCCCAATCAAGCTATGTTCTTCATAGCTTCCTTGTGTAGCGTCTTTCCATAAAAGTCGATTATCTCCTGTGCCCTTCACCGCTTCCGATCCTGCGGCGACAAAACCATGAATATTCGCCTGAACCTTTTCAGTGTTCACAAGCTGATTGCCATACACCGCATAAGCGATCATTTTACGCTGGTACGTTTCATTCAGCAGCTCGCGGTAAGATTCAGGAACCTGTTCCAGCATCGCATGAATTTCCTGCTCTGTTTCTTCGTCTGTGAAAGGCAGGGCTTCCGTTCTTTTGACTGAATCAAGCATAAAAATGTCGGATACAGCATGACCTTGACGCTCCAGTGTAGAGGCAACCTTATGCGCTAGATTCCCACCTATGGAATAACCAAGCAGTACATACGGACCTTGCGCTTGTGTGCTGACGATAAGATCAACATAACGTGCCAACATTGCCTGCTCATCCGCAGCATCATCTACGAACTCTAACCCGTACACGACTGCGTCTTGATCCAGTTGTTTCGCAAGCTCTGCAAACGACAGCCCGTATCCAAGCATCGGCGGAAAGCAGAAGATGGAGACCGGACCGTGTTCATTCAACCGAATGATTGGACTATCGGCCTTGTATTCCAGATCAGCTTTCAATAATGTGAGCGCCTGCTCTTCTATGGTCGGGAACTCCAGCACACTACGTATAGGAAGCTCAATGCCTGTGGCAAGGTGAACTTTGCGTATAAGCTCCAGTACTTTCAAGGAATGTCCACCCAACGTGAAAAAGTCATCGTGGATACCCACTTGTGGAATATCAAGTACTTCCTGCCAAATGGCTGCCAGTAACTGCTCCACGTCGGTTCGCGGTGCAACATATTCTATTCCCGTGCGCAGCGCTGTGTCCGGCGTAGGTAACGCTTTTCGGTCGATTTTGCCATTGGCCGTCAGCGGAAGACAGTCCATCTGTACGAATACGGATGGAATCATATAGCTCGGTAGACTGCCCAATAGTACAGCTCGAATCTCTCGGACAGTCAGCTGCTCATCAGCAGTGAAGTAAGCACATAATTGCTGCTGACCTATTCCATCCTGCAAAGCAATAACAACGCTGTCCCGCACGAGCGGCACACTTGCCAACCGTGCCTCCACTTCGCCCAGTTCAATTCGATAACCGCGAATTTTTACCTGATGGTCAATCCGGCCCAGATATTCAATGTTGCCGTCCGGCATCCATCTTGCCAAATCGCCTGTACGGTACATCCGCTCATAGCCTGCTTTGCCTCCAGCAAACGGATCTTTCACAAATTTCTCGGCCGTCAGCTCTGGACGGTTCAGATAGCCTCGGGCTACACCTACACCGCCGATGCACAGCTCACCCGCGACCCCGATCGGCTGCAATTGCTCTGTGCCTTCCTTCACGATGTACAGACGAATGTTCTGAATCGGTTTTCCGATCGGAATAACCGCATATTCCTCATCCGGCTCGCAATCGAAGTACGATACGTCCACCGTCGCTTCGGTTGGACCATACAGGTTGATCAGCTTCGCTCCGGCCAAGCTCGACACGAGCCGCTGGAACCGGGCCACATGCTGTGGCGGTAAGGCTTCACCACTGGCAAAAACATGGCGCAGCGTGCCTAGCTTCGCTTGCATCGCTTCTCGTGGTTGCTGCTCCACATACTCCAGGAACGCATGCAGCATGGCCGGTACAAAGTGCATCGTGCTCACGCCATCACGAGCAATCGTGTCCACAATCTCTTCCGGGTTCTTTTCCCCGCCGACCGACAGCAGAATCACCTTCGAGCCGACCATCGACCACCAGAACAGCTCCCACACCGACACGTCAAAGGTGAAGGCGGTCTTTTGCAGGATCGTATCTTCCGCACTTAAGCCGTAACGATCATGCATCCACAAAATCCGGTTCAGCACGGAATGGTGCTCCACCATTACGCCCTTCGGTTTTCCGGTGGAACCGGAGGTATAGATCACATAGGCGACATGGTGCGGTCCGGCCAGTGGCTCCAGATTCGAGCCATCTTCGTGATAGATGTCCTCGTGATCCAGCACAAGCACCTGGCCATCGAAGCTCAGCGATGCTTGCTCCGCTAAATGCGATTGCGTCAGCACCAGCTTCGCTCCCGAGTCCTCCAGCATAAAGCAGATGCGGTCGGCCGGAAATTCCGGATCAATTGGCACATAGGCTCCGCCGGCCTTGAGGATCGCATAGATGCCTACGATCATGTCTAGCGAGCGATATACCATAATACCTACCGACTGATCTGGTTTAACCCCCTTCGCGCGTAAAGTCCATGCAAGGCGGTTGGCTCGCTCGTTCAGTTCACGGTAAGTTAAAGATTGTTGGCCCCAAACGACGGCGATATGATCCGGCGTGCGTTCCACCTGCTCCTCAAACCGTTTTTGGATCGTCTGATTGTAGGGATATGCTAAGGCCGTGTCATTAAACTCTCCTATAATCTGTTGTTTTTCCGAGGCTGTAACCAATTCCAGCTCTTCGACGCAAACATTCGGGTTAAGCAAAATTTGCTCTAGCAGATGCACAAAATGTCCGTGCAGACGTTCAATATCTGCTTGATCAAAGCAGAGTGCGTTATACATAAAACGAATTTTTATGCCATCTCCCGGCATAACGACGATGCTCAAATCATAGTTAGTCTGCTCTGTAGCCGTCACGTTGGAAACCGATAATAACTCCTGCCCGTCACTACCCATTTCTTCAATCTGCTCATCCACCGGATAATTTTCAAACACCATAATATGGTTAATTAAATTCTGTTTCTGGTCGGTCAGTGCCTGAATTTCAAACAATGGATACGTATCATACGCATGAGAAGCCAGCGCTTGCTCCTGCATTTTCTTCATAACTTCCGCAAAAGTATCCCCTACCTCGCTACGGATGCGAACAGGAATGGTATTAATGAACAAGCCGATAATATCCTCGACCCCGATAATATCCGATGGACGACCTGAGACGACACTGCCAAATACAACATCACTATGGTTGTTGTACTTTTGCAGCAGAATCCCCCATGTGGTTTGCAATAATGTATTCATGGTCACCTGATACCGCTTGGCCGTCTCCTCCACCCGGAGAGCCAGCTCATGCTCCCAATCCGTCATCCAGTCACTGGCCATATAGCCTTCACTCTTGCGGCCGGATTTTACAGCGGGCAGTGCTGTTTGCTGCTCATACCCGGACAAATAGCTTCTCCAGTAGTCGGTAGCTGCGGTGCGATCCTGTGCTTCCAGCCATTCAATAAAGCGGCTGTAAGGCACTGCCGGCGCCAACTCCGGTACTCTGCGCTCCCGAAGTGCTGCATAGCTCTCAAACACTTCTTTGTTTACAAGGGACAGACACCAACCGTCCATCACAATATGATGGAAGCTCCACACAAAATGATAACGATCTTCCCCAGTGCGCAAAATCGCTACACGCAGTAGGACATCCCGACGCAGATCAAAGCCTCGTGCTTTATCTTGCAACTTGAAATTGGTCAGCTGCGTATCCCTTGTATCGCTATCCAGCTCTCGTAAATCTTCGTAATAGAAGCCACAATCCCGGTTTCGATACACTACCTGCAAAGGCTCCGTATCCCGTCCAAAATAAAAGTGTGTACGTAGCGCCTCATGTCGCCGAACTAGAGTATTCAGGCTTTCTGCAAAAGCCTGAATGTCCAGCTGACCTTGCATATCATAAGAAACCTGCTCAAAATACGCGTCATTGGCAGCTGCTTGACTATCGAGTTGGCTGTGAAACAGCATCCCTTTTTGCATTGGGGTCAGGGTATAGACATTGTCGATTTCACCCGTAGCACCCATCTCAGACAACAAGCTGTCCAACTCCTCAACACGCATTCCTTTATAGGAAATATCGCTTGGGGTTAGCTCTGGATGTTCTTTATGAATGCAATGCTTCAAAATTTCACGCAGGCTCGATTCCAATAAACTGGCCAATCGCTCGATCGTCTCTGGTCGATAGCTGGTACGACTATAGCTAATTGTCAGCCCCAGTTGGCCTCCTGAAATGATGCCGCCAAAATCCAGCGTATACGTCCGAGCCATAGTCAGGCTAAGTGGCATACCTCCACTATAAGGAGACGACTGCAGGTCATTTCCCTTCATATCCTGATCAAATTGTCCTAAATAGTTAAAGCTGATCTCAGGATCTACCTCACATAGGGCTGGAGATACTTCGGCTAAATATTTCAGTATCCCGTAACCTATTCCTTTTTGCGGAATACTGCGCAATCCTTCTTTCGCATGCTTGATTCGCTGCGAAAGAGCCGTTTCTTTTGGCATATCGAGTAAAACAGGATATTGGCTTGTAAACCACCCAATCGTCCGGGTAATGTCCACCTCTGGTAAAATGGCTTCACGACCATGTCCCTCTAGATTAATTAGGAAACGATCATGACCACTCCATGCTTGCAATGCCATTCCTACTGCCGTCAGCAACAGGTCATTAATTTCTGTACGGTAGGCACGATTGGCCTGCTTGAGCAATTGCTCTGTCTCTTCGTGTGTCCACAAAGCAGTAACCGACTCACTATCGCCAATCAATGGCTTGTCGTGCTCGTTATGTCCATAATCTTGCGGCAGAGGTGCCGGTTTCGCTTGTGCAATCCCCTCCCAATACGCCCGCTCACGTTCCATAGCTGGGCTGTTGGCATAGGCGTGCAGCTTCTCGGCCCATGTTTGAAACGAATCCGTCTTGTGCGGTAACTGAATCACCTGCTCGCCCTTGGCGGCTTGCTCATAAGCTGTCGCCAAATCCTCGAATAGGATGCGCCAGGATACCCCATCCACTGCCAAATGGTGAATCACGACCAACAGATGATCTCCATCCGGGCAACGGAATAGGCCGAGCCTCATCAATGGCCCTTCGCTCAAGGAAATACTGGATTGAATTTCATTGCATTTAGCCTCAATCATTTTCTCCAAATTCTCTTCAATTACTTCGCTATCCCTATAGTCAAAGCACTCCAAATGGTACGGTTCGCCTTCTCCTACACCTCGGTTCCATGCCGTATATCCGTTCTCCGACGAACGAAAATTCATTCGCAAGGCGTCATGGTGCGCTGTAATCTGATGGAGTGCCAGCCGAAGTGCCCGTTCGTTATAGCCTTCCTGCCGATAGAGCATGACAGATTGATTGAAATAGTGTGGTTCACCCGTCGGCTGTTCAAAGAACCAGCGCTGAATCGGTGTAAGCACAACATGTCCCGTAACCTCGCCCTGCTCGGCTACTCGTTTAACTGGCTGAATATATGTGCTCAATCCTGCAATCGTTGGATATTTGAACAAATCCTTCATTTCCAGCTTGTATCCAGCCTGAAACAAGCGGGACGATACTTGGATAGCCTTGATGGAGTCACCACCCAAATGGAAAAAGTTATCTTGTGTCCCTACCTTCTGTATACCCAGAATGGCTCCCCAAGCCGCAGCCAAGGCCTGTTGGACATCTGTCTCAGGTGCCACATAATCCATACCTGTATCGATATTAGGCTCAGGTGTAGGCAGTGCCCTACGGTCTACTTTGCCATTCAGTGTCAAAGGCAGTTTCGACAGCTGCACAAAGTAGGAAGGCACCATATAGCTCGGCAGATCCTGTGATAACACACTACGTAAGTCGCTAGCGCTCAATTCGCTGTCTGTTACAAAATATGCACACAGCTGTTTTTGCCCGCTATCGTCCTGCCGCACAGTAACAACAGATTCCTTCACACCTGCAATCGTGGACAAACGGGTTTCAACTTCACCCAGTTCGATGCGGTAGCCGCGAATTTTGACCTGCTCATCCATTCTTCCCTTGTACTCCAGTACGCCATCAGCACGCCAACGCACCAAATCCCCTGTACGATAGCAATATTCTTCAGGCCGGAATGGACTTTCAATAAACTTTTCTGCCGTAAGCTCAGGCCGGTTCAGATACCCGAGTGCCACGCCATCGCCACCGAGAAGGAGCTCGCCCCACGCCCCGATAGGCTGCAATTTTAACGAACGATTGACCACATAAACGGTGGAATGACCAATCGGACGTCCAATGGGAACACCTTGAGTTTGCGGTTCTGTAATTTCATAGGTGGTGGAAAAGGTCGTGTTCTCTGTCGGCCCATAAACATTACTCAACCGAAGCTGCGGGTACTCCTTCAGCACGCGGTTAACATGTGGTACGGACATCACATCCCCACCCACGAGCAATTCCTTTAGGGATGCAAACACTTCAATGTCTTGCTGTGAATGCTGATTGAATAAAGCCGTGGTCATGAACATGGTGTTAATACGATACTTGTTCATCACTTGTTTGAACTTGGCAGCATCCAAAATAGTGTCATGATTTACTACATATAATTGACCGCCGTTCAGCAGCGTTCCCCAGATTTCAAACGTGGAGGCATCGAATACAACTGCGCCCATTTGCAGCATACGCGTATTTTCGTCAAGCGTGGCGTAGCTATTGCCTTTCACCAACCGTGCGACATTACGGTGATTGACCATAACGCCTTTCGGCTTGCCTGTCGTACCAGAGGTGTATATGACATGCGAAAGATCTAAGGCAGACCCCCCATTTGTAATGGAAGCTGATTCATGAGTATGAGTGTATCCTTCAAATTCGCTGCTCCATAGTTGTGCATCGCTCAAATCGATAACCGGAATACCTGGTTCAAAAGAAATCTGCTCACGTCGCTGTGACAGTAACAGCTCGGCACCGGAATCCTCCAGTAAATAACGGATACGCTCTTCCGGATACTCGGGATCAATAGGAACGTAAGCCCCGCCTGCCTTCATAATAGCCAGCATGCCCACGACCATTTCAATGGAACGCTCAGCTACTATCCCTACTCGCTGTATCTGAGCCCCGGACCCACGCCGTATCCCATGGGAAGTAAGGACACATACCAGACGATCGGAACGCTCATTCAGCTCGCGATAAGTGAGCTGTGTGTCCGCAAAGGTGACCGCTAGTCGATCTGGCGATTGTGTAACCTGTTCCTCGAACAGCACATGCAGTAATTGATCCCGTGGATACGGAGAGTCTGCTGCTGTAGTGCTGAATTGCTCCACCAGCTGCTCTTTTTCTTGGGCCGAAACCATTTCTATAGCCGCAAGAGCGATCTCCGGCTGTTCTATAACCACATTGATTAGCTGCTGTAAATGTACAGCCAGTCGTTCGATGGTTTCGCGTTTGTACAGTCGGGTTCCATATTGAAAACCGCAGGCAATTTGTTCCCCATCCTCCTGCGCGAACAGACTTAGATCAAATTTGGCCGTTGTTTGTTCACTCGGATAGGGCGCTAATTGCAGCTCTGCCAGCTGCTGCTCTGTTTGCTCCAGGTTTTGTAAAGCAAACATGGTATCAAATAATGGATTGCGGCTTAAATCCCGATCCACGCCCAGCTTTTCTACCAGCTCTTCGAACGGATAATCCTGATGTTCAAAAGCCTTTAACGCGTTATCCTTGACCTCCAGTACATAATCGCGGAATGTTTTCCCGCCTTCCGGATAATTGCGGATCGCCAGTGTATTGACGAACATCCCAATCAGACTGCTAAGATCAGCATGTGGCCGCCCCGCAATCGGCGAGCCGACAATGATATCCTCCTGCCCGCTGTATTGGCTAAGCAAAGTCGTATAGGCAGCCAACAGCACCATATATAAGGTCGATTCGGTCTGCATCGCAATGCCTTTTAATCCTTCGCTTTGCCGTTGATCGAGCGTAAATTCCAGTACATCTCCTTCAAAGCTTCTCACCGCCGGACGTGGATAATCCGTCGGGATATCCAGCACTGGCAGCTCTCCTGCGAAGGTATTGAGCCAGTAATTTTCCTGTTCCTGATAGCGTTCACTTTGCTGCTGTTCCTGCTGCCATGCGGCATAGTCCTTATACTGAATGCGCAGCGACGGCAGCGTGTCCCCCGCATATAAGTGGATGAAGTCCTGAATCAATACATTTATAGAGGTGCCGTCCGAAATGATGTGATGCATATCCAGCAGCAAAATATGATGCTCTGGCCCAGTTTCAATCAGACCCGCCCGGAACAGCGGAGCATGCGCAAGATCAAACGGCTGAACAAAGCCATGCACCAGCTCATCCGTTTCCTTTTGGTCAGCTCCGTGGGCATGAATCAACTCCACGCGAAAAGGAACCTCGTCATGTACTCGCTGGACAGGTTCACCGTTCATGCTCTCAAAGCTTGTGCGCAATGTTTCATGGCGATTAATAAGCTGACGGAACGCGTTATCCAGTGCCTTGTAATCAAGTGAACCGGTCAATGTCAAGGCGCCTGGTATGTTATAGCTAGTTCCCGCTCCATCAAGCTGATTGAGAATATACATCCGTTTTTGAGCCGAGGATACCGCATAAAATGGCTTATTTCCCGAAACAGGAATGGATTCATAGGTGGTTTGCTCCAGTGCTTCAATAACCTGCGCAAGCTGTTCGATGGTTGGGTGCTGGAACAGGTCCTTTAGCTGCACATTTTTATGCAATTCCTTATGGATGAGCGAGATGACATTTGTCGCCCGTAAGGAATGACCTCCTGCTTCAAAAAAGTTATCCTTAATCCCAATGCGCTCAAGTTCCAGCACATCTTTCCAAATGCTGACCAGTTGTGCTTGTAACTGATTTTGAGGAGCTACATATTCTGCACCTGAGCTTATGCTTCCCTGCGGCTGAGGCAAAGCTCGGCGATCCACCTTGCCATTAGGCGTCAATGGCAGCTGCTCCAACTGCACAAAATACGACGGCACCATATAACCCGGCAGTTCCCGGCTCAAAGCGCTGCGGAGCTCACTTAACTGTGCATTCGCATGAGTTACTACATAAGCGCAGAGCTGCTTTTGCCCCTGCTCATCCTCATGTGCAGTCACAACAGCTTCTCGCACCACCTCCAGCTTCAACAGCTGCGCTTCCACCTCGCCCAGCTCGATCCGGTAACCCCGGATTTTCACTTGCGCATCGATCCGTCCCTTGTATTCCAGCGTCCCATCTGCATTCCAACGTACCAGGTCCCCGGTGCGATAGCAGCGTTCGCCGTTACGGAACGGGCTGTCGATGAACTTTTCAGCCGTTAAGTCCGGACGGTTGCGGTATCCACGTGCCACCCCATCACCGCCCACTAGCAACTCACCCCATACCCCGACGGGCTGAAGCTGCATCGAACGGTCCACGACATATGCTGTCGAATTATGGATCGGTCTGCCAATTGGCACAGATTCCGATTGCACACCGTTGATCGCATGCACTGTGGAAAAGGTCGTATTTTCAGTTGGGCCATAGATATTACTGATTCGCAGGGACGGATGAGCCTTCAGCACCCGATTCATATGTGGTACGGACATCACATCACCGCCGACCAGCAGCTCCCGTATCCCCTCGAACAACGCCAGATCCTGCTGAGACAGCTGGTTAAAGAGCGGTGTGGTGAGAAACATCGTGGTAATGCTGTGGCTGCGTACAGCTTCCTTAAGCTTGAGCACGTCCAAAATGACATCCTGACTCACTAGCACAAGCTGTCCACCATTTAGCAACGCCCCCCAAATTTCAAAGGTGGACGCGTCAAAGACAACAGACCCAGTCTGCAAAATGCGCGTGTCCGCATCCAAACGTGCATAGTTTGCATGTTTCACCAAACGAACGACATTGCGATGTTCCACCATTACCCCTTTGGGCTGGCCTGTTGTGCCTGAGGTGTACATAATATAGGCCAAGCGATCAGCTGCGGTCGCCTTCGGTTGTTCTTCAGCTGCATAAACCTGCTGTATTGGTTTAGCTTGTTCTGATTGCGTAGCTTCTGTTGGGATAGTTGTAGTAGAAGCAAGCTCGGGACTAGCAGAAATAGAATAGAGTGGGTTTAGACAGTCCACATATCCCATATTACCCGTATCTGTACTCATCCCGTTATCATACGACAAAACGGAATTGCAGCGATCAGCATCATCTGTTTCATAGATCGCATCATCACTCAGGTCAAGTACTACTCCCTTAAAATCTGTGGGCCGATGCTCCATTTTTTGTACAAGTAGTATCTTGGTCTCGGAATCCTCCAGCAAATAACGCACGCGCTCGTCCGGGTAATCAGAGTCAATCGGAACATACACCCCGCCTGCTTTAAGAATCGCGAGCATGCCTACAATCATCTCAATTGAGCGCTCAGCTACAATGCCGACTGTCTGTTCAGTACGGATTCCCTGCTTACGTAAAAAATGAGCCAGTCGGTTGGCCTTTTCATTTAATTCTTCATAGGTTAGGCTATTGGGTCCAGACACTACTGCCACCTGCTGTGGTACCTGCTTCGCCTGTATCTCGAACAATTCATGAATGGAAGCATCACGTGGATAATCTACAGCTGTATCGTTGAAAGTATGAACCAACTGCTCTACTTCTTGCTCTGGCAGCACTTGTGCTGTGCAAATCTCCAACTCTGGCTGATGTAGAACAACGGTATACAGCCGTAATAGCTGCTCAACAAAGCGTTCAATCGTCACCTGGTCGTAACGGTCGCTACTGTATTTCACGTTTAGAGAAACTGCAGCATTTTCCCATTGAAATTGAAAATCCAGCTCAGATTGCACGTGATGTAGAAAATCAGAAATGTGAATATTTTGCAAGGAGGCCGTGGTGTGGATAAGAGGCTTGTCGTCCTTGTTACGTAGGATTTCAAGCCCCTCGGTATAGTTCCAAAAAGGAATATTTTGGTGTTCAATAGCTTCGCTGACAGAGGTTTTGATCTGAGACAGCAAGGTTTTGAAGGTCGTTGAAGATTCCAGCGTATTTTTCAATAAAAGCAGATGGTTGATCGGCTTGGTAGCACCGTTGCCAGACTTGGCTACCGGAATGCCCAGCAGCACACTTTCTTCACCTGTGTATTTATGCAATAAGCTCTCAACTCCAGCCAGCAGAACCATAAACACGGCCCATGGAGCTCCACCTGTTATAGATGATATTCTTTGGGAAATTTCTGATGGAAATGTCAGCGTGTACGTATGACAATTAGAATCCGTTGCAGCTGTATCCCTGGACACATGGTTGGTATATGGCAAGCAGATGATACGATCCTCGGATTCCAGCTTATGACTCCAGTAATTTTTCTCTTTCTCAAATAAGGCTTTCAATGACATCCCTCCTGCTTTATGGGGTCTGTACCCCGGTTGGAATGGTGCGTTGTTACGTAGATGAGCGTTGTATCGGAAAAAGAATACTTTGCAGGCAAGGGCAGTCGGACGAAGCCGCTGCCCTTTGCACATGCAAAGTGAAATCATTGCCTTTTAGAAACCTGAAAACTGATCTAGAAAACAAAGTCGATGGAATCCGGTGAGAAGCCTTCTGCTTGTTCACCCAAGTTCACCTGAATATCGCTTAATTGCAAATCTGGATTGGCCGCAACCTGTGACAGGATCGCTATCAAATCTCCGGTTAATCGTTCAATAGCGTCGGCGCCAAACAGCTTCGTGCAATATTCAAAGGAACCCTTGATCTGCCCGTCTTCATCACTCATGGACAAGGTCAAATCAAATTTGGAAATACGATGCTCCTGCACATAAGGACTGAAGGACAACGTTTCAAGCTTCGCTTCCTGCGACTCCGTATTTTGCAGTACAAACATAGTATCAAACAACGGATTACGGCTTGCATCCCGTACTATATCCAGCTTTTCCACCAGCTCTTCCAGCGGATACTCCTGATGCTCGAAGGCTTGTAACGTACGATCTCGGGCTTCCAGTAGGTAGCTGTGGAACGTTGAGTTGCCCTGTGGCTGGTGCCGAATGGCTAGTGTATTGACAAACATGCCGATCAGCGGCTCCAGTTCAGGTAACAAACGACCTGCTACTGGCGTACCGATGATCAAATCATCCTGACCGCTATATTTGGACAGCAGAACGGTGTAGGCGCTCATCAGCACCATGTACAGCGTACTTCCGGTCTGTGCCGCCACTTGGCGCAATTGCTCAGATACATTCGGGTCCACGGTAAACTCATACGTTGCTCCCTCGAAGCTGCGAACAGCAGGTCTAGGATAAGCAATCGGCAAATCCAGTACCGGTAATTCCCCGGCTAAATGCTCCAGCCAAAACTGTTCCTGGCGCTGGTAGGACTCACGCTGCATTTCCTGCTGCTGCCACACCGCATAGTCCTTGTACTGAATGGACAACGGCTCCAAGGCCTGTCCCTCGTACAGTTGTCCCAGCTCCTGCACGATATTGTTAGACGATACCCCGTCTGAAATAATATGGTGCATGTCGTACATCAGGAGATGGCGCTCGGGTCCGGTTTGAATAAGACGGACACGCAGCAGCGGTGCCTGCCGAAGATCGAAGCTGCGTACAAAGGACTCGATATACACTTCCGCTTCGGACTCACTAGCCTGCAGGCGTTCTACGGCAAACTCAACCTGATCGTAAACCCGCTGCACGACCTCGCCGTCCACCATTTCAAAGGAAGTTCGCAGCGTTTCATGGCGGGCCACTAACTGACGGAACGCATCCTCCAGTCGATCGGCCTCCAGCGGCCCCTCCACTACTAATACACCCGGCATATTGTAGCTGACATCTCCACCTTCCAGATGGCTCAAAATGTACAGTCGTTTTTGCGCCGAGGAAGCAGGGTAGTAGGCTTGTTTCGTCGCGGCAGGGATCACCGTATAGGCATCTGTGCCATGCGTTGCGATGAGCTGGGCTTGCTGCTCAATCGTAAAGTGCTGGAACACTTCACGCAGTGTCATTCGGCTGCCCAGTTCCTGATGGATTTTGGCCACCAGCGACGTTGCCCGCAGGGAGTGCCCCCCCACATCGAAGAATGAGTCGGTGACGCCTACGCTGGACAGCTTCAATACATCCTGCCAGATTTGCGCTAACTTGGCCTCCAACGGCGTCCGCGGTGCAACGTACTCCAGACCTCCTTCAAGGCGTGTTTCCGGTGCTGGCAACGCCTTCCGGTCGATTTTCCCGTTTGGCGTCAGTGGGAAACGATCCAGCTGTACCACATACGTCGGGATCATATAATCCGGCAGCTTCGGCTGCAGCGCATTCCGCAGTTCTGGTAAACTCAGCGACTCCGAAGCTACGATATAGGCACACAGATCCTTGTGTCGGTCTTCGTTTTCCCAGGCTGTGACCACGGCTTTTTGAATGCCGTCCACGGTCAGCAGCTGCGCTTCAACCTCGCCCAGCTCGATCCGATACCCCCGAATTTTCACTTGGTGGTCGATCCGGCCCAAATACTCGATACTGCCATCCGGTAGCCACCTTGCCAGGTCGCCCGTTCGGTACATCCGGTTTGCGAAAGTGCTGTCCGCTTGATCGGCTGCCTCCGCATCAGCGAACGGATTCGGAATAAACTTCTCAACCGTCAGTTCCGGCAGGTTGAGGTATCCTCGTGCGATACCTGCACCTCCGATATAGAGCTCACCCGCGATACCAATCGGCACCAGCTGTTGCTGGTTGTTCAGGATATATACTGCCTGGTTCGCTATCGGCGTTCCAATGGATACCGTATGCTCCCCTTTTTCCAGCAGTACATGCAGGGACTCTACATCTTCAATCGTATAAGCCGTCGCATCTACCGTCGTTTCCGTCGGACCATACACGTTCGTAATGACCGGACGATACCCGGACCATTTGTGTAGGAACACCTTTACCAACTGCACGGATAAGGCTTCGCCCCCGATCAGGTAGTGCTTCACTTCAGGCGCTTCGGTCACGCTGACACTTTCGTTCAAAATATGCAGGTGCGCAGGTGTGCCGTCCGACAGATCGATTCGGTGCGTGCGATAGTAGGCGATCAAATGCTCTCCGCTCAGGCTGACGTCACGGGACACCACATGCAAGGTGTGGCCTAAGAGCAAGCTGGCAAAGATTTGCTTCACCGAAGCGTCAAATACAAAGGCCGACAGCCATGCGATGTGAAGCGGCTGATCATACCGGCTGTATACGCGCTCGTATAGAGCCTCTACCAGATTGCTGACACTGCCCTGCTCGATCATGACTCCTTTCGGCTGACCGGTTGTACCTGACGTGTAAATCATATAGGCCAGGTTGTGCAGGCCGGAGACAGGAACCAGGTTGCTTGCATCCTGTTCTCCCAAGTGAGCTTGAACGCCCTCATCGTCCAGAACTACAGCTTGTACTGCTACCGGCAGTCTGAGCGAGAGAGTGGCGGCTCTGCTTGTAATCACGACTGGTGCCCCACTGTCTTGGAGCATGTAGTCAATGCGCTCCTGTGGGTACATCGTATCCATCGGCACATACGCGCCTCCGGCCTTCAGTACCCCCAGAATACTCACCAGAAGATCCGCAGAACGTTCCAGCAGTACGCCTACTGGCTGATCCGCTTCCACACCATTCGCACGTAACACGCGGGCCAATTGATTCGCCTGCTCATTCAGCTCAGCGTAGGTTAGCGCCATGTCCCCAGACACCACGGCTATCCGCTCAGGATGGTTCTTCGCTTGCTTTTCAAAACGCTCGCTGAGCGACAGGCCTTGGAGTGTTCCACGCACGCTATGTGCGTTCGGATCATTGAACACCTTCAGAATTCGTTCTGTTTCTTCTGTCGTAATCAGCTCCAGCTCACCCAGCTTCGCATCCGGGTTCGCCGCGACGGCTTCGGCTAAGCGAATAAAGTGACGAGTCATCCGTTCAACGGTTTCCCGTTGATACAACGCAGTTGCATACTGCAATCCGAACTGGATGCCTGCCTCTTCCTCTCTGGCTTCCAGCGTCAGATCAAACTTCGCTGGCGTTTGTTCCAGGCCGTAGGGACGGAAGCTCAGGTCTGCCAGTTGCAGTTCGCCCTCCTCGGTCGTTTGCAGGGTAAACATCGTATCGAATAGCGGATGGCGGCTCATATCCCGCTTCACATTCAGCTTTTCCACCAGTTCCTCAAATGGATAGTCCTGATGCTCGTAGGCTTGCAGGGCGCGAACCTTCACTTCTTCCACGTAGCTGCGGAAGGTATGTTCTGCTGTCGGATAGTTCCGCAGTGCCAACGTACCGACGAACATGCCGAGGATCGGCTCCAAATCCGCATGCGGTCGTCCGGCAATCGGCGTGCCGACGACGATGTCCTCCTGGCCGCTGTATTGGTGCAAGAGGGCGGTATACGCCGCCAGCAACACCATATACAGTGTAGAGCCGGTGTGCGCCGCCAGTTCCTTCAGGCGTTCGCTCACTTCGCGTTCCAGTCCGAACACCACGGTATCGCCTGCTGTACTACGCACCGCCGGACGGGCAAAGTCTGTCGGTAGATCCAGTACAGGCAGTTCACCCCGGAAGGTGTCCAGCCAGTACGCTTCCTGCCGCTGCATCCATTCCTGATGGGCTTCGCTTTGCTGCCATACAGCATAATCCTTGTACTGTATCCGCAGTGGCGCCAGCTCTTCACCGTCGTACAAGCGGACAAATTCTTCAGTCAGTACCCCCATCGACACCCCATCCGAGACGATGTGGTGCATATCGAGCATAAGCAGATGTTGAGATTCCTGCTCTACTCCCTGGACGCCCAGATCCACCAAGCCTACTCGCAGCAGCGGCGCAGCTTTGAGATCAAACGGACGGACAAAGCGACTCACCAGCTCATCCACTTTCTTGCCGACCCTCGTGTCTGTATCCGTAGTCGCACCCTCTGCTTGTACCTTCGTATATTCCACCTCGAACGGCACCGTGTCCTCAACCCATTGCATCGGCTCACTGTCGATCAGATCAAAACGGGTGCGCAAGGACGCATGACGAGCGATCAGTTGACGGAATGCATGTTCCACCCGCTTCACATCCAGCGGACCGCTCACTTGCAGCACCGACGGCATGTTGTAGTTCACATCATGCGGATCGAACTGATGCAGCACATACAGTCGTTTTTGCGCCGAGGACAGTGGATAGAAGCTGCGCTCTTCCGTTACCGGAATAGAGGCATACGTCACTTGATCCAGCTGTTCCAGTACAACGGCCAGTTGCTCAATCGTTGGTGCTTCAAAAATACTACGCAGTGGAAGTGGCTTGTTCAGCTCTTTGTGAATCTTCGAGGCCAGTGTCGTCGCCCGCAGGGAATGTCCACCAATCTCGAAGAAGTTTTCCTTCACGCCGACCTGCGCCAGGCCCAGCACGTCCTGCCAGATTTGCGCCAGCTTCACTTCCACCCACGTCCGCGGTGCGACATAGTCGGCTCCGCTTTGCAGGCTGCCTTCTGGTGCTGGCAGGGCCTTGCGGTCGATTTTACCGTTCGGTGTCAGCGGCATTTGTTCCAGCTGTACCAAGTACGAAGGCACCATGTAGTTTGGTAGCTCCTCACCCAGTAAGCTTCGCAGCTCACCCGCACTCACGTCACGTTCGGCAACAAAGTACGCCACCAGTTGGTTTTGTCCCTGCTCGTCCGCCTGGGCCAGTACGATGACCTCTTGTATGCTCTCTACTTTCAAAATTTGTGTCTCGACCTCGCCCAGCTCGATCCGATAACCCCGGATTTTCACCTGATGGTCGATCCGGCCCAAATATTCAATGTTGCCATCCGGCATCCATCTTGCCAAGTCACCCGTACGATACATTCGTTCATAACCTGCTTCGCCAGCCGCAAATGAATTCGGTACAAATTTCTCAGCCGTCAGCTCTGGACGATCCAGATAGCCACGCGCCAGACCTGGACCGGATACGCACAGCTCACCCGCTACGCCTGTTGGAGCCAAATGTCCATGTACATCCACCATGTATACCCGGTGATTCGGTACAGGGCGGCCGATAGAAATCAGCTGTCCTGCTCTCTCATCCTTGGATACTGGCCAGATGGATGTCGCCACCGAGTTTTCAGTTGGACCGTAGCCGTTGTAGTACGCTACATGATCCTTCCACTTGTATACCAGCTCTGTTGAAGCGGCTGAACCGGCAGTGATCAGAATACGCAGGTTTGGCATCCGTTCTGGCTCCAGATAGACCGCATAGGTCGGTGGTAATGTCGCTATCGTAATCTGATGTTCTGTCATGTAATGCTCGAATCTCTCATAGTCCAAAATCGTCTCTGACGTTGGCATGTACAACGTGGCACCACAGAACAGGGCTTGGAATATTTCCCAGCAAGCTGCATCAAACGAATAGCTGGCAAACAGCAATGTATGATCCGACGCGCTGATCTGGAATTCCTGATCAAAATACGTTTTCAGATTACACAGACCGCGATGCTCCAGCATAACCCCTTTCGGCTGTCCCGTCGTACCTGACGTATAAATCACATACGCTAGATCGTTCGGACCAGACAACGACTCCAGATTGGAGCCATCCTCGTGATGCACACTCTCTGCCCCATTCAGCACCAGCACCTGACCGTCGAAAGCTACTTTGTCCACCAAGTGGCTTTGCGTCAACAACAACTCTGCTCCCGAGTCACCCAGCATATAGCGGATACGCTCCTCTGGATACGTCGGATCGATTGGCACATATGCACCTCCGGCTTTCAAAATGCCGAAGATGCCCACGATCATGTCTACCGAACGCTCGGTCATCAGACCCACCAGCCGATCCTTCGTCACGCCTTGACTGCGCAAGGTACGAGCCAGACGATTCGCACGTTCATTCAGCTCGCGATAGGTCAACTGCTCTCCTTCGAAGTACAGCGCTGGCTGTTCCGGTGTCTGCACGGCTTGTGCTTCGAACAAGCCATGAATCGTTTGTTCGCTTGGATACTCGGCGGCTGTATCTCCCCATACACGGAGAATTTGCTCGCGTTCCTGCTCGCTTAACACATCCAGCTCCTGCACTTGAATGTCCGGCTGCGCTACCACCTGCTCCAGCAGCTGTATTAAATGGCCCTGCGTCCGTTCCACCGCTTCCCGATCATATAACTTCGCATTGTATTCGAATCGGATTTTCATCGCTTCCTGCGGCATGACGACCAGATTGAAATCATAGTTGGTTTGTTCAATCATCCCTGCATTGCTGATGACAAAATCCGATTCCGCACCTTCGCCAAGCTGCTCGACCTGCTCCTCCACCGGATAGTTTTCAAACACGATAATGTGCTGGATCAGCTCTTGCTTTTGCTCGGTCAAGGCTTGAATTTCATACAGCGGATACGTTTCGTAATCTTGAGAAGCCAGCGCCTGCTGCTGATTCGTTCTGATCAGGTCGGCAAAGGTGTCCTCAGCCTTACTACGGATACGTACTGGAATGGTGTTAATGAACAAGCCCACCATGTTTTCGATCCCTGAAATATCTGCCGGGCGACCCGATACTACACCGCCAAAGACGGCGTCGTTACTACCGTTGTACTTTTGAAGCAGTAAGCCCCAGGCCGTTTGTAGGAGCGTATTGGTGGTCACGTGATACTGCTTGGCTACCATTTCCATGCGTCCTGTCAAATCCTTACCTAGGTCGCACAGTACATGCTCAAATTGTTCGCCGTCCGCTTTCGCGCCTACTTTTCCGGTCGGAATCGACGTTTGTTGATCATAATCCAGCAAATATTCCTTCCAGTATGAGGCTGCTGCTTCTACATCCTGTGCTTCAAGCCACTCAATATACTGACTGTATGGAGTCACGGGGGCGAGCTTCGGTTCTCTATGTTCTATCGCTGCAAAGTAAACCTCAAACACCTCATCCGTTACCAACGCCACACACCAGCCGTCCATTAGGATGTGATGAGAACTCCATACAAAATAATAATCCTCATCACCTGTCCGCAAAATCGCCACGCGCATCAACGCATCCCGGGACAAATCGAATCCAGCTGCCTTGTCCTGGCGAATAAATTCCTGCACATACACGTCACGTTCCTGATCTTCCAAATGACGCAAATCCTCATATCTAAAACCAACATCTTTATGGTGGAAAATCACCTGTACGGGCTCATCCTGCCAGCCGCTGATGAAATTGGCTCTAAAGATCTCATGCCGCTGCGCCAGTTGATTCAAGCTATCTTGGAAAATATCTGCTTGGAAACGTCCGTGTAGATCAAAGGTCGTTTGTTCGAAATAAGCCCCTGATTCTGCATCCATCAGACTATGGAACAACATGCCTTTTTGCATCGGTGTCAAGGCATATACATTTTCCAGTTCCCCGATGTCACGCGTCCGTTCGACCAACTGATCCAGCTCGGCCAAGGTTACAGGTTTAAGCATGACATCGCTTGGCGTCAGCTCCTGCTGTTTGCGGCCCGCACAATGCGTGATGATTTCCTGCAGGCTGGTTCTGAGCGCTTCAGCTAGCCGCTCCATCGTTTCCCTGCGATATTCCTGATGGCTGTAGCTGATCGTCAATTGCAATTGACCTTCCGAAATCAACCCGTTCAGATCCAGCGTGTGTGATCTGGCTGCATATGCGCTAAGCTCGGCACCACTAGAGTAGGGAGACACGCCAATGGATTGATGTTGCATATCCTGGTCAAATTGTCCGAGATAGTTAAAGCTAATTTCAGGTTCGGTTCCAAAACGCTCTTGCTCGCATGCGGCGGACAAGTATCTCAGTATCCCGTAGCCAATGCCCTTTTGCGGAATCCGGTGGAGCCCTTCTTTCACCTGTTTGATGCGCTGTGAAAGATCTTGTCCTGCGCTCATATCCAGCACAACCGGGAATTGACTCGTAAACCAGCCCACCGTGCGCGTAATATCCAGCTCTGGCAAAATGGACTCCCGTCCATGGCCTTCCAAGTTGACGAGTACGCGTTCAATCCCCGCCCAGCGATGAATAGCCATGCCGAGTGCGGTCAGTAGCAAATCATTCATCTCCGTGTTGTAGGCACGATGCGCCTGTTTTAACAACTGCTCCGTTTCTTGAGCTGTCCATGTGACCGTCATAAGCTCGCTGTCTTTATTCAAGGAATGAGAAGGTGATTCGTCTTTTGGAAGCGGCTCATACCTTCCCTGTTCCACTTCTTTCCAGAATGCGAGCTCTGCTTCCATTGCTGGACCGTTCGCATAGTGAGACTGTCCCTCAGCCCAGGTGCGGAACGAATCCGTTTTGTGCGGAAGACGAGCCGCTTGTCCGTGCAGTGCCTGTTCATAGGCTGTCGTAAGATCCTCGAATAAAATACGCCAGGATACGGTATCTACTACTAAGTGATGAATAGCTATCAGCAAATGATCTCCATCGGGGCAATGGAATAGCCCCAGCTTCACCAGCGGTCCTTCGCTTAAATGAATGCCCGCCTGAATTTTATTTACTTTGGCCTCAATCGCCGCAGACACTTCAGTCTCATGGCTGAAGTCTATACGTTCCAGCGTATACAGCTCACCCTCGCCAATGGCGCGGTTCCAAGCTTCATATCCATGCTCGGTAAGGCGGAAAACGATCCGCAGTGCATCGTGATGACTAACCATTTGATCCATCGCTGTACACAGCGCCGCTACATTAAAACCGTCCTTGCTATGCAGCATAATGGATTGGTTATGATGATGAGCATCCGTCAAGTTCTGCTCAAAGAACCAGTGTTGAACAGGTGTCAGCTTCACAGTGCCCACCACTTGGCTTTGATCCGCCAATCGGGTAACCGATTGGACTTTCATCGCCAATGCAGACACTGTTGGATGGCTGAACAGGTCTTTCATCTCCAGTCGATAGCCGGCTTGCAGCAAGCGGGACGAGACTTGCAGAGCTTTGATCGAATCGCCGCCCAGCTCGAAGAAGTTATCTTGCGTGCCTACGGCTTCTACGCCCAGCACTCCGGCCCATACCGCAGCCAGTACTTGCTCCACCTTCGTACGCGGGGCCACATAAGCTGCTCCCGTATGGATGCTGCCTTCCGGCTCTGGCAAGGCCTTGCGGTCGATTTTGCCGTTGCTGGTCAGCGGAATGACCTCCAGACGCATCAAGCGTGCAGGCACCATGTGCGCGGGGAGTCCTGCTTCCAGGGCTGCCTGTACTTCCTCGATCCGCAGCTCGGTTTCTCCCGTAATGTATCCACACAAATACTTGTGTCCACGCTCGTCTGTCCGGTCGATGACTACGGCTTGACGCACACCCGGCACCCGCTGAATCGCCGTTTCAATCTCGCCCAGCTCGATCCGGTAGCCCCGGATTTTGACTTGATAGTCCATCCGGCCAATAAAGTCCACATTGCCGTCCGGCATCCACCGTGCCAAGTCACCTGTGCGATACAAACGTTCACCCGGCACGTATGGGTTCGCTACGAATTTCTCGGCTGTCAGGTCCGCACGGTTCAGGTAGCCCCGTGCGACCCCGATGCCGCCGATGCACAGTTCGCCCAGTACGCCGATTGGCACCGGATTCAGCTGGCTGTCCACGATGTAGAAACGTGCGTTCAGCCATGCCTGACCAATCGGCACATTCCCGCTGCTTGGCAGCTTCGACAGCTCTTCGTCGTAGAAGCTGGAGTCAATCGCCGCTTCCGTAACGCCATAGCTGTTGATGATGCGGATATCTGTGCCAAACCGTTCTTGCAGCACTCGGTAATCCGTCACGCTGCAGCTGTCCGAGCTGGTGATCAGCAGTTCCAGACTGCTCATGTCCAGGCCCTGTTCATGCACATGCTGCATAAACGGTACGATCAGGGCCGGAGTCGATTCGAACACGGTAATCTGGTAATCGCGAATCCATCCGTACAGACGGCTTGGATCAATCCGGTCGTCTTTCGGACAGATGACCATCGTGCCGCCGTTATAGAGCGTTCGCGCAATATCCCCGACGAATACGTCGAAAGAGAAGCTGGCCAGTTGCAGCAGTCGTACCGGGAACTGGTTCAGACGGTAATCCCGGCGATACGCTGCAGCCGTATTCACCAAGCTGCGATGCTCAATCATGACGCCCTTCGGACGTCCGGTTGTGCCGGAGGTGTAAATCACATACGCCAGATCGTGCGGTTCATTGATCAGTTCAACATCCGTCGTATCCCCGGTATACAGCGACTCATCGTCCAATGCCAGTACGGTATGCAGACGCAGCCCTGTTGCCGATTCGGATGCTGCTTCGCTGTCAGACTTCGAATCTGCTTTCAAGCTCACACCTTCATTGAGGCGGTCGCTTTCCATCGTTTCAGCGCTAACCGCTGTTTCCAACTCACCCTCGGTCTTTCCTACGCCCAGAGCCCCTTGGCCTTCACTCAGCCATGCTTGTGCGCGCTCCTGCAAACTGGTTTGAGTCAGCAGCACCGTCGCGCCGCTATCCTCCAGCATGAAACGAATGCGTTCGGACGGATAATCTGCATCCAGCGGCACATATGCGCCTCCAGCCTTCCACACCGCCAGTACGCCGACCAGCATGTCTACCGACCGTTCACTCCAAATGCCGACAATGGATTCGCGTCCAATGCCTTCATTTCGCAGTCTGCGAGCGAGTTGGTTCGAACGTTCATTCAGTGTGCGGTACGTAAGTTGTTGCTCTTCGTACACCACCGCCACATGATCCGGTACAAGCTGGGCCTGTTCTTCCACGTAGGTATGGAACAGTGCTCCTGCTTCAACCGCAGTAACATCTGATACGCCTACATCTCCAAAACCATAGAGGATTTGTGCTTTTTCCTCGACAGTTACCATATCCAAAGCTGCCAGTGGCTGCTTTGGATGCAGTGTAATGGCTCGTACGAGTTCAGTAAAATGCTGTGCAAAGCGCGCGATGGTCTCAGGTTTGTACAGCGCCGTGCTGTATTCCAGACTGCACAGAATGCCTTCTGGCTGCTCTACAGCATCCAAGGTCAAATCAAATTTGGACGTATGATCGTCCGTTGGATACGGCTTGAAGGTCAGCCCTTCCAGCTCGAACTCCTGCTGCTCAAATGTTTTCAGCTCAAACATCGTATCAAACAGCGCATTCCGGCTCGTATCCCGCGTTACATTCAGCTTTTCAACCAGTTCTTCAAACGGATATTCCTGGTGCTCATACGCACTGAGCGCATGCTCTTTGACCTCTTGAAAGTAGTCCAAGAACGTTTTGTCACCAGACGGATAATTGCGAATCGCCAGCGTGTTCAGGAATACGCCTACTAGGCTACCCAGCTCCGCATGTGGTCTTCCGGCAATCGGCGTGCCGACGATGATGTCCTCTTGACCCGTGTATTTATGCAAGAGTGTGCTATACGCTGCAAGCAATACCATGTACAAGGTGGATCCGGTTTGCGCGGCCAGCTGCTTCAACTGCTCGCTGTCCTCCATGCAGATCGCAAACTCAAATCGAGTTCCTTCCAGACGTTGTACGGCGGGTCTTGTAAAATCCGTTGGCATATCCAGTGCCGGAATTTCACCAGACATGGTGTTCAGCCAATAGCTTTCTTGCGCACGAAGACGTTCACTTTGCATATCTGCATGCTGCCAAACGGCATAGTCCTTGTACTGAATACGCAGTGGCGGGAGCTCCTTGCCTTCGTACAATTGAGAGAACTCCTGCACGATAATTCCTTCCGTGACGCCATCCGAAATAATATGGTGCATGTCATAGAGCATAACGTGACGCCCCGGTCCGTTTTCGATCAACTGAACCCGCAGCAACGGAGCTTGTGCGAGATCAAATGCACGTACAAAGTCCTGTGCGTACTGCGGTGTCTCTTCTTCGCTTGCTTGCACATACTCCACGCTGAATGGGACGTTAGATTCAATCCGCTGAATCACCTCGCCATCCACCATCTCGAATCGGGTTCGCAGGGTTTCATGACGGGCAATCAGCTGGCGGAAGGCTTGTTCCAGTCGCTTTTTATCCAAGGAGCCTTCGATCACCAAAGCTCCTGGCATGTTGTAGCTCACCTCTCCACCTTCCATGTGACTCAGCACGTACATCCGTTTTTGCGCCGAGGAAACGGGATAATATTCGCGCTCCTCCGCCACAGGTATGGATACATACATTTGCTGGGCCTGATCTTCACCCATCACCTGCACCAATTGCTCAATCGTCGGATATTGGAAAATATCTCGCAAGGCCAGCTTGTGATTCAGCTCCTGATGGATTTTCGCCATCAGGGTGATGGCACGCAGTGAATGTCCCCCCACTTCAAAGAAGTTATCCTGGATGCCTACCCGCTGATGATTCAGAACGCTTTGCCAAATACGTACCATCTGCTCTTCCAGCAGGGTCCGCGGCGCAACATACTCCGTACCTCCTTCGAGGCGCGCTTCTGGTGCTGGCAACGCTTTGCGGTCAATTTTTCCGTTTGGTGTCAGCGGGAATTGATCCAGTGGTACGACATACGTCGGGATCATGTAGCCCGGCAGTTTGGGCTGGAGTGTGCTGCGCAGCTCCGGCAAATTCAGCGCCTCCGAGGCTACGACATACGCGCACAGATCTTTGTCTCCGTTTTCGTTTTCCCAGGCGGTAACGATGGCTTTCTCAATGCCATCCACAGTCAGCAGCTGCGCTTCCACCTCGCCAAGTTCAATCCGGAAGCCCCGGATTTTGACCTGATCATCCATCCGGCCAATAAAGTCTACATTGCCGTCCGGCATCCACCGCGCCAAGTCGCCGGTGCGATACAGTCGTTCGCCCGGTACGTATGGGTTCGCTACGAATTTTTCCGCCGTCAGGTCCGCACGGTTTAGGTACCCCCGTGCGACCCCGGCTCCGCCGATGCACAGTTCGCCCAGTACGCCGATCGGCACCGGATTCAGCTGGCTGTCCACAATGTAGAAGCGTGCATTCAGCCATGCCTGACCAATCGGCACATGACCGCTGCTTGGCAGCTTCGACAGCTCTTCGTCATAGAAGCTGGAGTCAATCGCCGCTTCCGTGACGCCATAGCTGTTCATGATGCGGATATCTGCGCCAAACCGCTCTTGCAGCACCCGGTAATCCGCCACACTGCAGCTGTCTGAGCTGGTGATCAGCAGTTCCATGCTGCTCATGTCCAGCCCCTGTTCATGCACATGCTGCATAAACGGTACGATCAGGGCCGGAGTTGATTCAAACACCGTAATTTGATAATCACGAATCCATCCGTGCAGACGGCTAAAATCAATCCGATCGTCTTTCGGACAAATGACCATCGTTCCACCGTTATAAAGCGTCCGCGCAATATCCCCGACGAACACGTCGAAGGAGAAGCTTGCCAATTGCAGCAGTCGTACCGGGAACTCGCTCAGACGGTAATCCCGGCGATACGCCGCAGCCGTATTGACCAAACTGCGATGCTCGATCATGACGCCCTTCGGACGTCCCGTTGTCCCAGAGGTGTAAATCACATACGCCAGATCCTGCGGCTCATTGATCGGGTCGATATTCGTGGCATCCCCGGTGTACAGCGACTCATCGTCCAATGCCAATACGGTATGCAGACGCAGCCCTGTTGCTGATTTGGATGCTTCTTCGCTGTCAGACTTCGAATCTGATTTCAAGCCTAAGCCTTCATTCAGGTTGTCTCTTTCCATCGTTTCAGCACCAGCCGCTGTTTCCAGCTCACCCTTAGCTTTTTCATCGCCCAAAGCCACGTAGCTTTCATTCAGCCATGCTTGTGCGCGCTCCTGCAAACCGGTTTGCGTTAGCAGCACCGTCGCACCACTATCCTCCAGCATGAAACGAATGCGTTCGGACGGATAGTCTGCATCCAGCGGTACATATGCGCCTCCAGCCTTCCAGACCGCCAACACACCGACCAGCATGTCTACCGAGCGCTCACTCCAAATGCCGACAATCGATTCGCGTCCAATGCCTTCATTTCTTAGTCTGCGCGCCAATTGGTTCGCACGCTCGTTCAGTTTCCGGTACGTAAGCTGTTGCTCCTCGTATACCACCGCCACGTGATCTGGTATAAGCTGAGCCTGTTCTTCCACATAGGTATGGAACAGGGCTCCTGCTTCAACCGCAGCAACATCCGTTACGCCCACTTCTCCAAAACCGTAGATGAGTTGCTCTTGTTCCTCATCGGTTACCATATTCAAAACTGCCAGTGGCTGCTGCGGATGATAGGCAATCGCTCGAACGATTTCCGCAAAATGCTGTGCCAATCGCGTCATGGTCTCCCGCTTGTACAGCACTGTGCTGTATTCCAGACTGCACAGAATACCTTCCGGCTGCTCTATCGCCTCCAAGCTCAAATCGAATTTTGCCGTTTGATTGTCCAGTGGATAGGAGCTCAAGGTCAGCCCTTCCAGCTCGAACTCCCGCTGCTCCAACGTTTTCAATTCAAACATCGTGTCGAACAGCGCATTCCGGCTTGTATCCCGCGCTACATTCAGCTTTTCCACCAGTTCTTCAAACGGATAGTCCGGATGCTCATACGCACGGAGCGCATGCTCTTTGACCTCCTGCAGATAATCCAGGAACGATTTGTCGCCACACGGATAATTACGAATCGCCAGTGTGTTAATGAATACACCGACCAGACTCTCCAGTTCGGCATGCGGTCGTCCGGCAAT
>NZ_JAOYTP010000019.1:0-37594 GCF_025846815.2 Paenibacillus sp. BT-177 | reverse complement strand
GATTTACGAGTGTAATCCTTAGGCAATGCCTCTTGAGCAGCACCAGCTCGCTCCACCTGCTCCCAATACGCACGTTCCTTCTCCAACGCGGTGCTGTTCGCATAAGCTGCCAGTTGATCAGCCCACAGGCGGAAGGAATCCGTCTTATTCGGCAAGCGGACAGACTCGCCCTGTAAAGCCTGCTCATAGCCGGATGCCAGATCCTCCAGCAAAATACGCCATGACACGCCGTCGACCACCAAATGGTGGATCGCCACCAGCAAATGGTCTCCATCGGTGCAACGGAACAGACCCAGCTTCACCAGAGGACCTTCATCTAGACGGATGCTGCTTTGGATTTCGCTGGCTTTGTTCTCCAGCAAATGAGCAAAGTCAGACTCCGTGGTATAATCCATCACTTCGAGGCTATACAGCTCTCCTTCTTGCACGCCACGGTTCCATGCTTCATAACCACCGTCTGCATTCTGGCGGAATACGATGCGCAAAGCATCATGATGCTCGACAATGCGTTGCAATGTCTGATGAAGCGCCGTTTCGTCCAAACGATCCTCACGGTGTAACATCAGAGCCTGGTTGTAGTGTTCAGGATGGGATGGCTGCTGTTCAATAAACCAGTTCTGAATCGGTGTCAATGCCACGTTTCCTCTGACTTCTCCTTGATCGGACACGCGGGTCACCCGCTGCACTCGTCCATTCAGCTCAGCAATCGTTGGATACTGGAACAGCTCCCTCATTTCCAGTTTGTAACCATTTTGCAGCAGTCTTGAAGACACCTGGATGGCCTTGATCGAGTCGCCGCCCAAATGAAAAAAGTTATCCAGAACACCAATCTGTTCGATACCCAGTACAGATTGCCATACCGATACCAATGTCCGCTCTACCTCATTACGAGCGGCTACATAATCCTCGCCGGAATCCACGCTTCCCTCCGGCTGCGGCAACGCACGCCGATCCACTTTGCCATTTGGTGTCAATGGCAATTGTTCCAGCTGTACAAAATACGACGGCACCATGTAACCCGGCAACTCCTGACTCAAGTCGCTTCGCAGCTCACTTGCTGTGATATCCGCAAGGGTGACCACATATGCGCAGAGCTGTTTTTGTCCCTGCTCATCCTCACGTGCAATGACCACAGCTTCTTGCACTGCCTCCAGCTTCAACAGCTGTGCTTCCACCTCGCCCAGCTCAATCCGGTAGCCACGGATTTTCACCTGTGCGTCGATCCGTCCTTTGTATTCCAACGTTCCGTCCTCATTCCAGCGCACCAAATCGCCTGTACGGTAGCAGCGCTCACCGCTGCGGAAAGGACTGTCTATGAACTTTTCAGCCGTTAAATCAGGACGATTCCGGTAGCCACGTGCCACCCCGTCGCCGCCAACGATCAGTTCCCCCCATGCTCCCACAGGCTGAAGCTGCATGGAACGATCTACAACATACGCTGTGGAGTTGTAGATCGGACGCCCGATCGGCACCGCTTCCGATTGCACGCCAGCAATTGCATGAGTTGTAGAAAAAGTTGTATTTTCCGTTGGGCCATAGCCGTTGATAATCCGTAGGGACGGATGAGCCTCCAGCACCCGGTTAATGTGCGGTACGGATAACACATCACCGCCGACCAGCAGTTCTTGTACCCCCTCGAACAACTCCAGATCCTGCTGGGATAGCTGGTTAAAGAGTGGCGCAGTTAGCCACATTGTCGTAATACCATGGCTGCGGACAGCTTCCTTGAGCTTCGGAGCGTCCAAAATAACATCCTGACTTACCAGTACAAGCTGTCCTCCATTCAGCAACGCACCCCAAATTTCGAAGGTGGACGCGTCAAAGACAACGGCACCAGTTTGCAAAATGCGCGTGTCAGCACCCAGTTGCGCATAGTTTGTATTTTTCACCAAACGCACGACATTGCGATGCTCTACCATAACTCCTTTAGGCTGTCCGGTCGTACCCGAAGTGTACATAAGATAGGCTAGTCGATTGCCAAATGTATGTGCTCCAGTAGTACTGTCTACGACAGACGAAGAAGATTCCTTTAAAAGCTCATTTTTCAGATTTAAATAATGGGTAAAATCTGCATGACTAGCTTCGTTTTGTTCCCCATGTATGTTATTCACGTCTTGGTTATTCTCTGCCCCGTACACAGCGGCATCGCTCAGATCCAGCACGATTCCGGTGTAATCCTCCAGCTGCTGTTCCGCATGCTGCACCAGCAGCAACTCCGCTCCCGAATCTTCCAACAGGTAGCGCACACGTTCAGCCGGATAATCAGGGTCAATTGGCACATATGCGCCGCCCGCTTTGAGAATCGCAAGCATACCGACGATCATATCTGCGGAACGCTCTGCAACGATACCTACAGTTCGCTCGGCAGTTACACCGTGCCCGCGCAGCGTGTGAGCCAGTCGATTGGCTTTTACATTCAATTCGCCATAAGTTAAATGGGCATTGCCAGACACAACTGCTGTCTGATTCGGTGTACGTGCCGCCTGTTCCTCAAACAGCTCATGAATGCCTGCTTCGTGTGGATATTCCACTGCTGTAGCATTGAATACGTCGACGATTTCCGCCCGTTCTTCCTCACTGATCAGCGACAATTCCTGTATTCGCTTGTGTGGGCCCTGTACCATATGCTCCGCCACACTCAAAAATTGTCGAATAATTCGAGCTATTTCCTGCTCACTAAACAGCTCGGTACGATAATCCAGGTATAATACGAGTCTATCGTCATCCAGCATTTCAACCATGTGAATATCGAAGTCATTCACTGTATCTCCGCAGAAATCGTTATCCACCTGCTGAATCGCTTCATCAAAACGAGAGAAACTCAATGTACGGTACTGAATGGATGCCCCAAACAGACGCTGGATGTCCAGACTGCTTTGCTGTTCACGTAAATCTTGAATAATTTTGTTGTACGGGTAACGCTGATGCCGCAAAATGGACGCCTGCTCCTTCCCTACACCCTGTAAGAAGGCCAGCAGTTCGGATTCCGGTTCGACCAGCAGACGCGTAGCCACGGTGCTGACGAACATGCCGATGGTATCCTTTTCTTTCTTAGACGTACGGTTGGCATAGAGTGTTCCTACAGTTAAGTCCTGCTCACCCGTCACTTTATGCAAATAAATATACAGAGCGGCTAGGAAGAACGTGAAAATACTGATTTTATGTTCCTCGCAAAAAGCCGTAACACCACGATACAATCCATGTTCCAGTATAAAACTTTCCCGGCGTGCAGCTGTGCTCAGTGTCAGCGGGTTATATGATTTTAGACCTGTGGTCTCTGGCAAATCAGCAAACTTTTCCGTCCAATACGTTTTGTCCTTTTGATAGCGATCAGATTGCTCATAGCTTTGCTCTACCTGAATAAAATCCAGATAAGGATTGCTCTTGCTCGGTGCATCCTGGCCTGTACCATGAACAATATCCATATAATGTCCAGTGATTTCATTAATGGCCTGATTCATGGACACCCCGTCCGAAATAATATGATGCATTTTAAAATTAAACCAGGTTTCTTCTGCCCCTAACTGCAAAATAACAAATCGGTACAGCTGCGAATCCAACAATGAGAACGGCTGTGGATTATGGCGCTTTAACCATTCATTCGCTTCTTCCGGGGTTACTTGAAGCGTTTCAATACTTTCCGCTGTAAACGGCTCTACATATTGATATGGGATTCCATCCTGAGCAGTGATTTTGATACGGAAAGAATCGTTTTGGGCAATCACCCGGTTCATTGCTTGCTGCAATGCATCTATACGAACAGTTCCTCTGATTTTTACAGTAGCAATAATGGTTGAAGTGTTCCGATGAGGATACAAAAGCTCCGTGTACCAAATACGTTGCTGTGGCTGGCTTAAGGAAAACAATTGAACATCTTGCTGTGTCATCCGTCTCTCTCCTCGCAAAATAGATATTTGGTAAAAAGAAAATTCGCATATTTATGCGGTTTGTTCCTCGGGATGCTTTCGAAACTGAAGCTCGTACAGCTCCGCATAATGACCTCCCTCAGCAAGGAGCTGGTCATGAGTTCCCTGTTCTTTGAGCTCGCCATCGGCAAGGACACAGATCGTATCCGCCCGTTCAATTGTAGACAATCGATGGGCAATAACTAATGTGGTGCGATCCTTCATCAGCTCATCTAAGCCCTGCTGAACTTCGTATTCCGACTCTGCATCCAGGGCTGAGGTCGCTTCATCCAGCAGCAAAATCGGTGCATTTTTGAGCAGAGCACGGGCAATCGCAATCCGCTGTCTTTGTCCGCCGGACAAATTGGCTCCGCGTTCACCGACAATCGTGTCATAACCCTCCGGAAGCTCAGCTATGAAGCCGCTGGCATAGGCTGTTTTGGCCGCAACCTTTACTTCCTCATCGGTGGCATCCGGTGAGCCAAAACGGATATTATCCGCTACTGTACCATGGAACAGTGTAGCCTCCTGTGGCACATAGGCCATCAATTCCCTAACCTCATCCAACCGAAATTCTTCTGCCAAGCGGCCACGAACTCGCAGCACTCCTTCATCCGGTGGGTAAAATCCCAGTAACAGCTTCATCACTGTGCTTTTGCCACCCCCACTCGGACCGACAATCGCGGTTACCTGCCCTTCTGGCACAACCAAGTTCAATCCTCGCAGCGTTGGACGGTCTGGCTGATAGCCAAAGGTAATGTTATGCAGTTCCAGCGCAGCCGCAGTCTGTTCAATGGCGAGGTCTGAACCCACAGTCTCGACACCGCCATAAGATTCCTTAGGTTCACGGGCGGATGAAGCTGATACCTCCAGATCGATAAGCCCGGTTACTGATCCCTTCTGCTTCGCCGCAGGGAACTGTTCCTCTTCCTTCGACTCATTCAAGATTTCGCGGATACGCGCCAAGCCTGCCAAAGAGTTTTGTAACAGGGATACAGCCGCCCCCAGTTCCAAAAACACCGTTGAAATACCCGTTTGCAGCTGCACAATCTGTCCCAAAACTCCAAGTTCCATTTGCTTCTGCGAAACCAGGATCAATCCGGCAACAAGCACACCGCCCAATGTAATAAATTCAATGACAAAATTGCACATATCCTGCAAGCCCATATGACGTCCCTGTCGGATACTAATGCGATTTATGTCTTCGCTTGCATCGTTGCAAAGTCCGCCTACCTTTGCCCTGAGCCCAAACAACTTCACCGTCTGTAATCCGGAAAGCAAATCACTCAATCGTTCTGTAAATCTGCTCATCCGTCCCTGTAGTTCTTCGCTCGTGTGTCGCATTTTCTTCGCGAAATGAGCATTTATCCAGGCTGAAGCCAAACCAAGTAAAACCGCCATAGCCCCAAATCGCCAATCCAGCACCATCAGAATGACTAATGAGCCTAAGAAAAGCGAAGTTTCCAGTATAATCGAGCGAATATGAACGGTATAAGCCTGCTCCAGCGCTTGCACATCGTTCGTCATGCGGGATACAAGATTACCCGAATGATGTTTTTCGGCTTTTTCATACGATAGCTTGACAACATGGCCGAATAGCTTCATTCGTACATCGGCAATCGCAAGCTTGACACAGCGTTTATACATATAGCTGCACACAGGGGAAATAAGACTTAATGCCAAAAATGTCCCGCTGACCAGATAGACCGCTCGATATAGCTCCTGTACATCGCCATTAACCGCAAAATTCAGCAGATTATGCACCACAAAAGAAAGCAAAATTGTGATGCTGGCATTGGTTAGACTGTTGCCAACCAACCCCGTAAAATACCATTTTCGATGCGGCTTCATCAGGGACATCAATTGCTTAAATTCATAAAACCCCTGCTTGAAGGTCACGACGCTCACTCCTTTCCTCAGGCAGTGAATACCCGTCTTCCTCCGTTTGCTGTCCTTCAAAATTTTGCAAATACAGCTTTCGGTACACACCATCACGGCCTAGTAATTCCTCATGTGTACCTGATTCCACAATGCTCCCCTGATCAAGTACGATAATGCGGTTCGCCTGGCGTACAGTTGACAGTCGATGAGCTATGACCAGTACCGTCCGGTCTTGCATGGCTGCATTCATTGCAATCTGTACCTGAGCCTCCGACTGGCTATCAAGTGCTGAAGTCGGCTCGTCCAGTAAAAGCAGCGGAGCATTTTTCAGCAATGCTCTTGCTATAGAAATACGCTGCTTTTGTCCGCCGGACAATCCGCCTCCCCGCTCGCTCAACAGAGTTTCATATCCCTCTGGTAGCTGAACAATAAAGTCATGCGCATGTGCCGCTTTCGCCGCCTCGACAATTTCTTTCCGAGTCGCCTCCAGACGGCCATATCCGATATTTTCTGCAATGGTGGCCGGAAAAAGCGACGGTTCCTGAGATACCATCGAGATATGGCTACGTAGGCTTGTTAGGTTCCAATCTGTCAAATTCTTGCCAAATAATTGAACGGTTCCAGCATGTTCTCCAGGTTCATTAAATCCGCATAGCAGCTTGAAAATTGTGCTTTTACCGCCACCGCTGGCCCCAACAATCGCTACCGTTTCACCTTGTCCTACCTGAAAGCTAATATCCTTCAGCACCGTGTTCCCTTCGTTGTAGCCAAAGGTCAAATGCTCAAAGCTGACTACAGCAATGTCGTCCTTGCTTTCTGCATCGTCTTCCTTGAGATTTTGGCTTATTGTAGTGATTTTCCCGTCTTGCCGTTCATCCGGCCAATCCAGCACCTCAAACAAATGCTTCGCAGCTCCCTCTGCTTCCTTCATTTGTGAAATGAGTGTCGGCAGCATGGCGACAGGCTGCAAGATGAACGAAATCAGATATAAAAAAAGGACAATGCCTCCAGCATTCAGCTCACCTTGTTGAATCAGATATCCCCCGCACACTATGACCAAAATAATTGGTGTTGCCAGCATCATCACACCTACTGGGGTGATGAACGCATAGCGTTTTTCCAGCCGCAGCCCACGCCGGATGACCTCCTCCGTAATCACCAAATACTTCTTCAACAGCACAGCCTGCATATTGAATGCCTTGACGATAGGAAGTCCTCCAATTGCATCCTGTCCCACCGCATTCAAATGAGCAATTTTCTCCTGAAGCTCCTTGGAATATTTTTCAATTGGCTTGCTCATCAGTGAGGTGATAATCATTCCTACAGGCATAAGCGCAAGACTTGCCAAAACCAGTTTCCAGCTTGTCAGTAAAAGCAACGTTAATGATGCTGTAAACACAAGTGGCAAATAAAACAGATTAGCAAATTGCTGGATAAAAAAGTTCTGCAACAGCGCCGTATTGTTTGTTAGACGGGATACCAGATCTCCGGTGAACTTCCTCTCCACGCTAGAAACAGGTAAATCATAAAACTTATGTACGAGATCGCCTCTCAAGTCACGCAGTGCACTAACACTAAATCGTGCTGAAGCGTACCTCATCACAAACTTACAAGGCATTCCAATGACCGTCATACCAACAACTAGATAGATCATGTTCTGGGTGGAGGAGAATGTGCCCTGTGCCATTTGCTCTATGGCCTTCCCCAAAATAATGTCAATAGCTGCTAAACACAAAGAAGAAATTACGGTTATAAAAACCCAAAGGTTATACGGTTTTATATAACGTGTAAGTCTCCTAAAAGCAGAATTTGCTCGAAACAAGGGCATCCCTCTTTTTCATTGCCCACACTTTATGCAGTGCGAACTATTTAGATTGGCGATGGACGTCGTTGAAGTAAACTCTGTGTCTGAAATGAATGAGTGCCTGTACAGTAAAGTTGGATTTTAATCTATGTTGGGAAATGCATCATGGTGGGTTGTTTTATCGGTTATTGCTGAGATGGTGATAGCGAAGTGCATCGTGATGTGTGGGACAGTCAACTCTGCCTAAATCGTGGTTGTAGAGTACTTGTGTTGCAAGCTGTATGAGCTGCCGCAGTGTGGGCCATCGGCGAGGATGCGGAAAGAATGTCCTCGACTGCACTCATAACCTCTTGCTCTTGTTCATGGATGAAAAAGTGATTGCCTTCGAACATCCGGACATCCATAGGTGACATCGTATGCTGCTGCCAGGCACGGAGTGAGTCTGTGCTAACCTCAAAATCCTTCGTTCCCCCTAGAACCGTCATCGGGCATGCCAGTGGATTTCCCGGCTGATAAACATAAGTTTCACATACCTTAAAATCTGCACGCAGACGAGGCATAATAATTTGCATCAATTCAGTATTTTGCAGCACCTCTTCGGGGGTGCCCTGCATCAAACGGAGCTCTTCGGTGAAAGAATCATCTACTAAATCATGGAGTCGTTTTTTGGAGTATGGAATATGAGGGGCGGATTTGCCAGATACGATGATATGCACAGGTAGTTTTCCTGTTTTGCTGTACAACTGCCGTGCTGTTTCAAATGCAATCAGTGCCCCCATGCTATGTCCAAAAAAGGCAAAAGGCTTATTCATGTATGGAGCCATAGCGGGAACCAGCGATTGAACGATGTCTTGAAGGGTTTCCATTGGAGCTTCAATGGAGCGGGCCTCACGTCCTGGGAGTTGTATTGGCAACACAGTAATATCAGGTGCGAGCCTGGACTTCCAAGAGTTAAATATGTAAGCACCGCCGCCGGCGTAGGGGAAGCAAAATAGTTGGAGCTTCGCAGTTGGTTGGACCTCTGTTTTCGCGAACCAAGATTGTGATCGAGTCGTCATATGAATTCCTCCATCCTCTATGAAGTAATAATTTTACAATAAATCCTTATATATCTTTTTTTCTTCCAACACTTTCTAGCTTTTTTAAATATACAAACTTTAAAACGGCTTGACATGGGACAAAAGTGCTAAATTACTAGACTTCATAAAAATAAACCAAAATCCATATTATGCTATTTGTTTCCAAACTACAAAAGCAACAATTTTACTTTTTCGCTCATTATCTGCCCATCATGATCTGCAAATTTGGCTTAAAACATAATTTCACATTTTCACGAACATTGTAAAACTAAAATCATTATGATTTACAATTACGCCTAAACCCCTTATCCTATAACAATTTTATCTTTACATGCCATTAACATAAATGTAACAAATTCAACCTGATATCATCCGACAAATTCCGACTTTTTTCGCACCTCCCTTCAACCTCCTATATAATGGAACTAATTTAAAACAACCACACACAAACCCAAATTAATAACTCTTTAAATTTTTAATAAACAGGTTTTTTATATAGTTCCAAAGAACTATATTATGCATAATTTTTTTTGACTCTTCGTCTAAAAAAATTAGTTCGAATTGATTTTTTCTCTTCCAAAGCTATGTTTTTTCTTTGCCCTAATAGAAACGTTTCAATTTCACTTCAAAAGTGCCTGTTTTTTAGAAATTTATATCCTTGCTTTTACTCTTTTATCCCCAAAAAACAGTAACAGCAAGTCTCCCTTTAGTCAGAGACTTGCTGTTTTATAAGTTTATTATGATTGAATTCACCAGTGAAGGAAGTCTTGACTTCAAATTTCAAGAGGATGCCGCGGCTGCAAGCGTACCGGAAGAATCAGCTGTATGATGAATACTTCGCACGAAACGAATCGTTTTTGTATCTGAATGCATTACAACTGAATGGGTTTCAGCTCTGTGACCAGGCAGAGAACGAACCCCCTGCAACCACTCACCAGGCGTAACGCCTGTAGCCACAAACATCACGCCTTGGCGTCCGACCATGTCCTCCATCGACAGCAACGCCCCTGGATCAGTAATACCCATGCGTTTGCAACGTGCAATCTCTTCTTCTCCATGAGGAAGCAGACGGCCTTGTATTTCTCCGCCCATGCATTTCAGCGCGGCCGCGGCCAATACACCCTCAGGAGCACCGCCAGAGCCGATATGCAAATCTACACCGCTATCCAGGCAGGTTTCAATTGCGCCCATCACATCCCCATGACCAAGCAGCTTGATCCGAACGCCGCTTTCCCGCAGAAGCTGGATAATCCCGGCATGCCGTGAACGATCCAGAATCGACACCGTAAGATCGGACAAGGATTTCCCCAGTATGCGCGCTGCTTTTGACAATGTAGTCGGAATCGTGTCTTCTAGTGACAGCTTTCCAGCCAATGCCGGACCAACAGCTAATTTTTGCATGTACATATCCGGAGCGTGTAGTAGACTACCACGAGGTGCAGCAGCAATGACCGACAGTGCGTTATTCAAACCGTTCGCCACCGTTTCCGTCCCTTCGAGAGGATCAACAGCAATATCCATGGCCGGCCCTCTGCGATTGCCTACTCTCTCTCCAATATACAGCATGGGAGCCTCATCCATTTCACCTTCACCAATCACGACCGTGCCGTCCATGGATACCGCATTAAAATGAGTACGAATGGCTACTGTTGCCGCCTCGTCCGCGCTATTCTTATCTCCACGCCCTGTCCATTGTGCCGATTGCAGTGCCGCTGCCTCTGTTACCCGAACGAATTCCAATGCCATTTGACTCTCCATACCTATCCCTCCACCTCTCCTAAAAATAATTGTTACCCACAGGCAAATAATATTTCACGGCAGCTTTGCTGCCATTTTATATTTACACTCCTGTATCCCGTGATTCATATTTTCTTTATAAACGTTGCTTCTAAGTTGCTTCGCTTTATAGCATTCTAACAATCAAGCCTGCTGTCTCTTCAATTGCTTTATCTGTAACATCAATGACTGGACAATTCAGCTCTTTAAACAAAGACTGCGCATACGCGATTTCCTCTTCCACCCTCGTCGCTGTAGCATACTGCACATTATTAGGAAGCCCCATTACCTTCAGTCGTTCACTGCGTATTTTCAACAGTAGCTCCGGCTGGATCGTCAATCCGAACACTCGGCCACGCTGAACATCCTTCAACTGAACAGGTGGTGTCAGCTCCGGTACAACCGGTATGTTGACTGTTTTATAACCTTTATGTGCGAGAAACATGGATAAAGGAGTTTTGGAAATACGAGACACCCCAAGCAATACTATATCTGCTTTGAGAATAGCGCTCACATCTTTGCCATCATCGTATTGAACCGCAAAATCCAGTGCCTCTACACGCCGAAAATAGTTGTCGTCCAGTCGGTGCAATAGACCAGGCTTCTCTTTGGGATCGTTATGAAACGTATCGGCAAACGCCTGCATCATCGGTCCCATAATATCGACAGCCCGCACATTCAGCCGAACAGCCTCCTCTTTCATCGCCTCTCTCAATTCCGGCTGTACCAGCGTATAAGCTACAAAGCCTTTACGCTCGGCAACTTCCTCCATTACCCGACTCAGCTCGTCTTCATCCCTCACATTCATAAATCTTTTGATCTCTGTGTCTGGTAACTCAAATTGGCGCATGGTCGCCTGTACGACAGCTTCTGCCGTCTCACCAATCGAGTCTGAACAGATCGCTATAAAATGACTGCTCGCCTGAACCATTCGATTCCTCCCATTAATCCTCTGCTACCATATCGAGCAACATTTTAATAATATTTGTCTTTGTAATACGTCCCACGACTTTCCAGTGCTCTCCTGGTTTGTCAGAATCCGAAGGGACGACGACAGGCAGACTGTCGATTTGACGGGCAATAATTTTGCGTGCTGCCTCTAGTACGGTATCCTCTGGGGAAACAGTGACCACATTCGCCTGTCGGGTCATCACAAGACTGACAGGAATGGTTGCTGCATTGGGATTGCCTAACGTCACTTTGAGTAAATCCTTGCGGGAAGCCACCCCTGCCAAATCTCCATCTTCATCGGTGACGATCAAATTGCTCACATTTTCCAAAAACAGAGCTACGACAGCTTCCTGAATTGTGGTTGTTTCACGTACGATGACTGGAACCCCGTGAAGATCACCGACCTTCATTTGCAAAAGCCGGAATTTTTCCTCCCGGTTCGGCGTACCCCGCTTTCCAACAAAATAACCGACCTTGGGCTTAGCATCTATGTAATTCAAAATGCCCAATTTGGATAGGTCGGTCCGAATGGTCGCCTTACTGAGATTAAGCATTTCCGCAATCTGATCACCCGTAATCGGGGCATGCTTTTGTACGATGTTTAAAATTTCTACTTGTCTTGCCGTAAGGTCGATGATGAACGCCCCTCCTTTTTTGCTTGCGATCTGATATTGAATATAATACGTCATATATAATAATAAATCAACCTAAAAAAGCATATAAAACATCACATATATAAAATTAAAGTGGTTATTCATGTTTTTTCATCATTTAAAACACTTATTCCATACAAAAAACGGGCGCTTTATCCCCCCTCTTTCGAGTAAGGCAAAGCACCCGCTTTCCTATTCGTATCTTAAAGCATCAATCGGACGCAGCTTCGAGGCTTTGCGCGCCGGATATACTCCGAACAGCACTCCGACTCCCATGCAGCACAGAAAAGAGTACAGTACTGGCTCTATCGAATACACAATCGGCATTTGGACGAATTTCTCAAGCAGCTTTGCACCCCCAAGACCCACCATAACGCCGACCAGTCCACCCATTAGACTGAGAAAAACAGCCTCAGCCACAAACTGCAGCATAATATCACTGCGTTGCGCACCAATCGCTTTGCGAATTCCAATCTCCCTCGTACGCTCCGTGACAGACACCAGCATAATATTCATAATGCCAACACCACCAACGCCGAGCGCAATTGCAGCCACGCCGATCAGTAGCATATTCATAACCCGGTCAACCCCGGACACTGTTTTTAGGATTTCCGTCTGGGTCATAATTTGAAAATCATCGCCCTCTGATGGCTTTAGCTCATGTCTGACACGCAGCACCTGCCGAATTTGAGCACTTGCCTGATCAATCTTGTCCTCCGTTGTTGCAGAGGCATTCACCTGCTGAATGCTCATATTACCTAGTCGTTCCATCCCCGTTGTGATTGGCACATATACCTGCTGTCCGCTATTATTCATATTTGAATTGGAATTAGCCAGCACACCAACCACCTTAAAGGGCAGTTGTTTGATCATAATGATCTCACCTACCGCTTTGGAAGCATCCGGGCCAAAAATATTACGGGCCGCATCACTCCCCAATACAGCCACATTCAATCGTTTATCCACTTCATAGTGGGTAAACGATCTGCCCTGAGCGAGCGATAACTTTCTCACATGAACAAATCCCAGCGAGGTCCCCTCGATTTGCCCGCTGACCTTATTGCGACTCCATGTAATATCTGCATTGGTCATCGCACTTGGCGCCACCTCGGCTACTGCTTTTTGCTGCTCTAGTGCCTCAATATCCTCCAAAGATATTCCTTTCGTCTGATTGAACGACATGGAACTTGACCCATCATATGGAGCATAAGGATAGATCATCAGCAGATTATTTCCCATACTATTGATCTGCGATGTAATTGTAGCGGTTGATCCTTTACCGATGGCTACAATCGCAATCACAGCGGCTACTCCGATAATAATACCCACCATGGTCAGCAAGGATCGCAGCATATTGGTTCGCAAACTATTGAGCGACACACGAATAATTTCCTGAAACTTCATGCCTTCACTTCCTCTGCCGCCATTCTTCGTTCCTCAACAGGCTGATCCTTTTCAATCCGCCCATCTCGAAAATGAATCAGACGCTTGGCGTATTCCGCAACCTCTTGATCATGAGTAACCAGTACAACCGTTTTCCCCTGATCGTTCAGACGCTGAAAAATCCCCATGATTTCCACACTTGTTTTGGAGTCCAAAGCTCCTGTCGGTTCATCCGCTAAGAGAATAACCGGATTGTTCACAAGTGCCCGCGCAATGGATACCCGTTGCTGCTGACCGCCTGACAATTCATTTGGCCTGTTGTTCATCCGATCGCCTAGACCTACGCTTGTGAGGGCATCCATAGCCCGCAAACGACGCTCCTTGGCAGAAACCCCCGCATAGATCATAGGCAGTTCCACGTTTTCCAGAGCTGTGGATCGTGGAAGTAAATGGAATTTCTGAAATACAAATCCGATTTTCTGATTACGTATAATAGCCAGTTCATCCTCGCGGGCATCTAAGATCGAATATCCGTCCAAATAAAATTGTCCTGACGTAGGTAAATCCAGACAGCCGATAACATTCATCATCGTGGACTTGCCTGATCCAGACGGTCCCATAATCGCAACAAAATCACCGTCAGCAATATCAAGTTGAACCTCACGCAGAGCATGAATTTCCTGATCTCCGACATGGTACACTTTTTTCAAACCCTCAATCTGAATAACATATCTCATGCCCGTTTAAAAGCCTCCCTGCATGCCGCCCATTGCGGAAGGATCTGGCGGAGGTTCAGGGGCAGGCACAATAATCGTGTCACCCTCCTTAACACCGGACTTAAGCTCTACTCGGTCTGGCGTGTAAAATCCGAGTTCTACGGGCTTGAATGTACGTGTCCCCGGATTCGCAGCGTTATTAGCGGAAACATACACGCCATCCTGTCCTCCTTCGGATCTCAGGGCAGTCGCAGGAACGAACAGTACATTTTTGTGGACTCCCAAAATAACGGCCACATTCATAATCATGCCTGTTTTAAGCTTACCTTTCGGGTCATGAACAGACAGCTCCATCAGATACGTCGTCATCCCTTCATCCGTAGAGGCTTCCGGTGAGACAAATTGCACCTTGCCTGGAAACGATTCACCCGGATATGCATTGGTCGTCAACACAGCCGAAAGCCCCTTTTTGACCTTGACAATGTCGTTCTGACTTACCTTCACAACTACCTTAAGATCGTTAGAATCCGAGTTATTCATGACAATAAATGGAGCCGTCGGACTGGTTCCCACATCCCCGTTTACCTTCAAGATCACTCCGTCCCAAGGTGCCGTGACCTGAAGCTTGTTCAGTTCATTTTTTTTCTGCTCTAGCTCAGTCGCCAGTCTTCGCACCTCTATCCGTGAGGACTGAATACTCGATGCATCAGCCGGAACCTGAGTCTTGCGAAGCTCAGCCAATGCGGCACGGTAGCCGATTTCAGCCTCTGAAATGGAACGACGTTTTTGCGATATAATCTTGCGGAACTGTAAATCTAGATTATCATAGTCCGTTTGTGCTTTATCCAATGCTTGCTCTGCCTGCTCCAATTCACTGTTGGATACAGCCCCGGCATCATGTAAAAACTTTTGGTCTTCATATGCCTTCCGCGCTTGCTCCAACTGCTTTTGGGAAGCTTTCTTCTGACTTTCGGCCTCTTCCAACTCAAATGATTCTTGCGCTGTATCGACAGCCATTTTGGCCCGAAGTACATTTGTTTTCTGAATTTCAATATCTTCCGCTTTCGGACCCTTCTCCAATTCAGCCAACTTGGCTTTGGATATCTCTAAAGAATCAGACGCACTTTGAATTTGCATTTTAATTTCTGAACTGTCTAGAAGCGCCAGCACTTGCCCTTTTTTGACCTTGTCCCCGGCTTTCACGTTCACCGTAGCCAGCTTGTTATCGCCTGCACTCGTAAAGTTCAGTTTCACTTCCTTGGATGCTTGCACGGTGCCGGACGTGTCCAGCTTCTCGCTCACATCGCCGCGCTCTACTTTAAACGTCTCGTCCTGAACTACAGGTGCTGCCTGCTCTTTGGGCATATTCAGATATACTGCTGCTCCGCCTCCGCCTACAACCAGTAAAACAATCGCAGTCCAGATCCACTTTTTTCTCCGTTTTCTCCGTAGCTTGATTAAAGCATCATTTAAAACCGTTTCTGCCAACGCCTTTTCCTCCCTATGTGCTCCATGGCTTGTTCAACGTATACTCATTTTGATCCAACTCGATCGCCAGCTCTTCCATTTGCCGTTCAATCTGGTTCACTTTTAACTGGTTGTTTTTCAATTCCATCTCAATAATCAGACCTCTGGCCCACTTTTTGTGTGATAACTCCAAGGCCTCTTTTGCCGTACGCAAGCTTTCTTCCAGTTGTACGTATTTCTTTTGGTTTTCCTTAACCGTGGCATACAAATTGCGGAGTGATTCGGCAAAATCCTTTTGACCTTTGGCAAGCTCCTCTTTAGCTGTATCGACATCCATTTTAGCTAGATCGTAAGCACCTGCGCCGTTGTTAAAATCAAAATATCTTACATTAAGTTCCGAAGTTTTGATACTATCCTCCAGCTTCCACAAATTTGGATTCATGTCTGTCAGCTGTTGTATATGTAATTCGATATCCAGCTTCTTCGGTTCTTTGTACACAGGTCGATCCACCATTTCATAGGCTGTCCCGTTAGGCTGTCCCATGAGGAAGTTGAGTGCATCTCTGGATTTTTGCAATGCAATTTTTCCCTGTTCGACCGCTTGTTCCGCCTGGACCCTGGCCTGTGTGCTCTCGTTTTTCGCATATTCAGACAGCTTGCCACGCGCAAATTTGGCAAGGGCAATCTTTTCCTCCGCTTGGGCGATTTCCAGCGCCTCCAGATCATTTTTCAGCTGATTCTCTGCTACAAACACACTTTGATAGCTTTTCATTACATTAAAATAAATCTGGTCTTTAGCGTATTGCGCCTGCTTTTTGCTGGCTAGATAAGATAGCGTTGAGGAACTGTAATTCCTCCAGGACGTTTCATTATCCACATACGCATCGTCTATATAATCGACAGGTGAATTGCCCAGCTCCTTTTCTGCATTTTTTAATTCAAGTCTGCGCCGCTCTACATCCCGCTCGGCAGAACGCGTATTGTAGCTGTTCGTCTGTGCCCATTCTACTGCCTGCTTGAGCGTTAATGGAGGTAGAGTCTGTCCCGTGACAGATGATGTCTTCGGCGTAGCCGCAGCAGATGATGAATTAACTGACACATTTGCTGTAATGCTTCCTGATGAACTGTCAGCCTGGACAGTGGTGACCAAGCCTGTTGAAAAAGACAGTACAAGCAGCACGGCAGCCGCTTTTGGCTTCATAAATGAGTTTCTCCCCTTTCAAGTGCATCCTTCGAATCTTTTCCATTCTTTTCGACATAAATTTCCACGAATTCCTCGCATTCTAATTGTACTTTCAGGTTTATGTTGGTACAAGGTGTCAAAACAATACATTTTTGTAACCTTTACTGTCAGATTACTCGTTGTAAGCTACTTTACTTCCCACTAGACATAGATTTAAGCTGTTTTTACCTGAACTTTACCTAAATTTCAGCTAATTTTAAGGAAACCAACAGCATCTATTAAGGTTTGGAACATATAATAGAGAAAGAATAACAGCCGCTCACTAGGAGGGTTAATAGATGATAAAAGAATCTCGCATGACAACTACTAACGAACCGTCTGATTTGTGGATGACTCGCTTTTTACGCGAATCAGAACAAAAAAAGAAACAACTCATTCGGGAAGCCCGAAAAAATAACGATCTACCGCTGATGAACAGTATTTCTTTTCACCTTGCCCAGCGTGACCAGCAGCATCTGATTGGATAAGCTTATTGGGAAATCTAGTGCTATATATGAACGCCATTCTTCATCAATCTACATGATACGCCAGTTTAAAAAGAGACGAGACAAATCAAAACTATGATTTGTCCCATCTCTTTTTGGCGAGGATTTAGACTAGTGTTCCCCGCCTATTCTTCCGTCTCCGTCTGCGGATGATAAAGATATTGATCCAGCGGGATACGTCCGTTTGCATTAAACTGTATGCCCTCCTCTTCTAAGTACAGGCGCTGCAGGGAGGCGGATTCATCCTCCTGCAAAGCAATCTCTCCCAAGCGGTTGACTACTCTATGCCATGGAAGTCGATGTTTTTGGCTCAGTGTATGCAAAATTCGCACCACCTGTCTAGCACCTCTTGGGCTTCCGGCCTCTGCCGCAATTTGACCGTAAGTCATTACTTTTCCCTCAGGGATCAGCAATATAATTTGAAGCACACGGGCAGTGAAAGGCTGCATGTTCTAATTCCTCCGAATTACTATTGCTTTTTTCCATTATTATAGCACCCTGAACATAAGCCAAAAACCCCTGTTCCTACAAATGTAAGAAACAGAGGTAAAACCAGCATTGAAATTTAGAATCCACTCAGACCCTGTCTTTTTAAATCGTGTGCTACTAATCGCGCCAGTTCCCTTGCTCCTGCAAAGTTTGGATGTAGTGTATCACCGTTCATATACAAAGCCAGCGTAGCTTCTTTGCCAATAGAAGTGAAATAAGCTGAACTGAGCACATTCAGATCGACTAAAGGCGTTTGTTCCTCTTGAGCCAGCGCCAAAATAGCGCTTCTATACCATCTGTTTTCTGCGTTGTGTACATTGTTAGCATTAAAGTCAGTGGCTCGTCCTTGCGGTGTTGACAGAATTACCGTCGCCCCCTTAGCCTTCACCTGCCGGATCATATCTCGCATCCAATCCTTAAACTCCGCTTCGCTTTCGTTATGCTTTGGATTGGTGTCATTAATGCCTAATTGGAGAATAAAATAATCCCCTGGCTTGATATATTGAACGATAGCCTCCAACTGACCGTCCTGATGGAATCCTCTAGCAATCTGGCCCCCTGACGCCATATTGCGAATTTGAAAAGTATTCGTGTTTACAAACTCTGGCAGCAGTTGACCCCATCCTGCCTGCACGCTGCTATCTAGCGGATAATAGTTACATACCGTAGAATCCCCGCCGATATAAATCGTACGATTCGTAACCGGATTGCTAGACAATTGCCTGATTTCCAGTGCACTGAGTGTGAAGACCGCGCCCTCTTTCCCTTTAGTAATCAGTAGATTTAACTGTCCGTCTGTCACTGGAATTTGAAAGCGATCCTTGGCCCCATTCCCCGTCATATTTATGACCTGATACACCCCTTCGGCCGCAACACTCGAACGGGAAGTATTACCTAAAGTAACCGACACCTCATATAAACCTGGAGGAAGATCGACGTCAAAAGTATTCTTGCTTTTCGTACCTGTAGTCAGGAATTGTACCGCATCACTTGCCACCCCAGTCCCCGATGCACTGACATTACGCATATTCTCAGGGGTACGAAAGCCATAGCCACGTGCTGAGTCATAGGACAGCGAAGCGCTCACTCCGGTATAACCCGTTTCGACCATACCTCCGCCAAAATCAAACTTGTACTCGCCATTGGATGCATGTGCCGGAGTAGCTATACCCACCCCTGGCGCACCACATAAAAAAGCTGCTAAAAGCATACCAGTCAATCCTTTTTTCCACTTCATTCTTCATTCCTCCTCCAGATTTTTAATTGTAAGAAGCAAAGAATATTTAATGTAAGCGAATACATAAAATTCTACCAATGGTTGCACGGTTGTACCTATGTAATTCTTATGCAAATAAAAAGTTGACGTAGCCAAATAAACAACAGGATTCGTTATCTGCGTACCTCTTACAATAGTAATTGTAGCCCAACTAAATCAAGTGGAATTTGAAGAGATATAGTTCCCTTTGAGCAGAACCCGTAAACACACACATCTTCTGATGAATAGGCAAATGTACAGCCCTTTCTCTGGTTCTGTGAATACACTAAACCAACACTGGGAAAGGAGGGACGTAATGTCTAATAAGTTTAGAGCCACGTTGAGGGGGGCTAATGAAGTGCCTCCTGTCAGAACAAATGCGACAGGAACTGCGGAATTTCGTTACCGTCCAGCGAGCCAGCAATTAAGCTTTGAACTGACGGTCCGCAATATTTCACGAGTAACTGAAGCGCACATTCATCTGGGACGAAGAGGTGAAAACGGACCTGTTGTCGCTACCCTGTTTGGCCCTTCGAAGTTTGGGATTACCGTAAGAAGAGGCGTCGTTACCGGCGTGCTGCGTGCATTTGATCTTACTGGTCCGCTCAGAGGCAGAACCATTAATGATTTGGTATGCCAAATTAGAGAGGGCAACGCCTACGTCAATGTCCACACGATCCGTCATCCGAACGGTGCCATTCGTGGACAAATCAGACGCGCACCTATCAAACGTTGCAAATAACAAATGGACATGAGTACTAAAAGAACTTCCATGCTGCTCATTTTGAGCCTATGGAAGTTCTTTTTCTTAATCTTAACAAAAGTTAAGAAGTTCATAAGCGATTCTTAAGCCAATCCCTTTCAGATTGTTAAGAACTTTATCTTTTAATAGAAAGAGTTCAACAAGATACAGTTCACTACTGAAAGGAAATGAAGCTTATGAAGCCTACGACCAAAGAAAAAATTCCCGAATTACAGTTGGTCAGAGCCATGGCGATTTTGGCCGTCTTAATGGTACATGCCACTTCTTATGCAACGGTTCAACTTACACATTCCAGCCTTTATGTTGTATATAATGCGCTCAATGTGTTGATGAAGTATGGTACCCCTGTATTTATCGCGCTTAGCAGCATGGTGCTGTTCTACAACTATAAGGATCGTCCAATGGGACGACAGCTTTTGAGCCGCTTTTATAAGCAGAGATTGCTGTATATTCTCGTACCTTATGTCATGTTCTCTCTCTTTTATTTCATCCTGTCCCTTATGGCTGGCAGTAACGAACCATGGAGTATAACTACACTGGCGGAAAGTTTTGCTCTGAAGCTGGTCACAGGCAAAGCCTACACCCATTTATATTATATTTTTATCATGATGCAATTCTATCTTGCATTTCCATGCGTACTGTGTCTGTTCCAGCGTTATCGGCAATTTCCGCAATGGTCTATTGTCATTGGGCTGCTGGTACAGTGGGCATTTATAATTAGCAATAAATTTCTCTTTCAGGTTCAAAATAAAGGCAGCTGGGCGCTGTCCTATGTGGCCTGTTACATGCTGGGCGCTGCTCTCGGTTACTATTATCCCCAGCTCCGAACTTGGTTTCTGATGCGTAAAGGGGAACGAAGCTTTGTCAACGTGCTGACCTGGATTGCAATTTGGGCTTTATGGCTGATTTCAGCCATCATTCATGTCTATATGTGGTATGAAAATAGAATGTTCGGAACCTCGTACAATTCGCTGGTTTTTGAACTTATGTATAATATATACAGCCTGTCCAGTACGCTGGTATTGTTACAGATTTCCTTTCTCATGTATAGGAGACAACATTCCATTGTCATTCGCAAGCTGGAACGTCTGGGTACACTGTCCTTTGGGGTGTATCTGGTCCATCCGTTTTTCCTGCTCCTGTATCGGCAGTTTTCACCACACATCGGTTCGCCGCAGCTTATTCATGTGTGGTACGCTGGAGGTTTTTTCTGTGCACTTCTTTGCTCTTGGCTCGTCGTGTCGTTCATCGCCCGCTTCCTGCCATGTGCGTGGATTTTGTTCGGTCAGCTGCCGGGTACAGGAAAAAGGAACTTCAAGCAAGAAGAGCGTATGTCTTCGCCCTTAAACGTTACTATTCAAAGGCTGATGATACCCGACAAACGATCTGAGAAGAGTGTCCATAGCCTCCACCGCCAAAAAGATATATAATACGCCCATATTGTATACTGCTGGAAAGAACAGAAAGGGTGCGCGGGCCATGCATAACGGAACCATTTTATTAGTAGACGATGAACCTGAAATAATTAAGCTCATGCAAATATATTTAGAAAATGAAGGATATCGCTTGCTCATGGCACGGGACGGACTGGAAGCGCTGGAGCAGGTTAATCGGGAACAGATAGATGTGATGGTGCTGGATGTGATGATGCCCAACATGGACGGGATTGAAGCCTGCATGAAAATCAGGGAAACCGAACACTTTCCGATCATTATGTTGTCTGCGAAGGGACAAGATATGGACAAAATTACAGGGCTTAGCGTTGGGGCCGATGATTATGTCACCAAGCCGTTCAGCCCGCTGGAGCTAGTGGCACGCATCAAATCCCAGCTACGTAGAGTACGGAAGTATACCCATTCCTCTCCTGTATTGGAGCATGAAATGGTACTGGATGAACTCTCCATTAACACTGTTACGCATGAGGTCACTCTCGCTGGAGAATCCGTTAAGCTGACTCCGCGTGAATTCGCCATTGTTGAGCTTTTGGCTCGACACCGGGGGCAAGTGCTGAGCATGGAGCAGATTTATGAGAAGGTCTGGAAGGAGCAATATCTGGAATCCAACAACACGCTAATGGTTCATGTGCGTAAAATTCGCGAGAAAATTGAGACTGATCCGAGAAAGCCCAAATACCTGAAAACAGTGTGGGGCATCGGCTATAAAATGGAAAAATTCGATTAATGGAGGACTTGCGTCTTGAAGGCAAAACGATATGATACGCTGGGATGGAAGCTGGCAGCTCTTAGCCTTGCTGCCTTCACTTTAACTGGACTGATTTTAATGGTGTTTTATTATGGAGCGTCTTTGCTGTTATGGCTGAATCCCTCCCGTTCATTTTTCGGCACCCGTCTGATCCGCTGGACCGTAAATCATATTGGTTCCTCACTGATCATGCTGGTGAGCGGGCTGCCTTTATATATTTATTTCTTTTTCCTTTTTACCAAAAATACGATTGGCTATCTACGCGAGATTACGAAAGGGATGCAGAAGTTCGCGGACGGAAATCTATCCTATTCGATTCCGGTATCTTCAGCGGACGAGCTGGCAAGCTTGGCGAAAAATATGAATACCATGGCAGACAAGCTCCGTCTCTCACTAGAAGAAGAACGGGCTTCCGCCAAAGCCAAAAACGACCTGATCACTGGCGTATCCCACGATCTTCGCACCCCGCTAACCTCTGTGATTGGCTTTTTGGAGTATATTGAAGCCGACCGCTACCGGGACGAAATTGAGCTGCGCTACTATGTAAACATTGCTTATGAAAAATCGCTGACGCTGAAAAAGCTGATCGACGAATTGTTTGAGTACACGCGTGTGAGCGGTGGTAGCCTGCCTCTGGAGCTGGAGCCTGTAGACCTCGGCAAATTGCTCACTCAACTTGCTGAAGAATTTGTACCCTCACTGGAACAGGCGGACATGTCTTATCGTGTCCGAATCGTTGAGCCTGTGCGGATTTTGGCCGATACGGACGAGCTGGTACGCCTGTATGAAAATTTATTTTCCAACGCGATTCGATACGGAAAGGATGGCAAACGTTTCGATATCACCATCGGACGTGAAGGCGATGAAGCGATAGTGATCTGCACCAACTACGGTGCCCCGATTCCACCGGAAGATGTCCCGCATCTGTTTGAACGGTTTTATCGAGTGGACAAATCACGCTCCAAGGAAACCGGAGGCACCGGGCTGGGTCTTGCCATTACCAAAAGCATTACCGAGCTGCACAATGGCCGCATTTCGGTTAGGAGCAATCGCAGACAAACGGATTTTGAAACCCGTTTTCCGCTCTATCGCGCCCGTTAGACGGGCAGTGTAACGCTAACCAATCAACAACGTATAAACGATACCCGGTCCGTGTACGCCGATCGTCAAGTCATTTTCAATATCGGATGAGCGGCTCGGTCCAGTAATAAAATGAATGCCTGCGGGCAATTGCTCTCGCCCTGCTTCGTCAAAGCGGCTTAAAATCTCGCCCAGTCGTGTTCGCAGACGCTCCACGGGCAGGAGAATGATGAGCACGGTCGGCAGCAGACTGACCGAGCGCCCCTTCTCCGGCGAGGATAGCACTGCTACCGAGCCGGTATAGGCGGCGGCTTCATCGGCTATGACGATGCCGATATCGGCCTCCGCGGCGCGTGCCTTCCAGTCTTCGGCTGGATCGGTGTTCCACACCGACAGTCGGACTTCCGGCAGCGCTGCTTCCAACTGGAGCGCCTCCAGGTCCGGATCATTCTGCCGGACGATATAGGCCGCTCCCAGCTCTCGCGCTTTGTTCGCGATCCAGTCTGCCGACTCCTTCAGATCCGGCAGACGCACGACATGTCCGCCAACACTTGTAAAGTTGGCGGTGAACTCCTCGATGCGCTGCTCCGCACTCCATTCGAATTCGTGCCAAAACGCTGGTGCGCCGCGAAACGGCTGCATCGGTGGCTCCGTCTGCCGCGGACGCTTGAGCCGCGCCGCAATGCCCTCCATAAAGCGTGCCTGCTTGACACGGGATTCTGATTGCATTTGATGAAGCCACGCCTCATGCTCCGCTTTTGCATGCGCAGAAGGATTACGCTGTTCATTCATGCTGCATCCCTCCTTTTCTTCTATCCGCCAAGATCGTCTCCATTCGGCTGAGAATGTCCGGATGCATGACCTTGCGTTCCTGCTCCAGCTCACGCGCCAGTGTGTTCCAGTGCTGACGGAAGGATTTTTTTGCCAGACTAGGGGCCACACGGTACGTATTCCAGCCTTTTAAGGGGCCGAGCTTAAGAGTAATTTCTCCCTTACGAACGACCGCTTTCTGTGCGATCTGTCCGAGTCGGATCGCCGCAGCGAATCGCTTTGAGCTGGAAACTACTGACGCAAAACCTTTCATCGCTGCCGTCTCTAGATTATCCCCTTTTCCCGCCTCCACCTTGCGTCTACGCAAATAAACCAGCATATCATGCAGTGGTATTTTGACCGGACAGGCTTCATAACACGCCCCGCACAAGCTAGACGCACTCGCTATATCGTTCCACTCTTCGATGTTGCCGTGAAGGGCAGGCGTAAGCACTGCACCAATAGGACCACTGTATGTCCCGCCATACGCGTGTCCCCCAATGTGTCGGTACACCGGACAAGCGTTCAGACAAGCACCGCAGCGAATACAATTTAACAGCTCCTGAAACTCGGGATTGCCTAGCTGAAGCGAACGCCCGTTATCTACGATGATAATGTGCATTTCCGCCGGTCCATCGGCATCCTGGCTGCGCCGGGGTCCTGAAATCCCCGACATATACATAGTCAGCTTTTGTCCGGTAGCGGAGCGTGGCAGCAATGTAGCCATCACCTCCAAATCTGTCCAGGATGGAATAATCCGCTCCATACCCATCAGGGTGATTTGCGTTTTGGGCAGAGTGGAAACCATACGAGCGTTGCCTTCATTTTCAAACAGGACAATGGAACCCGTCTCAGCAATGGCAAAATTGCAGCCTGTCATGCCAATATCCGCATCTAGAAACTTTTCACGCAGCTTTTTGCGGACAAAGCCCGCCAAAATCGTCGTATCTGCGGACAACTCCTCCCCCGCTTCTTTGGACAGCAGCTCGGCAACCTGATAACGGTTTTTGTGAATCGCAGGGATTACGATATGAGACGGCGCCTCTCCTGCCAGTTGAATAATGTACTCACCGAGATCACTTTCAATCGTCTCGATATCCGCACCCTCCAGCGCCTGATTCAAATGCAGCTCCTCCGACACCATCGACTTGGATTTGACGACAGAACGTGCTTGATTATGCGCGGCAATGTCCAGTGTAATGCGTACAGCATCCACAGCTGTGTCGGCAAAATGGATATGCACCCCATTGGCACGGGCATTTTCTACAAACAGATTTAAGTAATAGTCCAGATGGGCAATGGTATGAAGCCGAATTTGACGCCCCCGCTCACGCCATTCCTCCCAATTTCCATGCTGCTCAGAAGCTACCCGCTTGCCGTTGCGCAGCCGCTCGGTAGTGAAACGAACTGCATTCCGTAGAAAATCGTCATTTAGAGCCAGCTCAGCACGTTCTTTGACCTTTTGGTTCATAGAATGGGTATGTACAGCGGTCATGCGTGCTTCACCCCTTCATACAGCAGTTCTGCCAGATGCATTACCCGAACTGGATCTTCCCGATATCTGAGATTTCCGGCGATGTTCATCAAACAGGCCATGTCCAGTCCGACCAGCACCTCAGCTTCCGTCTCCCTGATATGGTCCACTTTTTCAGTCACCATCGCTCCCGAAATATCGGGCATTTTTACCGCAAAAGTACCACCAAACCCACAGCAGTCCTCAGCAAAAGGAAGCGGCACTAATTGCAAACCCTTTACGCTGCCAAGCAGCTTCATCGGTTCCTCTTTTACGCCGAGCAAACGTGTTCCATGACAAGACGGATGGTAGGTTACCGTATGAGGAAAAGACGCGCCCACATCGGTCACGCCAAGTACCTGTACCATAAATTGTGTAAACTCATACGTCTTTTGCTCCAGTCTCCGTGCCGAATCCAGCCACTTAGGCTCATCCTTAAACAACTCCGGGTAATGATGAATCATATATGTGCAGGAACCGGAAGGAGCTACGACAAAATCACTGTCATTAAACGCTTTCAAAATCGTTTTTGCCGCAGCCCTTGTTTCATCCCAATAGCCGCTGTTATAGGACGGCTGCCCGCAGCATGTCTGCACCTTGGGAAATTCCAGCTCGACACCATATCTGGCAAGCAAGCGGGCCATCGCTTCCCCTACCTTGGGATAAATCGCATCACTTAGGCAGGTAATAAATAAAGATACCTTCATACGACACACCCCTTCCGTCCGTTTTCCAAAGGAAAACTTTCATCATAAGCATAGCTTGCAGCGGGATTCTTATCTGAATAAAGGTTTTACATTATCCAAGATAATCCCGCTGCAACAGCGATCGTAAGATCAAATGAACCGCAGAGCGACCTCACCCCGGAAACTACATGCTTACACAATCGTAACCGGGATGGACAGCTCTGCGAGCTGACTGCGAATCGGGTCCGACAACCGCGAATCTGTGATAATTTCGGACACTTGCGACAAGTTCACCACATGTGTAAACGCCTGCTGCCCGAATTTGCTCGCATCTGCCAGTAAAATCACGCGATCTGCAATGCTAACCATTTTCTGCTTCAAACGAGCTTGCAGCTCATTCGATTCACTAATGCCGCGATCCAGATGAACTCCCTGACTGGAAAAAAACAGCTTATCTACATAATAGGTTTCTAATGAACGCTCTGCGAGCGGGCCTACGAACGATAGTGAACGTTGAAGCAGCTGACCTCCCGTCGAAATGACCTCGATTTTTTCCTTACCTGCCAGCTCTGTAGCTACCCGAATCGAATTCGTCAGTATCGTTAAAGGAATATCCGGCAGACTGGACGCCATATACCAGGCAGTCGTACTGGCATCCAGCAAAATGCGATCATGCGGCTGAATCTGCTTGACCGCTTCCTCAGCAATCCGACGTTTTTCCTCTGCGTTCATAATTTCCCGTACCGCATAGGGCGTTTCAGGCTGCTCGTTTTTGACACTAACCGCTCCCCCATGTGAACGGCGCAGTCGTCCCGCCTGCTCCAGACGATCCAGATCGCGGCGAATCGTTTCTTCCGTTACTTTACATAGCTCACTCAATTCGGACACCCGTATGCTTCCTCTTTCATTCACGAGCTGCACAATCATCTCATATCTTTCTGCGACCAGCATGACAATCTCACTCCACATCTTTAATGTACAAAAAGTCCTGTCACCCGCCGGAACTGCCCGTAGGCATCCTCCCACGCTTCTGACTCGGCAGGTTCATATTCCTTTACGGTAATCGAATCCGCAATGACCCGGCGTGCTTCCCATATATCGGCGAACTTTCCCTGTGTCATCCATTGTACCGCAAGATTACCGATTGCGCTCGCTTCTGCGGGACCCGTCCATACGGGTTTTTGAATCGAGTTGGCCGTCCATTGGCACAGCAAGCGATTTTGAATCCCACCGCCGACCATATGCAAGCCATTAAAACGCTGTCCTGACACTCGTTCTGTAAGCTCCAAAATGTAACGATACTTTAACGCCAGACTTTCCAGAATACAGCGTGTAATTTCGCCCGGCGTTTCCGGCAATGGCTGCCCGGTATTGCGGCAGTATTGGCGTATGCGTGTTTTCATATCTCCGGCATGCAAAAACAGTTCATCATCCGGGTCAATCAAACAAGTGAACGCTGGAGCCTGTTCTGCCATATGAACCAATTCAGGAAAGGAATAGGAGTTTCCCTGCCGCTCCCACTCTCTGCGCGCCTCCTGTAGTATCCACAGTCCCATGATATTTTTTAGCAACCTGTAGGTTCGGCCCACACCGCCTTCATTTGTAAAATTAAATCGAAGCGTATCATCATTGATTACTGGCTGTGCGGTCTCCGTTCCCATCAGGGACCATGTTCCGCAGCTCAAGTACGCAAAGGACCGCTCCAGCGCAGGCACGGCCGCCACTGCTGATCCTGTGTCATGCTCTGCTACTGCAATCACAGGAATCGCTCCAATGCCCAGATCCGTCATGACCGATGAACGGATTGTACCTGCAACACTTCCCGACTCCAGTACCTCTCCAAACCAAGAGCGGGGAATGTTGATTCCGGACAAAAGCTCATCATCCCATTTTTGCTGTAACGGATGATATAATTGCGTGCTGGTTGCATTCGAAAACTCATGATACATTTCACCTGTTAGAAAATACCGCAGCAAATCAGGGATCATCAGGAAATGTTCCGCCTGCTCTAGCAAGGGTGATCTTGCGTTTCGCATAGCAGCCAGCTGATAAATCGTATTAAACGTCAAAAACTGAATGCCTGTACGCTGGAAAATAAACGCTTTTCCCAGTTGTTCCTGTACTTTTTCCATTACTCCATGGGTCTGCCAATCCCGATAATGATAAGGGTTGCCCAGCAATTCTCCGGTTTCTCCAATCAGTCCAAAATCGACCGCCCAGGAGTCAATCGCCAGGCTGGATGGATTCATTCCCATATGCTTGGCTTTGAGCAATCCTTGCTGAACCTCGTGATAGAGACGCAATATATCCCAGTGCAGACGCTCTCCAACCTTGACCGGATCATTGGAAAAGCGGTGGATTTCTTCCACCACGATACGTGAATCTGTCAATTTTCCGAGTAGAACCCTGCCGCTGCTTGCCCCCAAATCATAAGCGAGGATGCTCACCAGCTCGCACCACCCTTGCCTCTTTGCAAAATCTGCGTACCATACTCAGACGCCAAGTAGGCTTTCATTGGATCTGCAGGTAATCCTTGCTCTTCACGGATCGCTTTAAGCAACGGGGCCACATCAAACTCAAATGCTTGGCGTACCGCATCCTCCGCACCCAGCACATCCTGACGGCTCGAAGCTTCCTCCACCTCTGCATGATTAATCAAGAGTGCCTTCGCATATTGAGTCTGCACATTCAGTACCGAGCGAATCATGGCCGGAATTTTGGGTTCGATATTGTGCGACTGGTCGATCAAATAAGCAATTTTATCAACGGTATGGCGGATATCTGCATCAACATCCTGAGCTGCGTTCAAAATTTGGTAAAAGATTAAAAACAGCTCATACGGATTGGCAGAACCCACGATCAAATCATCATCCGCATATTTATAACTGTTAAAATGAAAGCCGCCCAGTCGTTTCTCATCCATTAAAAACGCAACAATATGCTCCACGTTGGCCCCCGGCAGATGATGCCCTGTATCCACCAGCACCTGTGCCTGCGGCCCTAACTTGGTCGCGTAATGGTACGCCATGCCCCAATCGGCAATATCCGTATGGTAAAAGGCCGGCTCAAACGCCTTGTATTCAATCAGCATACGCATGTCTGGCGTGAGCGCCTTATACATTTCGCTGAGTGCCTCCAGCATCCAATTTTTGCGTTTGCGAATGTCCCCCTGACCGGGATAATTCGTTCCGTCTGCGAACCATAAGCTAAAATCGTTGGAGCCCGTTTCCTTTGCAATATCCACGCATTCCAGCAAATGGTTGATAGCCTTGCGGCGGATTGCCGGGTCTACATTCGTAACACTACCGAGCATGTAGTCCTCGTCTTGAAACAGATTGGGATTTACGGCCCCTATTTTTAGGCCGAGACTTTCGGCATGACTGCGAAGCTTGCCGTAGTTGTCTACTTTATCCCACGGGATGTGAATAGCAACGGACGGACATAAGCCTGTCAAGGCATGAACCTGAGCAGCATCCTCCAGCTTCTCGAACGGATCACGCGGCACGCCCGTTTTCTGAAAGACTTTAAAACGTGTACCTGAGTCGCCATATCCCCAGGACGGTGTTTCTATGCTTAGCGCTTTCAGCTTGGTCTTTACTTGCTCCAGGTCAATACCCCGTTGTTGTTGCTGCTCCTCAAATAAGGCGTACGCTTTGTCACTCATCGTGGTTCCTCCTTGAAAAGTAAGTGAGTTATGGGGGGGGAGGCCGCTTCGCGTCTGGATCATTCTTCCGATCGCTGTTATCCCCAGATTTTTTTTATTTTATAGAACATATTAAAGGTGAAAATCCGGGGATAAAGGCGAACGCTACGCTTCTTCAGAACGATTCCATCCGCTCCGCTGCTGACCACCCATAAAGTCACTTTTATTTTAAAGTGTTAGCGTGTATATAAAGGCATTCGCACGTAAATAAGTTGACACAACTTATTTACGTGTTTGAAACTAATTAAAAACCTCTTCGTACTATGGGCTTGTGGCCTGGATTATTGCAGTAAATTAGTACATTAAATTAGTTCGCTATGATCCTAAGTGTTCTATTAACTGCCTCTTCTTCCTAGCGTGTAAAGGCTGCTGGGACGCCGCCGTCGATGGTCAGCATACATCCGGTCGTCTTCTCCGCCTTGGATGAGGCGAAAAAGGCAATGCCCTCTGCGATATCCTGCGGGTAAATGTTAACCAGCAGCGTCGTTCGCTTGCGGTAATGCTCCTCCAGCTGGTCTGGCTCGATGCCGTAGGCAGCGGCTCGTTCGTTACGCCAATTGGAGTTCCAGATCGCTGAGCCTTGCAAAATTGCATCCGGCAAAATGGTGTTTACGCGGATACCGTATTCCCCACCTTCTGCGGCAATACAACGGGCCAGATGCGCCTCCAGCGCCTTGACCGAGCTGTAGGCCGTTACATTTTTACCTGCATAGACCGAGTTTTTGGAGCCGACGAACACCATGCTGCCGCCAAGTGTCTGTTCCTTCATCAGCTTGAACGCTTCGCGTGCGACCAGAAAATAGCCTGTTCCCAGCACGTTCACGTTTAAATTCCATTCCTTTAATGACGTCTCATCAAATGGACTAGATGTAGCAAGACCTGCATTGTTTACGATAATATCTACACCGCCGTAGGTTAGCGCCGTTTCGGCATAGGCAGCCTGGATCTGTTCCTCCTGCGTCACATCCATTTTCACAGCAATCGCTCGGTTTTCTCCGTAACTGCTATTTATTTCTGCGGCTATTTTTTGCGCACCTTCCAGATTGAGGTCTGCCAATACGACATGCGCACCTTCATCTACCAAACGCCGTGCAGTTGCACTGCCGATTCCGCCTGCACCGCCTGTAATGAACGCAATTTTGCGTGAAAATTCCGCTTCTGCTGACGCCAGTGACAGCTTGTAAAGCTCCAGCGGCCAGTATTCCACGTTGTAAGATTCATTTTCACTGAGCGAAACAAACTCCCCTAATGCCGTTGCTCCTCGCATGACAGCAATAGCACGATGATACAAGGCCCCGCTTACCTGTGCATTACTCCAGCTTTTGCCTGTGTTGATCATCCCTACACCCGGAATCAAGATTACACGCGGCGCTGCTTCAAATCTCACGTCTCCTTCATGTCGATTACGCTCGAAATAAGCTTGGTACTGCTCTTTATAGGCTGCTATACCCTCGGCAAGCTTAACTTTCAGCCCCTCAACATCCCCTATATCTGGTGTCCAATCTACATAGAGCGGTTTCATTTTGGTATGAACCAGATGATCCGGGCATGCTGCTCCAACCTGGGATAAAGCACTAGAATCCAGGCCGTTCACAAACTCCAACACATCCTCCGCATCATCAAAGGTGAGAATCATCTTTTTCTCATCACTGACTGCACCCCGGACGGATGGCATGACCTGGGACACTATGCTGCGGCGCTCCTCTGAAGTAAGCGCTTTATATTTTGCGCCTCCAAACCCCTGCTTTTCCTCTTGGTGAGCTTTAATATAGCTTTCTGCTTCTTGGATGATTTCGATCGTTTTGGCATAAGCCGCTTCGGATGTGTCTCCCCACGTAACCAAGCCATGCTTTTCCATCAATACCAACTCAGCTTGTGGATGATCGAGTACCCCTTGGGCAATCATTTTCGACAGCTTAAAGCCGGGACGGATATAGGGTACCCATACAAAACGATCACCTAAAATTTCCTTAGCGATTTCCTTGCCGTTATGCGCACAGCATAAGCTGATAATCGCGTCCGGATGTGTATGATCGACATGCTTAAAAGGCAAAAATGCGTGTAGTAGTGACTCAATTGAAGCACGCGGATGCTTGGCATCTATCATACAGTTCGCCAAATATGCAACCATATCCTCGTCAGACATATCTTCCCGTTCAAACAGTGGACGAATATCCTCCATACGAAGCCCTGTGAAGTTATGCGCTTTCATTGTTGCAAGATCGGAACCGCTACCCTTAACGTACATCACTTCCACTTCACGCCCGCGGAAATCCTGTATCGTTGTTTTGGCCGAAGTATTGCCGCCTCCCCAGTTGCACACGCTCCTATCTGTGCCAATCAGGTTAGAACGGTATACGAGTTGTTCCAGCGTGCTTTTCTGCTCAGATGCTTGTGAAGAATTCCATAGACTTTGTACCATAGGAAAAAGACCTCCAAGTCTGTTTTGGTTTTGAATTGTTTTATTAAGGTAGATATTTTTGTTTATGGAGACTATAACACTTTTGTTTTAATTTGAAAATATAAAATACAAAAATAATCAAAAATAAATTTTAATTTTATCCATATGTAACACGAATATATCGTCTAGCTTAAAATATAATAAGGCCGTGCCGGGGTCAGGTCATAAGAACCTTTTCCGGTACAGCCTTTTGACAGGTAAATCACTTTATTGCCAAGCATATTTCTGCGAATTTGATTACGCTCTATTTTAAAGGAAGGAAGCTCAGAACATATCAAGTTGTTTTTTAACGACTGCTGGTACACCTGCAGCCATGGCAAATTCAGGTATATCCTCTTTAACAAAGGCCCCACCACCGATCATAGACCAGCAACCAATGTGACGTTTCTCCCGTACCGAGGCACCAATGCCGATATAGGCACCCTCATCTATGGTTACATTGCCTGCCAGATTCACACCCGGGGCTATGGTTACATAATCGCCAATAACCGCATCATGACTCACGTTAACACTCCGATTGATAATTACATGCTGTCCGATCTTAATATTGTCCGACAGGACAGCCCCTTCAAAGACCATGCTTCCTTCTCCAATGGTGTTTCTTCGAGACAAACGAATACGGGGATGTATTAGCGGAGCTGCGATACGAAATCCCGATTGAATTGTATTATTAACGAATCGCTTCTTTAATGCCGGGTCCCCCACCCCCGCACAGATCAGCTCCACCTCATATTTTAACGCTTCAATGTCATTCAACGTCCCCAGTACAGGGACGCCATTTACGATCTGCCCTTTCATCTCCGGTCGTTCGTCCAAAAAACCTGCCACTTGCACTCCTAGCTCTTCACATAACCAGTTGATTTCCCTTGCATGTCCGCCTGATCCCCAAATCACGATTTTCCTCATCCGGTTGTCTCTTTTCCCAGGCTTCCTAGAACGTTTACAATTCTCCGAACAATAATCTCGTCCAGTTCCTCCCACAAGGGCAGGCTGACAATATGTTTGGCAATATGTTCGGTAACATGAAGAGTAGACCGCGTATAGCTTTGGAACTGCTTCTGCTGATGGCACGCCGGAGAAAAATAGGTTCTGGCTTCTATTGAATTTGAGGCTAATAACTTAACGACCTCTTGATTCGTGTGTGAATCCGGACTAAGGAGAGGGATAAATTGATGGACAACTGATCCTTGCGTTTTTTGTATAGACCATCCTCGTTCTAATAAGTCTGCTTGAAGCAGTTCTTGAAGATAATATTCGTAGATCGTCCTTCTGTTCTCCCGTACAGTCTTAAAATGATCGAGGGTGGCTAAAGCGATAGCAGCGGTATACTCGGATATCTTACTGTTAAGACCTTGGGTGACAGACTCCCTGCTGCTGGAGAAACCAAAATTCCCTGCCTGACGAATTCGCTTAATGAGATCTTGGTCCAGACTGTATACCAATCCACCCTCTCCGATACCAAAAGATTTGGTGGCATGAAAGCTGAATACTACGGCCCCTCCAAAACCTTTGCCAAAATGGGTGGCTTCCTCGGGTGTTATCGTTCCAAAGCTGGCAGCAGCATCAATGACTACCGGAATTCCCTGCTCCTGCAGCTTATTATATACGGATAAATCAATGGCTGTACCGAAAGTGGCATATGGAACGATTACCGCAATCTCATCTCCCAGCAGCTTGACTGTCTGCTCTAACTGCTCCCTATTCATTTGCCAATTCTCCGGTTCAATGTCAAGGAAGTAGGGTTCTAACCCACACCACTCAGCAGCAAGTGGGGTGGCCGCAAAAGTAAAACTTGGCATAACTGCATATTTGCCCTGTGGTCGCTTGCTTTGGGCGATCGCCAAAATCAAGCCAATAGTAGCGTTATGAACGGTCACAGCCGAACCGATTCCATCAAACATTTGCGCAATGACCCGCTCTTCAAACAGGTTATTTAAGGGACCATAATTGGAGTAAATCCGGGTCTCTTCTATTTTCTCAAAATTGGAAATAAATCGTTCCTTTTTTACTAAATTAGGTCGTAAAAAGGGAATATCGAACATGAGCCAGCCTCCTTCGCATAAGGGATGAGCAAACTAGGATTCCAATGTTTTTAATATCATTTCAATTCGCTTGATATCTGCAACAAATTGTGGACGACCCCTTATACGTTCCTGATAAGCATGAAGTGCAGTTTTAAACAAATCATCAGTATCAAGAAATCCATCATCTCTTGAGGCAATCATAATATCTAACCATTCCGTGAACGCATTTTGACCAAGCGTCTGATTATTTTGATTGGGATGTATTCGGAAATAGCTTAGTGCTTCAGGAATATAAACTGCTTTTCCTTTGGATAGTAAGTTCAGCCAGGAAGCTAAATCATTAAGAAGAGAATACTGTTTTCCTTTATAAACCCCAAACCGTTCGATAAGATCTGTTTTTTTGAAAAACACTGTCGTAGGTTCCCCAATCACATTTAAACAACGAGTTAATGCAACGTTTGCCAACATTCTTCCGTCCATGATCCTTGTTTCCTCGTACAGCCTTTCCGTTGCATAGAGCGGTGGGAGAATAGTCCCTGATTCATCCATGGTTTGCCGATACGAGGTAACCAGTGTGATGTTTTCGAAATTTTCAAAAAAATAGATCATCCTTGCTATTTTTTCTTTTTGAAACATGTCGTCATCCATCAAATAATTGATATATTCACCTGACGCCAAATCAAAACATTTATGCCAATTTCCGAGAAAAAGATTTTTATCATTTTTATAATATTTAATTTGGGGAAAAGAATCTAAATAAGAATCAAGCATTTCTTGTACTTCATTCGTTGTACTGTCATCACAGATAATGATTTCGATGTTCGGATAAGTTTGTTCCAATACACTGTCGATGGCGATTTTTAGTGTATGCGGCCGATTATATGCAGGTATAACTACACTTACTAATGGGCATTGCACGCTTACTCCACCTTTCCTTTATGCTTAGGTGTCTACGCCGGAGGTTTCAAACGATTTAATTTGCTATGTTCACATGGGCTGGCATTTTCCTCACATCCCCGAACACATACACATACATATACATATATATTGCTGAGAAATAAAATGATGCCGGGAAAATGGATGTTTCAATAAAAACAATACTAACGTCTGAATCGGCACCTCCCTCTCGTTGGTGTTCGAAACTGGTAAAGGGGAATGATCATGTCTTTGAATTTCACTCCGCTACTGACAGCTCATTTATTTGTATCGAAGAAGGTTTTAAAGGATCATGTAAAAGAATTGATAGATAGATTGGAAGAAAATCACATTACAATAAACTTGTATGAGGCTGATCAACCACTTATAGACAATAGCCTCCAAAAGCCTCGGGTTTACGTCTCGCTCGGAGAAGAGTGGGGAGAATTTTCAGCATTAAAAGCGTTACCTGGTCACGAAAAAAAACGCTGGTTACACTTCCAATCACCAGACGAAATTCAACCTATGCATTTATTTTTCTGCTGGCTTAAGGCAACAGATCCTCTTCCGGAGAATAGAACGATTCCTCCGACACATTTCTCTTCAAACACACCCTTAATATCCGTGTTTACTGCCAGTTACAGATCAAAAGAAAAAATTCAACGACCTTATCAATCTTTATTAAAGCAGACCTACAAGAACTGGGAATGGGTAATCGTGGATGATTCCGGTGATGAAGATGAGACATACAAGGAGTATTTACTACCTTTAGAGGATCACCGTGTGCGAAGATACCGCCAAGATTCCCGCAATGGTTATATAGGGGCTATCAAAAGGTTTGCAGCCGGTCTATGTACAGGGGAAATTTTAGTAGAAGTTGATCATGATGATGAGCTAACTCCTGACTGCCTAGAGAAAATCGTCAAAGCATTTCAACAAAACCCTGACTGTGGCTTTGTTTATGGGGATTGTGCTGAGGTGTATGCAGGGAGCAATCATGCGCATTGGTACGGCTGGGATTGTGGCTTTGGTTACAGTGTTCATTATCGAGTCTGGCTGCATGATATGAACAGATGGCAAAATGTACAAAAACATACGACCATTAATGGCAAAACCATTCGTCATCTGGTCGGTTTACCCAATCATCCACGTGCGTGGACGAGGGACTGTTATCATCTGATCGGAGGCCATCGCAATGAACTACTGGTAGCAGATGATTACGATATGCTGGTCCGGACGTTTCTTTGCACTAAATTTGTAAACATCCCCGATTTGATATATATCCAATATCGTAACGAACAAGGAAATAACACTACATTCCTCAGAAATAAGCAGATTCAGATTCTTGTAGGGGAACTATATAGATCTAATTTTCAAAGGATTCAAATGAGATTGAAAGAATTCGATTTACCACAGCTATTGCCTTATCGTCGTATATGGGAGACTTCTACGGATGATCCTGCCCGGAAATCTGCTCACGTTATTCAAGAAGATAGCTCAAGATTCTCGATATTGTTCCCTATCCCCCATTCCTGCCCTGAAATAGAGCATACGCAATTAAATAAGACACTCCAAAAGAGCATTGAAAACAACTTTAGGGAGATCGAAATTGTGGTTGTAGGTCGAATTCCATCAGAAATCGAAACCTATGCCTCCAAAGCTCCCAGGGGAGCCATACGATGGTGGCCTATGGAGCCAAATGATTCATTAGAAACTTGTATTCAATATGCAAAATTTGTTGCGTCCTGTAAAGAGAAAGTGGTTGTGTTGCCCTAAATTACAACAATGCTGAATAGAATATTGGCCAACAATTATTTTCCAATGCCTTTGTCGAAGTCTCTTGGAATTATTTCCATGGAGCTTCGACAAAGGTTTTTTTGTTACAGCAGAACTGCAAAATATTAACTTAAAACAAAAAAAGGACCCAAAAGTTATAAATAACTTTTGAGTCCTCTAAATATACCTTGATCTTAAGCTGGTCCTTGCTCACCTTGAGGTCCCTGAGGGCCTTGGTCACCTTGCGGTCCTTGAACACCCTGAGGGCCTTGGTCTCCTTGGACGCCCTGAACTCCTTGAGGGCCTTGATCGCCTTGAACTCCTTGAACTCCTTGAGGTCCTTGGTCGCCTTGGACGCCTTGAACTCCTTGAGGGCCTTGGTCGCCTTGGACGCCCTGAACTCCTTGAGGGCCTTGATCGCCTTGAACTCCTTGAACTCCTTGAGGTCCTTGGTCGCCTTGGACGCCTTGAACTCCTTGAGGGCCTTGGTCGCCTTGGACGCCTTGAACTCCTTGAGGGCCTTGGTCGCCTTGGACTCCTTGAACTCCTTGAGGTCCTTGGTCGCCTTGGACGC
>NZ_JAOYTP010000018.1:0-24517 GCF_025846815.2 Paenibacillus sp. BT-177 | reverse complement strand
ACGCCTTGAACTCCTTGAGGGCCTTGGTCGCCTTGGACGCCTTGAACTCCTTGAGGGCCTTGGTCGCCTTGGACGCCTTGAACTCCTTGAGGGCCTTGGTCGCCTTGGACGCCTTGAACTCCTTGAGGGCCTTGGTCGCCTTGGACGCCTTGAACTCCCTGAGGTCCTTGGTCGCCTTGGGCTCCCTGAACTCCCTGAGGGCCTTGGTCGCCTTGGACACCTTGAACTCCTTGAGGGCCTTGGTCGCCTTGAGGGCCTTGAGCACCTAGAGGGCCTTCAGCACCTTGTGGACCTAGAGGGCCTTGAGCACCTAGAGGGCCTTGAACACCTTGTGGACCTAGAGGGCCTTGGTCGCCTTGGACACCTTGAACGCCTTGAGGGCCTTGATCGCCTTGGGCTCCTTGAACTCCCTGAGGTCCTTGGTCGCCTTGGACACCTTGAACGCCTTGAGGGCCTTGGTCGCCTTGGGCTCCTTGAACTCCCTGAGGGCCTTGGTCGCCTTGGACACCTTGAACGCCTTGAGGTCCTTGGTCGCCTTGGACGCCTTGAACTCCCTGAGGGCCTTGGTCGCCTTGGGCTCCTTGAACTCCTTGAGGGCCTTGGTCACCTTGGGCTCCCTGAACGCCTTGAGGTCCTTGGTCGCCTTGGGCTCCCTGAGGTCCTTGGTCGCCTTGAACGCCTTGAACACCCTGAGGTCCTTGGTCACCTTGGGCTCCTTGAACGCCTTGAACACCCTGAGGTCCTTGGTCGCCTTGGGCTCCCTGAACTCCCTGAGGGCCTTGGTCGCCTTGGACGCCTTGAACTCCCTGAGGTCCTGGGTCACCTTGGACACCTTGAACTCCTTGAGGTCCTTGGTCACCTTGGGCTCCTTGAACTCCCTGAGGTCCTTGATCGCCTTGGACTCCCTGAGGTCCTTGGTCACCTTGGACGCCTTGAGGTCCTTGATCGCCTTGGACTCCCTGAGGTCCTTGGTCGCCTTGGGCTCCCTGAACTCCTTGAGGTCCTTGGTCGCCTTGGACGCCTTGGACACCTTGAACTCCTTGAGGTCCTTGGTCGCCTTGGGCTCCTTGAACTCCTTGAGGCCCTTGGTCGCCTTGGGCTCCTTGAACGCCTTGAGGTCCTTGATCGCCTTGGGCTCCTTGGACGCCTTGAGGTCCTTGATCGCCTTGGGCTCCCTGAACACCCTGAGGTCCTTGATCGCCTTGGGCTCCCTGAACACCCTGTGGTCCTTGGTCGCCTTGGACGCCTTGAACTCCCTGAGGTCCTTGGTCGCCTTGGACACCTTGAACACCTTGAGGTCCTTGGTCGCCTTGGACGCCTTGAACTCCCTGAGGTCCTTGGTCGCCTTGGACGCCTTGAACGCCTTGAGGTCCTTGGTCGCCTTGAACGCCTTGAGCTCCCTGAGGTCCTTGATCGCCTTGGACGCCTTGAACTCCCTGAGGTCCTTGATCGCCTTGGGCTCCCTGAACACCCTGAGGTCCTTGATCGCCTTGGGCTCCCTGAACACCCTGTGGTCCTTGGTCGCCTTGGGCTCCTTGAACGCCTTGAGGTCCTTGATCGCCTTGGTCGCCTTGGGCTCCCTGAACACCCTGTGGTCCTTGGTCGCCTTGGGCTCCTTGAACTCCTTGAGGTCCTTGGTCGCCTTGGGCTCCTTGAACTCCTTGAGGTCCTTGGTCTCCTTGGGCTCCTTGAACTCCTTGAGGGCCTTGGTCACCTTGGGCTCCTTGAACACCCTGAGGGCCTTGATCGCCTTGGGCTCCTTGAACTCCTTGAGGGCCTTGGTCGCCTTGGGCTCCCTGAACTCCCTGAGGTCCTTGGTCCCCTTGAACGCCCTGAACACCCTGAGGTCCTTGGTCGCCTTGGGCTCCCTGAACACCCTGAGGTCCTTGATCGCCTTGGACACCCTGTGGTCCTTGGTCGCCTTGGGCTCCTTGAACGCCTTGAGGTCCTTGGTCGCCTTGGGCTCCTTGAACTCCTTGAGGGCCTTGGTCACCTTGGGCTCCTTGAACACCCTGAGGGCCTTGATCGCCTTGGGCTCCTTGAACTCCTTGAGGTCCTTGGTCGCCTTGGGCTCCCTGAACTCCCTGAGGTCCTTGGTCCCCTTGAACGCCCTGAACACCCTGAGGTCCTTGGTCGCCTTGGGCTCCCTGAACACCCTGAGGTCCTTGGTCGCCTTGGGCTCCCTGAACTCCCTGAGGTCCTTGATCGCCTTGGGCTCCCTGAACACCCTGAGGTCCTTGGTCGCCTTGGGCTCCCTGAACTCCCTGAGGTCCTTGGTCGCCTTGAACACCTTGAGCACCCTGAGGCCCTTGAACACCTTGAGGTCCTTGGACACCTTGGACGCCTTGAACACCTTGAGGTCCTTGAGCACCCTGAGGCCCTTGAACACCTTGAGGTCCTTGAACACCCTGAGGTCCTTGGACGCCTTGATCGGTTCCTAAAAGTTCATCAGATACTAACCGATGCGCAGGTACTAATTGCCCCAATGCATCTTTACCCCAAACAGAAATTTGAGTTTCATCCTCTGCTGGCCCGCTTGTGGTAAACACGAATTCAAATGCGTCGAAACCTGCAAAGAAATTCCTAGTTAAAACCACATTGGGCCCCACTGCCACTAGTTGTTGTACATATAATGTTCTGCTACCGTTTAAAATAAAACCCTCAATTAAAACAGTAGAAGAATTTACAGAATCTCGGTTATCTATTTTTACAGTGACCAGTTGGGTGGGTCTGACTCCTAGAACAGGATCGTTTGCAATGGGTCCAGTTGATAATACTGCCATTTAGGTACTCCCTCCTCTCTAGTAAAAAGCAAATTATTTTTGTGAACAACGATCTTTCTCAAGACCCTGTTCCCTCTATTTTATGTCTCAACCATTTGCTGCGATTGTGGTTCTATCTCTATACATATGTTGAGTTTTAAGACCCTAGTTGCTCATCCGCAACAATACGCTGAACATCAATGATTGTACCGCTCGCGTTTTTTCCCCAAACTGAAATATCAGTACTTTCTTCTGCTAAACCGCTTGTGTTAAAAACGAATTCATATGCGTCGAAGTTCGCTAGATAATTTCTCGTAACAACTGCATTGGGGGCTAAAGCTATTTGTTCTAGTACATACAATGTTCGTAAACCATTTAAAATGTAGCCCTGAATTAAAATAGTTGAAGAATTGACCAAATCACGGTTAATTATTTTAACGGTAACCTGCTGAATAGGCCTGATCCCACTAACAGGACTATTCTCAATAGGTCCAGTTGATAATACAGCCATTAAGTTCATCTCTCCTTTTCTATTTATTAACTACAAATCCATATTATATAAAAATACTATATATATATATTGAACTAAAAAATATATTTAGACCTTTATCTACTATATTTTTTAAAGTTCAATCTATATAGAACAGAATAGGGATTAATGTAGCTCCATGTATCATATTAATAACTTGTTACATATGATTGTTTGTTTACCTATTAAAATTAAAATAGATATTTACTTATTCAAGCCGTTTTTAATTCTGGGGACATTAAAAGGCAGTGACCGAGCATTAAGCAAGCTGATTCACCAATTTCTTTTCCAACCATAAAAAAGGATAAAGGCACCCTGAGAAAAAAGTGCCTTTATCCTTGTAGATCAATTTCAAATAAACTATACTCTCTTGCAAGCACGTTTACACAGAAACAGTGAAGGTTATAATAGTTACTTACAAATGTCACTTGCGACAACAGCTCATGCTACAACACTCTTACAGATCTATTTTTTAAATCCTTAAATTGTCCCATTTTTTGTTTTTCATCCCACAAATAGTGAAATCCCCATCGATTAGTGGTATCCCCTTCCCGTAGCCCTTGTTTCAAGGCTGAGAAACGTGAATTCAGATAGTCAAATCCCAAGTATTTATAATGTAACAATAGTACTTCATTATTAGATGGCTTTATTACATTCCCAGCAGGTTCAGCAGTATGCCTACCAGGGCTAAAATTTATTTCTTGAATCGCACTTGGATTAAATATTTGAGGCTTATCGTACGTTTGACTTCTTACACCATTCCTTACCGTTTCATATAATGGTTGCTGGCTATTAGGAAAAAAATCAGAAACCATTTCATAACCATTAGGGACAATCAATGTTATCCCTTTCGAAGTACATTCCTGCAAATATGTTCTAAGGTTAGGGTGATAAAAATGTTCATCTACGTCACAGATAATAATCCAGTCTGCCTTATTCCTACTTTCTTTCCAACATTGGTTGAATAGATCTTGTGCTGATCTCACGACCGAATTACCTTCGATCTCAAATCTATTCATATTTACTTTGGGATGTGCCTTTAACATGGATATAGAATTATCAGTCGAGTCATTATCGAAAATGTAATATTGGTCGGCTATATTATCATAGTGCTTAAAAAAAAACGGGAGCATCTTTTCTTCGTTCCAGCATAATGCGTATACATGTATGATCACGTATTCTTCCCCTCTCAAACTCATATCTTATGGATCGACTTGCTTGATAATATATGCAATTTATATTTGTGGGGTTCAAATCGTGGATGATGAGCTTTACTGCTTAGCAAAAGCCAACCCGGACCCCAAATTGGCTTTTTATAGGTATCCTAAGTTCATAGTTGGTAAAAGTGGATACCTCTTCAAAGGTACGGTAGACTTGTTCTTGATGTTAGTGCTATTGTTATATTATTCCAATCATATGAGGTGAGATGCACTATGTTCGAAAAAGATACGCATGAAATTCTGGCTTATTATGATGGCGGTGCAGAAATAGGCAGATTAGAGCGAGGCATCGGAAAAATAGAGCTGGAAAGATCAAAAGAAATCATTTCCCGTTATCTCAGCAAGTCCACTCATGTTATTTATGATATCGGCGGCGGTATAGGGGTCTACTCTTCGTGGCTGGCAGAACTGGGATATGAAGTTCATCTATTTGATCTTTCTTCGCAAGCCATTGAATTTGCTCGTCAGCAGCAACTGAATAAACCCATTATCAGCAAGCTGGAAACCGCAGATGCCAGAAATATTGATCGTAAAGATGAAAGCGCGGACATCGTGCTATTGATGGGACCTTTATATCATTTAACAGAACAGAAGGAACGAGTAAAAGCCCTGCAAGAAGCAGCGCGTGTCTTAAAAAAGGGGGGAACGCTGATTACTTCGGCTATTTCCAGGTTTGGCTCGTTACTGTGGGGGCTATCGGTGTACGGCGAGTGCAATACCATTTTAGAGGAAGATGCATTCATGGATATGGTCAGACAGGAGTTAACAGATGGTCAGCATGTACGACCGGCGGCTTATCCCTCTTTTATCACACGCTCCTACTTTCATACACCGGATGCCTTGCGTGCAGACTGGCAGGCGGCTGGATTGCAGGAGCCTCGTGTTTTGGGTGTGGAAGGCCCCGTCTGGATTGCACCCGGATATGAAGAAAAATGGGCGATTCCCTCCCATCGCAGACGTTTGCTGGATATAGCACAGCAGGTTGAAGAGCAGGAATCCGTGATCGGTATGAGCCCGCATATGCTTGCCGTAGGTACCAAGTCTTAAAGCTCATCAACTATATGGTTGATGGATTGTTGTACAACATAACAATTGTCACGTTGCTTCTCAACCAAAAAGACGAGCCACATAGGCTCGCCTCTACATCATTCCAGATTACTGCTCCAAACTTTCCAATACGGTTTTAATTTCGCTGTTCAAACTAAGTGCATTATAAATCGCAGTCAAGGCTTCAGCACGTGACGCATGATACTTAGGTCCAAACTGACTCGTACTTATACCCGAAAGCACACCAGCTTGTGCTAATTGTTTAATCGTATCAGCTGCAAAAGAAGTGGACAGGTCGGTGAAGCTTTTTTCATTCGAGGTGTCCTTTTTCAATCGGTCTAAATCCAAGATCCGCGCCAAAATGGCAGCCATTTCTTGACGAACGATCGTTTGGTCTGGTCTAAATGTACCGTCCTCATAACCGTTTAATACTCCTGCTGTGGTCAGTTTTGTTATGGCATCCTGCGCCCAGTGATCCCCAATATCGTTCAAAACCACAGGCTGGTTTCCACCACTAATATCGAAGATTCTAGAGATAATAGTAGAAAACTCTGCACGGGTAATTTCACCATCAGGTCTGAAACTGCCATCCTTATATCCATTTACGATACCCAGCTTTGAAAACGTATCGACCGTCTTTTCTGCCCAATGTCCTTGTAGGCCTGACGGTTTAACATTAGTAGAAGAATTTAAAGCAGATTCTGCTTTAGATTTTATATTCTGCAGTACTTTGTTGTCTGCAACCACTACGTTACTGTTGAATATGTCTTGCACAGGAACAGTTGGTTCAGTCACCAGTTCTTCAGGCACAGCTACTGGTTCTTTAGATACAGTTACCGATGAAGATGATACAGCTGATGTTGCCGTATTGCTGCTGGAATCATCGCTAGAATGGTCACTGTTTCGATGGTCAGACCCGCTACCGCTGGAACTACTGGAATCACTGCCAGCATTATTGGGTGCGGGAGCAGTAACAGCTGTTACGGTAATTGGAACGTTAAATCTATATCCGCTGTATGTGGCGGAAATTACCGTGTTCCCTTCTGAAAGTGCTCTAATCTCTCCCTGATTAACCGTAGCGACATTCGCATCGCTGGAAGTCCAAGTTGCTTTATCACTGACATCTATCTCTGACGAGTCTGATTTTACAACGTTTGCTATAACCCGTTCTGTATCCCCTACTAGCATTTTTCTATTATTGATAGAAGCACGCAATTCTGTGTAATTGTCATCTGTTTGTACCGGATCTGGTGTTGGTACGGGATCTGGCGTTGGCACCGAATCTGGTGTTGGCACCGGATCTGGCGTTGGCGCCGGTTCTGGCGTTGGTGTTGGATCTGGCGTTGGTACTGAGTTGATAGAGAATGAAGCGGTAGCTGTCGAGTTCTTCACATCTAATGCTCCGTTGGTTGTGCCGTTATCAATCACAGTATAATCAAAACTTGCCGGGCCCTGGTAGTCTAAATTCGGAGTGAATAACACAACCGATCCGTCTAGAACTACCGTCCCACCTTGCGCATTTTCTACCGATGCGATGCTAAGATGTTGTAAGCTCTCATTCACAGGGCCTGCCGTGTCGTTCGCTAAGAGTTCATCAACAGCGATAGATTGTGCTCCTGCATTTGCCGATAACGATGGCAGTGTATCATTCACAGCTATCGGACTGTTGTTTACCTCACTTACAGTGATTCTGGCTTGGTTCGGCTCGCTGATCCCTGTTCCAGCCATATCTAGCGATGATTGTACTTCGAAACTGAAATGATCACCTGATGGAGAGTTAGCATAAAGATTTGGCGTAAATTTAAGCCCTGTTTCGCCATCCCCTACAGAAATGAATTGACCATCTCGGATTTCCATTACCCCATCGTTTTTATAGAGGGTTCCACCAATAATGTTTGAGATTCTAAAATACGACACGTCAGATCCATCCACTTGATTACGAGTAAGGATCAGTCCGTCAAAGCTTTGCTTGTCTTCCTCTGTCAAAGCGTCTGTCACATTAGGGACATCAGCGACAGAATTGACCGCAAAGGAGGCTTGCTTGTCCACCGACTGCGGGACTGAGACGCCGTTCGATGTTCCATCATCGGTGACGGTAAAAGAGAAGCTAGCGGTTCCATTGAAATCCGACTGAGGTGTAAAAATCACATTGGTTCCATCCAAACGTACAGCCCCTCCTGCAATGCTGCTGACTGAGGATATCGTTAGATGTTGACCATTCTCATTCGGACCAGCAGACGCATGCGCAAGCAGTTCTGCAAAAGGGATGGTCCGCTCTCCTGAGTCTTCTGAAATGGAGGATAGCGTTTCGTTTTGAGCTGTCGGAGCATCGTTTACTTCCGTAACATGAACAACAGCCCTAGTAGCATCGCTTAGTCCATCCCCCGTTGCACTCTGGGCCGCCTTTACATCGAACGAGAAGGTATCTCCCGCTGCATTGTTGGCGTTTGCCATAGGCACAAACCTCACGCCATCGCTGGCTTCTGCTGCCGTGATAAAAGTTCCATCAGGAATCTCCGTTACCCCATCACTATGATACAGCTTGCCCCCGATAACGTTCGTAACTTGATAATGTGTCACTACCGTTGAATCTTGCGGGTTTGGTGTAATGGTTATATTGGATGTCGGGATATCTTCTTCAGTAGTTACAGCAGCTACCTCAGGCATTTTGGATACAGCGGGCAGGGCTGCTGTTTCCAATATCAACTGGGGAATATCTACGCCGTTGTCATCGGCTGAATATGTAATTTCCGAATAGTCTCCAGGGTTCCCTTCTTCATTGGCAAGCAATGCAAAGGAGACAATATCATCCGTCTGTTGTTGTACAAAATGGGTAACATCAAAATCAACCCAGCCTACTTGAAGGTCTGAGCCTGTTTTCGTATTCAAAGGCTGATCCGTCGGGTTCAGTGGAAAAGCTTCGTTGCTCCAAACATCGGCAGTCGATCCATACACGGTCAAAAAAGGATTCAAGTTATAGCTATAGCCGATGGAAGAGATATGAATACGCAAGGTTGCCTTCGTTACAACCTTACCAGTCAGCTCGGGCATTTCAAACTGAATCGCTGATCGGTAATATCCTAACACTGTGTCCGAAGACCTGCCAACATAGTTTTCTGGAGCATCCATCCAAGTGTCAGACTTGCTCCATGTTCCGTCTTGGATTAATTTGGGTTGTGCGGTTAGTGCCGCACCAGCATCTGCCACCGAGATGGCCGATGAGAAGATTAGTGATACTGCTGTCAATGCATATGTGAATCGTTTAGTAGACTTGCAAAAATGCATACCTTTCCTCCTATTGAAATAAATCTATGATTGCTGCTTGTATTATACAATGTCGTCACTGAACAAATTCTGAACAATTCTTTTAAGCACGATGACTGGAAGACGCTTTCTTTGTGAAAGATACCACTAATGAAACAAGGTTTTATGAGTTCCCTCTTTAGAAGCTCTTCTCCAACAAGAAAAGGCCGCCAGATATGGCGGCCTTCCTCTATTGCATTTTATCCTTTTATTCAATCGATTCAGTAAGAATACGAGCAATCTGCTCGCTGTTTGCTTCCTTATAAATAAAATTATGATAATGTGGCTGATGGATGTCTCTCCACCCCTTCTGGATTGCCTTCTGATAATAATGTTGTGCGCGTTCTTGTTCACCCGTTAAATAAAACATGCAGGCGGCATTCCAATATAGCCCCGCATCTCCATTCCAATCCCAGCCTTGATCAAGTGCTTGTGCATAACTCCAGGCTGAGCGGGCGTAATCAGGTGCTATACCATATTTTATATTGCCATGCATATAATAGTTCCCGTTCACCAGAAGATTATTTAAGGGAAGATTCCATCCAAACAGAACCGGAAAATCCCCAAACAATGTAAAGCCTACAGATAAGGCTGTTCTTTGAGAAGCTATATTATCGGACCAGCACTGCCAGCCGACGCTGGCGATCCCCCGTTGTTTGGCCAGAGAAAGCGCACCGAGAGCTACCTTTCGGGCCCATCCTTTTTTTTGATAGCTCGCAACAGTTTGAATGCCTAACTCACACTCTTGACCCACGACCCAATCGGTTAAGCACCAGCTAACAATGGCCGGGCCTTCCTCCGTATGTTGAATGGCAGCGCATCCAAATCCACCTTTTTCATAAGCGGCTTGAGAGGGCCAACCGTCCAGGATCTCATGAATGATATCCTCAAGACCCGCTAGATGCCGCTGCTTTAATAGTTCACGATCTATTGCTATGATATCCTCCCCAAACGGGCCAGCTACGCCTTCCAAGTGCTGAGTAAACGTCATTCGCCCACTCTTCATCGGTCGTATACCCTTCATCACAGTTTCAAGAGCAGCTTCCCACTTCTCATCTGTCGGGTAATATAGCACGTAGTCTAATTCTCCTTTGGATGCCAGTTGAGGTAATAGGATTTCTTGAAGCAACATGTTGATTTCTTTAAAGAAGACTTTATTATCCGGACTTCCTCCCAGAAAAATACCTTGGGGGTTGCTCAATACAGCGGTATCCCCATCATTAGATAAAAAAATCCTACCCGGTATGGTGCCGCTAATGACACCTTGAATCGATATGTGATGCCTCATTGTATCAAAAAGACCGAATGCCTTATAAAAACAAGATCCCGCAAGTTCCATTCCTTGAATCATGTGATGAGCACACATTTGTCCGAGTTGCCTCCCATAAACCTATGAGAGATTCTTATTCTTCTAAATACATAAACCTCTCATAAGCTTTTTGATTTGTTTGTTCGTTTTCAAACATCATCACTCCTTTAAACGTATTAGAGGATTAGGCTCTAAGATGGTCTGTACTTGATGCCTCGCTTCATTATGGATAAAACATACAATTCGGTCAAGTGTACATTCGGTGATGAACATACCTCTCCCATACAGTTGAATGGCTTCCATGGATAGGCTATTGTAAGGATAGGATACTTTTCCCAGATAAAAGAACTTACAGGAGGTCGTTTTTCTTGATGATCCTTGAACTGGTGGCCTTTATTTCTACTGCTGTCTTGTCTACGTTTTTTTCCTTTCGATACCGCTTGTGGAGACGACTATAGTGAGAAGTGAACAAGAGATGCTGCATACCATTCTCCAATTTGCTCAAGAGGACGAACGAGTACGTGCTGTGATTATGAATGGTTCACGCGCCAATCCACATGCTCAACGAGATATTTTTCAGGATTATGACATCGTCTTTCTCGTATCTTCCATGGACAGCTTTATTCAGGAACGTGGCTGGATTCACCACTTTGGAGAATTGATCATTATGCAGACGCCCGATGAACATGCGGAGCCTACTGTGACGTCCCGTGATCGCTTTGCTTTTCTTATGTTATTTACGGATGGCAATCGCATAGATCTTACCCTCTGCCCTGTGGCTAACATCGACAATTGGCCTCGAGACAGCTTAAGTGTACTGCTCCTAGATAAAGACGGACTGGTGAAGCCTTTTCCACCGCCAAATCTTCAAGATTATAAGACAGTCCCTCCAACCGCCCAAACCTATGCAGATTCCTGCAATGAGTTCTGGTGGGTCAGTACTTATGTGGCTAAAGGACTATGGCGGCATGAGCTTCCCTATGCCAAATTCATGTTAGATCGACCTGTAAGAGATGCGCTTCACTTCATGCTGGAATGGCATATGGGTATACAAACCGACTTCACGGCAGATCCAGGTAAGCAGGGAAAATATTTCGAGAAGCACCTTGAGCCTGAACATTGGACGGCCTACATCCAAACATTTGCGGATGCAGATTATGAACATATGTGGCAGTCTCTTTTTATCATGGGTAATTTATTTAGAGAAGTTGCCCAGAAGGTGGCGAACCATTATGGTTATAGATACCCGATTGAGGACGATCAACGTGTAACAAACTATCTTTATCACGTAAAAGCTCTCCCTGCAGATGCAACGGGCATCTATTAAAGAAAAAAACCAGTCGGGCACTTGATTTACATGTGCTAGCCTGGTTTTTTATACTCTAACATTATTTGACCTATATACGTTTGGAATCTGCTGTCTCCTAATATTAGTTTTCGGTCAGAACCCGGTCGCCTCTGCTCGCAGGCTGAGAGATAACCAAAAATTCAACATCCTCACTCGTTTCATTAAACATTTGATGAGGCACCATAGGAGGAACCTCACACCCTTCCTGAGATCCTAATTGGATGCGTTCACCATCCACTTCAAGTACCGCTGCACCTGATAAAATAAAGAAAAATTGGCGCGCATGATGATGATAATGTCTGACTTCATGTGTATTTCCCGGCATGCGCTCATGAATAATACTCAAATCATCATTTTTCACCAAGCGCCAACCATCACATTGTTCTCCCCATATATAATGTTCAGCATTATGTTTACTTATTTTCAAATTGACTCCCCCTTTGTAGTTACAGTTTTATTGTAAATCTGGATTCACTGAGCTACAATCTTAATTATAAAAAACGATAGAACCCATGTAAAAAAACTCTGAGTCCGACCATTTTTAGATATCCGCCTCGATAATTTCCTCCAACTTAATCCAGCTAAAATCCTCTTCCCCACGAGATAGCTTCACTTCTCGCCGACTTGTGTTAATCACTGTAACCAGTCCGCGCAGCTCCTCATCATCAAACGGATTAAACACTCTTAGTGTAATAGGCTTCCGTTCGTTATAGGATACGATAATGGCCTGTTCAATCTGCTGTATCTCCTGATCGTCCAGTGTCGGCTTGCCGCGTCTTCCCTGCTCCTTCATCAGTCTTACATATGCCTCCCGATGCTCAGGCAAAATCATACGCGAGCTTTCCCATATGCCATTTCCTTCAAGCTTTTTTCCCATCGTAAGCCCCTCCTATGCTGTTCTGGTTACCGGATGCCATGCCAATACATGATCTAATCGAAAAACACGTGGCTGACCAGTTTGCAAACAGGTGGCCCGGATCAAACCATTCTGCACACGATGCACTTCTATCTGCCGATGAGACAGTTTGCCCTTTCGGTCCATATACACGATTTCCACGATCTGTCCCACATATTTCTCCAGCATCATCCTTCACTCCTCATCAGAACGTTTGTTTGTATTATATGCGAACATGCGTTTGATTATCAATGTAAAAAAATCCCCTGAGGGAGTGGCCTCTCTCAAGGGATTTAAAACTCGTAGGTGGACAGCTTAATATCCTCTTTATTCAAATCTTTCAGCGGATACACAGGGCCATTCCAATAAGTCAAAATATTAAGTGGCTCATTAGTACCATGCTCCTTTAAAGTGTGAGATAATTCGAGCAATACATGTGGAAGTTGATAAGAGCTTGTTAAAAATTGATATTCTTCTGGACTTTCGCAGTCTTCTGCTCGATAAAATACAAAGTAACCCTCGGTATAATCCCCAATGAGTACAATATAACGAGCAAGAAACATAATTTCACCATTGGCAAACGGAATGGAAAATGTCGAAGCAGAGATTAAATCTGTCTCTAATGCCTCTATACGAACGGTGAGTTCATTGTTTAGAGCATCCATTTTTCCCCTTTGTTCACTGATGAGGTGTTCATAATTTACAGGAACAAGCCCCCCACTCTTGATCGTAGCGATCAGTTCATCTATAAATACTTTTTGAGACAATACTCGATTGCTCATCCTATTCATCTCCATATTCGTGAAAAATAAGTATGGAACTCCCGCTTCAACATGTTCAGTATTATGTATTAAAAGCTTGATTCATTAATTATCCAGCATTTTTGTGACTGCATTCACGACCCTTTCCATCTCAAATGGCTTAACAATAAAATCTTTTGCTCCTGCCTTAAATGCTTGTATAATGGCTTCCTGCTGACCCAAAGCAGAACACATTAAGATGTTAGCTTTAGGATCAAGCTCTACAATCTTTTTAACAGCCTCAAGCCCATCCATTTTAGGCATATTAATATCCATGGTGATTAAATCTGGTCGAAAGTGTGCATATTTCAAAACTGCATCATACCCATTTTCCGCTTCTGCAATAACAGAGTGACCTAAATCCAACAGAATATCCTTAAGCACAGAACGCATAAATAAAGAATCATCCACTATTATAACTGTTGCCAAGTTAACCTCTCCAATCCGTTGTCTTATGAAATGCACGCCCAAACTTCAATATCGGTGAAAAAACTAGTTATATTAATAGAAAGAATCTGTAAAAAGAAAAACGCTACCATTGAATTATAAAAAGAATTTAAAACTAGCTACTACAGCATTAATTTCAATAAAAACGTTTCGCAATGATGTAAATCATCTCTATAGTATGAAGATTACAAAGTACTAGGTATACAGTGAACCCTTAGCACTATGCAGGCGAATTTAAAAGTGAGAAGAATCATTGGATCGACTCCTTAAACAGGCATAAAAAAAGACGCCGCTATTATGCCGACGTCTTTTTTTAAACTATTCGTTTAAAGTTCGCTTATTCATTCAGAGCTTTTTTCAAAGCCTCCAGGTTGTTTTTCATTACACCCAGGTAATCTAGATTCTTCTGCTTGTCTTCATCTGTCAACCCTTCAAGCGGATTCAGCACATCCGTTTTCGAACCAATTTCCGTAGCTACGGTCTCGGCAACCTTCGGATCAACCAATGTTTCAAAGAAAATTGTCTTTACATTATTTTCTTTAGCAAACTTGATAATACCTGCCAATTTGTCCGGTGTAGGCTCTTGCTCTGGAGATAAACCAGCAATGGGTACTTGGGTCAGACCATATTGCTTCGCCAAATAGCTAAAAGCAGCATGCTGCGTAATAAAGTCTTTACGTTTTACATCTTTCAGACCCGTTTTGAACTCGTTATCCAGTTCTTTCAGCTTAGCGATATAAGCATCAGCGTTTTTCTCATAGTCTGCTTGGTTTGCAGGATCGGCTTTTACAAGCCCTGCTTCTATAGCTTCTACTTCTTTTTGAGCTAAGACCGGATCAAGCCATACATGAGGGTCCAGCACATGATCGTGATCATGGCCTTCCTCTGCGTGTGCTTCTTCTCCTTCTTCTTCCTCAGCAGATCCTTCCATCAGGTTCAACCCTTTGCTTGCTTCCACTACTACACGCTTATCATTCGATGCACTACTCAAAGCCTGTTCTGCCCAACCTTCGACGATCCCGTTATAAACAAATACATCAGCATCCTTAACCTGTGCCATATCCTTGGCGCTTGGCTCCCAGTCATGCGGCTCAGCACCGGCAGGAATCAACGCAGCTACGTTAGCATGATCTCCGGCAACTTGCTTGGTAAATTCATACATTGGATAAAAAGTGGTGACCACATTCAGTTTTTTACCACTGTCCGCTGTTTGTGCCGTATTAGGTTCGGTTTGGGATGCATTCGTGGCTGCATTATCAGATTTAGCTCCGCAACCGGCCAAAATAAGTGCTAGCCCCGCAGACAATACAAATGATTTTTTGAACCATGTATTCATATTCATAACTCCTTATGTTTTAGTTTTTTATAAGCTCACTGACCTGCCGTATTCTTACGTCGTGAAGCCTGTTGCTTGCCAAGCTTACGGACCAGCTTTTGAATACTAGCTCCTACGATCAGGAATAATAATAGCACCATAGCAATCGTCCCCCCTGGGGGTGTGCTGAGTTCATATGATGCGGTTAATCCCATAAATACGCCGATCAATGCGGTGATCATGGATATCCAGATAGCTGCCGCAAAGCTCGGTGCAATTCGAATCGCCAGGGCAGCAGGCAGTACGATTAATGAGGAGACGAGCAGCACACCGACAATCGGCATGGCTGCAGCTACAATCATCCCTGTTAAAATACTAAACGCAAACGAGATAGACTTGACAGGAAGACCATTGGTCTTTGCCGTTTCTTCATCAAAGGTAATCTGATACAAAGGGCGTCGGAACACAAAAAAGAAAATACCACCGATGACAGCCACAACGATCATTAACATCAGCTCTGTCTGATTGACGGCTACTACCGAACCAAACAAATAAGCGGAAAAGCCTTTGTTGATGCTCTGATTCAGATTCATTAAAATAACAGCCGTCGAGAGGCCGCCTACCATTATAATAGCCACAGAAATCTCACTATATGTTTTATAAGACCTGCGGACGTATTCAACAATAATCGCGCCGATCACGGCAACAATAAATCCAGTTATCGTCGGGTTAATCCCTAAATAGGCACCTGCTGCCACCCCTGCCAGCGATACATGCGATAGCATGTCCGCCATGAGAGCCTGGCGCCGTAGCATCAGGTAAACTCCAAGCACCGAGGCCAGCAGTGCAATTACCCCACCGGCACAAAATGCCCGCTGCATGAAGTCGTAGTGCAGCATTTCCATCCGCCATCTTCCTTCCTTTCAAGCTCAATAATACGATCCAAATAATGTTGCACTTCCGATAGTCCATGTGTAACCATGACTACGGTTCTTCCATATTCCTTAACCTGTTGATTCATCAGATCGTAGAAGTGATGTCGGCTTTCCTGATCCATTCCGGTCGTAGGCTCATCCAAAATGAGCAAATCCGATTCCTGAGCAAGTGCCCTTGCCACACAAATACGTTGCTTCTGTCCACCAGACAATTCGCCGATTTTGCGATGCCGTAAATCCCACATCCCTACCTGACGAAGCGCCTGTTCTGTCAGATCATGATCCTCAGCCCGCATCCGGCGCAGCCAAGAGCCATGAGTGTATCTACCCGAACGGACAAATTCCAGAATGGTACTTGGAAACCCTCCATTGAAGGCAGCAATTTGTTGTGATACAAATCCGACAACGAGCTTTTTGCCTTCACCTGTACGGTCGGACATAAACACTTTGCCCTTCCAAGGCTGAAGTAAACCGAGCAGCAATTTGAGCATCGTCGATTTAGAAGCACCATTCGGTCCGGTAATAGCCACAAATTCTCCGGAAAAAATTTCAACATTGGCATCCACCAAGTTAGGAACATCTCCGTAGCCAAATGTGACCTGTTCCAATGAGGCCAATAACATGATACAAATCTCCTTTTCCTTTAAAAAGCCTGGAGCCATCTGAGCGGTCATCATAGCGCAGATTCTCCAGGTCGTTTATGATCATTAAACCATCTACCGTAATTATTACGATTTGGTAATAAAAAAATAAGCGCTTGATAAACGTAACCTTTACGCATTAGCAAGTTTAACAGTTTAGGCAAGGTTCGTCAATGTTTTGGCAACTCTTTTGTTTGTTTATTTCACTTTGTCCGGGTACAAGCCTACAGCCAAGGTTTTCAGTGCAATCGGAGCACGCACGCCTTCAGCTGCTGCGGATAGAGGCAACACCACAAACCGTTTGTTTTTGATCGCTTCGACACCAGCTAGTGCAGGCTTGCTCAACAGCAGCTTTTCTTTATCAGCCAGTGAAGTATCTCCGTAGTCGAGAATAATAATAACATCAGGGTTGCGGTTTACGACCTCTTCCCAGCTTACTTCCGTAAAACTTTTGTCGATATCATCAAAAATATTTTTTGCCTTCACACTTGTAATCAAAGACGTCAGATAATTGTTGGCAGCCGTAAATGGCTTGTCTTCGCCGCTGTCATAGACAAAAACCTTGGGTGCCCGTTCAACCGTACCAATTTGAGTCTGAATGGACTGCACTTGTGCACGAATGTCATTTACAAGTTTTTCTGCGCGCTCCTCAACCCGGAAAATACGTCCAATATTTAGTATATCCCGATATACATCTTCTAGTATAGGACCCGGCTTATTGGAGGATTCCTGTACATAGGTTTGCACGCCCTGTTGGGCAAGCTCCTCACGGGAACCCAGATTTTTATCATTAAAGGCACTCTTCCAGCCCGCGTAGGCAAAATCCGGTGCAGCAGCCATAAACACCTCTTTGGACGGATATTGTTTGGCCAGAACCGGGATTTTATCATATTGATTCTTATATTTAGGCAAAATCTGATCATCCAAATATGCAGTTCCTACCATAGAAGATTCCAGCCCAAGGGCCAGCATAACTTCTGTCGCATGCTGGTTCAATGTAACCGCGCGTTTGGGCGCTTCGGGAAATACCATTTTTACACCCATATTCTCAATCTCTACTGCCTTCTCTTGGGCCGTTGATTGCGATGCATCAGGTTGCTGCCCGTTTGCAGATGAATTTGTGGTTTGAGCCGTGTTTCCTGCTGTGCAGGCCGATAACAACAGCATCATCGCCAAAGCAAGCATAACCAGCGGCAATGCGGGTTTGCTATATTTATTCATATGTACCGTCTCCTCTATCATTCACAGTTTAACTGACTTCATCGGATCACCATTTGTTCTGTTAATGTCGTGGACGGCTCCACCTCTGAGAGAATCCGGTAAAAAGGTAATACTCGGTTTCCCGGTCTTCGGATGAATGCGAATTTCTGTTTCCACCCCGAATACACTGCGTAGCAGGTCAGGCTGAAGCACATTTTCTGTTATGCCGGAGGCCACCACCTTGCCTTCTTTTAATACATACAATCGGTCACAATAACATGCCGCCAAATTTAAATCATGCAGTGCAGCTAAAGCAGTGATCTGAAGTGTTTTGACCAAATCGAGAATTTGCAGCTGATACCGGATATCGAGATGATTCGTCGGCTCGTCTAAAATGAGAAATTTTGCCTGCCCGGCCAAAGCTCTGGCGATCAATACCCGTTGCTTTTCACCGCCCGACAGGGTAGCAAACCCCTGATCCGCTTGAGCATTCATGCCTACCCGCTCCAGCGCCTGCTCAACCAGTTCATGATCGAAGATGGTATCTGCTTCCAGAAGCCTCTTATGAGGATGGCGGCCCATCAGGACGATGTCCCGTACTGAAAAATCAAACGTTTGGGGCGCATCCTGACTTACCACTGCCATTTGTCGTGCCGTCTCTTTGTACTTCATCCGTAGTAAATCCTGGCCATCCAGCGTCACCAAACCACTATCAGGTCTTAACACACGATACATATTCTTAAGCAACGTCGATTTGCCGCTGCCATTGGGACCTATCAGCCCGACCAGCTCTCCCGTTCTCACCTGGAGACTGATACCGTCGATCAATCGTTTATCGTGAATACTGAAGGTCACGCATTCGACTTCTATATTCATTTTTCGCCTCCAAACGAGTAGGAGCTGCGCCGCAGCAGCCATACAAAAAAGGGTCCCCCGCACACAGCTGTTACAATACCAATCGGCAGTTCCTGCGGAGCAAGCACGAGCCGGGCACATACGTCTGCCCACACGACAAAGATAGCTCCCAGAAGCAGGCTGACAGGCAGGACACGTCGATGATCCGATCCCACTATTAGCCTAACGATGTGTGGAATCATAAGCCCGACAAAGCCAATTGAGCCACTAACTGATACGACTGCCCCGGTTAAAAGGGAAGCGACAACAACCAATAATACACGGAACGCCTGCACGTTCACACCGAGCGTTACGGCGGCTTTTTCCCCCGTTAGCAAAGCATTCAGTGAACGGTATCGGGTTAAAAGGACGGCCGTTCCAACGGTTATAATGAGGCTTGGAATAAAAAGCGTATCCCATTGAGCGCCTGCCAGACTTCCCATCATCCAATACATCGCGTCACGGATGCCTTTTTCATTCGGAGCCATCGTAACGATAAAGCTAGTCACAGCCGACAGCATCATAGATACCGCTACCCCTGCCAATAGCAAGCGGGGCGTCGATATACGCCCGGCCACACGAGCCAACGCGAACACCATGAGCATTGCAGCTAAGGAGCCTATAAAAGCAGATAGGGGCAGTGCAAGTCGTCCCAAAAATCCAAAAGCTCCAAACACAATAACTAACGTCGCTGTCACTGAAGCCCCCGACGAGACTCCTAGAATATAGGGGTCCGCTAACGAATTGCGAATTAATGCCTGTATAGCCGCTCCGGTAACAGCAAGCCCTGCTCCCACGACAACACCTAGCAGCACACGCGGAAAGCGAATTTCCCAGACGATATATTGCTCCGGTTTGGTCCATGTCATGGGTACCCACTGATCCAGCCAGGGCAGATGGGACAGCGCAATTCGCCATACTGTCCCTGGAGCGACAGCCACAGGTCCCAGCATGACTGCGAGTGTAACTGACAGCACCAGCACAGCAGTTAGCAGCAACAGAATTGTTGTAAATCTCCATGGAGGCTTCCCTGCTAGATCAGCTCGAGAATTAGCCTTGGATGAATAATCGCTGCTTGTTCTCGAAATCATGAACTAGCCAGTGGCTTTACAGCCGCTTCCAGCCTTTTCAATCGTTCCTCGATCTCAGAAGCAGAGAAATTCTCGCCCATAATAACCGCTACATCGTTCACTGGCTTTTGCGGTCGGATCGGAATGATTTCCAGCTCACGATAGGCAAATTGAAACATCATCTGACCCTCCGATTCCAAGAACCGAACAATTCCTTTGGCCCGGTAAATTTCAGCAGGCAAACTGCGGAACAACTGTTCAAACTCGAATCGTGACACAGGTTGTCCAAAAAAATGCGTATGAACAACTACATGGTCGTAGGAATGATAATGCTCTCCGTGTTTGTGGTCATGGTCGTGATGCTCAGGCTCATGATAGTCATGAGGATGATGGTCTGTATGGTCATCATGACCATACGTGTGAAGACGATTTTCCGCATGATGATCTTTCCCGATATCGACTGTGGACTCCTTTTGCCGCGAAACATCCATCCGTTTCTCTCCTTGAATGGAGAAAAAGGTAACCGGATCTACGTCACTCCGCTCCGTGCTTACAGTCAAAGCATAAGGATTTAATTCTTTTACAAAGGCCTGTACTTTCTGCAATTCTCCCGCAGCCAATAAATCAGTCTTGTTAATAATCAGTTTGGAAGCACATCGTAGCTGATCCTGCATCAAACGAAACGACTTGCTTCTCTCACTACCCAAGGAAAAATCCAGAAATTGACGCGCGTCCATGACCGTGATAACAGATTGTAAAACCATAGAAGAATATATAGAGGCATCTGTCACTGCATCTACAATCTCCATTGGATTAGCCACTCCGGTACATTCTACAATAATCACATCCGGCTTATATTCCTCAGCAAGATTCATGAGCTCGACGCCCAAATCCCCGCGAATGGTACAGCATATACAGCCACTGAGCATTTCCTTCATGGGGGCTTGGTCGTTCACTAAACTGCCGTCCAGATTAACATCACCCAACTCATTCATCAAAATAGCTGGCTTGAGACCCTGCTCCTTGTAGTAAGCCAGCGCATGCTGAAGAAGAGTTGTTTTCCCGCTGCCCAAAAATCCGGATAAAACAACAATCGGTATCATATAATCCTCCTTGTCTTTACAGCACTAATATGGATCGTACCGTAAAAGTTTTCTTCTTGCAATCATTTGACGATTTTTAATCGTAATAATTACTATTAACAAACATAAATATATATGGCCATGCTTTGAATTGTCAATATAGGAGGTGATTCAATCATAATCCTGCGGCATGATTGTCCCAACACAGGCATAGGATGTAGATAAGAATCCTTATTCCCAAGGAGATGTGGAATGAAAAACAGTACGCTGTTGAAGATGCTGCCTTTTATGATTCCCTTTGCCTTTCTCATCCCTGTGCTTATTACGCTATCTCCTCAGTGGCTTCGTTTGTTAGGTATGGGGCAGCTGCAGTCATTAAAGACGGTATTTATGGGTATTTTTCTGGAGGCTGTTCCGTTTCTCCTGATCGGTGTACTTATCTCATCCCTTTTGCAGTGGCTTGTACCGGAGACATGGATTCGCAAAATAGCGCCTGCGCATCGTGTGCCGGGTGTCCTGCTCGCCTCCTTGCTAGGTATGCTGTTTCCCATCTGTGAGTGCGGCATGATCCCTGTCGTTCGCCAATTAATGCTCAAGGGAATGCCTGCCTATATGGGTATCACTTTTATCTTAAGCGGACCTATTATCAATCCCGTAGTACTGGCTGCCACGATGATGGCTTTCCCTTCCCACCCTGAGGTCACTGTCGTTCGAATGGGTTTGGCCTTTGTCGTTTCCGCGACCATCGGATTGATCGTATATGCCTTTGTGCGTGTGCATCCGCTCAAACGGTCGTTGCTCTCTTTTAACCAGCAAAAGCAGAACAATCAGATTCATCAGCATAACCGCACATGGCGAGGATTTTTTGTACATGCTGGCGATGAGTTTTTGGACATGAGTAAATATCTCATTATCGGCGCATTATTGACAGCTTGCATCCAAACCTTTATCCCACGTGATGAAATGCTTTCCTTAAGCAATGGAACGGCCGGCTCGTACGCCTTTATGATGGGCTTTGCCTATGTGCTGTCGCTGTGCTCCACCTCCGATGCCTTTGTAGCTACTGCTTTTTCGCATACCTTTACACTGGGTCCACTGGCAGCCTTTCTAGTACTCGGCCCGATGCTTGATTTCAAAGGCACACTCATGCTACTCAGCACCTTTCGCACCAAATTTGTCGTGATCTTGGGCTTGCTCATTATTTCACTCGTTCTGATCGGCTCTATAGCTGCTGAATGGTTATTGGGGAGGTAAATACAAACATGAATTCAACCTTTAGCATCCGCTGCCAATATGGCATACGCTCCTTGCTCATGATCGGATTAGCTGTATACATCATCACATTACACCGCACGAGTGCACTTCATTACTACTTGGCTCCGCACATGCAAAAGCTGCTTTTACTCTGTCCTGTGCCACTTATGTTCATCGCTTTGGCGATGGCATGGCACGTAATCGTGGGAGGGCCGGATGGTCAAGATGTATGCGATTGTGAGCATCCGTTACCGCAAAGCTGGTTTAAAAAAACACTCGTATATGGAATGCTGCTCATTCCGCTGCTATTCGGCTCACTGCTGCCCAATCAGGCGCTTGGCAGTGATATGGCAGCCAAAAAAGGTATGTCCTTCACCTATCCCAACCCGGATATCCGACGAAAAACAGACATACAAACCACGAACACACCCGCCTCCTCCCTTGTATCAACTACATCTTTCACACCAACTTCGCTCCCACTAAGGGGAAAATGGAGTCAGGAAGCGCTGGATAAGCTGTTCGTTCCGCCGGATGAGTACAATGTAGAGTTCGCCGAGCTGGCGAAACGTCTGTATCAGCAACCCGTTATACAGATCCATCCGGAGATTTTCTCCGAAACTATAGGAGCGATCGAACTGTATAAGCACGCTTTTCAAGGAAAAAAGGTACAGGTGACTGGCTTTGTCTATAAAGACGACAACCTACCGGGTAAAGGTCTATTTGCAGTAGGAAGATTTCTCGTTATGTGCTGTACTGCCGATGCTATGCCATTCGGGATTATCGTTCAATCCCAGAACCCTCCATCCTTTGACAAGGATACCTGGGTGACTATTGAAGGAACACTGCATGCAACGCAAAAGGGCAATACACCCGTACTTGAAATTCGATCCAATAAAATAACGACTGTCAAGCAGCCAGAATCTCCTTATGTCTATACCCAGGCAGACTCGGTAGCAACCTATGATCGCTTGAATGCAGCGAACTAAACCCACCAAGGAGGAAAAATGATGAACAAGGTTCCTGTTATATTAATCAGTGGTTTTCTTGGAAGCGGCAAAACAACGCTACTTTTGCGGCTGTTAGCCCATACTCGCCAGATTCCCCTTCGTGCTGCTGTTTTAATGAACGAAATGGGCGAATATGATGTAGACAGCGCTATTATTTCAGAGGAAATGCCTGACGTAACAGTGGAAGGACTGCTAGAGGGCTGCATTTGTTGCAGCAAAAGAAATGAGCTGGCTGGCGCACTGCATACCCTACTCATCCAAAAGCCGGATGTGATCTTCATGGAGACCACCGGAGTAGCCAACCCCGAGCAAGTGTTGGAGGAACTTCGTTCTCCACTGCTGGCAGATCGGCTGTATCTGGTTCACAGCATCAGTGTGGTGGATGCTGTGCTGTTCCATGAATACAACAGCCGCTTTACTGCAGACAAGGAGCTGGTTCGGACTCTGCATGGACAGCTTCGCTCCGCCGACTTCATTGTGGTGAACAAAACGGATGTCGCAAGTAGCCGTGAAGTGGCTAAGGTCGTCAAGAACATCCGCAAGCTCAACAATACAGCTAAGCTACAAACTACTGAATACAGCCGCGTTGACCTTGGACCACTGCTGGAACCTGTCCTGACCTCCGTACTGGTTGATCCGAAACCTGTACAAGTATTTCAACATACATCTGCACAAGTGCAGCCCAACGATGCAGAAGCAACGCCTACCCCAATTCCCGCCAAAGATAATGAAAGACCTAGCAGTACCTTCAAAAATACCGCATTCAAAGTGATCTCTGCACATCCTCATAACCACAGTCATGATCGTAACCGTCCCCCTTCCTTTTCCCGTCTGGAGAGTTTAACACTGCATCAATATTCTCCTCGGCCATTAGAAAAGCAACGATTAGAAGACTTCCTGACCGGGCTAGGTTCCTCGCTTCTTCGAGCGAAAGGTTATTGTGTGCTCCCATATGAGGGCACAATGCTTCTGCAATTCTCAGGAAGTCACTTGGAATGGCAACCCACCGCACTTCCGGTGAGCCAGGGATATGTCACACTCATTGGAGAACAGCTTGACAAAGCATCCATTACTGACCAATGGGAGCAGTGCTTCGTTTCGCTGTAATCGACAGATCGGCTCAAGATGAAATTCCCCTCCGAAATGTCTACGAAATTAAGTTATAAAAGGCTGTTCCTTTGACCTTTAAAAGTCATGGAACAGCCTTTTTTCGTAACTATCACAAATTTGCATATACGCATTATATACCTATAGGACGTTATGTTGAATGATAGGAAAATAAAAAAGCCGTCGAAGCTTTCTCGACGACCTGAGTACGACTATGCAGAGCCATACTATTATTTGCTTGGCAACGTCCTACTCTCCCAGGACCCTGCGGTCCAAGTACCATCGGCGCTGGAGGGCTTAACGGTCGTGTTCGGGATGGGTACGTGTGGAACCCCTCCGCTATCGCCACCAA
>NZ_JAOYTP010000017.1:0-62308 GCF_025846815.2 Paenibacillus sp. BT-177 | reverse complement strand
TTATTTAGAAGCAAGCTTCTAAATAACCTCGCTCGACTTGCATGTATTAGGCACGCCGCCAGCGTTCGTCCTGAGCCAGGATCAAACTCTCCATTAAAGACCAACCGAAGTTGGTTTATAGAAAGAGCGATTAGCTCATGTTGAAACTGACGAGATAAAATATCTCTTTGTTTGATTTTGCGAACAAAATCATTTACTCACTCGTTGTTCAGTTTTCAAAGATCAAACCTTCATTATATCTCACTTTGTTTCACCACCGCATCTCAGCGGCGACTTTTATAATATATCATCTCTTTTTGAATTTTGCAAGAGTTTTTTTAATTCTTTTTTCGAGCAAATCCTTCAAAAAGGAACGAAAATTAATTTAACATGAATATTGAATAGAGTCAATACTTTTTTTTGATATCAGAAAGTATATTTACTTCCTGATATCTCGGTCTGATATAGTTCTGCTTTATCTTATCATTGTTTGGTTTGCGGGACACGGCCTCTGCGTGCATATTTGGATAGTTCCTTAGCGGGTGCAAAACGGGCATACATGCGGAAAACTGTTTTATATCGAAGTGCTATAGCATAACGGATATCCTGGTCCAATCGGGTATCGCTCATATCAAGCAGCATTTCATCTAGTTCCTTACGAAGAACATAGTCAAGTTCCTTGCATTCTTTTTCGTTAAACAGCATTCCCAACATATGACCATACTCCCTTATCAGCAGATTATATAGTACTTATATTTGCCCAATTAATTGTTCCAAACTTTACCTGTTTTTAAACTCAACTGCTAAGGTTTCAAACTTACTCCAAGTATCTTTAATGTTTTTGTTTACGCTCTCCCCTTTGTTATGTTCAATTTTCGGGAAATATATAAATAATTGGCCATATTATTTTAATGCGACAATAAACGATAAGTTATGCCGCTCTCAATCGCAGCTGCTATAAACAGAAAGATGACAGACCATATTGACACGGTCAACGTTTGTTTCAAAAAAAACTCCCACGATGGGCCAGTACCTTTGCGTTTTAGTCCTATGCTTGTACCTAGGGTAGATATTATATTGACTCCAAACTTCAATCCGAAGGCACAGGCGATAATTAAAACAGGCAATTCAATCACACCATGAGGCAATAATCCTTTTACGACAATTTCATACATACTTCTTCCCATATCTGTCTGCAGGTGTACTACGAAACCTAAAACCATTCCGTTCACAATCAAAAATATAAACGGTACGATTCCAAAAAGAGCCCCGGTATATATAACCAGCACGCATTTAATTGCATTATTGAAAAAGATAAACACAAAAAAACTCCATTGTGGATGCTCAGAGTTCTGCAATCGTTGCACCACTCCCCCCAGTCCCTCCATTTGTTGTGCCAACATAGCCTGAATAACACCTGTACTTAACCATCCCACTACAATACTTGCGCAGAAAAAAAGTGCAGCGATCAAAATTAGCCGTCTTGTCGTGCGTAAATCATAAAAAAATGCTTTTAGTCCCATTTGTTGATGCCTCCTATTGGTCCAATGGAATAATTGACAACCCCTGGCATAGCTTTAAGTAAACAAGCACTTCTAGGATGAAAGGGGCATTAACCATGAATTCTTTTTTCTATGTATTGAACGGCAAAAAAATCAAACGATTCTTGATCGTAATAGCAGCGGCCATCTTTACTGCTGGAGTCATTTATGTAGAAACCGATAATGTTACGGTCTTTTCCGAGGAAGCGCCAACTGCCATTTACAGTGTACCAACGGATAAAAAGCTGATCGCTCTCACCTTCGACATTAGCTGGGGGGATAAGCGTACTGCTCCCATTTTAAAGGTTCTCGAAGATAAAAAAGTGACCAAGTCCACCTTTTTTCTTTCTGCCCCTTGGAGCAAAACACATCCAGAACTCGTGAATCAAATTAAAGAAAGCGGATTTGAGATTGGCAGTCATGGCCATAAACACGAAAATTATAGCAGCTTAAGCGATGAAGAGATTCGTAAACAGATTTCAACGGCTCATACCACATTAACCGAGCTGACTGGACAATCCCCGAAGTTAATCCGCATGCCTAATGGTGACTTTGACAAAAGGGTACTTCAAGTTGCCAGCACTTTAGGCTACAAAACCATTCAATGGGATACTGACTCCCTGGACTGGAAAAACCCTGGTACGCAGGTCATCATCGACCGTGTTGTAAATAAAGCTCATCCCGGTGATATCGTCCTTCTTCATGCCAGTGATTCTTGCAAACAAACTCATGAAGCGTTGCCCATCATTATCGACAAGTTGCGGGCACAAGGCTATGAATTCGTGACTGTATCCGAACTGCTTCAACAGGGTACAGTAAAAGGTAAAGAGGTTCGCGATCAAGCTCTGGGTCTTTAAGGAGTTATTTTACATCGTTCTCAGCTAAAAACCAAAAACAACTCGACATATTTCTCCCCAATCATCCGCATACTATCCACATTCATGATAAAGGAGGAATACGGCCATGAATTGGACTCGTTTGCGATTTGTTAGCATGGTATGCGTGCTGGGCGTTGCACTGAGCGGCTGCGGCTCGGATCAGGGTTCTGCACCTCCCCAGACCAGTTATAAAGAGATGAAAACGATGGTTGTCGATATCTTGAAAAGTGATGATGGAAAAAAAGCCGTAGAAGAAGCCTTAACCGGGGAAAAAGAGGGACAATCCGGTCAAAGTGGTGGAGGAGGTGGAGCTGGGGGCAGCATGGGAATGAAAATGCTTATGCCCACGCAATCTGCTGAACAGATGAAAATCGCAGTAAAAGATACTTTAATCTCACCTGAATATAAAAAAGAAATCGAAAAAATTATGACTGATCCGCGTTTTGCCGGAGAATTTGCCAAAGCCATCAACAGTCAAAGCAAACAGCTTCATATGCAGCTTATAAAAGACCCTTCTTACCAAAAATCAATTGAAGCGATGCTAAAATCGCCTGAACTAACCAAGATGTACATGGACTTAACTAAAACCCCCGAATATCGCAAACAATCTATGACAGTCATGCATGATGCTATGCAGAATCCGATGTTTCGGCTTGAGGTCATGAATTTACTCAAAACTGTCGTTCAAGAAGAACTTCAACCTAAGGTTGAGAAAAAAGGCGGAGAGCAAGGTGGCTCTGGGGATCAAAAACAAGATGGTGGTGGGGGTGAAGGAGAACAAGGCGGTAGTGAAGGAGGGCAAGGAGGAGGTCAGTAAAAAAAAGGCTGGTTCAACAACCAGCCTTTTTTATTATTTAGATTCCATGTGCAACCTCATAATTTGGGCGGCTATATCATCATAAATAGCTCCTGTCGCCGACTCCGATTTATATACGGATGGAGAAAAATCAGCTTCTGACGGATGATTATCTGGGATACCCAGCGGAATTTGTGCCAAAAGTTTCGTATGAAGGTTATCTGCCAACATCGCCCCGCCTCCCCGTCCAAAAACATAGTCTTTTTCTCCCGTGGAGGACACATAATAGGACATGTTCTCCACCACTCCTATAACCTTATGATCCGTTTGAAGGGCCATTGCCCCTGCACGTGCAGCTACAAAAGCTGCCGTCGCATGCGGAGTAGTGACAATGATTTCTTCACTCTGCGGGATCATTTGATGTACGTCAAGCGCTACATCACCAGTACCTGGCGGTAAATCGAGTATCATATAGTCCAGCTTGCCCCATTCGACATCACTAAAAAACTGTCTAAGCATTCTTCCCAGCATGGGACCTCTCCAAATAACGGGATTGTTTTCTCTAACAAAGAAGCCCATGGACATGATTTTGATACCAAATCGTTCCACTGGCTGAATGATACCATCTTCGACAGAAGGTACGTCCTCTACCCCGATCATATCCGGCACACTGAATCCATAGATATCAGCATCAATTAATCCCACTCGCTTACCCTGTCTGGCTAGAGCTGCCGCCAAATTCACAGCTACTGTCGATTTCCCGACACCACCTTTTCCGCTTGCAATGGCAATAAATCGTACGCCAGATGCTGGGTTAAGTAGCTCATGTTCTTCCATACCGACAGCATGTCCTTTGGTCAATACCGGATCAGCTACCTCCTCGGTATCCTCTCCATTTTGAATAGCTGACTTTTCAGACTCAGATGCCTCACGAATACGAATATGAACGTGACTTAATCCTGCCTTTTCTAACGTCTGCCGGATTTCCCGATCCAGTTCTGTCCGCGTCTCTTCCTGGCTATCCAGGGCAATAGCAGTCAATGATACCCGATCCTCTTTAACAACCACATCCCGAATAAAATGGAGATCAACCAAACGGCGTCCCGTTTGAGGCTCTCGCACTTGCTGAAGTAGCTCTATAACTTGCTCTCTCGATTGCATGAATAATCAGCACCTCTGCTTTATTGATTTACGTAGTGGTAAACACTTACAGTATACCACTATCTGACTTCAGGTGCTGATGAGGTTCCCTTTTCCCCGGCACTGTAACGCAAAATCCCTTTATATATAGATGCAGCCACTTGTCTCTGATAGTTCTCGTCACTGAGTCGTCTGGCTTCCTCTGGATGGGACAAAAATCCGACTTCTACAAGAGCTGCCGGCATTTTGAGTGCTTTTAATAAATAGACCGTGTTTACGGTTTTAGCCACTCTGTCCGTATTTTCCAAGTTGCGCTTGATTTCTTCCTGAATTAAGGACGCCAAATTCTCGTTATCTGCATGATTAGGTACGAAAAAGGTCTGGGCTCCACTCCAACGGCTCGACGGGATACTGTTCATATGAATACTTAAGAAGAGGTCCGCTTTCTGCTCCTCAATCATACGTACCCGTTGCTTTAAATCCTCCGTTTTTCTTCTGGAATAGCCTTTTGTTTCTTGCTGCGCCAGATCGCGATCATCCTCACGTGTCATGACGACAACAGCTCCTGCTTGCTGCAAATAATCCCGCAAATAAAAAGCGATCGCCAAATTAATATCCTTTTCAATGACCCCCTCTTTGCTAACCGCTCCTCCATCAGGCCCTCCGTGTCCGGCATCTATAGCAATTACCTTACCAGCAAGCGGTAGACTCCAATGAATCCACGCTCTCGAGGCAGGTATCTCATACAATGTCAGCATGATAAATAGAACAGCGAGACAACAGCCTAACAGCATTTTTTGCAGCGTCCGATAGCGAATCCACAGTGTGACCTCTTTTTTACGATTGTTTTTTTGCATAACAAAACGCCTCCGTCCTATACAGATACTAATAATCTATATGGGACGAGGCGTGTAGTTAGTACAACTCAGGCATGAACATATTCTTTCATACCTTCAATCAGCACTTGAGCGACCTCAGGTCGTGTAAATTCAGGTGGCGGACAAACCCCAGAGCGCAACAATTCCCTCACTTTGGTGCCGGAGAGCGTCAAATGGTGCTCCTTAGGATGTGGGCATGTTTTGCTTGAGGCCATATTTCCACATTGGGTGCAGTAAAAGCTGTGTTCAAAAAACAACGGGGTAATCCCAAGCTCTTCAGGTGTAAAGTGCTTGAAAATTTCCTGCGCTTCATAGGTACCGTAATAATCCCCTACACCGGCATGATCTCTTCCGACAATAAAATGGGTGCAACCAAAGTTCTTTCGCACAATAGCATGGAAAATGGCCTCTCTAGGACCAGCGTATCGCATGGCGGCAGGAAAGACCCCCAGTAAGGCTCGATCAGCCGGATAATAGTTGTCCAGCAACACCAGATAGCTCTTCATACGCACATTTGCTGGAACGTCATCTGACTTGGTCTCTCCAACGAGAGGATTTAGAAATAAAGCATCCACAATTTCCATCGCGCTTTTTTGGATGTACTCATGTGCCCGGTGTACCGGATTTCGTGTTTGAAAACCGACCACTGTCTTCCATCCCTTTTCAGCAAAAAGGCTACGTGTCTGTGCTGGCGTGTAATAAAATTCGCTAAATTGTGTAGGTTCTGGTGGATTCAGCACTTGCACCGTTCCACCTACATAGGTAGCAGGTCGATCTAACAATTTGTTTACGCCAGGATGGGCCGGGTCATCCGTCTTGAATACACATCTGGCTTCCTCTGCCTGGTCAACCTGATAAATACTCTCAATATCAAGTACAGCATAGATGATACCATCTGTTTCCCCCACCAAAGCCACCTGTTGACCTAGTTTCAGTTCACTGGCTATGGTTTCTACTACTGCAAGAGTAATGGGAATACTCCAGACTGTACCATCAGCAAGACGCATATCCGTTACCACCGAACGATAATCCGACTCATTCATAAATCCAGTCAATGGAGAGAAGGCACCTACTCCAATCAAATCCAGATCAGAAATCGTCCATGGGTTTACAGGGATAGGAAACAATTCACCTGCAGCCTGCAAGAGTGCTTCTTGCTCCGGTCCTCTAATATTTCTGTCAACGAGCGTTCCGCCATGCGGAAGAATTGCAGTCATAATGCACTTCCTTTCTATATCATAAATAAAGTCTCAGCGCTACCTATATACCAATTTTATTGATGGAGCCCACACTCCGTTTTCTCATTCCCTGACCAACGACCAGCACGTGGATCTTCACCTGGCAGGACTTCACGTGTGCATTGCTCACAGCCAATACTGGGGAAATTACGGTCATGCAATGGATTATACAATACTTCATGAGTACGAATATAGTTCCATACGTCCTCGGAAGTCCAGCTCGCCAAGGGGTTAAATTTAACGAGACCAAACTTTTCATCATACTCTACCTTTTTTGCATTCGCACGCGTAGGAGCCTGATCGCGGCGAATACCGGTAATCCATGCATCGTATTGAGACAGAATGCGTGTCAGCGGCTCAACTTTGCGTATACCACAGCATGCATTAGGATTTGATTTCCACAGCTCCTCTCCATGCTCCGCAGCTTGCTCTTCTGGAGTGATTAAGGGAGAGACTCTAACAAAATCCAAATTGTATCTAGCTTTCATCTGATCTCGTGTATCGTAAGTTTCTTGAAAATGAAAGTCGGTATCTAAATAAAAAATATCGGTAGAAGGGCTAATTCTTTGAAGCATATCTACTAGTACTACATCTTCTGCTCCGAAGCTACAAGCAAAGGTAAGGTTGGGAAATGTATGAACTGCATACTTGATAATTTCTTCAGGCGTAGCCTCTTCCAGTTCACTTGCCTTGACTCTAATCAACGCTTCTTTCTCCAATAAATTCATTATCAATGCGCCTCCATATGAAGATTCATAAATAAGTGATGCTTCAAAGCCAACTAAACTAATAAGATTAAGTACAGTATAAAACTTTCATATCCATTGTCAATCCAAGCAAAATCGTCATACTGTAAACATTTATTCTCTCGCATGATGCAGGAACGTTGTTCTGTCAGCATTCTTTAACGCTCTCCTGCATATCCAATCAAGTTCATTGGCTTTATATAAAATATTCTTATATCATACGTTTGAAAATTGTCCTTAGGTTGCTTCATAACTAAAAGTAACTATTTATAGCAGAGGGTATGCCTGGACGTAAATATTTTAGGTCAATGAAGATGCTTTCTCTACTCCACCAGTGCCAAAGATATATCCGCTACGCGGTTGCCATCGTATTCCTGACTAGATTTGATTATTATGATCAGATGAAAATAGCTGAGGATAAAAGCGTCGTTCCATAGATCCATGATTATCCTTGAATTTGTACGAGGAGATATATTTAGGGATCGAACATCTTATTTCCATTTTCATTCAAAGATGAAGCGTACGTGGCCGGCATCAGCTCAAGGTAAACCAGCTCTGACACTAATCGTACTTTTATTAAGGAATATTAAAAAGAAATGGCACCCAAATCGCTAATAAGCCTCTATCCACTCCTATAGCGCTCACAGCAGCCCTTGAAGAGGAATTAATACATTGGGGCACAAATAAGCCCTTAACGTAACTGGAGCCCTATTATAGGCTCGTTCTCAATGGTTAGAAAAACTCCTCATCATCGCTGCAATACGGTAGCCGAGGAGATGGGCAGTAGTAGGCTAGAGATTGCTTTACAGCTAGTACGCATAAGCTAAACGATGTATCCCTTGCTGTATCCTGGACGTCACCAAAAAAGCTACACAGGATAGAATAGCCATTGCTCAACCAGAAGATATATAAGCTTTTATCAAATTGGGAAAACAAAAAAAATTCTCTAATCTTTTTAATTAGTCACAGGTTGTGAACATTACAGGATAAACCGTGTTAAAATAGCAAACTATATTTGTGCATAACTATACCTACTTTAGTAACATCGTGGATAACTTACGTATTCCAGACAGTATATGCGCTTATTTATGTATCGCAGAGCAGATGAAGCCATAAAACTCTAGTGCAGATCCATTTATCCACATGTGGTTAATGAGCAGCAAATAATCTAAATAAAAAAGAACCCTTTCCATAAGGAAAAGGTTCTTCTGTATTCGAAATATTAACGTTTCGAGAACTGTGGAGCACGACGAGCGGCTTTGAGGCCGTATTTTTTACGTTCTTTCATACGTGGGTCACGAGTCAAGAATCCTGCTTTTTTCAAAGCTGGACGGAATTCTGGGTCTGCTTTCAACAGAGCACGGGAAATACCGTGGCGGATTGCGCCTGCTTGACCAGAGATACCACCACCATGAGCGATAACGAGTACGTCATAGCTGCCAAGTGTTTCTGTCAGATTCAGTGGTTGTTTTACGATCAGTTTGAGAGTTTCCAAACCGAAATATTCATTAATATCACGCTTATTGATGACAATGCGTCCTTCACCCGGTACGAGACGAACACGAGCTACCGAATGTTTACGACGACCTGTCCCATAGTATTGTACTTGTGCCATGAAACTGTCCTCCCTTTTAATTATCCGCGAAGTTCGTAAACTTCAGGTTTTTGTGCTGCATGTGGATGTTCTGTACCTCTGTAAGCTTTAAGTCTCAGCTTCATTTTGTCGCCTTGACGAGTTTTAGGAAGCATACCGTGAACAGCCAATTCCAACATACGTTCAGGTTTGTTCTTAACCATATCTTGTGCAACTGTTACTTTCAGACCACCTGGGTGCAGGGAGTGACGATAGTATTTCTTGTTCTCCATTTTTTTACCGGTCAATACGATTTTCTCCGCATTGATTACAACAACAAAATCACCTGTGTCCACATGTGGTGTAAACTGTGGCTTGTGTTTGCCGCGAATCAACGCAGCCGCTTCGCTTGCCAGACGGCCGAGCGTTTTGCCTTCGGCATCAATGATGTGCCAGTTGCGCTCAACTTCATTTGGCTTCGCCATATACGTAGTACGCATGAAAAGTATCCTCCTTAAGTTCGTTAACAGAAATCATCATTTATCTTCGTTCGTTAAGTTGCTGCATTATTGATGGATTAGATGTTGCTATAAGGTGATTATCTTAATTGGGGCTGTGGGAAAGCCATTAAGAAAACACAACTTTTATATTACAGGATAACCATCAATTCTGCAAGGGAAAAATCAATGTTTTTTGATGTTTTCTTCGTACTCTACATTCCAGAGCGTTAAAGCGTGTCCAACGGCAGTAGGTCCGGCCTTTGAACGGTTTTTTGCTTCCAAAATGGAAGGAATATCATCCGGCGATTTTTTGCCTTCTCCCACTTCCAGCAAAGTCCCCATTATAATCCGAACCATGTGCTGCAAAAATCCGCTACCTGTAATATACGTATGAATAATTCCCTGATCATCCGACCCTGGACGCGAAAAGGAATGGTCTACCGTTATATAGGCTTCGTAAATAGTGCGAACATGGTTCGTCTTTTGGGAACGTCGAGATGCGAACGAAGTATAGTCAAAGGTGCCCACTAAATGAGCCAACCCCTTTTCCATCGCTCTTACATCCAGACTCGTTGGATGATGGGCCTGTGTACGACGGTGAAAGATGTCTGGAAACCGGTTCGCATTAATACTGTACCGATACGTCTTCCGCTTCGCCATGCGGCGTGCATGAAAGGACAGTGGCACCTCTCTCGCATCCGTAACGATGATATCACGAGGCAGCCAGGCATTAAGTGCCAGACACCAGCGATGTATCGGAATCGGCGATTCAGTATGAAAATTGAATACCTGCCCGTATGCATGCACACCTGCATCTGTCCGTCCTGAGCCCGTAATTTTCAGACGTTCGCCCGTCAATGAGTATATAGCATTTTCAAGGCAGTCCTGAATAGTGTTGCCACTAGGCTGCGTCTGAAAGCCATCATAGTGGGTTCCATCATAGTTCACCTTCATGCACAAGTTCCGCATGCTTCTCACACCTTTGTAGGGGTATTCTCTGGTCTTACAGGAAATAACCGAACATAACAAAGGAGAAGCCCCTCAAGGACTCCTCCAAGAGAAAAAAAGGGTTGTTCAGAATCAAGCCGATTCTGTCCACCCTTCCCTCATCTTCGCCTGTTTACGCGCGGTCAACCAATTCCAGATATACCATTGGAGCGGCGTCGCCACGACGAGGTCCCAGTTTCAGGATACGAGTGTATCCACCTGGACGCTCATTGTAACGTGTAGCCAATTCGCTAAACAGCTTTTGGATTGCATCCTGCTCACCATCCAAAGTTTCACGGCGAACGAACGCAGCCACTTGACGACGTGCGTGCAGATCTCCTTTTTTCGCTTTGGTGATCAGTTTTTCAGCAATAGAACGAACTTCTTTCGCTTTAGCCTCAGTAGTTTGGATACGCTCATACAAGAACAGATCGGTTACCAAATCACGAAACAAAGCTTTACGGGCACTAGAATTACGGCCCAATTTTTGGTATGCCATGTAGTTTCCCCTCCTTCACAAAAACGTTGCTGTGCTATTCTTCCGTACGAAGTCCTAAACCAAGTTCCTCGAGCTTCTCTTGTACTTCTTCCAAAGATTTGCGACCCAAGTTACGGACCTTCATCATATCTTCTTCAGATTTAGTCGTGAGTTCTTGTACCGTATTGATACCAGCGCGCTTAAGGCAGTTATAGGAACGGACGGAGAGATCCAGCTCTTCGATCGTCATTTCAAGAACTTTTTCTTTTTTGTCTTCTTCTTTTTCGACCATAATTTCTGCATCTTTTGCTTCATCCGTGAGACCCACGAATAGCATCACATGCTCGGTCAAAATTTTGGCTCCAAGGCTCACAGCTTCTTCAGGACGAATAGTTCCGTCAGTCCAAACCTCAAGTGTCAGCTTGTCATAATTCGTAACCTGGCCGACACGCGTATTTTCTACGCCGTAGTTCACGCGTGCAATCGGAGTGTAGATGGAGTCGACGGGAATGACGCCGATCGGCTGGTCATCACGTTTATTCCGATCCTGCTTAACGTAACCGCGACCGCGATTGGCAAAAATACGCATGTGAAGTCTCGAACCCGGTCCGAGCGTTGCAATGTGAAGATCCGGATTAAGAATTTCCACATCACTATCCGCACGGATATCACCTGCCGTTACAACTCCTTCGCCTTCCGCATCGATTTCGAGTACTTTCTCTTCATCTGAGTGGATTTTAAGCGATAAAGCTTTCAAGTTCAGAATGATCTCCGTTACGTCTTCCTTCACACCGGGAACCGTTGCAAACTCGTGCAGAACCCCATCGATCTGAACCGATGTGACTGCTGCCCCCGGTAACGAGGATAACAGAATACGGCGAAGCGAGTTCCCAAGCGTCGTACCGTATCCGCGTTCCAGCGGTTCTACTACGAATTTTCCATAGGTGCCATCATCATTGACGTCAACCGTCTCAATTTTCGGCTTTTCGATTTCTATCACTGCAATATCCCTCCTTCAAAACGTCGCTCCTATATGAAACATTCACCTTATCCATAGTCTATCATGCAGTATACCTAAACATCCATTCTTGGCAGTTTGTGCCGGATCTATACTACACGCAGAGGAGAAATCTCATTAGACGCGACGACGTTTTGGAGGACGGCATCCGTTATGAGGTACCGGAGTTACATCTTTGATCAGGTTAACTTCCAGACCAGCAGCTTGCAAAGAGCGGATTGCTGCTTCGCGACCTGCACCAGGTCCTTTAACCATGACTTCGACTGTCTTCATGCCGTGTTCCATAGCAGCTTTAGCAGCAGTTTCTGCGGCCATTTGCGCTGCGAATGGAGTAGATTTACGGGAACCACGGAATCCCATGCCGCCTGAGCTGGCCCAAGAGATTGCGTTACCGTGTGGATCTGTGATCGTAACGATCGTGTTGTTGAACGTGGAACGGATGTGTGCCACGCCACTCTCGATATTTTTACGGTCACGGCGTTTTGTGCGTACAACTTTTTTCGGTTTAGCCATTGAATGTTATCCTCCCTTCTTATTTCTTCTTGTTCGCTACAGTCCGACGAGGACCTTTACGGGTACGAGCATTAGTTTTAGTACGTTGTCCGCGAACAGGCAATCCACGACGGTGACGAACACCACGGTAGCAGCCAATCTCAGTCAGACGTTTAATATTCAAGGAAATTTCACGACGCAGATCGCCTTCTACTTTAACTTCTTTGTCGATCGTTTCACGTAATTTGCTCACTTCATCTTCAGTCAAATCACGAACACGCGTGTTTGCACTGATGCCTGTTTCCTTCAAAATTTTCTGAGAAGTCGTCTTACCGATTCCGAAAATGTAAGTCAAGGCGATCTCAACGCGTTTGTCACGTGGCAAATCCACACCAGCTATACGAGCCATTTTACGCTACACCCCCTTCTATTAACCTTGTTTTTGTTTGTGTTTCGGATTTTCGCAAATAACCATTACATTCCCTTTGCGGCGAATGACTTTGCATTTCTCGCAAATAGGTTTTACAGAAGGTCTTACCTTCATGTTGATTACCTCCTCCAAGCTTTACCCTGGTAAAACTCGCTTCGTGAACATTCACATCGTTTTGCCGAGCAAAACAAGTTTTTTTAAATGACATACGTTTAATAAAAACCTGCATGAATTACTTGCGGTACGTTATACGGCCTTTGGTTAAATCGTAAGGCGATAACTGTACAACCACCTTGTCGCCTGTCAAAATACGGATAAAGTGCATCCGCAGCTTTCCGGAAACATGAGCAAGAATTTGATGACCGTTCTCCAGCTCTACCTTGAACGTAGCGTTCGGCAGTGGCTCGATTACCGTACCTTCAACCTCAATGACATCTTCTTTGGCCAAAGTCAGTCTCCTTTCTCTTCAGCTTGGTATTCGGACGAGTCCAGGAAAGTTTTCACTACATGCCGCAGTTTTCCGTTCGTCACCCGACCGCTTTCGTTTAAACTATTTACAATCTCGCTACTAATCTTTGGCTGAGGCACCAAATGAAGAACATTTTTCTTCTTCGCTTGATCAAACTTTCGTTTATCCCCATCCGCAATATACACAAACCTGCTATCTGCTATTGAAACGACAACCGCAATCTGTCCGGCACCTCTGCCTTTCAGAATCTTCACCAGCTGACCGATTTGCAGGTTTCCTTGCTGATTCATTCCAATCACCTACGCACTCAGTTTCGTGAAAATGTCCATGTCGTCCGCTTCGTCCGTCACCAATTGCTCATAAGGAGCACAAGAGATTACGTTCATCGTAACGACCGTCCAGTTGTCTTCTAGCGTCCCTACAAGGTGAGTACCTATTGGAATCATTGATTCAATAGCCAGCACAATGCCGGTTTTCAGCCTCGGTCCCTGCTCGGAAATACCACGGTTTGGATTCTCAATATATTGCCGAATGGCATGCGACATTGTAAACTGGCGAGTTTTAGTAAGGACATCGCCTTTGTTTAACTTGCGTTTGCCGGGAAATCCGTGCACCAGTTGTTCGTTGACTGAAGCGCAAATGCTAGCAGGAAAACCGTTATAACCTTTAAAAGACGGCACAGCTCCCTGACTGCGAATATACCGATCAGCTAAATGATCAAGTTCACCGGTCGTAATACCGGGCTCGATGTGTCCTGCTAAGAAATGACTCGTTGCCGAATTCATTTTCCTAGCTTTCCTCATAAAGCTTGATTCCGTCCCCGACTTGCAAATGATCATTACAGCTAACCCCGCAACAAGGACACGATATTTTGGGAAACCACATCAATATCCTGTTCTCCGTCAATATGACGCAGAAGATTCTGGTTCTCATAAAACGTGAGGAGTGGTGCTGTTTTATTACTATATTCGTCAAGTCGTGTTCTTACGCTATCTTCGTTATCGTCAGGACGCTGATAGAGTTCACCACCGTCTTTATCGCAAATGCCTTCAACCTTAGGAGGATTAAAGACAATATGATAGCTAGCTCCGCAGCTTTTACAAACTCGCCGTCCTGTGATTCGTGCCAACAAGTTGTCACGATCCACTTTCAGGTTGATGACATCATCCAGCTTCGTGTTCAAACGACCCAAAATTTGATCCAAGGCTTCAGCTTGAGCTAAAGTTCTTGGAAAACCGTCTAGCAAGAAACCTTTCTTGCAATCCGGCTGCTGTAGTCGTTCTTCAACGATACCGATTGTTACATCATCCGGAACAAGTTCACCCTTGTCAATATACTCTTTGGCTTTAATGCCAATAGGTGTTCCCTGTTTCATCGCTAGGCGAAACGCATCACCTGTCGAGATATGAGGAATGCCGAACTCCTTCACAATGACATCTGCTTGTGTACCTTTACCAGCCCCCGGAGGGCCCATGATCAAAATATTCACAATCTGTCACTCCTCAAGACGACCCCTACACAAGAAACAGCACAAAAGGTGCCGGTAAGCATGCGAACATCCTATGCCGGTACCTATTGCCTATTTGTTGATGAAGCCTTTGTAATGGCGTTTGATCAGTTGGCTTTCGATTTGCTTCATCGTATCCAATGCTACACCAATAATGATGAGCAATGAAGTACCGCCAATTTGCACGGAACGAGGCAAGCCCGAAAGCGAACCGAAGAATACCGGCAAAACGGATATGACTGCTAGGAACAAAGCACCTGTCATTGTCAAACGTGACATTACTCGTGTCAAGTATTTCTCCGTAGCTTTACCTGGACGAATACCCGGGATATAACCGCCGTTTTTCTTCATGTTGTCGGCCATTTGCTGCGGATTCATCTGTACAAAGGTATAGAAGAATGTGAAACCGATAATCATTACGACATACAAAACCATGCCCAGCGGCTTGTCATAATACAAGTAAGTGGTAATCCACTTAGCCCAAGCATGATCTGCCCAGAAACTCGCAATAATTGTCGGGAATTGCAGCAATGATACCGCAAAGATTACCGGAATAACGCCTGCCGCATTTATTTTCATCGGAATATGCGTATTCTGGCCACCGTACATCTTGTTGCCAACTACACGTTTTGCGTATTGTACTGGAATTTTCCGAATACCTTGTTGGATGTAGATAACACCCACAATAATCAGAACAACCACCAAGGCAATGATAATTGCCTTCAGGATATTCATAAACAGCTGATCTGCTTGAATAAACTGAGATTCTACAATCGTCCGAATATGTCTTGGAATACCTGCCGCGATCCCTGCAAAGATTACAATAGAGATACCATTACCGATTCCCTTTTCGGTAATTTGCTCACCGAGCCACATAAGGAACGTAGTCCCTGCTGTAAGCACAATGGCAATAACCAGATAATCGGCAAAAGTAGCACCTGGAATCATCGCTGCACCGTACAGTCGATTGAAACCAATCGACGTTCCGAATGCTTGGATTAAGCCTAGTATTACAGTACCATACCGTGTAATTTGAGCCAATTTCTTTTTACCATGCTCTCCTTGTTTAGCCCATTCCGCAAGTTTCGGAATCACGTCCATTGACAGCAACTGTACAATGATGGACGCTGTAATATATGGCATAATCCCGAGGGCGAAGATCGAAAACTGATACAATGCGCCCCCTGAGAAGGTGTTAAGGAGTCCAAACAACTCGCTTCCTGCCTGATCCTGAGAAGTAAAGACTTGCTTATTCACACCGGGAACCGGCACGAAGGAGCCAATACGATATACAAAGAGTATAAACAGGGTAAACAGGATTCGGGTTCTAAGATCCTCAACCCGCCATATATTTTTCAGGGTCTTGAACATTAGATCACCTCGGTTTTACCGCCGGCAGCTTCAATTTTCTCTACCGCAGATTGAGAGAACTTGTTCGCTTTAACTGTCAATTTCACAGTGATTTCACCGTTACCCAGAATTTTAATTCCGGATTTCGCGTTCTTCACAATACCATTGTTCAGCAAAAACTCAGGGCTTACTTCTGTACCCGCTGCAAAACTGTTCAAATCTTCGATATTCAAAACCGCATACTCTTTACGAGTAGGATTTACGAAACCGCGTTTAGGCAAGCGACGATACAGTGGGTTTTGACCACCCTCGAAGCCCGGACGTACACCACCGCCGGAACGAGCGTTTTGACCCTTATGACCACGACCAGAAGTTTTACCCGTACCGCTACTAGGACCACGACCCAAACGTTTACGTTCTTTGCGGGAGCCTGGAGCTGGGGAAAGCTCATGTAACTTCATCGTTCGTTGCACCTCCTTGATTATTGTTAAAATACTTTATTTCTTAAGCCTCGATTTCTTTAACAGAAACCAAATGGCTAACTTGATTAATCATCCCGCGAATCGCTGCATTGTCGGGTTGAACTACTTTATGGTTGATTTTACGCAAGCCGAGCGTTTTAACAGTCGTTCTCTGAGTACCAGGACGGCCGATCAACGAACGAACGAGGGTAATTTCTAATTTCGCCATGATATTCCCTCCTTAGCCCAGCAGCTCTTCGATGGATTTGCCGCGCAATTTAGCAACATCTTCAGCGCGTTTCAAGCGGGACAAACCTTCCAAAGTCGCATTGACCATATTCATGGAATTCGAAGAACCCAAAGATTTTGTCAAGATATCACCTACACCAGCAAGTTCCAGAACAGCACGAACTGGACCACCAGCGATAACCCCAGTACCTTCCGATGCCGGTTTCAACAGAACCCGGCCAGCACCGAACTTACCTGTGACAAGGTGAGGAATTGTTGTGCCTACGAGTGGAACGTGAACCAGGTTTTTCTTAGCATCTTCAATACCTTTGCGAATCGCATCAGGTACTTCGCCCGCTTTACCGATTCCAGCGCCTACCCAGCCGTTGCCGTCGCCCACTACTACCAGAGCACTGAAGCTAAAACGGCGTCCGCCTTTGACAACTTTAGCTACACGATTAATATTTACTACTCTTTCAGTCAGTTCCAAAGTATTCGGATCTACACGCAAGTCGTTAACCTCCTTTTGAGAAATGTCTTAGAATTCAAGGCCTGCTTCGCGAGCTGCATCAGCCAAAGCTTGAATCCGTCCATGATACAAGTATCCACCACGATCAAATACGATGTTAGCATGGCCTTTTTCTTTCGCACGTTTAGCAACGAGTTCGCCAACCTTACGAGCTGCTTCTACACTACCACCGTTTTTGATTTCGCTGCTCAGCTCTTTATCCATAGTGGATGCAGAAACCAATGTTACACCAGCAACATCATCAATCAGTTGTGCGTAGATATGCTTGGAAGAGCGGAATACGTTCAAACGAGGACGTACAGCCGTACCTTCGATTTTCTTACGTACACGCAGATGTCTTCTGACACGCGCTTTATTTTTATCTTGTTTTGTAATCATCTCAAGTTTTCACTCCCTTCAGTTTGCCTTTTAAAACTTTATACTAAGACGCACTGGGTAAAAAAGAAGTACAAGTCTTTCCAGTAGAAAGACCGCACAAAAGTCGGTAAGAAACTTATTTCTTCTTACCGGCTTTACCTTCTTTACGGATGATGCGCTCGCCTTCGTATTTAATCCCTTTACCTTTGTACGGTTCAGGTTCACGAACAGAACGGATTTTAGCAGCATAGGCACCTACACGCTCTTTATCAATTCCGTGGACGATGATTTTAGTGTTCGAAGGAACTTCGAACTCGATGCCCGCTTCCGGTGAAATTTCAACCGGATGAGAGTATCCAACGTTCAGAACGATTTTATCTCCGGATTTGCTTGCACGATATCCGACCCCAACCAGCTCCAGAGATTTTGAAAAGCCTTCAGTTACACCACTTACCATGTTATTGACAACGCTGCGGGTTGTTCCATGCAAAGAGCGGTGAAGTTTGTTGTCCGAAGGACGAACTACATTAATTTCATTATTTTCCACAGTAACGGACATGTCTTTATGAAGCTCACGAGTCAATGTTCCTTTAGGACCTTTAACTGTGATCACTGTGTTGTTCAAAGTCACGTCAACACCACTTGGTACTGTGATTGGTTTACGACCAATACGGGACATATCTGTTGCACCTCCTATCTTTTAAACGTTAAATTACCAAACGTAGCAAACCACTTCTCCGCCGGCTTTGGACTGACGTGCTTCTTTGTCGGTCATGATACCTTTGGATGTTGAAATGATTGCGATCCCGAGTCCACCCAGTACGCGTGGAATCTCATTGCTCTTCGTGTAAACGCGAAGACCTGGTTTACTGATTCTTTTCAAACCTGTGATAACACGCTCGTTGTTCGCACCGTATTTCAAGAAAATACGGATGATCCCTTGTTTGCTATCTTCAACAAATTCCGCATCACGAATGAATCCTTCACGTTTCAGGATGTCGGCGATTTGTTTTTTCATTGTAGATGCAGGCATTTCTACTGTTTCGTGGCGAACAGTGTTCGCGTTACGAATACGAGTAAGCATATCTGCAATTGGATCAGACATAGTCATTGTGTATAAACCTCCTTCCCAAACAGGACTTTTTACCAGCTTGCTTTTTTCACGCCAGGAATCTGGCCTTTATAAGCTAATTCACGGAAGCAAATTCTGCAGATCTTAAACTTTTGCAGCACCGAATGTGGACGACCACAACGTTCGCAACGAGTATAAGCACGAACTTTAAACTTTGGTGCGCGTTGTTGTTTGACTTTCATTGAAGTTTTTGCCACTTAGCCTGACACCTCCTAAATAGTTTCGGAGAACAGGGTGTCTTTAAATCAGACGCCCGAAACGTTATGCCAACATTATTTCGCGAAAGGCATGCCCAGCTGAGTCAGAAGCTCACGGGACTCTTCGTCAGTCTTGGCAGTCGTTACGATAACGATATCCATACCACGAACTTTATCAACTTGATCGTACTCGATTTCCGGGAAGATCAACTGTTCTTTCAAACCAAGCGTGTAGTTACCACGTCCGTCGAAAGCTTTTGTTGATACGCCATGGAAGTCACGTACGCGAGGGAGTGTGATGTTGAACAATTTGTCCAAGAAATAATACATACGCTCGCCACGAAGTGTTACCTTTACACCGATCGGCATGTTTTCACGCAATTTAAAACCTGCAATAGATTTTTTTGCGCGAGTGATAACTGGTTTTTGACCAGCGATCAGCTGCATGTCGTTAAGAGCCGAATCAAGTACTTTGGAGTTTTGGACTGCGTCGCCAACACCCATGTTGATTACAACTTTCTCGATTTTAGGCACTTGCATCACTGTTGTATAGTTGAACTTCTGCATCAAAGCAGGAGTGATTTCTTTCAAGAAACGTTCTTTCATTCTTGTTGTTGCCATGAATCATAGTCCTCCTTTCTTCAAAAAATAATTAGTCGATCACTTCGCCTGAACGTTTTGCAATACGCACTTTTTTTCCGTTGTCCAAAACCTTGTAACCCACACGAGTTACTTTTCCGCTCTTCGGATCAATGTGCATAACGTTGGAAACGTGAATCGGAGCTTCTTTCTCGATGATGCCGCCTTGTGGATTCAGCTGATTAGGCTTTTGGTGTTTTTTAATCATGTTAACACCTTCCACAAGCACACGGTTTTGACGAGGATAAGCAGCGATAACGCGACCTTTTTTACCTTTATCTTTACCTGTAATCACCAGAACAGTGTCGTCTTTTTTGACGTGCAGCTTGTTGTTATGGGATTCCAGAACTTTTTTCACTTTTGGCATTTCGTACACCTCCTACGGGCACATTTTAAGGTGAATTTAGATCACTTCCGGAGCCAAGGAAACGATTTTCATGAAGTCTTTATCACGAAGTTCGCGAGCAACTGGTCCGAAAATACGAGTACCGCGTGGGCTCTTGTCTTCTTTAACGACCACTGCTGCGTTCTCATCAAATCCGATGTAGGAACCGTCTTTACGGCGGATAGAACGTTTAGTACGAACGACAACCGCTCTTACTACATCACCCTTTTTGACAACGCCGCCTGGTGTTGCTTGTTTTACGGAACAAACGATCAGGTCACCAATTTGAGCTGTACGACGTCCCGTACCACCGAGCACACGGATACACATCAGTTCCTTCGCGCCGGAATTGTCAGCCACAGTCAAACGTGTAAATGGTTGAATCATTTATTTATCCTCCTTTCGGAAAAACTACACTACATTAGATTATAACAGCTTTTTCAACGATTTCGACCAGTCTCCAGTTTTTGTCTTTGGACAAAGGACGAGTTTCCATGATTTTAACAGTATCACCGATTTGTGCAGTGTTGTTTTCATCATGAGCTTTGAATTTTTTAGTCACTTTAATGCGTTTATGGTAGAGATCATGTTTTTTGTAAGTTTCTACAGCAATCACAATCGTTTTATCCATTTTGTCGCTGACTACTTTACCGACTAATACTTTACGGGCATTACGTTCGCTCATTGTTGGCCTCCTTCCTAATTACAGGCGGAATTTCCACCCGGTCTAATATCTTAGCTAATCCCAAGTTCTCTTTCACGGATCACAGTTTTAGCACGAGCAATTTCCTTACGCACAGCACCGATCCGAGTCGGGTTATCAAGCTGACCGGTAGCGAGTTGAAAACGAAGGTTGAAAAGTTCTTCTTTAAAACCAGAGATCTTTTGTTCGATTTCAGCAGTGGTAAGGTTGCGGAATTCACTAGCCTTCATTTGCTTCACCACCCAATTCTTCACGTTTCACAAACTTAGTTTTGATTGGCAGTTTGTGAGCGGCAAGACGCATTGCTTCACGAGCAATCTCTTCCGGTACACCAGCAAGTTCAAACATGATCTTACCTGGTTTCACTACTGCAACCCATTTTTCTACGTTACCTTTACCACTACCCATACGAACCTCAAGAGGCTTTTGAGTAATTGGTTTGTCAGGGAAAATTTTAATCCAAACCTTACCACCACGTTTGATGTAACGAGTCATCGCAATACGAGCAGCTTCGATTTGACGGTTAGTGATCCATGCTGGTTCAGTAGCTTGCAAACCGTACTCACCAAAATTCAGTGTAGTACCGCCTTTTGCACGACCCTTCATGTGACCACGTTGTTGTTTACGATGTTTTACGCGTTTAGGTACCAACATGATTAGTTGCCTCCTTCCTGAGGAGCTTGTTTCTTAGCTGGAGGAAGAACCTCTCCACGATAGATCCATACTTTTACGCCAAGACGGCCATAAGTAGTATGAGCTTCTGCTGTACCGTAGTCGATGTCAGCACGAAGTGTATGCAGTGGAACAGTTCCTTCGCTGTATCCTTCGGAACGAGCGATTTCGGCACCGCCAAGACGTCCGCCTACTTGAGTTTTAATTCCTTTTGCACCGGAACGCATAGTTCTTTGAATTGCTTGTTTCAACGCACGACGGAAAGAAACACGACGTTCCAATTGTTGTGCAATGCTTTCAGCAACAAGAATTGCATCCAGTTCAGGATTTTTAATTTCAGAGATATTGATGTGTACCTTTTTACCGCCTGCGATTTTAGTGATTTCATTACGCAGATTTTCAACTTCGGAACCACCCTTACCGATAACCATACCTGGTTTCGCAGTGTGAATCGTTACGTTGACACGGTTAGCTGCTCTCTCGATTTCAACACGGGATACAGCGGAGTCTTTCAATCTTTTCTTCAGATGCTCACGAATCTTAACGTCTTCCAGCAAAAGATCACCGAAATCTTTGCCTGCATACCATTTGGATTCCCAATCACGGATAATACCGATTCGGAGTCCGACGGGATTTACCTTTTGGCCCACACGTTTTCCCTCCTTATTTTTCAGATACCACCAGAGTAATATGACTGGTGCGTTTATTGATGCGGCTTGCACGACCCATTGCACGCGGGCGGAACCGTTTCATTGTAGGACCTTGGTTTACAAAAACCTCAGACACTACCAATTTATTTACGTCCATAGAGTAGTTGTGATCTGCGTTCGCGATAGCAGAATTCAACAATTTCTCAACGACTGGAGAAGCGGATTTCGGAGTGTGACGAAGAATTGCAATCGCCTCACCTACCTGCTTGCCACGAATCAAATCGATAACAAGTTTCACTTTGCGAGCGGAAATCCGCACGGATTTAGCATGTGCTTTTGCTTCCATTGAGTTACCTCCTCTCAAACACTACGCTGTGTTGATTATCTTCTTGTTTTCTTATCGTCATCCGTATGGCCTTTGTACGTACGCGTTGGAGCGAATTCGCCCAATTTGTGTCCAACCATATCTTCCGTTACGTATACAGGCACGTGTTTACGACCATCATATACACCAAACGTGTGTCCGATAAATTGCGGGAAAATCGTAGAGCGACGGGACCAAGTTTTGATCACGACTTTTTTGTCAGACTCGTTCAAAACCTCTACTTTTTTCAACAGGTAACCATCAATAAATGGTCCTTTTTTGAGACTGCGACCCATTTGTGAATCCTCCCTTCGTTAAAACGTAGTCGTTCTTTAATATGTTAACGTGCGACTTAAGCGCACGTTTTATTACTTAGTACGACGACGAACGATGTACTTATCAGATGCTTTGCCTTTTTTACGTGTCTTGTAACCAAGGGTTGGTTTACCCCATGGAGACATTGGAGATTTACGTCCGATTGGAGCGCGACCTTCACCACCACCGTGTGGGTGATCGTTAGGGTTCATAACAACACCGCGAACTTCAGGGCGTTGTCCCAACCAACGACTACGACCAGCTTTACCGATCTTAACAAGTTCGTGGTCTTCGTTACCTACAGATCCGATTGTAGCACGGCAAACTTTCAGAATGCGACGCACTTCACCAGAAGTCAAACGAATTGTAACATACTTCTCTTCTTTACCAAGAAGTTGGGCTTCCGTACCAGCAGCACGAACAAGTTGGCCACCTTTACCCGGTTTCAATTCGATATTGTGGATAACCGTACCTACTGGAATGTTTTCCAATGGCAAGGAGTTACCGATTTTAATATCGGAGTCCGGACCGGATACCACTACATCTCCTACTTTCAGACCTTTAGGAGCGATGATGTAACGTTTTTCACCATCCACATAGTGGATAAGTGCGATGTTGGACGTACGGTTTGGATCATATTCGATCGTAGCAACGCGGCCCGGTATTCCATCTTTGTTACGTTTGAAGTCAATAATACGGTATTTACGTTTGTGTCCGCCGCCATGATGACGAACTGTAATTTTACCTTGGTTATTACGTCCAGCTTGCTTGCTCAGAGGTGCCAGCAACGATTTCTCGGGCTGATTTGTTGTGATCTCCTCGAAAGTAGATACAGACATTGCACGTCTGGCCGGGGACGTCGGTTTATACTTTTTAATTGGCACTGAGTTTCCCTCCTTACTTTACAGATTCAATTATACTGTTTCAAAAAACTCAAGCGGCTTACTGTCTTTGCTCAGCGTTACGAACGCTTTTTTCCACTCGCTCGTATAGCCGGAATGACGACCGTAGCGTTTTGGTTTCGCAGGCACACGAAGTGTATTAACGTTACTTACTTTCACGTTAAAAATTGCTTCGATTGCTTTTTTAACTTCGACTTTATTGGAACGAATGTCAACTTCGAAAACATATTTCAAGTCATTCATCATACCAGCCGTACGTTCGGTGATAATCGGACGTTTGATAATATCACGAGGATCCTTCATTACGCGAGCACCTCCTCTACCTTCTGAACTGCTTCCTTCGTAATGATCAGTTTGTCGTGTCCGAGCACATCAAGAACATTAATGCCGTCTGCGGCTACAAACTTCACACCAGGAATATTACGAGCGGACAGTGCTACATTGTCATCATAGCTAGGAGCTACAATCAATGCTTTACGATCAGCTTTAAGGTTATTCAAAATGGCTGCGAATTCTTTCGTTTTAGGTCCGTTCAGTGTAAGAGCGTCCAATACGATGATTTCATTCTCAATCACTTTGGATGACAGTGCCGATTTGATCGCCAGACGACGAACTTTTTTAGGCAATTTGTAAGCATAGCTGCGTGGAGTCGGACCGAATACAGTACCGCCACCAACCCATTGTGGTGCACGAATTGAACCTTGACGAGCGCGACCAGTACCTTTTTGTTTCCAAGGTTTACGTCCGCCGCCACGTACTTCAGAACGTCCTTTTACTTTGTGAGTACCTTGACGCAGGGAAGCCAATTGCATAACAACAGCGTCATGAAGAACGTGTTTATTCGGTTCGATACCGAACACTGCATCGTTCAATTCAATTTCGCCAACTTGGCTGCCGCTAATATTAAATAGTGCTACTTTTGGCATTTTATGTTCCTCCTTTCCTCAGTTGATTATTTTTTCACCGTTTCTAATACTTTAACGAAGCTGTTTTTAGGTCCTGGAATGGAACCTTTCACGAGCAATACATTACGTTCTGTATCGATCTTAACAACTTCAAGGCGTTGAATCGTTACCGTTTCATGCCCCATGTGTCCTGGCAAGTGTTTACCTTTAGGAACGCGGTTAGCTTGAATGGAACCCATAGAACCTGGACCTCTGTGGTAACGCGAGCCGTGTGCCATTGGTCCGCGGCTTTGTCCCCAACGTTTGATAACGCCGGCAAAACCTTTACCTTTAGAAATACCTGTTACGTCAACGAATTCGCCTTCTGTGAAGACATCAGCCTTCAGTTCTTGGCCAACCTCGTACGCAGCAAGGTCGATGCCACGAAGTTCACGAACGTAGCGCTTAGGTGCAGTATTTGCTTTTTTGGCATGCCCTGCTTCAGGTTTGTTGGATCTTTTTTCTTTTTTATCAGAGAATCCGAGTTGGATAGCTTCGTATCCATCGTTTTCCAGATCTTTCTTTTGCAGAACAACACAAGGACCAGCTTCGATAACCGTAACAGCAAGTACGTTACCTTCAGGGGTAAACACTTGAGTCATTCCGAGTTTTTTTCCTAAGATACCTTTCATGTTGACACCTCTTTTCTTTTCCTGATTACATATTACAATTTAATTTCGATATCTACACCGGACGGCAGGTCCAAGCGCATCAAGGCATCCACAGTTTGTGGAGTCGGATTAACAATGTCGATCAAACGCTTGTGTGTGCGCATTTCGAATTGTTCCCGAGAATCCTTGTACTTGTGTACCGCACGGAGAATAGTAATGATTTGTTTTTCAGTTGGCAGCGGAATTGGTCCGGAAACACCTGCACCCGAACGTTTAGCTGTTTCAACAATTTTCTCAGCGGATTGATCAAGAATTCTGTGATCGTAAGCTTTCAAACGAATACGAATTTTTTGCTTTGCCATTTTAGTCCCTCCTTCTATCGCCCAATTTGGTATCGGACATACTCCGTGAAAATTTTCCGACAGCCCTCCCATGGCAAAGGGGCCGGGTGTGTCAGTAACCTCTCACATCATCGCACAGTCACAAACAACATTAGTTATTATATCGAATACTTCTGCCTATTGCAAGCAAAAACGTAAAAAAACAATGCATCTTATTTTCAAAGATAACAATTGTGCTCGTAGCTTGCAATTTTCCTCAAGAGAAAAGCCCCCGCACCATGGCAGGGGCTCGTTTTACTTCATTCCAATACGATGTTACTCGTTCCAGTACAATGTTGCTATATTCAAGGCTCGTAGCCTTATTATTTGGAGATTGTTGCTACAGCGCCTGCACCAACTGTACGTCCACCTTCACGAATGGAGAACTTAGTTCCTTCTTCAATCGCGATTGGGCTGATCAGTTGAACAGTAACCGTAATGTTATCACCAGGCATTACCATTTCGGAACCTTCTGGCAGAGTAATGATACCAGTTACGTCAGTTGTACGGAAGTAGAACTGTGGACGGTAACCAGTGAAGAAAGGTTTGTGACGTCCGCCTTCTTCTTTAGTCAAAACGTAGATTTGAGCAGAGAATTCTGTATGTGGGTTAACAGAACCTGGTTTAGCCAATACTTGGCCACGCTCGATTTGTGCACGATCTACACCGCGAAGCAGTGCGCCGATGTTGTCACCAGCTTGAGCGGAGTCAAGCAATTTACGGAACATTTCTACGCCTGTTACTACGGATTTACGGGATTCTTCTTGAATACCGATGATTTCGATTTCGTCGCCCACTTTAACAGTACCACGCTCTACACGGCCTGTAGCAACTGTACCACGACCAGTGATGGAGAATACGTCCTCGACAGGCATAAGGAAAGGCTTGTCAGTGTCGCGTTCTGGAGTTGGGATGTAAGTGTCGATTGTTTCGAACATTTCAACGATTTTCTTAGCCCAGTCGCCATCTGGGTTTTGCAGTGCTTCACGAGCGGAACCACGAGTGATTGGAGTGTCGTCGCCTGGGAAGTCATACTCGCTCAGCAAGTCGCGAACTTCCATTTCAACCAATTCCAGCAACTCTTCGTCTTCAACCATGTCGCATTTGTTCAGGAATACAACGATGTATGGAACACCTACTTGACGGGACAAGAGGATGTGTTCGCGAGTTTGCGGCATAGGACCGTCAGCTGCGGATACAACCAGAATCGCTCCGTCCATTTGTGCAGCCCCAGTGATCATGTTTTTAACATAGTCGGCGTGACCTGGGCAGTCAACGTGTGCATAGTGACGGTTAGGTGTTTCGTATTCCACGTGTGCAGTGGAGATTGTGATACCGCGTTCGCGCTCTTCTGGAGCTTTATCGATTTGATCGAATGCTACAGCAGCACCACCGTAAGTTTTGGAAAGTACAGTTGTGATTGCAGCAGTCAAAGTTGTTTTACCATGATCGACGTGACCAATTGTACCGATATTAACGTGCGGTTTGTTACGTTCAAACTTAGCCTTTGCCATTTGAACAATTCCTCCTCAATAACATGTTTTATTTTTAGGCTGTCGGAAACCTCTTGGAAAAACCTAGAGTATCCGATCAGCTAATACACTGTATTACTCGCCGCCTTTGGTTTTGGCAACGATCTCTTCAGCAATGCTCTTCGGAACTTCTTCATAGTGATGAAGCTCCATGGAGAACACACCGCGTCCTTGTGTACCGGAGCGAAGTGTAGTGGAATATCCAAACATTTCGGACAATGGAACCATTGCACGAATAATTTGGGCACCACCACGGGAATCCATACCTTCAATCCGACCACGACGGGAGTTCAGCATACCCATTACGTCACCCATGTATTCCTCTGGAACCGTTACTTCAACTTTCATAATCGGCTCAAGCAATACAGGTTTACATTTGTCTTTCGCTGCTTTCAGCGCCATTGAACCGGCAATTTTAAATGCCATTTCATTGGAATCGACATCATGGTATGATCCATCCACAATTGTAGCTTTAACGTCCACAAGCGGGAAGCCTGCAAGGACACCGTTTTTCATTTGCTCTTCAATACCAGCAAGTGCAGGTCCGATGTATTCTCTTGGAACAGAGCCACCGACAACCTTGCTTTCAAACTGGCTACCAGTACCTGCTTCGAGTGGTTCGAACTCAACCCATACGTGACCATATTGACCACGACCACCGGATTGACGAACAAACTTACCTTCAACACGTGCTGGAGCACGGAATGTTTCACGGTATGCTACCTGTGGTTTACCAACATTGGTTTCCACTTTGAACTCACGACGCATACGGTCAATGATAATGTCCAAGTGAAGCTCACCCATACCTGCCAAGATAGTTTGGCCAGTTTCTTCGTTAGTAGAAGCACGAAGAGTTGGATCTTCTTCGGTCAACTTACCGAGTGCAACTGCCATCTTGTCTTGGTCAGCTTTGGTTTTAGGCTCAACCGCGATTTCGATAACCGGATCAGGGAAGTTCATGGATTCGAGAATAACAGGATTCTTCTCATCACACAGTGTATCACCTGTACCTGTATCTTTCAAACCTACGGCTGCCGCAATGTCACCGGAGTAAACTTCAGTGATTTCTTGACGGCTATTCGCGTGCATTTGAAGAATACGTCCGATACGTTCACGTTTGCCTTTTGTTGCATTCAATACGTAAGAACCGGATTGAAGAACACCAGAATATACGCGGAAGAATGTCAATTTACCAACGTAAGGGTCCGTCATAATTTTGAAGGCCAATGCGGAGAAAGGCTCTTCATCAGAAGAATGACGTTCAACTTCCGTTCCATCTTCCAGATGACCTTGAATACTTGGTACATCAATAGGAGCTGGCAGGTAATCAACAACAGCGTCCAGCATCAACTGAACACCTTTGTTACGGTAAGAAGATCCACAGATAACTGGGAAGATCTTAACTTCTACAACACCTCTGCGGAGAGCGGCTTTAATTTCCTCAACCGTGATCTCTTCGCCTTCAAGGTATTTCATAGTCAAATCTTCATCCAGTTCAGCAACCTTCTCAATCAATTCGTTGCGGAGCTCTTCGACTTTGTCTTTGTATTCCGCAGGAATTTCGGCTTCTTCGATATTTTGACCAAGGTCATCTTTGTACATATAAGCCTTTTGTCCAACGATATCGATGATACCTAAAAAGTCATTTTCCGCACCGATTGGAAGTTGAATCGCAACTGCGTTCGCTTGAAGGCGATCACGCATATCTGCTACAACGTTCAAGAAGTCAGCACCAATAATGTCCATTTTGTTTACATATGCGATCCGTGGAACGCCATAGCGATCAGCCTGTCTCCATACAGTTTCAGACTGAGGCTCAACGCCTTCTTTCGCACTGAAAACACCAACTGCTCCGTCCAATACACGAAGGGAACGTTCAACTTCAACAGTGAAGTCAACGTGCCCCGGGGTGTCGATGATATTGACGCGGTGACCTTTCCAGGCAGCGGTCGTCGCAGCGGAAGTAATCGTGATTCCGCGCTCTTGTTCTTGTTCCATCCAGTCCATTGTCGCAGCACCTTCGTGAACTTCACCGATTTTGTGCGTACGGCCTGTGTAGAACAAGATCCGCTCTGTTGTTGTGGTTTTACCCGCGTCAATATGAGCCATGATCCCGATATTACGTGTATTTTTCAAGGAGAACTCTCTTGCCATGAAATGGGTCTCCCTTCAAAATTGAAGTTATTTTTTTTGAGCTGAATCCTACCAACGATAGTGAGCAAACGCTTTGTTCGCTTCAGCCATTTTGTGCGTGTCTTCACGTTTCTTCACGGAAGCGCCTGTGTTGTTGGAAGCATCGATAATCTCAGCCGCCAAACGCTCTTCCATAGTTTTCTCGCCGCGGTTGCGGGAGTAGTTTACGAGCCAACGTAATCCCAGGGACGTACGTCTTTCTGGTTTTACCTCGATTGGTACTTGGTAGTTGGCACCGCCGACACGGCGTGCTTTAACTTCCAGGACTGGCATGATATTCTTGATAGCTGCTTCAAATACTTCCATCGGGTCATTACCCGTACGTTCTTGGATAAGCTTGAACGCATTATACAGAATGCTTTGAGCAACGCCTCGTTTTCCGTCGAGCATGATGCGGTTGATCAAGCGAGTAACCAACTTACTGTTGTATACCGGATCTGGCAACACGTCTCTTTTGGTAACTGGACCTTTGCGTGGCATGGATATCCCCCTTTCTTACATGTTAAACCTGCATATGCGGTTTATATTCATTAGGATTTTTTAGCTTTAGGGCGTTTTGCGCCGTATTTGGAACGAGCTTGCATGCGGTTGTTTACGCCTGCAGTATCCAAAGCACCGCGAACGATGTGGTAACGTACACCCGGAAGGTCTTTTACACGACCACCGCGAATCAGCACTACGCTGTGTTCTTGAAGGTTATGTCCAATACCTGGAATGTAAGCAGTCACCTCTACACGGTTCGTCAAGCGAACACGGGCATATTTACGAAGTGCGGAGTTCGGTTTTTTCGGAGTCATAGTACCTACACGAGTGCACACTCCGCGTTTTTGCGGGGCACTGATGTCGGTAGCTTCACGTTTCAAGGCATTAAAACCTTTTTGCAAAGCCGGTGATTTCGATTTCTCGATTTTGGCTTGACGTCCTTTACGAACCAGTTGGTTAATAGTTGGCATGTTGGTTGCCACCCCCTTCCTCAATTTTTGCTGTTACTTTACAAACCTTATCTAAGCCCACAGACCCAGGCGGTTCATAAAAGAACAAATGAAAAGTCTTTGCCGCCAAGAATAACGATTCCCTAGACAAAAACGTTCCTTACCCTATTGTTTTACGATAGCAGCCATCGCGGCTCCCACTTCAATCCCGCATGCAGCTCCGAGATTTTTCATTGTGTCTACAAGAGTCACTTTGACCCCGTGCTTATCGCATAAATCAATGATGTTGGAAGTGAGACGCTGATCTGCGTCTTCTGCCACATATACTTCCGAGGCGAAGCCCAATTCTACCATACGAATGGTTTGTTTGGTACCGATTTTGACATGAGCATCTTGCAGTCCCTGTTCTTTAGACATATCTCATTCCTCCGAAAAGACCCAATAGCATATAGGCTGCTCACGCACCTTTGCTATATTAGCATTGACTATGAACAATGTCAAGACAATTATCAACTATAATCTATTAAACAAAGTAATACGTTACATTTTTATATGAAGCACCGGAGCACCGTTGCTACAGCCTTTACCAAAGCTTATATCTACGGTGTTCCGGGCTTATCATAATATTTTTGTATTACTACTCAGCTGAAATGGGTTCGAGTTCCTCAGATGAGGATTGCCCCTCTTCAGGCTGGGCAAATTTCACGCTACGGTAACGGTTCATACCTGTTCCCGCAGGGATCAATTTACCGATAATTACATTCTCTTTCAATCCAAGCAACTGATCGACTTTTCCTTTGATAGCTGCATCTGTCAGGACACGAGTAGTTTCCTGGAAGGAAGCTGCTGACAAGAAGGAGTCAGTTTCCAGAGACGCCTTGGTGATACCAAGAAGAACTGGTTTGGCCACCGCTGGTTCTTGACCGCTGAGAATCGCTATCTTGTTTGCATTTTCATACTCATGCACATCAACAAATGAACCTGGAAGCAGTGTCGTGTCGCCCGCATCAATGATACGAATTTTACGCAACATTTGACGAATCATAACTTCTACGTGCTTGTCATTGATTTCTACACCCTGGTTCCGGTATACACGTTGAACTTCCTGAAGGATATAGTTCTGCACCCCGCGAATACCTTTAATACGCAGCATTTCTTTAGGGTCAATCGAACCATCCGTCAGTTCGTCCCCGGCTTCCACAGTCATGCCTTCGCTTACGCGCAGACGTGAACCATAAGTGACCGAATAGGTTTTTGTTTCAGCTTCACCCTGAATGTCGATTTCGCGACGGTCTTTCCCTTCACGAACCTCTTTAACTACACCGTCAATTTCACTGATGGTTGCCTGACCTTTAGGATTACGCGCTTCAAAAAGCTCCTGGATACGAGGCAAACCTTGGGTGATATCGTCGCCCGCTACACCACCTGTGTGGAACGTACGCATGGTGAGCTGTGTCCCTGGTTCACCGATGGATTGAGCCGCGATAATACCAACCGCTTCACCAATCTCAACGTGCTTGCCAGTAGCCAGATTACGGCCGTAACATTTTTTGCAGACGCCATGTTTAGCACGGCAGCTTAGTACGGAACGAATTTGAACTTTATCCACACCAGCTTTAACGATCGCTTCAGCTTTGTTGGAGTCAATCAGTTCGTTGCGTCTAGCCAAGATTTCACCCGTTTCAGGATGACGTACGGTTTCGAAGCAATAGCGACCTTCCAGACGATCGTATAGGTCCTCAATGACTTCTTTACCATCCTGGATGCGACTTACTGTAAAGCCTTTATCCGTTCCGCAGTCATCTTCGCGCACGATAACATCCTGCGCCACATCAACGAGACGACGAGTTAGGTAACCAGAGTCAGCCGTACGTAAGGCTGTATCCGCCAAACCTTTACGCGCTCCGTGAGTGGAGATAAAGTACTCGAGTACTGTCAGACCTTCACGGAAGTTCGATTTGATTGGGAGCTCGATAATACGACCAGATGGATTCGCCATCAGTCCACGCATACCGCCAAGCTGGGTAATCTGTGATTTGTTACCACGCGCTTTAGAGTCAACCATCATCATGATAGAGTTGTAGCGATCCATGGATTTCATCAAAATGTCTGTGATATCGTCTTTAGCCTTAGACCAAATATCAATAATCCGGTCATAGCGTTCCTCGTTCGTAATCAGACCACGACGGTACTGATTGGTCACGACTTGTGCTTTATCATCAGATGCCTTAAGAATATCCTGTTTCTCTTGAGGTACAACTACGTCTGCCACAGCAACCGTCACACCTGCACGAGTAGAATACGTAAAGCCGAGCTGTTTGATCTTATCCAAAATCACGGCGGTTTCTGTCGTATGGTAAATCTCAAAGCAACGGGCGATGATATTACCAAGGTAATCCTTGCCCACTCCACCAGCTTGCGGAGCGTTCTGGATGGCTTCAGTAAGATTTACACCTTTCTCGTAAACAAAGAACTCTTCAGCAGTACCATAGAGCAGGTTGGCACGAGTAGCGTCATTGATATACGGGAAGCTTGCTGGGAAAATCTCATTAAAGATAATTTTACCCACGGTTGTAATCAACATCGCATCCTGCTGCTTCTCTGTAAAGCTCGTTTTATTCAAAGCTTTAACCGGAATAGCTACGCGAGCATGTAGACCCGCTGTTCCGCGTTGGTAAGCCGAGATAGCCTCATTCGGGTTGCGAAGGATCATGTTGCTTCCTTCTTCTTCCTTGTTGTCCATAGTCAAATAGAATGAGCCGAGGACCATATCCTGGGAAGGAGTAACAACAGGCTTGCCGTCTTTTGGATTCAAAATGTTGCCGGATGCCAGCATGAGCAAACGAGCTTCCGCTTGAGCCTCTGCAGACAGCGGAACGTGAACCGCCATTTGGTCACCGTCAAAGTCGGCATTGTATGCCGTACATACGAGCGGATGCAAACGAATCGCACGACCTTCAACCAAGATTGGTTCAAACGCTTGAATACCTAGTCTATGCAGCGTAGGGGCACGGTTTAGAAGAACCGGATGCTCCTTGATTACTTCTTCGAGTACATCCCACACTTCAGCACTCACACGCTCTACTTTCCGCTTCGCGCTCTTAATGTTGTGTGCCAAACCTTTGTTAACAAGCTCTTTCATAACAAAAGGCTTGAACAGCTCCAGCGCCATTTCTTTCGGCAGACCGCATTGGTACATCTTCAAGTACGGGCCTACTACGATAACGGAACGACCGGAATAGTCAACACGTTTCCCGAGCAAGTTTTGACGGAAACGTCCTTGTTTACCTTTCAGCATGTGGCTGAGGGATTTCAAAGGACGATTACCCGGACCTGTAACAGGACGACCACGACGACCATTATCAATCAGAGCGTCAACAGCTTCCTGCAGCATCCGTTTTTCATTTTGCACGATAATATCTGGCGCACCCAGATCTAACAAGCGTTTCAGACGGTTATTACGGTTAATAACACGACGATACAGATCATTAAGGTCAGAAGTAGCAAAACGTCCACCATCCAGCTGTACCATTGGACGAAGCTCAGGAGGAATAACAGGCAGTACGTCCATGATCATCCAATCCGGTTGGTTACCAGAGTTACGGAATGCCTCAATAACTTCAAGGCGTTTGATCGCACGGTTTCGACGTTGCCCTTGAGCTGTACGTAGCTCTTCTTTCAAGAATTCCAATTCTTTGTCTATATCTAAATCTTGAAGAAGCTTTTTAACCGCTTCAGCACCCATTCCCGCCTGGAATCCGTAGCCATATTTCTCACGGTAGCTGCGGTATTCTTTCTCGGACAGGAGTTGCTTTTTCTCCAAAGGCGTATCTCCTGGATCGGTTACAACATAAGATGCGAAGTAAATGATCTCTTCCAAAGATCTTGGAGACATATCAAGAGCAAGACCCATACGACTCGGAATGCCTTTGAAGTACCAAATGTGCGATACAGGAGCAGCCAACTCAATGTGGCCCATACGCTCACGGCGAACCTTAGCGCGAGTAACTTCTACTCCACAGCGGTCACAGACAACACCTTTATAGCGTACACGTTTGTACTTACCACAGTGACATTCCCAATCTTTCGTAGGTCCGAAAATTTTCTCGCAAAATAGTCCTTCTTTTTCCGGTTTAAGCGTACGATAGTTAATCGTCTCCGGTTTTTTGACTTCTCCGCGGGACCAAGAACGAATCTTTTCGGGGGAAGCAAGCCCGATTTTCATATATTCGAAATTGTTAACGTCCAACAAGGAGCAACCCTCCTTAACCAAATCCTGAGTTTTTAGGTTTGATACCGCCCGGCAGCACCGGGCGGTATCAAGAAGCCTGATCCATCCAAAAATGGATCAAAGCATATAACAAAGCTGATATGAGTCAGTCAGCAGTCACACTACTCTACGCCAACCTCAGAGCCTTCCAGATTCAAACTCAGCTTATCGCCAGTTGTGTCATCTTCATCATCAAGCTCTCTCATTTCGATCTCTTGTTCGTCTTCAGACAGAATCTTCACGTCCATACCCAAGCTTTGCAGCTCTTTGATCAAGACCTTGAATGATTCAGGAACACCTGGTTCAGGGACATTTTCACCTTTGACGATGGATTCGTAAGTTTTAACACGTCCAACCACATCATCGGATTTCACAGTCAAAATTTCCTGAAGCGTGTACGCTGCACCGTAAGCTTCCAGTGCCCATACTTCCATCTCCCCGAAGCGCTGACCACCGAATTGAGCTTTACCACCCAATGGCTGTTGCGTAACGAGAGAGTAAGGACCTGTAGAACGGGCATGGATTTTATCGTCTACCATGTGCGCCAGTTTGATCATGTGCATGACACCGACAGTAACTTCACGTTCAAAACGATCACCTGTACGTCCATCATACAACACCGTTTTACCATTGCGTTGCATACCCGCTTCTTCCATCGTATCAAATACGTCATACTCCTTGGCACCATCGAATACTGGAGTTGCCACATGAATACCAAGACGCATTGCAGCCATACCCAGATGCACTTCAAGCACCTGTCCGATGTTCATCCGGGAAGGTACGCCCAGCGGGTTCAGTACGACTTGTACTGGGGTGCCATCCGGCAAGAATGGCATATCTTCTTCAGGCAGAATACGGGCAACGACACCCTTGTTACCGTGACGTCCAGCCATTTTATCGCCTTCGGAAATTTTACGTTTTTGAGCAATGTATACGCGCACCAGCTGGTTTACACCCGGTGGCAGCTCATCGCCATTTTCACGTGTAAATACTTTAACATCTACAACGATCCCGTCGGTTCCGTGAGGAACTCTCAAGGAAGTATCACGAACCTCGCGCGCCTTCTCACCGAAGATCGCATGCAAGAGACGTTCTTCAGCTGTCAATTCAGTCACACCCTTAGGTGTTACTTTACCAACAAGAATGTCACCTGCGGCGATTTCCGCACCGATGCGAATGATGCCGCGTTCATCTAGATTACGAAGCGCTTCTTCACCAACATTCGGAATATCACGAGTGATTTCTTCTGGTCCAAGCTTCGTATCACGAGCTTCAGATTCGTATTCCTCGATATGGATCGAGGTGTATACATCCTCTTTAACCAGCTTCTCGCTCAGCAAGATCGCATCCTCGTAGTTATAACCTTCCCAAGTCATGAACGCTACGACAACGTTACGTCCCAGTGCCAACTCACCCATCTCGGTGGAAGGACCATCGGCAAGAATATCGCCAGCCTTGACAATATCACCTCTGTTCACAATCGGACGCTGGTTGATGCATGTTCCTTGGTTAGAACGCATAAATTTGTGTAATTTATACTTAACAATATCGCCTTTTACTTCAGTACCATCTACCGTTTCAATACGACGCAGCCAAATTTCGTTAGCCGAAGAACGTTCAATTACCCCGTTGTACTTGGAGACAACGCAAACACCAGAATCTTTTGCAGACTTATGTTCCATCCCTGTTCCTACCAAAGGCGCTTTCGGAATCAGCAGTGGGACAGCCTGCCGCTGCATGTTGGAACCCATCAGTGCGCGGTTCGAGTCATCATTCTCCAGGAACGGAATCAGTGCAGTTGCGACCGATACGACCTGTTTAGGCGATACGTCCATGTAATCAACACGGCTACTTGCCATTGGAATAATGTTATCAGACTGCTTGTTATAGCGGACAATAACGATTTCATCCTTAAAGGTGTTTTCTTCTGTTAGTTCCGCATTTGCCTGAGCAACGATGTAGTTATCTTCCTCATCAGCAGTCAGGTAATCAATCTGGTCTGTAACTTTTCCGGTTTTCGGATCTACCCAACGATAAGGAGCTTCGATAAATCCATACTCATTAATACGTGCGAAAGTGGACAGAGAGTTGATCAAACCAATGTTCGGTCCCTCTGGTGTCTCAATAGGACACATACGGCCGTAGTGACTTGGATGGACGTCACGTACTTCCATGCCCGCGCGTTCGCGCGTCAAACCGCCAGGTCCGAGCGCAGACAGACGACGTTTGTGCGTTAATTCAGCAAGCGGGTTTGTCTGATCCATAAACTGAGACAGCTGGGAGCTACCAAAGAACTCTTTAATCGACGCAATGACCGGACGTATGTTAATCAGCGCCTGTGGCGTGATTACATTAGCATCCTGAATCGACATTCTTTCGCGCACCACGCGTTCCATACGGGACAAACCGATCCGGAACTGATTTTGAAGCAACTCACCTACAGAACGCAAACGACGGTTACCCAAATGGTCAATGTCGTCCGTACTTCCGATTCCGTGAAGCAAGTTAATAAAATAACTGATGGAGGAAATAATATCGGCAGGCGTAATGTTCTTAACCGATTTATCGATATTCCCATTGGCAATCAGTTTTACCACTTTACCGTCTTCAATTGGCGAGAATACATCAATCGTTTGAAGCGGAATATCGTTGCTTTCTAAAACACCACTAGCAACATGATACGTACGATGTCCAACCGACTCTTCCAGTTGAGCCAAAATCTCGTCCAATAGGCGGCGGTCTACCATTTGCCCTGCTTCAGCAATGATTTCGCCAGTTGTCGTATCAATCAGGGTCTCAGCAAGCCGTTGATTGAACAGACGGTTTTTGATGTGAAGCTTTTTATTGATTTTGTAACGACCTACGTTGGCCAGATCATAACGTTTTGGATCAAAGAAGCGTGCAACAAGCAAGCTTTTTGCGTTATCTAATGTAGGCGGCTCACCCGGACGAAGACGCTCATAAATTTCGATCAGCGCTTTCTCCGTGGAATCCGTGTTGTCTTTATCAAGTGTGTTGCGGATATATTCGTCATTGCCGAGCAAATCCAGAATCTCAGCATCAGTGCCAAAGCCAAGCGCACGCAGCAACACCGTAACCGGAATTTTACGGGTACGGTCAATCCGGACATAGATAATATCCTTCGCATCCATCTCCAGTTCGAGCCAAGCCCCCCGGTTAGGAATTACCGTTGCGGTGTATGTTGTTTTCGCATTCTTGTCGACTTTTGTGCTGAAATAGACGCTGGGAGAGCGAACCAACTGGCTGACAATAACCCGTTCCGCACCGTTAATAATAAACGTACCCGTTTCAGTCATCAGCGGGAAGTCTCCCATGAATACTTCCTGCTCTTTCACTTCCCCGGTTTCTTTATTAATAAGCCGGACTTTTACCCGAAGCGGTGCTGCATACGTAACGTCGCGTTCCTTTGCGTCGTCAACGGTATATTTGGGTTCTCCGAGAGAGTAATCGATAAACTCCAGAATCAGATTTCCTGTGAAATCTTGAATTGGAGAAATATCCCGAAACATTTCCCGTAATCCTTCCTCCAAAAACCAATCATAGGATTTTTGTTGGATCTCAATCAGGTTGGGAACCTCGAGTACCTCATTAATACGTGCATAACTGCGCCGAGTGCGTCGACCATATTGAACAAGATGTCCTGCCAACTTAAACTCACCCCTCATGTCTACTCACTTTAAAAATACATTGCGAACCTCTGTTTGTGACCTTATAATAAGACACATACAGAAGATTCGATCTTACAAATACAGAAAAGCCCTTACTCGAATGCATTCGAAAAAAGAGCGACGTATCTGCGGAATCCTCTTGCCGGAAGATCTTCATCACTTGTAGATTTGCCCAAAATGGTTATATTATACGTAATAGGTATAAATACTATACCCTGTTACGCATAAATCTATTGACATTTCAACAAACTAAAGCCATGGAGGGCATCCTAATACTGACATTTTATAATGATATCACAGACCAGGATTCAAGTCAATGGTCCTATTGCATTTTTCTAAAAGTTTTTTCTGCCTTCAGAATCCGATAACCTTTATCCTTCGTAACTTCCTCCACATAACCAAAAAGGCTCTCTATTTTAGCGCTCGCCGAAGGAGCACCCTGTTTTTTCTGGATGACGACCCACAAAGCTCCACCCTCGTTTAAATGCTCATATGCAAGTTCAAAAATGGTGTGCACCGTTTCCTTCCCTGCACGTATAGGAGGATTCGTCAAGATCACGTCAAAACGTTCGTGTTGCACTTCTGCAAACAAATCACTTTGCTTAATGGTGACATTTTTAATCCCATTACGCTCCGCATTCTCTATCGCTAGTTGAACGGCTCGCTCGTTAATATCAACCATTGTAACGTGTCCGTCTGGGACAAGCATTGCCGCCGTCAAACCAATCGGTCCGTAACCACATCCTACATCCAATACCGAGGCATTTGTAGGAAGTTGCATAGCTTCGATCAGCACTCGACTCCCATAATCAATTCCCTGCTTTGAAAAAACGCCTGAATCGCTGGCAAATCGATAGGAACGTCCACGTAGCACTGTTTCTAAACTTCGTCGTTCATGCGCCGTCTCTGGCCGTTTGGAGTAATAATGATCAGCCATTCACGCCCACCTCTTTCGGTTGTACGGTCGTACTAACATCATAGCCTTTAGAATAATATCTCAGACCTGTTTATAATACCGTTTTACAGCAACAAACCCCTTGAAGATCACCTCAAGGGGTTTGTTTTAATTCATTGTCTGCTAGAGAGCAGTCAATTATTTTACTTCTACAGAAGCGCCTGCTTCTTCCAATTTTGCTTTAACGGATTCAGCTTCTTCTTTTGCAACTTTTTCTTTCAGTGGTTTTGGAGCGTTGTCAACCAGTTCTTTTGCTTCTTTCAGGCCAAGACCTGTGATTTCGCGAACTGCTTTGATAACGTTGATTTTGGAAGCGCCAGCGCTTGTCAAGATTACGTCGAACTCGGATTGCTCAGCTTCTGCTGCGCCACCTGCTGCGCCACCTGCTACAGCTACTGGAGCTGCTGCAGTTACGCCGAATTCTTCTTCGATTGCTTTCACGAGATCGTTCAGTTCCAATACGGACATACCTTTAATTGCTTCCAAGATTTGCTCTTTACTCATGGTTGAACCTCCATTTAAATTCGTATTTTTTTGTTCTTAACTGCTATACAGCAGGTTTAAATCCCAACTTATGCACTTTGCTCTTCTTTTTCTGCAACAGCTTTAACTGCAAGCGCGAAGTTGCGCATAGGAGCTTGAAGCACGCTGAGGAGCATGGAAAGGAGACCTTCGCGGGATGGCAGTTCTGCCAGCGCTTTGATTTCCTCAACACCGATCACACGACCTTCTACAACTGCACCTTTCAGTTCCAATGCATTGTTTTTCTTAGCGAAATCGTTCAAGATTTTAGCTGCAGACACTGCATCATCTTTACCGAACGCGATTGCAGTAGGACCTGTCAATACTGCGTCCAGTTCAGTCAATCCTGCTTCCGCAGTTGCACGGCGGAGCAGTGTGTTTTTCAGCACTTGAAATTCGATTCCGGCTTCGCGAAGCTGCTTACGCAGCTCAGTTACTTGGGCAACATTCAGACCGCGATAGTCTGCAACTACAGTTGTTACGCTCTCGCGCAATTTTGCAGCTACAACTTCAACAGCTTCTTGTTTTGCTTGAATCACCTTTGCATTTGCCAAACTGTACACCTCCTGATCAATTTATCTACTTTGTTCGAAACACCCATTCTGGTGATCTACCAAAGTCGTTTTCATGAGCATGAAAAAAGCCTCCGTAGAGTACGAAGGCTTGATAAATCTACATGGACGGGACAAGCCCGTCACATGAAACGTTCTATCATAACACCTCGGTAGGAAATTAAGCCCGAAGGCACCTACTGTCTACGGTAAGCATATTCAACTTTAACGGTCAGTCACAATGACTCACAACTTTTACAGAATAACAAATTCAATTGAACCTGTCAATAAAAATATTATCTGTAAACAGATGCGTTCACACGTGCACTTGGTCCCATAGTCGAAGAAATAGCGATGTTTTTCAGGTATACACCTTTAGCAGCCGCTGGCTTCGCACGGTTCAAGGCTTCAATCAAGGCTTTAAGGTTTTCGTTCAGTTGTTCAGCACTGAAAGATGCTTTGCCGATTGGTGCGTGAATTTGACCTGCTTTGTCGAGACGGTATTCGATTTTACCGGCTTTAATTTCTTGAACAGCCTTGGCAACATCGAAAGTAACTGTGCCTGCTTTAGGGTTAGGCATCAAACCTTTACCACCGAGCAAACGACCCAGTTTACCAACCTCACTCATCATATCAGGTGTCGCAACGCAGACGTCGAATTCGAACCAGCCTTGTTGGATTTTGTTGATCATATCTTGATCGCCAACAAAATCAGCGCCAGCCGCTTCCGCTTCTTTCACTTTGTCACCTTTTGCAAATACCAGAACACGTTGTGTTTTCCCCGTACCATGTGGCAGGACAACAACACCACGAACAGCCTGGTCTTGTTTACGGGAATCTACGCCCAGACGAACTGCAGCTTCAACGGTTTCGTCGAATTTAGCAGTTGCAGCCTTTTTCACCAATTCAACGGCTTCCAAAGGCTCATAAGTTGCTTCGCTGTCAATCAGCTTAGCAGCTTCCAGGTACTTCTTACCATGTTTAGCCATTATCTTTTCCTCCTTATGTGGTATTAGCGGATATTCCTCCCACACTTACCGGACAGTCAAACTGCCGGCACACGTAGATTAATAAAATTAATCTACGATGGTGATACCCATGCTGCGAGCAGTACCTTCAACCATACGCATTGCCGATTCTACGGAAGCTGCGTTAAGGTCAGGCATTTTTTGCTCTGCAATTTGACGAACAGCAGCGCGATTTACAGTTGCAACTTTCGTTTTATTCGGTTCACCGGAACCTTTTTCGATTTTAGCAGCAACTTTCAACAGAACAGCAGCCGGTGGAGTTTTGGTGATGAACGTAAAAGAACGATCCTCAAATACCGAAATTTCAACCGGAATAATCAGGCCTGCTTGATCAGCAGTACGAGCATTGAACTCTTTACAGAATGCCATAATGTTGACACCTGCTTGACCCAAAGCTGGACCTACTGGAGGCGCTGGATTAGCTTTCCCTGCAGGAATCTGCAGTTTTACCATTTTAATTACCTTTTTTGCCATGGATGACACCTCCTTGACTCAATAGTGGTAGACGGACCTATTGATCCTCCCACAAGAAACCTGTAAGAAAAATCTATATTTTCTCCACTTGAGTATAATCCAACTCAAGCGGGGTTTCCCGTCCAAACATGTTGACGTGAACCTTAAGCTTGCTCTTCTCAACCAAAATTTCTTCCACGGAGCCCACAAAATTCGCAAAAGGACCAACTTTAATTCGCACGGATTCCTTAACATCGAATTCAATCTTCGGTTTCGGCTCTACCATGCCCATATGCTTCAGAATCTGTTCAACTTCTTCCGGAAGCAATGGCGTCGGTTTGGAACCCGAGCCTGTCGACCCTACAAATCCCGTAACACCTGGTGTGTTGCGTACAACATACCAAGAATCATCGGTTTGGACCATTTCGACCAAGACATAACCAGGGTAGACTTTACGCATAACGGTTTTTTTCTTACCGTCCTTGGTTACCAGTTCTTCTTCCATAGGAACAAGAACACGGAATATCTTGTCTTCCATGCCCATGGACTCAACGCGTTTTTCCAAATTGGCTTTGACTTTGTTCTCATACCCTGAATAGGTATGAACGACGTACCATCTTTTTTCCATATCAAGCCACCTGGAACCCTTCCTAGATAATCGCTTCGATCACAGCGGAAATGCCGATATCGAGAACCCAAAAATAAATCGTGACGAACGCAATCGTCCCTATGACAATCAGCGTATAGTTGGTCAGTTCTTTACGATTGGGCCAGCGAACTTTCTTGAGTTCAGCCCAGCTTTCAGAGAAAAAGGAAAACAGAGACTTGAAACTGCGTTTCACGCCGACTACACCTCCAAAAACTATCTGGTTTCCCGATGAGAAGTCTGTTCGTTACAGGACTTACAGAATTTCTTCATCTCCATGCGGTCGGGGTGATTACGCTTGTTTTTCGTCGTTGTGTAATTTCTTTGTTTGCAATTTGTACAAGCCAAAGTAATAATTACCCGCATGATGTGCACCTCCCGAAGACATCCAACACCGGAAGTCTCATAATTGATCCTAAAAAAAACCGCGAATTTAGGCCTACCTAAAACACTTTATCACACGGGGTTTTCCATGTCAACGAATGTTTGCATACATTTCGCAGTCTCGGTTGTGGTGCATTTTTACATCTGTCCATCCTTTGGAGCTGTTCTCTGAAATACTGCTTCAAAATCAAAGCGATATCTATTATTCATCTTTTTTAGTATAAATCATTTACAACACTTATAAACCTGCACAGCTTACCCAAAACGAATAAAAAAAGACTCAAACTCGAGCCTTTTCCATGTCAGCCTCTACTTTCAACTATCCCTTACTTCCAGATACTTTTCAAGTTTACGCTTGACCCGTTGCAGCGCGTTATCAATGGATTTAACATGGCGGTCAAGATCCTCTGCAATCTCCTGATACGAACGTCCGTCCAGATACAACATAAGTACCTTGCGTTCTAGCTCGCTCAGAATCTCGGACATTTTGTCCTCAAGACCCACAAACTCTTCCTGATTGATAATCAGCTCTTCAGGGTCACTTACTTGTGTTCCACAAATCACATCGAGCAACGTCCGGTCTGACTCTTCATCATAGATGGGCTTGTCCAGAGATACGTAAGAGTTCAGAGGAATGTGCTTTTGTCGTGTAGCCGTCTTAATTGCCGTAATAATCTGTCGTGTAATGCACAACTCGGCGAAAGCCTTAAACGAAGCAAGCTTGTCTCCCTTAAAATCACGAATGGATTTGTAGAGACCAATCATGCCCTCCTGAATAATATCCTCGCGATCAGCACCAATCAGGAAGTAGGATCTGGCCTTGGCCCGCACAAAGTTCCGGTACTTGTTAATCAGAAACTCCAGCGCTTCCCCATCACCTTCATGGACTGCTCCGACAATGTCTTCATCATTTTTGTAATCAAACTTTGACAACATGATATCTTTGAGGTCCACACTCACTAACAATCCCTCCGGCTGCAACGCAAGGTACCCGTTACTCTCTCAAATATACGACAAGTATACGCGATGTAACCTGATACCGTCAACCACAACAACCTAAAAAAGAAGAGCGCTAACAAAATTGTCAATGGTTTCAAAATGGAGAGTGTACCAATTATTGGATCACTCTCTTCTCCATCGTTCGAACAGCTTTCGAAGCTCCGGACTCAGCTTGGCATCCAACGAGTTGCGGGACAATTTGGCGTTATCCTGCTGAATTCGCTTCTGGACTTCCCTTTCAGATTCCTCAATCTCGATCAGCAATTCTCGTGCCGATACTCTGAGTGCTCCTTGGCCAAAAGCAACATGCTGCTCTACCTGATCACTTGTCGCTACGTAAATGCTTCTTCTCTTGCTGCTCAGCTCCCGAACCAATCGTTCGATGCATTCGTCGGCCGTCTCTTTTTCTCTCGTAAAATAAATCTGGACTTTGCTCTGGGCAAAGGTTTTACCTAATCCTGGCACCCTGTAAGCATCAAACACGACGATGACTCTTCTGCCCGAATACGCCTGATGATCCGCCAGTCGTTCAAGAAGTCTGTCCCTCGCTTCCTGCATACCAGATTGTACCAGTGCGGAAAGTTCGGGCCAGGCTCCAATCATGTTGTAACCGTCCACAAGCAGAACATCCCGCGTGTCAGCCATATCGTTAGCTCCGTGCCTGTCGTCCGCGCAAGACTTCGTACATGACGACACCTGCAGCTACAGAAGCATTGAGAGAATTGATTTGTCCCGCCATTGGCAGCTTGACAAGTACATCACATTTCTCACGGATCAAACGGCCCATTCCTTTATTTTCGTTACCAATGACAATCGCTACAGGACCGGTGAATACCCCATTCCCAAAGACGGGATCGGTTGCTGTAACATCCGTGCCAACTACCCATACACCTTCTTCTTTAAGACGGTCAATGGTTTGTCCCAAATTGCTCACACGCGCCACCGGGACGTACTCCACAGCACCTGCCGATGTTTTAGACACCGTTACAGTTACAGCTGCTGAACGCCTTTTCGGCACGATAATACCGTGTGCTCCAGTGCAGTCCGCCGTACGAAGGATAGAGCCCAAGTTATGAGGGTCTTCAATCTCATCCAGCAAAATCAAAAACGGCTCTTCTCCCTTAGCGCGAGCACTAGCAAGCAAGTCCTCCACCTCAGCGTAGGCAAAAGGTGCAGCTTGCGCGACCACTCCCTGATGCTGAATGCCTGGAACCATTTGATCGAGCTTACGCTTGTCTACCTGCAAAACAATGATTCCTGCTTTTTTCGCCTCAGCTGTAATCGGCAGTGTCAAATGCTTTTGTGCATTATCCGCAATCCAAATTTTATTTATCGTCCTGCCTGAACGCAGCGCCTCTGTTACCGAATGCTTACCGGCAATCCATTCTTCTTCCATCTCTAGCTTCCTCCCGGAAAACGGTCGATACTCAACCTATCCAATCCGTTCCCAATTTATGATTTTTCGGTATTTTCCATTTGTGCAATTCCGTACGTAACCAACTCTCTCAATCTGTCCAAATGTCCATCACAATAAAGATAACCAATCAAGCCTTCCAGCGCCGTGGCATGCCGATACTCAAGCACATCAGCATTTTTGGGCAGGCTCCCTGATTTGGCATTTCTTCCTTGTCGGACAATATCACGTTCTTCATCCGTCAGCACCGTTTCTAGCAATCCCAACATACGGCTCTGTGCCTTGGCGGAGACAAGTTTTGTAGCTCGTCGATGTAAATGATTGGGACGCAGGTTGGGCTGTGCCAACAGATATTGCCGGACAGCCACCTCATACACTGCATCACCAATGTAAGCTAACGCAATGGGGGGCATCAAGCGAGCCGGCTTGGACGCAGGATACGGAAACCAGTTTCCCGCGCCTTCCACAGCTCCTGAGTTCAATGGATTATCACTCATTTCCGCCGCCACCGCATCCCCTGCGCCGTATCTTCAAGCACAATACCTTTAGCAGCCAATAGATCGCGAATTTCGTCCGCTCTACCCCAGTTTTTGGTTTTACGAGCTTCGACACGTTCTGCAATTAACTGCTCTATTTCGTCATCCAGCAGTTCTTCACTCGGTTCTGAATAAATGCGAAGTACACTATTCATCGAGTGGAAGGTTTGCAGCACAGCCTGTAGTTCCGCCTGATTGACAACATCACGCTGCAACAAAAGATTGGCTTCGCTGACCCACTCGAATACCGCAGTAATGGCATCAGGTGTATTGAAATCATCATTCATTTTTTCCTCGAATTGCCGTAATATCCCGTCAAGCTTCATTTGCAGCTCAGCCGACACTTCTCCATTACCTTCTAAAGCAATGGCTAAACGATGCTTTACGTTGGCGACGGCATTGGCAATCCGTTCGACACTATTCTCCGCCTGACTCATCGTCTCTTGGTTGTAGTTCAAAGGATTGCGGTAATGTGTCGACAGCATAAAATAACGCAAAGCCTCGGGCTTGTGACGAGCACGCAGATCTTTAACCAAAATACCGTTACCGAGTGATTTCGACATTTTTTCATTATCTATGCGAATATATCCGTTATGCATCCAGTAGCGAGATAATGGTTTACCCGTAATCACTTCAGATTGTGCACATTCACATTCATGATGCGGAAATTGCAGATCCTGTCCGCCTCCATGAATATCCAGCGTATCCCCCAAATAGTGACGAGCCATAGCAGAGCATTCGATATGCCAGCCTGGGCGTCCATCTCCCCAAGGACTTGACCAGTAAATTTCTCCCGGTTTCGCTGCTTTCCAGAGTACAAAATCCTCGGCATTCTCCTTGCGTTCATCCACATTGATGCGAATCCCAAACTGGAGCTCCTCCAAATTTTGGCCTGACAGCTGTCCGTAGTCTTTAAACTTTTTGGTTCGGTAGAAGACATCACCATCATTCTCATAGGCATAGCCTTTGTCTACCAGATCCTTGATAAAATCAATAATCAGATCCATGCTCTCAGTTACACGAGGATTTATGCTGGCAGCAGGAACATTCAATCCTGCCAGATCCTCATGATAGGCAGCAATAAACTTCTCAGCAACTGCCGGAACCTCCATATTAAGTTCCCGAGCTTTGCGGATCAACTTGTCATCGACATCCGTAAAATTCACCACATAGTTTACATCATAGCCCAAATACTCCAAGTAGCTGCGTACCACATCAAACACAATTACAGGCCGTGCATTACCAATATGAATGTAATCATACACTGTAGGACCACATACATACATTTTAACCTTTCCAGGCTCCAGTGGCACAAAAGGCTCCCGGCTCCTCGTCATTGTATTATAAATTTGAAGCGACATCGTTATGTTCCTCCCTCATGAAAATTATCCTTGTAATTTATTCTCTTGGGTCACCTGATGTTTCTGAGCAGATTGCTCCTCCTTCAAATCAGACAATTCTGCTCGCAATCGTTCTATTTCCATTTGAAGAGACCGTATAGAATCGACGACCGGATCAGGCAATTGGTGACTAAGTCGATCTGGACGTCTGCCATCCTGTCTGACCACTCGCCCTGGGATGCCCACTACCGTACTGTTTGGCGGAACTTCTTTTAGCACAACCGAGTTGGAGCCAATGTTGGATTGCGCCCCAATCGTAAATGAACCCAATATTTTTGCACCGGAGCCTATAACGACATTATTCCCAATGGTGGGGTGACGCTTCCCTTTCTCTTTTCCAGTCCCTCCAAGAGTAACCCCCTGATACAACACGACATCGTCGCCAATTTCACAGGTTTCGCCAATGACAACACCCATGCCGTGGTCAATGAACAGCCGATCTCCGATACGAGCGCCAGGATGAATTTCAATTCCTGTCATAAACCTCGATACCTGGGATATAACGCGGGCTAGAGTACACCATTTTCGCAAATAAAACCAATGTGCGATTCGGTGTGCCCAAAGGGCATGAACGCCAGAATACGTAAAAATGACTTCCAGCTTACTCCGGGCGGCCGGATCATTATCCAAAACAGTTTGAATATCGGATTTGAAATGCCTGAACATGTCGCCCTCCTCTTCCCTCCATATCCTCGCCGCATCACACTTCAGATTTCGCCAATTTTCGTAGTCACTAGCACGCTTCGACAATTTTCAATCTACAGCGAGTCTGAATCTGATAAAAATGAAAAAGCGCCTCCGCAGCCTAGGCTGCAGAGACGCATATACGTGGTCCCACTCTGCTTCGAACATATCTGCTACAAAAAAAGCAGAAAAGTCCGTCTTTGGCGTCCTGTAACGGGAACGAATCGGCAAGCCCTTGCCGCATTAGCATTGTAGGCTAACGAGGGTTCGGGCGCACGGCTCCCAGGCGCATTTCCTCCGCAGGTCATCTAGACGGTTCTCAGCCTGGGGTTTCCCCTCGACCGTCCTCTCTGGTAGATGCCCTTATGCAGTGTACTTCTCCTGTTCGCAGCCTTTACACGTAAGTATCAATCCATATCAATGGAGTCATTATAGCGAAAAGACAACAAATTGACAAGAAATATCAGCCTTTAATTTGTGCTTTAAGACGGTCCAACACCTTGTCACGTCCAAGTAAATAGATGGTCTCGTTCAGATCCCGTCCATGAGTTTGACCTGTAAGGGCCACACGAATCGGCATGAACAGCTGTTTCCCCTTAAAACCAGTTTCCTTTTGGACTTCCTTGATCAGCTTGGCCATTTGTGGAGCTGTAAATTCCTCGCTCGTTTCAACCTTGCCTGCAAAGGCTCTAAGTACATCAGGAACCTGCTCTTCGGCCAGAACAGCCGCCGCATCAGCATCCAACTCCAGATGCGAACGAAAAAACAACTCAGACAACGCCACAATATCAGACGCTGAAGTCATTTGTTCTTGGTATAAGCGGACAAGAGCTTTAGCCCAATCCTGTTGTTCCGTCGATAATTCATTTGGTAACAGCCCTGCTGCCTGCAAATGTGGAATGGCCATGCTGGCAATCCGCTCAGGATCAGCTTTTTTAATATAATGATTATTCAAATAAGCAAGCTTGTTTGTATCAAATACAGCTGGGCTTTTGGACAAACGATTAGGATCGAAAATCGAAATCAGTTGTTCCCGATCATAGATTTCTTCCTCGCCTTCCGGAGACCAGCCCAACAGTGCAATAAAGTTGAATATAGCTTCCGGCAGATAGCCCAGCTTATCGTACTGCTCCATGAACTGAATAATGGATTCATTTCGTTTGCTGAGCTTTTTGTGATCCTCGCCTACGATCAGCGTCATATGACCAAAGCGTGGAGGCTCCCAGCCGAGAGCTTCAAAAATCATCAACTGCCGCGGTGTATTGGATACATGATCTTCGCCCCGTAGTACATGCGATATTTTCATCAAATAGTCGTCAACCGCTACGGCGAAGTTATATGTCGGAATACCGTCTTTTTTGACGATAACAAAATCGCCGCTTTCCTTGGAATTGAACGTAATTTGACCTTTAACCATATCATCAAACGTATATTCACGATCTTCAGGTACGCGAAAACGAATACTTGGTACACGGCCCTCTGCTTCAAATGCTTGGCACTGTTCTTCTGTTAAATCACGGTGTTTTCCTGAGTAACGTGGTGTCTCCCCACGTTCCATCTGTTCTTCACGCTCGCGTTCAAGCTCCTCTTCCGTGCAATAACAGCGGTATGCCAGACCACGATCCAGCAAATCCTGCCAGTATGTTCTGTAGATGTCCAAGCGTTCGGTCTGGCGATAAGGTCCAAACTCGCCGCCCACGTCTATACTTTCATCCCAGTCCATGCCTAACCATTTCAAATATTTAAGCTGGCTTTCTTCTCCACCTTCAATATTGCGTTTCACATCTGTGTCTTCGATGCGAATAATAAATTTCCCGCCTTGATTGCGGGCAAACAAATAATTAAATAATGCTGTTCTGGCATTGCCAATATGCAGATGCCCTGTAGGACTTGGTGCATAGCGTACACGAACTTCCGTGCTCATATAATCTCCTCCAAATAGAATTACTCAAGATGATAGCATTTACTTGATTAGACAGACAACCGATTGAGCCGCAATTCCCTCGCCTCGCCCGGTAAACCCGAGTTGCTCCGTCGTTGTCGCCTTAACATTTACCTGGGACGACTCCTCTGCTTCCAGCACCCGGGCGATGATTTCATTCATCTGCGGGATGTACGATGCCATCTTGGGCTTCTGCGCAATAATCGTAGAATCAATGTTCCCCAATCGATATCCCCGCTCTTTAGCCAGCCCCCACACATGCTCCAGTAGCTTAAGACTATCCGCGTCCTTAAATTCAGGGTCGTTATCCGGAAAATGCTTTCCGATGTCTCCCAAACCAAGCGCACCCAGGATAGCATCGCTAATGGCATGCAGCAGCACGTCTGCATCGGAATGACCTAGCAAACCTTTTTCATACGGAATATGTACGCCTCCGATGATGCATGGCCTTCCTTCCACTAGCTGGTGGACGTCAAATCCTTGCCCTATTCTGATCATTTGATATCCTCTCCCTCTGTCTTTACCCATAACTCCGCCATCTCCAAATCCTCAGGCGTAGTAATTTTGATGTTTTTATAGCTGCCTTGGACGACAGTAACTGGAATGCCTAGCCGCTCCACCAGCATAGAATCATCTGTCCCCAAAAATCCTGACTGCTCCGCTTCCTCATAGGCCCGCAGCAGATCGGAAAGACGAAAAGTCTGTGGCGTTTGAATACTCCACAGACTTCGGCGATCCGGCGTTGCTGTAATGATACCATCCCCGTTCACTTGCTTGATTGTATCCTTTACAGGTACTGCCGCTACAGAAGCACCAGTACGCTGGGCAGCCTCCAGGCATGAACGTACAAGCTCAGGTTGAATCAGTGGACGCACACCATCATGCACCATCACCCAATCTGTTTGCAAGTGGCGCAAACCGCGATAAACCGAATGCTGGCGTTCACTGCCACCAGCCACCACTCGTACATTTTTACCAATCTTGTATTGATGAACCCAGTCTCTGCAACGTTCCACATCTCCAGCTCCAGTAACCATCACCATTTCATCCACTTCAGGCATTGCTGCGAATATTTCAAGTGTATGTATGAAGATGGGCTTGTCTCGCAAAAGCAGAAATTGCTTGCTCTCCTGCGTTCCCATACGGGAGCCGCGCCCGGCCGCCACAATCACGACTCCTACCTGATTGTTCATTCAAATAACTCCTGCCCTGATCGCACTTGGACGATCCGTATGATAACACATCTACTTCATCATACCTCGTTTATTGAGCTTTTTCCAATAATTTCGGTTTAGCAAAGATCATGCGCCCCGCAGAGGTCTGAAGTACACTTGTGACCAGCACTTCCATGAGAGAGCCAATATAGTCACGTCCACCCTCCACAACAATCATCGTACCATCATCCAGATAAGCTACCCCCTGCCCATGCTCCTTGCCGTCTTTGATAATCTGCACCATAATCTCCTCACCGGGCAGTACGACAGGCTTCACTGCATTCGCCAAATCATTAATGTTCAGCACAGACACACCTTGAAGTTCGCATACTTTATTCAGGTTAAAATCATTAGTTACAACTTTACCCTGCAACACCTTTGCAAGCTTAACCAGCTTACTGTCGACCTCTGAAATTTCCTCAAAATCCCCCTCATAAATGAGCACATTTACATCTAGCTCTTTTTGGATTTTATTCAAAATATCCAGACCCCGCCGTCCACGATTACGCTTAAGTAAATCTGAAGAATCTGCGATATGCTGAAGCTCCTCCAGCACAAATTCAGGAATCACAATGGTTCCTTCAATAAAACCTGTCTTGCAAATATCCGCAATACGCCCATCTATAATGACGCTGGTGTCCAAAATTTTATGTTCCTCCAGCTTGCGTTCTTCTACATCCGCTCCCCGACCAAAAAAACCTGAACTCCAAAAGGATGACAGCTCGTCTCGTTTTTCTAGCCCTACCATCAATCCCACATATCCGCATACCAAGGTAACCGCGGTCTGGATAAGTAGACCAGGTGCCCCCAATCCTGAAAAGAGTGGGTAAACTGCCAAGGAAAGGATCAGCCCCACTGCTAACCCCATCACACCTGCCATCATCTCATTCATCGGAATTCGTACCAAGCCTTCAATACCCTGCTGCAATCGATTCGCCACGGACGCCCCTGCGAATGAGCAGCCAGCCATAAATAGCACTGCTCCCGCTAACATCCATACAGCCATTCCTGGTAAAGAACCATCACTCAACCATTGTGGCATCCACGATACGATGCCTCCTATCCGCTGGTATAACGTATAGCCAAACCACGCGCCGCACAATCCTGTAAAAGTTAAAATAGCCTTTCTCCACATTGAGTCTCTATACCTCCTTTATTTTCTTTTCAATAGTCTGCTATTTATTCGATACATAGCACTTCCCTTACCAGTATGATCCATTTCTCACATAACTAACCCTGTGTTTTCACTTTTTATGCATAAAAAAAGCATTTATCTCCCTGAATGAATCAAGGAAATAAATGCTTCTTCTAGTTCTTGTCTGACACTAACGTTGCGAATGACGATATTGGTCGTCCTGTTCTTCTTGATTAGAACGATCTCGTTCCCGTCCACGTCTGCGTGATAGCTTCCGAATGTTCAGCTTCATACCGTACAATGCATATAGCACCAATGGTACAAAAATCAGCTTCGACAGCTGATCAGGAAATTTAACGGCCAGAAACACCGCTGCAATTACGACCCATGGAGCAATCCAGATCGCTTTTTTCGGAAGACCGACCTTTTTGAAATTCGGATATCTCATGGAGCTAACCATCAAATAAGAGACCAGCAACATGGCAATCGACATGTATAACAAAGAAATCTCGTTATGGAATAAGGACAAAGTGGCTAATACGCCACCTGCTGCCGGAATGGGCAAACCTGTGAAATAACCTGGTACACCGGGACGTACGTTAAAGCGAGCCAAACGCAATGCTCCGCACATCGGAAAAATGGCTGTAACCGTCCAAGCTAGAGCCGAATTCGCATCATGAAAAGCAACCATGTACATAATAACTGCGGGAGCAACACCAAAAGATATCATATCTGATAAGGAGTCCAGTTCTTTACCGAATTCGCTCTGGGCATTCAGAGCCCGGGCCATCCTTCCATCCAGTCCGTCCAACAACATGGCGACAATAACCATAATAGCGGCAAGGCTGTATTTTCCGTCTACGGCCAATAAAATGGCGATCATTCCGAGAAACAAGTTACCCAAGGTACACATGTTCGGAATTGATTTGGTAATCATCTCTTCACCTCAATGTATGAATTGTTCCATTATAATCCTTTCACTGTATTACATTTACATTTGTCTGTCAATGAAAACTTGTTCCTGCAAACGTTTAAGCCCTTCTTTAATCGTACGTGCACGAACCTCTCCTATGCCATCTACTTCATCTAGTTCTTCAATCGTTGCTGTCATGACATGTGGAAAACGCCCAAATCGCTCCACCAGATTATGAATAATCACATTTGGCAAACGAGGTATTTTGTTCAATACCCGATATCCGCGTGCAGCAATATATTCTTCTGATGTCGCTGCTGAAGAAGGATAGCCTAATAAACGTACAATATGATTCACATCCAGTAATTCGTCGTCCGTAGAACGTTTGAGTCCCAATATAATTTCACGAATCTTCTCGTCGCTGTCGTCTTTGGCATAATCCTTATACAGCAACCAAGCTTCTTCCTCGATATTGCTGACAAGCTCCTCCATCTGCATGCTAATCAGCCTGCCCTCATTTCCGAGCTCGTTAATAAATCGTTTGATCTCCATTTTGATGCGCAGCACCATTTCGATCCGTTGAATGACATTAACAACCTCTGGCATGGTAACCAGCTCTTCGAATTCAGATGCAGTTAAATTGGTTGAGGCTTGCCCCAATACGGATCTATATTTTTCCAGCGTCTGAATGGCCTGATTAGCTTTCGTTAAGATAACCCCGATTTCCTTGAGCGCATACCGTAAAGTCCCCTGATACAACGTAATAATATTACGACGCTGGGAAATAGACACAACCAGTTTGCCAGTCTGCTTCGCAACTCGTTCCGCCGTCCGATGCCGAATCCCTGTTTCTATGGACGAAATGGAGGAGTCAGGAATCAATTGCGTATTGGCATATAAAATTCGTTTTAAATCCTCGCTCAATATGATTGCGCCGTCCATTTTAGCCAGCTCATACAAATAGTTCGGTGAAAAATCACAATTAATAGAGAAACCGCCATCCACGACTTCCATTACTTCCGGGCTATAGCCAACGACCAGAAGAGCACCCGTTTTGGCACGCAAAACGTTTTCCAATCCGTCGCGAAAGGGAGTTCCCGGTGCCACAAGCCGCAGCAAATCGTTCATTTTATCCAGTTGGCTCGCTTCCTTCATTCTCAATGCCCCCTAATCTAATGCAGCTGCCAGTGCATCTGCCACCGTTCCAACTCCTATAATTTGTATCCCTTTCGGATGTGTCCAGCCCTTTAAGCTTTTCTCGGGCATGATCACCCGTTTGAAACCTAATTTCTCCGCTTCTCGCACTCGCTGTTCTGCTCGGGATACAGCCCGCACCTCGCCTGTCAGCCCTACTTCACCAAAAATCACATCGTACGGCTTGGTAGGAGCATCCCTAAAGCTGGAAGCAATGCTCACCGCTATAGCTAAATCCACCGCTGGTTCATCCAGCTTCACGCCTCCAGCAACGTTGAGATAAGCGTCCTGGTTTTGCAAAAACATGCCCATCCGCTTTTCTAGAACGGCAATGATTAATCCCATCCGATGATGGTCGATCCCCGTACCCATTCGGCGTGGAGATGGAAAATGTGTAGCTGCAATTAGTGCCTGCAGTTCAACCAATACAGGTCGGGTTCCCTCCATACTGGCAACGACAGTGGAACCAGCCACCCCCAGTGGCCGTTCGGACAGGAAGAGTTCAGAAGGATTCGCCACCTCACGCAAACCACTTTCGGCCATTTCAAAAATACCAATTTCATTCGTAGAACCAAAACGATTCTTAACCGCACGCAACAGCCGATACGTATGATGACGCTCTCCTTCAAAATAAAGTACACAATCAACCATATGCTCCAACAAACGCGGACCTGCAATAGCGCCTTCCTTGGTCACATGCCCTACCAGTACTGTAGCAATACCTAATCCTTTGGCAATCCGCATAAATCGTGAAGTACACTCGCGTACCTGAGCTACACTACCAGGCGCACTTGTCACCTCAGGCAAATATACAGTCTGTATCGAGTCGATGACCAAAAATTCTGGCTTCAAGCTGTCTACTGCTTCTTCAATCGTCTCCAAATTCGTCTCACATAATACGTACAGACTGGGAGACAAGGCACCGAGGCGATCTGCACGTAGCTTTGTTTGGCGGACGGATTCCTCACCAGACACGTACAGAACCTTTAAACCAGTTAAAGCCAGCTCATTAGAGGTTTGCAGCATAAGCGTAGACTTGCCGATCCCCGGATCACCACCCACCAGAACAAGTGAACCTGGCACCACACCTCCACCAAGTACACGATTTAATTCACCAATTCCCGTCAAGATTCGTGTTTCTTTGCCACTTTCCACTTCAATAATAGGAAGCGGTTTGTCTTTTGTGCTATGAGTAAGAAGGGAAGATCCCATTCCTTGAGTTTTTACAACGCTTTCCGTTTCTTCGACCATGGAATTCCATGCCTGGCATCCAGGACATTTTCCGTACCATTTAGGCGATTCATAGCCACATTCCGTACAGGAAAATTTAGTTTTCACTTTAGCCATACTTTATTCCCTGGCTCCTTCTTGACGACGATGATGTCGAATTTATCTTCACACAGCACCTGAAAGAGCTGTAACAATAAAAGTTTACCATTGAAGCTTGGCGGACGTAAAGCAATATCACAAACTTTCCCAAAGCTTTTAGCCTACCCTTTCAAGGTATTCAATACACAAAAAGGGTGCCTTCGCAATAGCTTTCCAGCCTGCGAGACACCCTTTTCTAATGTTTTATTTACTAAACTGCTTTAGGACTTCGCGGATACATTATCCTTTTTCGTTACTGTCAATGCACCGTTCTCTTCATCAATGTAGAGAGAGTCGCCTTTAGAAATGTTTCCAGTCAACAGTTCCTCGGACAGGCGATCTTCAATATGCTTCTGGATTGCACGACGCAATGGACGCGCACCATACGCTGGATCGAAGCCTTCCTTGGCAAGGAAATTCTTAGCCTTATCTGTCAACTCAAAGTCCACCTCATACTCATTCAGACGCTTACGCAGCTCCTCAGACATGAGTGAAACAATTTCGGCAATATGTTTTTCTTCGAGAGAATGGAAAACGATAATTTCATCTATCCGGTTCAAGAACTCAGGACGGAAACTTTTCTTCAGTTCATCCATCACTTTGCCCTTCATGTTATCGTAATCCGCCCCAGCGTCCACAACAGCTGTAAAGCCAAGCGTGGAGTTACGTTTGATTGCCTGCGCACCAACGTTGGAAGTTAGGATGATGAGTGTGTTACGGAAGTCAACAACACGACCTTTGGAATCCGTCAGACGTCCATCCTCCAACACTTGCAGCAGAATATTGAATACTTCTGGGTGTGCCTTTTCAATTTCATCCAGCAACACAACAGAGTAAGGCTTACGACGTACCTTCTCAGTCAGTTGACCGCCTTCTTCATATCCAACGTACCCTGGAGGCGCTCCTACCAGACGGGATGTGGAGTGCTTCTCCATATATTCGGACATATCAATACGGATAACCGCATTTTCATCACCAAACATAGATTCAGCCAAGGCGCGTGCCAGCTCTGTTTTACCAACCCCAGTTGGACCGAGGAAAATAAAGGAGCCGATTGGACGCTTCGGATCTTTCAGACCGGCGCGTGCCCGGCGAATCGCCCGGCTTACTGCCTTAACAGCTTCGTCCTGTCCAATCACGCGTTCATGCAACAGTTGCTCCATATTCAGCAAACGATGTGTTTCTTCTTCTTTTAGCTTGCTGACTGGGACACCAGTCCAGATGGCAACAACCTGAGCGATATCCTCTGGTGTAACTTCGGAATCTGTACGCCCCTGTTGTTCTTTCCATTGGTTTTTAGTGACATCCAGCTCTTCACGAATCTTTTGCTCTGTATCTCGCAGTGCAGCTGCCTTTTCAAACTCCTGACTTTGTACCGCTGAATCTTTTTCCTTGCGGATATCTTCCAGACGGTTTTCCAGCTGTTTCAGGTTTGGCGGTACTGTATAGGAATTCAGCCTTACCTTGGAACCTGCTTCATCAATAAGGTCAATAGCCTTATCCGGTAGGAAGCGATCAGTAATATAACGATCTGACAATCTTACTGCAGCTTCAATAGCCTCATCCGTGATTTTTACACGGTGATGCGCTTCGTAACGGTCGCGCAGACCATACAAGATTTGGATTGCTTCTTCTGGAGAAGGTTGATCCACTGTAATAGGTTGGAAACGACGCTCCAAAGCGGCATCTTTTTCAATATATTTGCGATATTCATCCAGCGTAGTAGCACCGATACATTGCAGCTCGCCACGTGCCAGAGCAGGTTTCAGGATGTTGGACGCATCAATTGCGCCTTCCGCTCCACCAGCACCAATCAGCGTATGCAGCTCATCAATGAACAGTACGATATTTCCGGCTTGACGAATCTCGTCCATAATCTTCTTCAAGCGATCCTCAAATTCACCACGATATTTAGTGCCTGCTACTACAGAGCCCATATCGAGTGTCATTACGCGTTTGTCGCGCAACGTTTCAGGAATCTCATTCGCTATGATTTTTTGTGCCAATCCTTCGGCAATCGCTGTTTTACCTACCCCAGGTTCACCAATCAAAACAGGATTGTTCTTTGTACGGCGGCTGAGCACTTGAATAACGCGCTCAATTTCCTTGCTGCGCCCAATAACGGGGTCCAAGTTGTTTTCCTTCGCAGAAGCTGTCAGATCGCGTGCCAGACTGTCCAAGGTTGGCGTGCTGACATTCGCTGGAGCACCGTGATGGCTGGAAACCGCCTCGCTGCTGCCGAGCAATTGAAGCACTTGCTGACGCGCTTTGTTCAGACTGATACCCAGGTTGTTCAGAACACGTGCTGCCACGCCTTCACCTTCACGAATAAGACCTAGCAAAATATGCTCGGTACCTACATAGGTATGACCCAATTTACGCGCTTCATCCATAGACAGCTCAATGACTTTTTTGGCACGTGGAGTATAGGCAATGTTCGTCGGTTGCTCTTGACCGCGTCCAATCAGTGTTTCCACTTCATCCTGGATTTTTTCCAGTCCCAGCCCTAAACCGATTAAGGCTTTCGCTGCTATTCCTTCGCCTTCACGAATGAGTCCTAGCAAAATGTGCTCTGTGCCAATGTTGTTGTGTCCCAATCGAACAGCTTCTTCCTGGGCCAAGGCAAGCACTTTCTGTGCACGTTCCGTAAATCTTCCAAACATCATATATCCTGCACCTCCACAATGTGTATTTCAGATCATTCTATATATTAAAGGGTTGTGCCTAATTTTTGCCGGATCAGCTTCGCCCGGTACATATCGCGCTCACCGGTATTCATTTTATCCCCAAAGCTTTTTTGCAGAAAGCCAGGTTGCGTCATCACATTAAGCTCATTCATCGCTGCAATGGAAGGACGCTCCAAAATCCCTAAATCTACACCGAGACGTACATCGGACAGCCGCTGTGCAGCCTCCTTGGAATCCAAAACTGCTGCATATGACAAAATACCGAATGAACGCATCACCCGATCTGTAATCCGCAGCATGGATTCATTCATCAATCGTTCTCTGGCAGAACGTTCGTGCTCTATAATTTGCAGCACCACGCCATGCAGATTTTCGATAATTTCCGCTTCGGTTTGTCCCAAGGTAATCTGATTAGATACCTGGAATAAATTTCCAACTGCTTCGCTGCCTTCACCATAAATGCCGCGAACCGTAAGACCTACCTGTGAAACAGCGGACAATATACGATTGATTTGGTGAGTCATAACTAATGCGGGTAAATGCATCATCACCGAAGCTCGCATACCTGTGCCGACATTCGTCGGACAACTGGTCAGAAAACCTCTCCGATCATCAAATGCATAATCAACATGCGCTTCAAATGCATCATCAATGACCATAGCGCGTTCCCAGGCTTCTCTCACCTGACATCCCGGATATAAGCACTGAATACGCAGATGATCCTCTTCATTTATCATAACACTAACTGATTCATCATCACTAATCAACACAGCACCGTTGCGAGATTCGTTCGCCAAATTAGGACTAATTAAGTGCTTCTCAACCAGTACCTGCTTGTCGATCTCATCCAACTCGGATATTTTCAAGGTATGAAAAGTACCAAAACGACGCAAATCATCATACTGAAGGATATCCGTTAAGCATTGAAGCACTTCTTCCGACTGCTGATTGGTAGCAAGCATGGGAAAAGGCAGATGCTGCAAGTTACGCGCAATTCTTACCCGGCTGCTAATGACAATCTCCGAATCCGCAGCATCACCACGCATCCAATCACTTAGCGGCTTTTCCGTAAATCGGATATTGGGCATCACGCATTCCCTCCTACTCTTCACAAACTTTACTCTTCAGTCATTTCTTTTTCAAGCTTTCTGATTTGATCCCTAAGCTCAGCAGCTGATTCGAATTCTTCCTGTACAATGTGTTGTTGCATCTCTTTTTTCAAATCATCAATTTGCCGTTTAACCTTTAATCGGCCTCCAGTACGGACCGGAACTTTTCCAACATGACTCGTACTACCATGCACACGCTTGAACAGAGGGTCCAGACGACTATCAAAATATTGATAGCATGATGGACATCCAAAACGTCCTAGCTTACTAAACTGTGTATAAGTCATACCGCAATCCTTGCATTGCAGATTTTGGGGAACAGTGTGACCTGAAGACTGGCTCTTTGTGCTGGAGTCAAAATCCAACATCCCCGACAACAAGCTATGAATCGAAAAGCCATTAGGTGTTCCAGGGATCATCTCCCCTTTTTCCTTCGCACATGTCTCACAAATATGAAACTCTGTCTTTTCGCCATTCACAATTTTGGTGAAATGCAAAGTTGCCGGCCGCATATTACATTCTTGGCACAGCATAAAAGCACCTCCTTCAACGTCAGGATTTTTACAAATCCCTACATCTGAATTGCAAATCTCTATTCACTGGTTAGTGGATACTAGCTATTTGGCCGCCAGCAACGAGATCAGCATAGCCTTAAGCAATCTTGCTCGCAGTTGGTCACGATAGGGAAGCTTTAGCAATAATGTATCTCTTGATAAAGCAGCCTTCATTAGACCAGCTTCCCTTTTGCTTAAAAAATGAGCTTCCTCTAACTGATAAATCAGTCCTTCTGCTGCCGATTGGCTAATTTCCTCCCCGATGCTCTGATGAAGGTGTGTATGGATCGCATGTTGTGCAGGTAATTGAATTCGCTGAATTCGAATATAGCCTCCACCACCGCGTTTACTTTCCACCACATAACCTTTTTCCAGCGTAAACCGGGTACTAATTACATAATTAATTTGCGACGGTACGCAGGAAAAGCGGTCAGCCAGATCATTGCGCTGAATCTCCACTAAGCCTTGGGGACTTTCCAGCAGCATGCTCTTCAAATATTGTTCAATAATGTCGGAAACATTGCGCATTTCATCATCCTCCACTAACGGAAACGCAAGTATTCAAGTACATTTCACGCTCCACAGAGTCCGCCGTATATTGAACTTAACCAAACGATATAGTCACGAATCTAAGCTGCATTCAGGCTATTGCCTGTTGTACATCCATTGGAATTGTACCGTTTCGTTTCTAGTGTGACCTTTATTTGCGATAAATCATACACTTCTCTTCTGTACATAAGAAGCAGCTCCTAACTATACGCAAATCAGGTCGTTATTTTTTACTTTTTTGCTGTCAAATTGTTATATACGGCCAATCCAACAACATAATACTTTTGTGGAATCACACTGATTCCAATTGACTTTGACTTTCTTTGACTATATTCGTATTATAGCACAAATTTCATTTTTGCCAAGGGGTCAATACCATTTTTCGCAATCTAATTATGTTTTATACCATATTACAAAAAACTCTTCCCATTATGGAAAGAGCTTTGAGTCATTATGATAAACCACATCCAATTTGGTTAAAAAAAGTTGGACATTAAGAAGAACCAATTGGAGCTTTATCAGAAAAAATCCAATAAGAACGTTTGTTTTATTGGTATTACACGTTTAAGTGCAGCCACAGACTTACTGCTTCCTTCAATACGCCCCCAATTAGACAGGTTATCAGCTTGCTGGTAGCCGAGCATTAAAGTTGTTAATGACTGAATCCCCAGTTTCAAGTCAGCTGATAAGGCGTTGTCAGATAAATTGCTTGTATCCACTCTTGCCAAATGCCCTTGCCCCTCCATAGTAATTGTTAATCTCCATACTCCTTCATTCCAAGGAGCATACCGATCTGTCAGATGTAAGGTCAAACTTGTTTCCTCTCCAATCTGCTCAAAAGGGTATCTCTCTACAAAAGCAACTGCATCCACAATACGCCCCATAAAATAAGGTACCGTTTCCTGTTGTATTCGCGGATCATCGAGTAAAAAGGGCAGGTTGTCATCTGCTGGAACGTAAATAAATTTACCTTGGGTTATCATTGAGTCATGATTTGCAAAATAAGTCCACAAAGCCCGACGTGCCGTCTCATTTTCATATACCAACTCATCACAATTTAACTGTTTATCTTCTATTTTGTATAGTGCATATCCCTGAGGATCGCCTGCATCCGTGTAATATACTACAGTTCGATAATTTTCATTTAAAATCCGTTCCTGCCACCATTCCTTATCTCGCACCAGCATACCATTGTAACGTGAAGCATACGATTGATACACTTGGTCCAATTCTGAAATATTTTTGATATCCCGTTTGACTATACCTTCTGTTTTAAGTTTAGCAGGGAATTTATCAATTGGAATGACGTACTTTTTGTACTCCGTATATGTTTCCCATCCAAATTTACGATAAAAGGCAAATGAGAATGGATGCAGAAAAGAAAGGCTTTGTCCTGCAGTCTTCATCTCTTCAAGCGCATGCGTCAACAAACGTGAAACCATACCCCCGCGACGCTTTTCCGGCCACGTTGCCACACCAGCAATGCCCCCCATATCAAAAACCTGACCATGTATGTATACTTGTAGCGGCAGCAAAGTCAGTTTAGCATTCAATTCGTGCCCGTCGAAGATTCCCCATGTTTGTACTGGTTTGAATTTCTTCTTAGCTTTCTCCAGATCCTCCGGGGGCATTGTAAACTGAAAAGCATACTGGGATAATTCAATAGCTGCTTCAAATTCCTCACGTTGTAATTGCCTGATCTTCATAACTTCGTCACCTCGCTCGTATACTTGGACCTTTTAAAAAAATACGCACTTAGAGTGTCGCAAAGCATCTTCTCTCTGTCAACCTTAGAAGCAGGTGTCCATCCACAAAATACATAAAAAAAAGGATGATAACCTGCTAAGGTTACCATCCTTTTTCACTTTTGCTTGGCAACGTCCTACTCTCCCAGGACCCTGCGGTCCAAGTACCATCGGCGCTGGAGGGCTTAACGGTCGTGTTCGGGATGGGTACGTGTGGAACCCCTCCGCTATCGCCACCAAA
>NZ_JAOYTP010000016.1:0-62405 GCF_025846815.2 Paenibacillus sp. BT-177 | reverse complement strand
GGAAAAGGATGTATCGGGTATTAGCTACCGTTTCCGGTAGTTATCCCTGTCTTGTGGGCAGGTTGCCTACGTGTTACTCACCCGTCCGCCGCTAGGTTATTTAGAAGCAAGCTTCTAAACAACCCCGCTCGACTTGCATGTATTAGGCACGCCGCCAGCGTTCGTCCTGAGCCAGGATCAAACTCTCCATTAAAGACCAACCGAAGCTGGTTATAGAAAGAGCGATTAGCTCATTTTGAAACTGACGAGATAAAATATCTCATTGTTTGATTTTGCGAACAAAATCAGTTTACTCACTCGTTGTTCAGTTTTCAAAGATCAAACCTTCATTATGCCTTACTTTGCTTCATCACCGCATCTCAGCGGCGACTTAATTAATATAACACACACTCGGGATTTAAGTCAACACTTTTTTAAATTATTTTTCAATTTCATTTAAGCATTGCTCACACAAAAAAATTCCCGGGCTTTAAAAGCCGAGAATTAGTGTATCACATTTTTGAATTCGTCGTCAACTATAATTCAAAAAATAAAACAATACCGCATCGGACTCACCAATACCCACTTTTTTTGGCACACTCTCCTTCCCTACAATAACGTTTCACACGGCCTGTCCGAACAATATTATTTTCAATCCCAGTAAAAGCGCAATGCCTGGCAAACCTAATATCGTTACTGCTCCCATCGTCACTGGGTTAATCGGAATGTACACCTGTGTAATCCATCCTGAATAATTGATAACATACAGTGCAATGGCTGCCAGAGCCATATGCGCGCCGAATACTACAAACCAACCGATCCCCAGATGTTTTTTGAGGATTAGATACATCAGTATTCCGGCACAAGCAATCAAGACAAGCCAGACTACCCCTCTCATTCCGCTCTCCGTTTGTGAACCCGGTCAGTATCATTGGCATACCCCGGTTCATCTGCTGGCAGGTGAAAACGATGTAACCCTTGTTGCTTTGCGCTTTTTAAATGTATTTGATATTTACGCTCTGCAGCTTCCAGGACAAAAATGGCGTAGTCGATTTCATCCTTACCCGTAGCTTCATGAAATAAACGATGCGCTCTTAACCATTCCGCATGCGAAGCTCGAATCTGAGCAAACAATTCCTGGCGATACTCTGCTTCTGATTTTCCATTCTCCTGACGACGGAAATTTTGTTTCATCCGTTCCCACATTCATTCATCCTCCTCACAAGCTGAATTATGTGTACAGTCTGCAAGACCACCTTATTCATACTTATTGAGTAGAGGACAAACTTAGAACTGGGAACGTCTATAAAGGCATCTATTACTGCAAATAAAAAAGGAGCCATAACGGCTCCCTAAGCGAGTCAAGGATGTCTCAAGGACATTTCAGACTCATAAATTATAACGTATAACTACACCTACTAATTAAGCTCTCTGCGGCCTTCTAGCGCTTTGGACAGGGTGACCTCGTCGGCATACTCCAAATCCCCGCCCACGGGCAAACCGTGAGCAATACGAGTAACCTTGATTTCAAAAGGACGCACTAGCCGCGAAATGTACATAGCCGTGGCCTCTCCCTCAATGTTCGGATTCGTAGCCAGGATCAACTCCTTGACACGTTCATCACTTAGCCTGGTCAGCAACTCCTTGAGTTTGATATCCTCAGGGCCAATTCCCTCCATCGGAGAGATTGCCCCGTGAAGTACATGGTACAAACCCTCAAACTCCTTGGTACGCTCCATAGCGACCAAATCCTTAGCATCCTGAACAACACAAATGACGGAAGCATCCCTCGTCTTATCCTGACAGATCCTACAAGGGTCCGTATCTGTAATGTTACCGCAGACTGAACAAAAGTGAAGATTGCGTTTTACATTGACCAGCGCTTTGGCAAAATCAATCACATCATCTTCCTTCATTTTCAGTACGTGAAAAGCCAACCGGGCAGCTGTTTTGGGGCCTACTCCCGGCAGGCGCGTAAAAGCATCAATCAGCTTTGCAATCGGCTCGGGATAATGCAATAGCGTGTTTCTCCTTTATGAGCAGACTAGAACAAGCCCGGAATTTTCATACCACCTGTAAATTTACCCATATCATCATTAGCCAGTTCATCCGCTTTGGACAAAGCATCATTGACTGCAGTGAGTACGAGATCTTGCAGCATTTCTACATCATCAGGATCTACAGCTTCCGGTTTGATTGTGATGGACAACACCTTTTTATGTCCACTTACCTCTACAGTTACCACACCGCCACCAGAAGAACCTTCGATTACTTTCCCACCAAGCTCCTCTTGGGCTTTCAGCATTTGTTCCTGCATTTTTTTCACTTGCTTCATCATTTGGTTCATATTGTTCATTTCAATCATCTCCTTTAATGAAGTATACATCTACATTTGATTATTCTTTAATGACTACCAGATCTTCCCCGAAAAGCTGAATCGCTTCATCAATCCAGGGCTCCTTGGACTTTCCCGGCGCATCATGCTCCGGCTCCAGTTGCAATTCTTCGGCAGGTTGGTCAGAAACTCCTTCAATCGCAGCATTCCAATCCTTTTGCATCATCGTTACCAAACGATAAGGATGCCCCAACTGCTCATGTAAAACCTTCTCGATGACCTGCTTATTGGCAAGTTTTTCGGTAGTTTCACGATGAATGTTGTTCTTAAACGCGACCAATACACTGTCCTCTAACACAGAAACCGGCTCACCATCCATAAACCAAGCATGAACCGTAACTTTCGCCTCTTTTACCCCTTGTAAAATCTGGCTCCACTTACGCCCCACCGCTGCGAATGCTTCGCTTGACTTCTCAGCAATATAGCGATCCAACTGAGAAGGGAGTTTGGCCGGCGCTGAAAGACGTGGAGCAGGGGCACGACCACCAGAAGCCTGACGGCCGCCTGACGGTGTCTCCTGACCCGCCCCAACAGCCAAACCACCTTGCATTGCACGTTCCAGCTTCTTTTCCAGCTCAGCAAGCTGGCGTTTTAACATGGCCACATCTTCCTGGCCAGCTGCAGCACCAGAGCGCTGTGCAGTCGGCTGAGCAGCAGTTCCCGCTTCCCCCGGAATGCTGCATAACTTCAATAGAGCTACCTCAAATAAAGTTTGGGGCTGAACCGCATATTTCATCTCGCCCTGATAACGATTAAGGGTGTCGATCATTGCAAAGAGCTGCTCCTTGGTAAAAGCATCCGCCACTTCCTTAAACTGCTCCGGATTCAGCACTCGCTCCGTCATTTTGGTCGCCTGCGGCACCATCTTGATCATTAGCAGATCTCGGAAATAGTACAGAAGATTCTCCATACACTTATCCGCACTTTTCCCTTCCTGCATAAAGTTCTCGATCAATTGGAGCACTGTGCCTACATCTTCTTTCAGTAATGCCAAGGCCAATTTACCGAATTGCTCGGATGCGATCCCGCCCGTCATATCCAACACCTGCTGATACGTAACCCGGCCATCAGTAAACGAGGATATCTGATCCAAAACACTAACCGCATCTCGCATCCCGCCATCTGAAAGACGTGCAATATATTGCAGTGCATCCAAATCAGCTTGGATGTTCTCCTGTTGGCATATCAGGTCAAGCCGCTCTGTCTGCTCCTCCAGCGATACTCGCCGGAAGTCAAAACGCTGGCAACGCGAAATAATTGTCGCGGGAATCCGATGCGGCTCTGTCGTAGCCAATATAAACATTACGTGTGGCGGCGGCTCTTCCAGCGTCTTGAGCAGCGCATTGAACGCTTCCGTCGTCAGCATGTGCACTTCATCAATGATATAAACCTTGTGCCGCACTTCTGTGGGCGCATATTTGACTTTATCGCGCAAATCACGAATCTCTTCAACACCCCGGTTAGAGGCTGCGTCAATCTCCTGTACATCCATGACCGCTCCGGCCGTGATCCGTTTACAGGCTTCGCATTCGTTGCAAGGTTCCGGCGCAGGTCCATGCTCACAGTTGATTGCCTTGGCCAAAATTTTGGCCGCACTGGTCTTACCCGTTCCTCGCGGACCACTGAACAGGTAGGCATGGGACGTGCGATTTTCGCGGATGGCATTCTGCAATGTCTGGATAATATGCTGTTGTCCTACCATGTCCTTGAAAGCCTGCGGCCGCCAAGCACGGTACAACGCTATATGTTCCAATGCGCGTTCCCTCTTTCCCATTCACTTTCATGACCATTTATGGTCACTTCATTATACTATACTCCCGTCCGAATCTAAACCAGACACATTTCAATTTATAAACACAAAAAAACATCTTCGCATAATTGCCAAGATGTTCTAATTACTAATATAAACCGTGCACCTGTTATTGATCGTTGTGATCCGAGCGGCAACCCTGAACAACAACTCGGGCTAGGCAACCCTCCGGCACAAGAGTGGGCTTGCTTATGGCTGCTTCCTTCCGGACCTGACCAGGTTCACAAGTACTCATTGCGGAGGACCCAACCGTCAACATTGTGCGCAGGGACCAGCCTCACATCAACAACACCTCTAACAGGAATTCAACCTCGCTATAGCGGATTGCGAGTTACAGGGCACCGCTACCTCCCCATCTAGCACGGTGAAAATAAGTATATCGCATGGTTGCACAAAATGCAAATAGCAAATAACGACAAAAAGAGCCTCCTGCAATTGCAGAAGGCTCTAATAACTTTATCTCTTGCGGCAACTTATTAAATACCGTATTTCTTCTTGAAACGATCCACACGTCCACCAGCATCAATAAACTTCTGCTTACCTGTGAAGAACGGATGGCAAGCGGAGCAAATCTCTACACGCAGAGATTCTTTTACAGAACCAGTTTCAAACGTATTCCCGCAAGCGCAAGTAACATTAGTTACGTTATACTTCGGTTGAATAGCCTGTTGCATTAACTTTCACCTCTTTCCGCCCTGAACGTCCTATCAGCCCAGAGTTGTATGAACACATGTTCAAATTATAGCACTTGAATATAAGTGTTTCAACATCTTTTTAGTACACAAAACAGTGTAAGATCAGTGTGTTTTAAATATCTTCCGACCGTTTAGGTTCTGGCAAATTTGGGACGTGCCAGCCCTTGCGGCGGCACATGAGTGTAAGAACCGATAACCACATCCGGCAGTTCCTCACGATAAATCTCAAGCATTTGCTTCATACCAAGTATCTCCCCTTGAGCCGGTGGAATCAATTCCAGATAGCTTTCAGGATCAATATTCAGATTACGCATTTGAATCAGCTTGAGCTTAGTGCGTTTGGCAAATTCAATCATTGCCTCAATTTCTTCCTCCCGGTCTGTTACACCCGGAAAAATCAAATAGTTGATGGACGTATACACTCCCTGCTCTGACGCATAACGGAGTGACTTTTCCACATTAGCAAGCGTGTATCCGCGCGGCTTGTAATACGCATTGTAATGGTCGTCCAATGCACTAATTGTACTTACTCGCATAAGATCAAGACCCGCATCCACAATTCCCCGGATATGATCATTCAGTCCCGCATTCGTGTTGATATTAATATACCCCATATCTGTAACGGAACGCACTTCTTTGATCGCATCAATAATCAGTTTGGCTTGAGTGGAGGGCTCACCTTCACAACCTTGCCCAAAACTGATGATAGACTCAGGTGTCTTCAAATGTTCCAACATAACTTCTACAATCTCTTCCACGCGGGGACGGAAGTTCATTCTTGTCTGCGGAGATACAAAACCACTGTCATCCGGCTGTTCAGATATACAGCCAAAGCAACCCGCATTACAAGAATAAGATACCGGAACTCCCCCTTCCCAGCGATTCAGGAACGTATTCGAAGAAGTAAGACATTCGTACCCCAGCGCACAGTTAGACAAATGCTGGTACAGCCTATTTTCGGGATACTGTTCTGTCATTCGCTGAACTCCCAATTTAACTTGATTGCGGTCGCAGTTTTCGGGATTCCATTTGGAAGGACTGTCACTCTGCTCTGCCGTTACATAAAATGCTCCATCTTTCCAGACAACGGCCGAATAACCGAACAAGGGGAGTTTATACTCCTTATCCGTCTTCACATATCCCGGCAGACACAGGCGTGTAAAACCTTGCGGTAACAAAGCCCCTACTGCCTGCATATCTCCCGGAAGAGAGACCATTTCCCCTGTTTCAGGGTTCATACCGACCGGGCGGGTGCTGGGCAGGCTTACCAGTGTGGCTCCTTCCGGCAACGGAATAAGCTCATCCTCCATGATTTCAACAATCATGTCTGCACTACGGGCAAGCCCATACAAAGAAGCATGATCATATACATTGCCTTTTTCGTCGGCATACACCAAATACATTATGGAGCTCCTTTCGTTCCATTAAGCGCACCATTAACCAAAAGAATGGCAATGGCTGTCTACTTACAGAACAGATAAAATACATGGATTGGGTTTAATTGGTTGTGGCGGGAACCGACGCTGTGGTAGAACGCGTAGTTCTTCGTTGTTGACCACCAGAGCTACCTTGCGAACCGCTGGAAGAAGGTGCTGTCAAATCAAACGAAGCTAAAAACTCAGCGTTAGTTTTGCTGTTACGCAGCTTTTTGAGGAAGCCTTCCACAAAGTCATGGCTTTCCGTCATATTTTTACGAATAGCCCAGATCGTATCTAATTCTTCCTTTTTCAACAGTACTTCCTCACGACGTGTACCGGAACGCCGAATATCAATCGCAGGAAAGATACGACGTTCTGCCAGTTTGCGGTCCAAATGCAGCTCCATGTTACCTGTGCCTTTGAACTCTTCATAAATGATATCGTCCATACGAGATCCTGTATCAATCAGCGCTGTGGCAAGAATCGTCAAGCTACCGCCTTCCTCCACATTCCGAGCTGCACCAAAAAAGCGTTTTGGACGGTGAAATGCTGCCGGATCAATACCCCCACTCAAAGTACGACCAGAAGGAGGGATAACGAGATTGTACGCACGAGCCAACCGTGTAATACTATCCAACAGGATGACAACATCCTTTTTATGTTCTACGAGACGCAGTGCACGCTCCAACACCAGTTCTGCCACTTTAATGTGATTTTCAGGAAGTTCATCAAATGTAGAGGCCACAACTTCACCTTTGACAGAACGCTGCATGTCCGTCACTTCTTCAGGGCGTTCATCAATCAACAAGACAAATAGCTCAATCTCGGGATTGTTGGTAGAAATGCTATTGGCAATTTCTTTGAGGAGAAGCGTCTTCCCAGCTTTGGGAGGTGCCACAATAAGTCCGCGCTGTCCAAGTCCGACAGGGGCCAGTACATCCATAATTCTCGTAGACAAATGGTTGGGGGAAGTTTCAAGGACTAATTTGGTTTGCGGATACAGTGGAGTCAGTGCAGGAAAATGTAGCCGCTCAGCAGCTTGCTCAGGACTTCTTCCATTGACGGCGTTAACTTGAAGCAATCCAAAATACCGTTCATTTTCTTTTGGCGTTCGGCACTTACCGGAAACAAGATCGCCTGTTCTCAAGTCAAACTTGCGGATTTGTGAAGCAGAGATGTAAATATCTTCGGTACTCGGGAGATAATTGATCGGCCTCAGAAAGCCGTAACCTTCAGGAAGTATTTCCAGAACACCCTGCATAAACATTAATCCACTCTTCTCAGCTTGTGCGCGCAGGATGGCGAAAATCAATTCTTTCTTCTTGAGCGTTCCGTAGTACGGGATCTGGTATTGCTTGGCCAGCTTGTACAGGTCGGTCAGCTTCATTTCTTCCAGATCGGAAATTTGCAGATCCATATAATAACCACCTATTCAATTATTAAGTCCATTCATACATCTAAATGATAGACAATGATATCATAAACACCATCAACATAATTTTAACCAAAACAAATAAAGTTATGCAGCCAACTGCCTGGATTATACCGAATTATTCCGGTTTTTTGATAAAAGATTGTTAGGTATGAACCAAATCTTATATCAAGCAGCGGCTGCATAGGTGTTACCTGTTTTATCGCTTTGGTTACGACGAGTTCATACAAAGGACAGACATGGTTTAATTACTCAGTCTGCCGCCATACATCTGCGCCCAGAAGGCGCAGGTTGGAGACGAGGTGATCATAACCACGGTCAATATACTCGACACCTGCCACCTCAGTTACCCCTTCGCTTACTGTAAGCCCAGCAATGACAAGGGCCGCTCCAGCGCGCAGATCTGCAGCCTTCACTTTAGCCGCATTCAGTTGACCACCCTCAATAATGGCAGACCGACCCTCTACGCGAATTTTAGCCCCCATTCGCACCAGTTCAGGGACGTGCTTAAAACGATTGCTGTACACAAAATCGCTCAACACACTGACACCCTGAGCCTGGGTTAGCAAGCTGGTCATGGGAGATTGTAAATCCGTGGGGAAGCCAGGGTATACCAAGGCTTTAACGTCGACATGCCCATAGGAAGGTGCACCCAGTACGCGAATACTTTCATCATATTCCTCGATGCCGATGCCCATTTCCTGCATTTTGGCAGTGAGAGCCTCCATATGTTTGGGGATTACATTGTCAATCAATACATTTCCACGGGTTGCCGCAGCAGCAATCATATATGTGCCTGCTTGTATACGGTCAGGTATGATGGAATGACGGCAGCCATGCAGCTCCGACACACCTTCAATACGAATCGTCTCCGTTCCAGCGCCTTTAATAATCGCCCCCATGGAGTTTAACAGAGTTGCTACATCTATAATCTCAGGCTCTTTAGCCGCATTTTCGATAGTTGTGGCGCCTTTGGCACGTGCGGCCGCCAGCATAATATTAATGGTTGCCCCTACGCTGCTGACATCCAAATAAATCTTGGTGCCGCGCAGTTCTTTGGCGTGCAAATGAATAGCGCCGTGCTCGTTCGTAACCGTGGCACCCAGCGCCTCAAAACCTTTGATATGCTGATCAATGGGCCGGGGTTCAAAATTACATCCTCCTGGCAAACCGATGATCGCTTCCTTGAATCTGCCCAGCATGGCCCCCATCATATAATAAGAGGCTCGTAATTTCTTAACAGGTCCATTCGGCATAGGAATGGATTTAATGGAGGAAGGGTCTATCTTCATCTGGCTACCTTCCCAGGCAACCTTTGCGCCAAGTTCCTCCAATATCTCGGAATACACCGCCACATCACTGAGCAGCGGCAAATTATCCAAAATGACTTCCGACTCTGCCAGAATGGCTGCGGGAATCAAGGCGATGGCACTGTTTTTGGCACCGCTGATGGAAACTGTACCCTGAAGCGGCCGTCCACCGGTGATCATCAATTTTTCCATAAGCTTGAGGGTCCCCCTACGTGTTTTGCAGTCGGTCAAACAATGAACTGAAACCATAAACTTTCAACTTTTTAAGTGGTTAAAATGGAAAGACACCGGCTAAGCGGTGTGCTTTCCATGCCAAACTATTCAACTGTACAGATTTAAATGTTTTGTGCAGCATAAATACAGCTACAATGAAAAAAATGCATTCAGTCTATGCAGTCGCATGACTAGTTGGAACATTATTAGGCTTTGTTGTTGGAACCGAACTCACGGATTTTACCGATAACGGTTTGTTTGATCGCTTCACGACCTGGTTGGATGAATGTACGTGGATCGTAAGCATCTGGTTTTGCAGCAAGTACTTCACGAACCACTTTCGCAAATGCGATTTGGTTTTCAGTGTTTACGTTGATTTTGGAAGTACCCAGGGAAATGGATTTTTGAATGTCATGTGTAGGGATACCTGTTCCGCCATGAAGAACGAGTGGCAGTTTCACAGCATTGCGAATTTCTTCCATTTCTTTAAAGCCCAGGTTTGGCTCACCTTTGTATGGTCCATGAACAGAACCCAGTGCAGGAGCCAGTGTGTCGATGCCTGTTTCTTTAACGATACGTACACAATCGTCCAGCTTAGCGTACATTACGTCACCTACAACATCATCTTCTTGACCGCCAACCATTCCAACTTCAGCTTCAACGGAAACGCCTTTGGAATGTGCATATTCAACAACTTTCTTCGTTGTTTCGATATTTTTCTCGATTGGGCTGTGGGAATCGTCAATCATAACGGATGTGAAACCAGCGTCGATCGCTTCTTTACATTTGTCAAAGCTAGAACCGTGGTCCAAGTGAATTGCAACTGGAACCGTAATTTTCATGTCATGAATAAGACCTTCTACCATTTTAACAACAGTGTAGAATCCGCCCATGTGACGTGCTGCGCCTTCAGAAACACCCAAGATTACTGGGGATTTTTCTTCTTCAGCAGCGCCCAAGATAGCTTGAGTCCACTCTAGGTTATTAATATTGAATTGACCTACTGCATACTTTCCTTCGAGTGCTTTGTTCAACATGTCTTTCATAGATACCAATGGCATGGTTACAGTCCTCCTAAAGGTGTTTGGGTTTGTCTATATTTTTAGCCGACATCACATACGGGCTTATTATACCACAACCCATGTTAAATACTAAACAAGCTTTTGCATATCAACACATACAAAAATCACGCCCAGGACGCCGTTTTTCCATAGAATTGTATAAGGAGAGGATTTACTTTCAGTATTTCCCATAATCACAAACAAAAAACCCTGTTTTGTTAACAGAGTTCTCAACCAAAATGACTTACCTAGTCACCTCTGAGTTGTTTGTTCACGGCGATCCGCATTTCATCAATATCAAAGGGCTTGGTAAAATGCATAAGTGCACCTAGCTCCGTCGCCTCTTTAATCATGTCCAGTTCTCCATACGCTGTCATCATAATAACCTTGATATCGGGATTCATGCTTTTTAGGTGCTTCAGAATTTCGAGTCCGTCCATACCTGGAATTTTCATATCGAGCAGAACCAGATCAGGTGGTTCCTTCTCAACAATCTCAAGAGCAATTTTCCCGTTCGCTGCCTGAAAGGTCTCATAACCCTCACTTCCGAACACTTCCATCAGTAAAATCCGTATTCCATTCTGGTCATCGACGATTAATACTTTTTTCTTTTCCAATGTTTTAACCTCCTAAGATCTTAAAACGAGGATCATGCAGCTATTGCCATAACAGCGTCCGATGACGTACAATATCCGTCCCATACCTAAAACTATATTCGCTCCTGCAAAAAGAAAATCCTTCTCATATACATAATTGTGGAATATTCTTTCATAATCAGGAAGCATGGGATAAAAAAAGACCTCCCAAAGGAGGTCTTTCAAGCTGAAGCATTAACCTTGAAGCTGCAATGCCGCCTTTACAAATTCACGGAACAAAGGCTGTGGACGATTCGGACGGGAAGTAAATTCTGGATGGAATTGTACCGCCAGGAACCATGGATGCTCAGGAAGCTCCACAATTTCCACCAAACGTCCATCCGGTGAAGTACCAGAAATACGAAGGCCTGCTTTTTCAATAACTTCACGATATTCGTTATTGAATTCGTACCGATGACGATGTCTCTCGTATACCAGCTCGTCGTTGTAGCAAGCCGATGCCAGGGAACCTTCCACCAGTTTACATGGATACAAGCCAAGACGCATGGTACCGCCCAAATCTTCGATGTCTTTTTGGTCAGGAAGCAAGTCAATGACAGGATAATCGGTAGCCGGGTTAATTTCCGAGCTGTTGGCTCCTTCGAGACCGGCCAGGGAACGAGCAACCTCTATAACAGATACCTGCATACCCAGGCAAATACCGAAAAACGGAATTTTTTGCTCCCGTGCATAACGAATGGTGCTGATTTTACCTTCAATTCCGCGATCGCCGAAGCCACCCGGTACGAGAATACCGCCAATGCCGCCCAGCATGTCAGCTACGTTCTCGTCCGTTACTTCTTCAGCGTTCACCCAACGGATTTTCACGTCCGCATTTGCATCAAATCCAGCGTGGGAAAGTGACTCCACAACACTTAAGTACGCATCATGTAACGCAACATATTTACCAACAATAGCAATTTCAACCGTTTTGTCCAACTTGCTGATTCGATCAACTAACCCTTCCCATTCGGTCATATCTGGTGCAGGTGTTGTCAGCTTCAGGTGGTTAACTACGATTTCGTCCAAACCTTCTTCACGCAGGTTCAACGGAACCTCGTAGAGAGTCGAAGCATCGCGGCATTCTACCACTGCATTCGCATCAATATCGCAGAACAATGCAATTTTAGCCTTCATGTCGGAGGACAATTCATGCTCTGTACGGCAAACAATAACATTCGGTTGAATGCCGATACTGCGCAGTTCTTTTACACTGTGCTGAGTTGGTTTTGTTTTAACCTCACCAGCAGCTTTAATATAAGGAATGAGCGTTACGTGAATGTACATCACATTCTCGCGCCCAACTTCACTTTTGAGCTGACGAATGGCTTCCAAAAATGGCAAGCTTTCAATATCGCCTACAGTACCGCCGATTTCCGTAATAATGACATCCGAACCCGCTTCACGGCCTGCACGGTACACGCGCTCCTTGATTTCGTTCGTAATATGAGGGATAACCTGTACTGTACCACCCAAATATTCTCCGCGACGCTCTTTGCTGATCACGCTGGAATATACCTTGCCTGTTGTGACATTGCTGTTCTTGGACAGATTAATATCAATAAAGCGCTCATAGTGTCCCAAGTCAAGATCCGTTTCCGCACCATCATCCGTTACAAACACTTCACCGTGCTGGTAAGGGCTCATAGTACCCGGATCGACATTCAGGTAAGGATCAAATTTTTGAATCGTTACCTTCAGTCCCCTGTTCTTCAAAAGCCTCCCCAGTGAAGCTGCCGTAATCCCTTTGCCCAAGGAAGACACAACCCCGCCTGTCACAAAAATATACTTCGTCACTGTTCAAAACCCTCCTAGATAAGATGCAAAAATTCAGGCGACATTATGATGTTATCGTAACCCGTTTGCACGGATTATCATCCATGAAGAAGGCAGCGGTTATATTTTCCAATCCGCCGCCCTTAGCCCTCTTTCATGAGTGAAAACACCCCTATAAAAAACAAAAAAGCACTCCCGTAGTACGGGGCACTTTTATACAAAAAGCAAACATATAAGTGAATCAATCATAAGCCCAAGCAATAGTTTACCCCGTGTCCAATCCGCTGTCAAGGAAGTTATCTGTGTTAATTTGTCCATTGAACCAGATTGGAATAAATCTATCTGAAAGCTATAAATCAGCAGGGGTTTCAAGAAAACGGTCATGAAAAAGGGGAGAGCGTATCTCCCCTTTCAACCTGTTCCTAACGAAGTGAATCGTCGTCGTCTTCGATCGACTCATCATCATTTTCATCATCTGTATCTTCCTCATCACTGAGGTCTTCATCGTCAATAACTACGTCATCGTCACTATCATCGTCATCTTCTCCGTCGAACAGCTCGTCTTCGCCATCCTCGTCTTCGCTATCTGCATCGAAGTCGTCATCGGAGTTGTATGTTTCTTCTTCCTCATGATAGTCATCTTCATCGTCATCGTCTTCATCGTTAATAATACGAGGACGCTTGGCGCCTGTCAGGGCATCTTCGGATTTATCTACCGGATACCAACGTTTCAAGCCCCACAAATTCGTACCGACACAGGCAAAACGCCCGTCAATGTTGATTTCAGTATATAGCTGAGCAATAACGTCATTAATTTCTTCGTCAGACAAGCCGCGCAATTTGGCGACTTCATTCATCAGGTCACGGTAATAATATGGAGTATTGGCTGCTTTCAATACCATAAATGCCAAATCCACCATTGGAGTCTCGTGGACTTTCTCCGGGTCAATCTTCAAGTTGAGTGGTGTACTCACCTAGGGACACTTCCTCTCACACGTAATTCACAAGAACATGTTTCAGAGCATACACGATACATGCAATACTAACATATCCATTATCAAAACTAAGTAAAACCTATTTGGAAGCAAATTGCAAGTTAAACATGGGTATCGTCATAATTTCCAAGAATATCCCTCTGCACAAGACGGCACACGTAAAAAGACGGGGTTCCCCCCGCCTCCGACTGTACCCGCTCCGGGAGAGGCCTCCCAAAGTTGTTGCACAAGAGCTTATGCCCTCCATGTATCGTATGTGTCCACAGCTACTTTGACACGACAAGCAGGCCTATTTCCATAAAAAAGGGGCAAGTTTCCCATGCCGTAGCTGACGCTTGCTCATACAATACCTCAGCATGGCTCATCGGAGGGGGACCGTCTCAAATGGACTATCCGGATTTTTTGCAGCGTTTGCATGAGGGTATTTCGGAGCCGTCCGGCAGTGGACGGAACAAACAGATTATCACATTCGATAAGCCTCACCAATACCGGGAATGTCTGTCCTATCTCAGGAAGCTGAAACCTGAGCTTGTGGGATTACGGCAAGTACAACCGGCTAGGCTAATCCGTGCTCTCATCGCTCCGCTTTCAGGGGGAGACAGGCTGGGCAAATATCACCACGGTGTTACCGTTGAAGAAGATACCCGCATAAAGGTTCACGCAGAAACGGCTTATATGCCGAAAGCAGAGAAAAACCTTTCCATGCCATGGGGAGTTAAACAGGTACGTGCATACAAGGCTTGGCCTTCCTCGACAGGGAATCGGGTCAGGATCGGTGTGATCGACACAGGAGCGGATTTTCATCATCCTGATCTTCGCCATTCCCTCGCCAGAGGTATCAATTTGTTGAACCGGACCATGCTACCCTATGACGACAATGGCCACGGTACTCATATTGCTGGAACCATCGCGGCATCTAATTATGATGAAGGTATGGTTGGCGTAGCACCACGGGCTTTAATTCATCCCGTAAAAGCATTTGATCATAACGGAGCCGCCTATGTCTCTGACATCATTCTCGGTATCGACTGGTGTGTATTAAATCGTGTCGATATTATTAATATGAGCTTTGGCATGAAGTCGCGCAGCAAGGCACTACTTGATATGGTGAATAAAGCATATCATAACGGCATTGTAATCGTAGCTTCCTCGGGAAATGAGGGCAAGCGTCGAAGTATTGACTATCCAGCCCGCTATTCCCAGACGATTTCAGTCGGAGCTACCGACAAATACAGACGTATCGCTCCTTTCAGCAATCGGGGGCAATTCGTAGACGTGTATGCACCTGGTGAGAAGATCAGATCCTCCTGGATTCATGGAAAGCATCATGAAATGAGCGGCACCTCTATGGCTACTTCCCATGTGACCGGGAGCATCGCACTTCTCCTTTCACTGAAACCGGAGCTGGAGCCTGGAGAAATTAAAGCACTGCTTAAACGCACCGCCACACCGCTACGCCTTCGTAAAAGCGCCGGACGCAGTTCCATCTCCACCAAGCTTGGAGAAGTGGATGCCTTCCGATTGATGCAGGAGGGCACAAAGTGAACCACGATCTGATGATACTAAACCTCTATTGTTGAACCTGGCTCCACAGAATGAACTTCTCTGGCAGGACCTCCATGTGCATTATTTTCTTCTCTTATCAACACATCTCGTACAAGGTCGGTCTGCGGTTTTGGTGCATGAACGAGTACAGCCTGTTTGCTAGGCAGATCCTTCAACATTTGCCTCACATCCGATAATCCCTGATGCACCTTGTAAGTCAAATGCCGAGCTATACAGATGTCATTGGAGTCCGCACGTTCCAACAGATGCTTTCCAAAAGAACCATTGGAAGCATGACCGGTCAATATCACACTGTTCCTAATGTTTTCTCCGCTGTCCATATCATTCAGCATATGGCGGTTATCCGACAGATATTGATAATACCAACGTGCCTGCGGGGAATCCATCATGCCGTCCCTTGTTACAATAATAGTGGCCGTGTTCCGTTCTAGCAGACTTATTCGTTCCGCAGCATCACGAGGCACGAACACCCTGTCACTGTTTAACACATGTTTTATTCGCGTGGAAGCTCCCGGCCGTAGCCACTCTCTCCAGCGATTTAACTGTTTCAATCCGTGCCACAGGTCAGGCTCTACAATTATTGCTTGTTCAGGGAATTGCTCACTGGCCCATACGATCAACTCCTGTCCTCTGCCAAAGGCAGGCACTGGCAACAACACATGACCGCCAGACCATAATATCTGCTCCATCTCGACCCTCAGCCGCTCCAGCTTAACAGGCTGCGGGTCTATATCCATGCCATAGGCATTGTCCATGATAGATATGTCCACTAGATAGGACTGTGGCTTGCATTCAGGAAGGTCATCTATCCCCTCCCCCATACACAAGTCCGGTGCATCGGCAGCAAGCAGCTCAGACTCACGGCTATAGTCTCCAGAAAAGAACAACCGCTTCCCTTCCATTTCTATGATATACCACACTGCACCAGCCAAATGTCCACTGCGTCCCCACATCATTCTCACACCCGGACAAGCTTCACACCACACTCCTGAAGGCGCTTCGTCTTCTAGATAGCGATAGGTAATGGATTGGATATCCTGTACACTGTAAGGCAATTCACCACCTCTCGATTCAACATAAGTCTGCCAGGAGCGAAAATAGGAGCCCAGCTGCTCAGCGGTGGCCTTGGTCGTCCAGACCTCTCCCCGGTATCCATACTTGTACAGTAAGGGGAGCGCCATGGAATGATCCTCATGTGCATGGGACAGCAAAACAGTAGTTAGCTCCTTCACCTTCTGTGGCGGAAAAATCGGATATTGCCCGATTCCTTCCTTTTTTACGCCACAATCCAGCATGATATGATGCTGCTTTCCTTCAAAAACATAACAGGAGCGGCCATGTTCGCCCGCTCCGCCCCAAATCCTAAGCTTGGTCATCATCATTTCCACTTTCTTCGCGAGTTTAAGCTTTCCATTAAGATTAGTAGCAGTGTGGTCAATCCAACCGATATAACAGCCATCGCCATGCCAAGCGACACCTGTCCCTGCTCAAACTGGGCAAATATATAGGTTGCAGACGTTTGGACGGATGGCGGTAAAATCAGCAATGATCCTACCAGCTCCCGTGAAGCAATGGTAAAGATCATCATCCAACCAGCGAGCATCCCCGGTACAATCAGCGGCAATACAATCCGGCGGAATATGTAAGACGGTCGCCCGCCAAATACTTGTCCCGCCTGAAAAAGAGTATGATCCACCTGTGTAAAAGCGCTTTTGACATACTGAACTGTATAAGGGACAAACAAAATTACATATGTCAGAATAACCATGCCGTATGTGTTATACAACGGAATCGGCATCCACGGCGAGTTCCACCACAAAATCAGACCCACCACCATAACAATTCCCGGCACTGTATTCGGAAGCAAGCTGAATGCATCAACTGTCTGTTGGATTTTCGTGCGTGAGCCACCGATAACCAGCGCAAACCAGGTCCCCAGCACCACAGCAATCGTCGATGCACCCAAAGAGAGAAATACACTATTCAGTAGCGCTTCCATGCTTTCTGAGCCCCACGACAGCAGTTCCTTGTAATAATCGAGTGTAAGGTTGTCCCATGCCAATCCGATTCCCCGCAGCTTCATGGAGGAGGCCGCGATAATTGAAAAGTAAGGGATACCAATAGCTGCGATGAGCAGCAATAGGATGAATGTGACACTCAGTGCTGTAGTCCAGCTGGATACACGAAGACGAGAAGGTCGCGAACCTTTACCCCCTACCAGTCTGTACGTGAACTTTCGATTGATCACCGATTGCACATACCACATAAGCAGGCAGGCCGTTAACAACACCGAAGCCATTGATATTGCTTTGCCAAAATCAATGGGCCAGCTGGAAATATATTTGTGAATTTCAGAAGTCATGACCTCATACCCGATACGTCGCCCAAAGGTAGCGGGTGTGCCAAACTCAGCAATCGTTTTAACGAAAATGAGCAGCGCACCCATTCCGTATGCCGATAACAGCAACGGTAAAATGATTCGACGGAACCTGTACAGAAATCCCCCGCCCATGACCGCACCTGCCTCTTCCAGACTCCCGCCAATCCTCACCAGCGCCCCGCGCAGCAGCAGGTACAGGAATGGAAACAGATGCAGGCTCATGATCATCACCATGCCACCAAAGCTGAAGAAGGAAGCCGTTAAGAAATGCAGGTCCGGGAACAACTGTTCCAGATACCCGTTTTTTTGCATAAACAGAATCCATCCCATGGACCCGATATAGGGCGGAGTCATAAACGGAATCAGCAGCACGACATCCAACCAGCGCCAGTGTGCAAGTCGGGTGTTGGACATGATCCAGGCTAGCGGAAGTGCAAGGGCAGTCGTTCCTGCAATTACGCAGATGCCTAGCCAAATTGAGCTGAATAGCACTCCTGCAAATTGAGAAGCAGCTAACGTTCGAAAAGGCGCTGCCCATTGAAATTTTCCTTCAACATACACACTTTGGATGAAGATTTGCAGCAATGGCAGCAAAATTAGGAAAAGAAGCGCGATCAGAGCAAGTATCAGGGACCATCCCCTGATGTGTTTAACAGACAAACCTCCCATCGGCTTATTTGAACATTTGCGTGAACTTTTCCGTCACGTCTGATCCGTGCTCACCCATCCATTCCCAATTGGTTTTCAGCAACGGGATCTCGTCCAGGTTGGCACGCTTGTCAGCTTTGATATCCGTGCGTCCAGGGAGTAGGGAAGCATCTGCTACTAGTTTTTGTGCCTCGTCCGACAACAGATAGTCAATGAACGCTTTGGCATTTTGTTCATGCTGTGTGGACTTGAGGATTGCGGCAGGACGCGGACTAATAACCGTTCCCTCTGTCGGATAAACGATGTCAATCGGCTCACCTTTGGCTTTAGCCTTGTAGGTCATGTAATCGACCGCAGCGACGACTGCACCTTTAGCCCCCGTAATCACTGGATCTAGCGCTTCCTGATTGGCACCGGCCATGGCCACACCGTTTGCCTTGTACTGCTCAAACAACGTCCAGCCTCCATCGCCCTTGGCGCTCAGATAGCCTGTCATAAAATCCAACGCTGAGCCAGACAGCGATGGATCGGGAATGTTAACCTGATCCTTGTACTCAGGCTTCGCCAAATCGGCCCATGAAGTAGGTGGTGTCTTCACTAACTTCGTGTTATATGCAATGCCTAGAGCAGAAGCACTAGTACTGAAATAGTTACCCTCCTTATCGGACCAGTCTGGGTTTAGCTTGTCGGCATTTTTGGCATCTGGATAGGGGAGCGTGAGTCCTTCCTTTTTCAAGCCTTGCACAGACGGAAGCGATGCTAGCACAACCACGTCCGCTACCGGATTCGTTTTCTCCGCTTCCATGCGGGCTAAAATCTTACCTGTCGTTCCTTGGAATAACTCTACCTTAACTCCACTCTGCGCCTCATACCCCGCTACCAGCTTTTTCGCCAGTCCATCCGGGCCTGCGCTGTAAACAACCAGCTTCTGATCGGTGGACGCCGCTGCTCCCGCTGGTTTTGCTGTTCCATCTGCTTGTGCCCCATCCTTCGATGTCGTAGCCGTTCCGCAGCCTGCCACAGCCAGTCCAAAAGTCAATGTTAAAGCAAGCATAGCCCCTTTTTTCCATCCTGTACGAAAAACACGCCTATTCATCATCTTATATAACCCCTTTTCCCTATGTTTCAAGTTGGTGGATGTATTGCGGTGATACCCAAATATGCATTTGTTCGCCTATGGGCAAGCGGGTGGAGTGATACGCAGTCCATTGCTCACCGTTTTCGGCTAGTAGACGGATTTCATAGCGATCGCCAACATAGCTGACATGCAGGATCTCTACTGTAAAAGTGTGCTGATCCGCTTGCTCCTGTTCCCATCGGACATGTTCAGGTCGAAAAAGTATCCGTTCCAACTCGATCCAGTTGGATTTACCGATAAACCTTGCCACCTCTGAATGAGCTGGGCGACTATAGATCACCTCTGGTGTTCCGGTCTGCAAAATATGTCCACTTTTCATAACCACCACTTCATCAGACATGGACATGGCCTCGATCTGATCATGGGTGACGTATAGGGCGGTTAGCCCCAAATCGCGCACAAGCGATATCATCTCAATGCGCATCTCCTCCCGTAGTACGGCATCCAGTGCACTAAGCGGCTCGTCGAACAAAACCAGTCGAGGCCGGATAGCAACTGCTCTTGCAAAAGCAACCCGCTGCTGCTGGCCACCGGATAGTTGATGAGGGTAACGATCCTCCAGCCCTGACAACCTCACCTTATCGAGCGCCTCCAGCACCACTGCCCGCAGTTCCTTGCCTTGAGCGCTAACAGCCCTTTTCCCCCGTTTGATCGCTCGCAAGCCGAAGGCCACATTTTCAAACACCGTCATATGCGGCCACAGCGCGAAATCTTGAAAGACCATACCAAAGTGGCGGAGATGTGTGGGAACATCCTTTTTGCGTTCAGCTGAAAAGAGAATTTCCTCTCCCATCGTGATTGTGCCGATATCCGGTGTCTCCAGACCAGCAATCAAGCGCAAGAGGGTCGTCTTCCCACAGCCGGACGGTCCGAGCAATGTGGTGAATTTACCCTGCCGTACGACTAGATTCGTCTCATGCAACGCGGTGGTTTGGCTGAAGGTTTTACTTACTCCGCGAATATATAGATCCTGATTCATCACATTACCTGCCTGTTCTTATGACTGACCCCAGTGTAAAACTTGAATTCGCAACCTGTGTTATTGGAAAGTTAAAACAAAATTAATTATTTCAATGAATTGTGTTAACACTCATAGATTTAATCTATATAGAGGCGATTGATGCTGCTGCCCAATGAATAAGCACGATTGTTTGACCAATCTGAAAGCGAGGCATTCTAAGTGAACTTAAGTCTTCTAAAGTTACATATTGTAGAGCTGCTGAACAAGCACCATAAAATTACCACCGTAGCCGAGCTTCTCGGCCTAAAGCAACCTACTGTTACTTTTCATATGAAAAATCTGGAGCGTGAATTCGGAGTAAAGCTGTTTGACACACGTATGGGCAAAATCATCCTGACGGATGCCGGAAATGCCCTACTGCACTATGCCACCAAGATCAATGCACTTGCAGCTGAGGCCGAGCGGGTTGTCCGTGAGTTCGATACGCTCCAACGAGGTAGCATACGTATTGGCGCAAGCTATGTACCTGCTACCTATCTGCTTCCTGCCGTGCTGCATCGGTTTGCCCGCGAGCATCCGGGCATTCACATCGCCTTATCCGTGAAAACAGCGCCCGTGATCAAGGACATGCTTGCTCGCCACGAAATTGACCTCGGCATTATCTCGGCAGAGCCGTTTCAATCCGCCACGCTGCTCTCAGAATCCTTGGGGGAAGATGAACTGGTGCTCATCTGCTCACCCACTCATCCGCTCGCTAGCGAAACCGATTTGACATCCGAGCGTATCGCTTCTTCCTCTTTTGTATTGCATGGAAAGGATTCCAGCACACGCCACGCGACTGACAAATGGCTAGAGCGCGGGAGGCGCCGGCTTCCATCCTATCTGGAATTGGATTCACTGGAGGCCATCAAGCAGGCGGTTATGCTGGGAGAACACGTCTCCTTTGTCTCTCGTATTGCTGTTCAATCAGAGGTTGAACGGGGTTTACTGGTTGTAAGGCCTATTCCGGGACAGCCTGTTGAAAGGCACATTTATATGGTTAGCAACAGAGATCGTCATCGCTCTGCGCTGATCCACAAATTCACTGAATATTTATGATGGAACCAAGATTAAATCTTAGCTGTCATATAAAAATTATGGCATTTTTTAACCAGAGTACCCTCTTGCCTTGACATACGACTGACAAAATACCCGTAAAGTGAAGCGTGTAACCTATTCGGACGAACAGGAGAGGATGAAATGAAAACAAGTCTGCGTATCACTAAATTCATGTCAGTAGTAACTCTGAGTGCAGTACTGCTCGCAACAGGATGGAAAGGTGCAGAGCCCGTACAAGCCGCTGCCAATGCCACGCCAAGCTATGAGGTTAAGCTGCTGCTGGATACAGCTCAAGTCCTCAATGCGGATGGCTCTTTAAAAAGCGGCATCGTAAATGAGTTCGGAATTAGCGAAGATGCGCAACGATTAAGCGTCGAGTTTTTTGATACAGACTCCTTGCAATTGAATGACGAGGGCTGGAACGTTAGATTTCGCAAAAAAGAGGATAAAAAAAACTATGAGTTAACCTACAAAAAGCGCTATGCGATCACAAACGGGAATATTGATTCAGCACTCACTCAAGCGAATAAAGAAGGTTTCAGTGCCTCTGATGATAATTATGAGGCTGAGGTGGATTGGGGATACAGCAAGCAGACATTAAGCTTTTCCAATGACAAGAAAACAAACGCCTCCAAAGGATTAGCTCTGCCTTCCCCGAATCAGGCGTTAAAACAATTGCAGGACAATCTTCCGGGCAAGCTGCAAAACTGGAAAAGCAGCAACTGGGGCAAACATACCTTGGCAAACTCCAGAGTACGCGGTCCTGTACAGGTCAGCAAATATGAGGGCAGCTTTCAGGGCTTGGATACTGACGTTGAAGTATGGCCTATTCGTAGCGCAAACGGATCGGGTACCGACAATATCATCGAAATCTCCTTTAAAACTTCGGATTACAATACTGCCGCAAGCAACCGTGCCAAGCTGATTAACCTGCTACAATCCAAAGGATGGCTAATTCCCGCCGATTCTCTGAAAACGAATCTGGTACTGGAACGCTATTAAGCCACTCGAACCTAAAAAGTACTCAAACCTAAAAAAGGAACCGAACGGGCCTCCCTGTAGAGGGCAGCACGAACGGTTCCTTTTTACTATTATACATATGACTACAGGGTCATTATGTTGCAGTTTTTTACTTACATACGTTCCGGTGCAGACACACCCACCAGCTTCAATACATTGGCAATGGTCGTGCGGACCGCGCCAAACAAGGCCAAGCGAGCTTGCGTTTGAGCGGCATCCTCCGTGATGACACGCTCTGCCTTATAGTAGCTGTGGAACATGGATGCCAGCTCGTAGACATAGCGAATCATGCGATGCGGCGCAAAGTTTGCAGCTGCCACCGATACTTCCTCTGGCAACTCGCCAATTTTGCGTAACAGATCGTATTCATGCTCAGCGGTCAGCTTCGACAAGTCAACTTCTGCCAATGGCAGTACAGCAATACCCTGCTCTTCGGCTTGACGATATACGCTGCATGCACGTGCGTGTGCATATTGCACGTAGAATACCGGATTCTCATTGGAAGTGGAAATCGCCAAATCCATATCAAAATCCAGATGTGAGTCCATACTACGCATGGTGAAGAAGTAACGGATCGCGTCTACGCCCACTTCTTCCATCAGATCCTCCATCGTTACGGCCTTGCCAGTACGCTTGGACATTTTTACTTTTTCCCCGTTTTGGAACAAGCTGACCATTTGGGCAATCAGTACTTTAAGCTTATCCGGGTCATTGCCCAGTGCTTCCATTGCCGCTTTCATCCGTGGAATATAGCCGTGGTGATCCGCTCCCCAGATGTTGATGATCGTGTCATACCCACGAGCATATTTGTCGCGGTGATAGGCGATATCCGGAGTCAGGTACGTATAAGTGCCGTCATTTTTGATCAATACACGGTCTTTATCGTCGCCATACTTGGTCGTGTTCAGCCAAGTAGCTCCGTCCTTATCATAAATTTCCTCACGGTCACGTAGCTCATTCAGCGCTTTAAGCACTTCACCGTTATCATACAGTGATGTTTCACTAAACCAGGAATCAAAAGGTACACGGAACCGCTCCAGATCACGCTTGATCTTATTCAGTTCCTTTTCCAAACCGTATTCACGGAAATAAGCGGCACGATCTCCCGGTTCCATGGACAACAGAGAATCGCCCTTCTCAGCAACCAGTTCCTTCGCAAACCCGATGATGTCCTCACCATGGTATCCGTCCTCCGGCATCTCTGCAGGCTGTCCCAGCTCCTGCAAATAACGCGCTTCAATGGAACGGCTCATATTGTAAATCTGGTTCCCCGCATCATTAATGTAATATTCACGAGTGACTTGATATCCTGCAAAATCAAGCACGTTACAGAGCGCATCCCCTACGGCTGCACCACGTGCATGACCCAAGTGAAGACTCCCCGTCGGATTGGCGCTGACAAATTCGATCTGTACCTTTTTGCCTGCACCTACCTGTACACGACCGTAATCTGCTCCTTGCTCCTGTACTTGTCCAATCACTGCATAGAGGTAGCTCTTGTTCAGGCGAAAGTTAATAAAGCCCGGTCCGGCGATTTCTGCACTTTCAATAGAAGCGGAAGCTAAGTCCATATTTGCGATCAAATCTTCAGCGATTTGACGCGGATTCTTCTTCGCAATGCGAGTGAGCTGCATGGCTACGTTGGTAGCTAAGTCACCGTGTGACTTGTCCTTAGGCACCTCCAGCGTAATCGTCGGCAGCTCTTCACGGCTCACGATTCCGGCAGCCAGCACCGCTGCCTCGATTGCTGAGGTCACCTTTTGATTAATAAGTTCCAGTGGATTGCTTGTCATGATTGTTGCTCCTCCTGTATATGCAAACTAATGGCAAAATGCCCCGAGAAATCCTCAAATACGTACAGATCATAGGTCCAGCTCACATGTCCGGTGAATCCATCCATCCGAATATCGAGCTTCTGCGTATGCGCAGACATGTTCAGGTTTAAATAAGGCGAGCGGTAAAATCCAGGCAACCTGCGTCCCAGCGCGAACGACTGCTCCGATTGTACCTCACCGTGACGAATCAGCTTTAGCTCATCTGGTCCGATCTTGACTGTGTTCCGTGTCGTACCGCCCTCAGGACTCTCTTGCGGCTCTTCGTACCTTATATATAGATGCTTCCCGCGAACGATTGCTTCTCCAGGAAGCTCCTGTACCACATCTTCTCCGTCATGATGACTATGAAGACGGATTCGAACCTTTGCATTGTGTGGCATGTGTTCAAACTCCATTCTATCGCTATCCTACTGTACTACTATATCCAGTTCCCGATTGCAATTCAAATGAGTTTTTACAAAAAGATGCTTTCACACTTAAAAAAATCAACTACTGTAGGTCAGCAGCACTGGATGCCTGGCTAAAACTTTCAATGAACCGGGAAGCCAATGAAGACATGTATTTATCCTTCAACCACACAGCCGCCACACGAGTGTGCAATTCTTCACAACTAATTTCCTTAACGATTAAATGATTATTGCTGCCTAAAGATAAAGCGGAGCGCGAAATCATGCCAATACCCAGCCCTTCGTTGGCCCAATGTAGCGTAGTGCGGGCATCGTCATTTTTGCAAAAGATATTGGGATCAAAGCCATGCTTCATACAGGTATCGTGAATCAATTGCTCAAAACGGCGATATATAATGAGTGGCCTGTTCTTCAACTCAGCCAATGAAATGGTCTTCTGTTCGGGATTCCAATCATATTCTTCCGTCATCACTGCTACCATCGGCTCAGTGGACGCATATCTACACCCTAAATCGGTGGTATTAAAAGGGGTTCTGACGATACCGACCTCTACAATTCCTTTGTTCAAAAGATCGAGAATCCTAAAGGTATTTCCCTCATGTATTTCAAATTTTACACCCGCATAGGTTTTATGAAATTCGGAAAGCCTGTCTTTCATCAGGGTCGCTCCAGAGGAAGAAACTGTCCCAATGGTGAGCGTCCCCTTCATCCCCATGGCAAAATCGTTTATTTCCCTTGTCGTAGCATCCGTCAGCTCCAAAATCTGCTTGGCCCTGTTCCGTAAAATGATTCCGGCCTCTGTCAATTGAATGCTTCGTGAGCCTCGATGCACAAGCTTTACACCAAGCTCTTCCTCCAGCTGCATAAGCTGTTGACTTAAGGGAGGCTGTGCGATTTGCAGTTTTTTGGCTGCCGCTGTAATCTGTCCAGCATCTGCAATCGCTAAAAAATACTTGAGATGTCTCAATTCCATCATGAACCTCCGGTTCTGATATATGTAAAACCTATATCTCTAATATATATTAAATATTATTCATATGGTTGGGGATATGCCATAATCATATTCAGATATGCAATTGTAATAGGAAACTTTATACAATATTTAGGTTAGGTGATGGTTTATTTGCTGAAATTTGCTGTTTTTTTGAAACCTTATAAAAAGGAAACGATTCTTGGACCTCTGTTTAAACTAATTGAGGCCATTCTGGAATTGTTGCTGCCTACTATGGTGGCTTTAATGATTAATCATGGCGTCGGTAAGGGAGACACCCATTATGTTTGGCAAATGGGTCTTTTGATGTTGCTCATGACTATACTGGGCTTTGGCAGTTCTCTAGTGTGTCAGTTTTACGCAGCCCGTGCTTCCCAAGGATTCGGAACCACACTGCGCAATACTATGTTTAAACATATTTCATCGTTTTCTTATGCAGATCTCGATAAATTTGGTACGCCCTCTCTCATCAACCGAATTACGAATGATGTCAATCAGCTGCAAACGGCTGTAGCGATGTTGATTCGTCTGGTTATTCGTGCTCCTTTTATTTGTATCGGGGCGATCATCATGTCCATGATTCTGGACTTCCGCCTTGCTTTGGTGCTGTTGGCGGCTACACCCGTTCTGGCTTTGATCCTGTATGTGGTCATTACGAAGGCTTCTCCGCTGTACCGGCTATACCAGAAAAAGCTCGATAAAATCGCTCTGGTGCTAAGCGAGAATCTCACAGGTATACGGGTTATACGTGCATTTGCCAAAAGAGGAGCTGAACGAGTAAAGTTCAATGCCGCCTCAGATGACTTGACCCAAACCGCTATTCGTGTCGGCCGGATTTCTGCTCTACTTAGCCCAGCCACCTTACTGGTGGTCAACGGAGCTATTATCGCCATTCTGTGGATCGGCGGTATCCATATCCAATATGGATCTCTTACACAAGGAGAGATTATTGCATTTATTAATTACATTACGCAGATTTTACTGGCCCTGATTGTGGTGACGAATCTCATTATTCTGTTCACCAAGGCGGCCACTTCAGCAGCGAGAATTCAGGAGGTACTGGACACGGAAGCTTCAATTTCCGATACTGCCAATCCTGCATCATTAGACCAGAAAAGAACGGGTAAGACCGGCTCTGTACCGGCCATCTCCTTTGATCATGTCTCCTTTGGCTACAATAAGACAGGACAACTGGCACTTAGCGATGTAGTTGTAGACATCTATCCCGGTGAAACGGTTGGAATCATAGGAGGAACAGGCTCGGGAAAATCTACCTTCGTGAATCTGATTCCCCGCTTCTATGATGCAGTAGAAGGTTGTGTACAGGTCGATGGCATCGACGTACAGCATTATAAGCTGGAGCAATTGCGGCAGAAAATCGGGATTGTTCCACAGAAAGCACTGCTGTTCACTGGGACGATAGCGGATAATATCCGTTGGGGACATGAACATGCCACCGATGAGGAGGTCGCCCAGGCTGCAGCCATCGCGCAAGCGGATGAATTTATTTCTAACTTGCCGGAAAAATTCGATGCCCCGATCACCCGAGGAGGACTTAATCTATCAGGCGGCCAGAAGCAGCGACTTACCATTGCCAGAGCTATTGTAGGCAATCCGGAAATTCTGATTTTGGATGATTCCTCAAGCGCACTTGATTTTGCAACGGACGCCGCCCTCCGGAAATCGCTACGGGAAAATAGCACTCGCATGACTGTCCTGCTGGTCTCGCAACGAGTGAGCAGTGTACAGCATGCCGATAAAATCATTGTATTTGATGAAGGCCGGATTGTCGGAATCGGCACACATGATCAGTTGATGAGCAACTCGGAGGTATATCAGGAAATTAATCGCTCTCAGCTCTCAACGCAGGAGGTGGACCAATGAGCGGCAAGGAAACCTGGAGAAGATTGTTAACCTATGTCGGTCAATATAAAACAACAACATTTTGGGTCATCATCAGTGCTATTCTTAGCGTGCTTGCCAGTCTAGTCGGACCCTATATGATTGGCCGGGCTATCGACCATATGGTAAATCAGGGAGCGGTAGACTTTAGAGGTATTGCACAGATTCTATATGGACTAGGCGTTGTATATGTTGTAGGCAGTCTATTTAGCTGGTTGCTCACATATTTGACGAACCGCATTGCTTTTCAGACTGTAAATGATATGCGGCGGGAGTTATTCGATCATTTTAATATCCTTCCGTTAAGCTTTCATGACAATCATCCGCAAGGAGATAGCATTAGCCGTTTTGTGAACGATATGGATGCCGTGTCCGATGGATTGTTGCAGGGCTTCTCCACCTTGATCACCGGGTTGATTACCATTATTGGTTCGATTGTACTTATGTTGTATATCAGCCCAGTGATGACGTTGGTGGTATTGGTGTCTGCCCCAATCACATATGTCGTTGCACGGTTCATTACTACAAAATCGCAACGCATGTTCCGTGAACAGGCCAAAATTTTGGGAAGCTTGAACGGTTATGTGGAGGAAATGATCGGCGGACAGCGGGTAGTTACTGCCTTTCACTATGAAAACCGCTCGCTTGAGGAATTTTCCGCCCGAAACGAACAATTATATCAAACCGGGGTGAAATCGCAGTTTTATGGATCTTTGTCCAACCCTTCCACCCGATTGGTCAATAACATGACTTTCTCCGTCACCGCTATGATTGGCTGTATTTCGATCATTTTGGGCGGGATTTCGGTAGGCGGTTTATCGAGTTTTCTCATTTACACCAATTTGTTCGCCAAGCCTTTTAATGAAATTACAGGTGTGCTGACTCAGTTTCAGGCCGCTACTGCTTCTGCTCAGCGTATATTTGCTATTTTGGATGCACCGCCGGAGCAACCGGAAAAGTCGAACGCCGTGCAGCCGGAGCGCAGTAAAGGTACAATTCTGTTTGATCATGTGAAATTTTCCTATAATCCGAAACGAACACTCATTACGAACTTTAGTTTGGAGGTCAAGCCAGGCACTCGCGTAGCTATTGTCGGACAGACCGGAGCAGGCAAAACAACACTCGTTAACCTGCTCATGCGCTTTTACGATGTGGACAGCGGTTCGATCTCCATCGACGGAGTGAATATCAACGATATGAGCCGGGACAGCCTACGAACTAACTTTGGTATGGTGCTTCAAGATACATGGCTGTTCAGCGGAACGATCCGGGACAATATCGCTTACGGAAAGCCAGAGGCCACGGACGAAGAAATCATTGCGGCTGCGACAGCTGCCAATGCGCATAGCTTTATCAAGCGCCTGCCTCATGGTTACGATACGGTCATCAGCGGATCGGGCGATAGCCTGTCCCAAGGGCAAAGGCAGCTGCTCACTATCGCAAGGGTGATTCTCGTCGATCCACCTATGCTCATTCTGGATGAAGCAACCAGCAGTATAGACACCCTTACAGAAGCCCGGATCCAAAAGGCTTTTATGAAAATGATCGACGGACGCACCAGCTTTGTCATCGCCCACAGGCTATCAACCATCCGCGAAGCAGATCTGATTTTATACATGAAAAACGGCGATGTCGTCGAAAGCGGTACTCATGAAAGACTGCTCGCAAGCGGTGGCCATTATGCCTCGCTCTATAACAGCCAGTTCACTACGGCCTAACATTGCAGTTAGGAAAAATCGTTACCTTCATTCGCAAACATGTTCTCCTTAAAAGTCGGTTGCTCTTATGCAACCGACTTTTTGGTTGTGGCACAGGGAGAAGCTATTGCTTATGTAATCGAGCGAAATAAAACATAATCGGCTTATCAGAGATAGTCCGGTTCAAATCCCAGCGCCTGTAGCAGTTGGTTGGTCAATGGGCTCATTTTCCTGAAAATCACGTCGATACCACCAGCCAATCAGAACAGCAATGGCGGTCATAGCCGCAGCCAGTAAATACACCTGCACCATACCGAATCGGTCAGCATACCAGCCCATGAATAATAAAGCCAGGCCGAAAGCAAGATTTGTAAGCACATCAATTCCCGCCATCACTTTGGGCAGCTGGGCTGGCGGTGCACTGGTTTGCAGCAAGGTGCGGCGAATAATGCCTGCCATTTGAACAGGTAAGCCTGACACAGCAAAAAGAACAAGCGCAGCCACGGGAATGGTATTCAGCGCAAATACAATGGTAATCAGTACATACACCAGCAACGCTCCGAGCATGTACAAAAAGCTGTTCTTTTGCAATCGCTTGACCAAGCCAACGACAATTAATCCACCCAAAATCGTGCCGGAGAAAAAGGACGCATTCATGAAGCCCCACCAGCTCGCATCTCGATGCAGCACTTGACTGACGTACGCCAAAATAAATACGCCTAGCCAGGAGACTCCCCCAATACTGTCCACGCTGTCGACAATCATTAGAGAACGGATACGACGGTTATGCCAAATGATTTTCCATCCTTCCCCAAGCTCTTTCCAATGGGAGCCTTTTTCCTTTGCGGGTTCTACTGCATCTGTTAAGGACTCTGAAGATTCGGGGTTTGATTCCTTTTGATCCAGCGGATCACGAATGAAGGACGTGACAGTTACAGCCGCGAGATAACAACAGGAGGCAATTGCAAGCGTATTCAGGGAACCCAGCCAAGCGACAATCATTCCGCTCAACGCCCAGCCTGCACACTTGACCACCTGATCACTGACCGCTACCATACCGTTTGCCCGCATGAGTCCCTCACCAGTGGCCAAACGGGGTATAAGCGCATTACGCGCAGGATTGGTCCATCCATCCAAAAAAGACATTCCAAAAACCATCACAAAAATAAACAAAAACGACCTCTGCTCAGGTACGATCCACAAATAAAGCAGCAGCAGCGTAAAAATGATAAACTGCCCAAACTGGGAAAATAGCAGAACCTGCGTCAGCCGAAATCGACCGAGCACGATCGGTGCAACAAGCCCACTAAGCACTTGAGCTGACAAACGAAACAACGGGATTAAAATAGTCGTCATTAAGGAATTACTTGAACTGAATACCAACACCACCACACTCAACATGTAGATGATATCTGCTGCGTTGGAAATCGTCTGAGACCCCCACAGGTAATAAAAAGAGCGTCTGATCAAAAAAGTTTCCCCCTCTTTGGTATATCGCCAATTTATGAATTTCCATAACCAAACCTCCCCTGTCGATTACAAATCTGTTAAATGTCTGGTTTTTTGTATGTTCTACATACACCCTTAAATTTCCTTCTTTTATCTTAAAAGGAAATTCAGTGTCCACTATATTTTCATGCCTACTATAATCTGATTAACACAAAAAAAAGCGTCTATAGCGCTCTTTTCGCTCTATACTGGCGATAAAGATCACTAAGACGCTTCCTAAAATGTTTACTTTGTTAAATCTTCCACAAATTTAGGTAGTACAAATGCCGCTTTGTGCAGACGCGGACTGTAATATCGGGTATCCATCTCTGGAATTTGGTTCTCGTCCACTTCTAGCGGATCATATTTCTTGCTGCCCAATGTGAATGTCCAAAGACCGCTTGGATAGGTTGGAATGTTTGCACCGTACACACGCACAATCGGGAAAATATCTTTTACATCTTTGTTGACCTTCTGAATCAGGTCAGCCTTGAACCAAGGATTATCCGTCTGTGCCACGAAAATGCCGTCTTCCTTCAGCGCCTCAAAAATACCTTGGTAAAACCCACGTTCGAACAGCGGCGCTGCCGGACCAACCGGCTCCGTCGAATCGACCATAATCACATCGTATTCATTTTTGTGTTCGATAATATGCATATAGCCGTCATTCACCAGTACTTCCACATTGGGCTCGTCCAACTTCCCGGCAATTTCAGGTAAATATTTTTTAGAATATTCAATGACTTTACCGTCAATCTCCACCAATACAGCCTTTTCCACTTCAGGATGCTTGATGACCTCACGGATAACGCCGCCATCCCCGCCGCCCACAACCAAAACCTTTTTCGGATTCGGATGTGTATTCAAAGCCGGATGTGCTACCATTTCGTGATATACAAATTCATCCTTAACCGTTGTCATCACCATGCCGTCCAGAACAAGCATATTGCCGAATTCCTCCGTCTCGATCATTGCCAGATCCTGAAAATCTGTTTTCTCAGAGACGTAGGTTTGTTTGATTTTTGCTGTAATGCCGAAAGAGGGAGTCTGCTTCTCCGTAAACCACAAATCCATCATTCCAACCTTCTTTCTGATCAAAGTATGTGTCCGGCAATCCGGTAGCATAAACATGGACTTTCCTTATAACTGCAACACGCAAACGCCGAGTTTGCTATATTTATTGTACCAAACACACTTGAATTTCACACTTTTTGCATTATAAGCGATACCCTAATGGACTGTAAAAGCATTTTTAGGGCTTAATCTTGTTTAAAACAGATACGTATATGCATCTGATGAATAGACACTTTCGGATTGACTATACTGAGAACATCAACTATGGAAGGAGGTGGCATGATGACCGATACTACCGGGCGATCCTCCAAGCGTAAACCGCTTTGGCTTCGATGCTTTCAAGGCCTGATGTCTCTCACAATTCTGACGGTCATCGCCGCCTGCATTCTGCTCGCCTATTTGTACACAACCAGCCTCCCGCTCGCCGATACAGACCGGAATTCACGTCTGCTCGATAGTCAGGGGCAAGTCATTGCTACCTTCTCTGCCGGAGGAAAGGAATCTATTCCTGTCCAGCTTGATCACATTTCGCCCGATTTAATAGCAGCTACACTGGCTGTGGAAGACCGGAAGTTTTACGATCATTTTGGCTTTGATTTCAAAGGTCTGGGCCGGGCAGTAATCGTTAATTTGACCCGCTGGGATATGTCACAGGGGGCCAGCACGCTGACTCAGCAGCTTGCGCGCAATCTGTACTTATCTCACGAGAAAACGTGGACGCGCAAGGCCAAGGAAGCCATCTATACTGCACAGCTGGAAATGAAGTATTCCAAGGATGAGCTGCTGCAAATGTATTTAAATGAAATTTACTATGGTCATGGCGCCTATGGCATTGAGGCGGCCTCGCAAATGTATTTCGGTAAATCCGCAAAGGATCTGGATTTGGCCGAAAGCGCCCTATTGGCAGGTATTCCGAAAGGTCCGACCTACTATTCGCCATATAATCATATGAAAAACGCAAAGGATCGGCAGAAAATTGTACTGGACTCCATGGCACTCATCGGTAAAATTACACCGGCTGAAGCCAGCAAGGCCTATGAGGAAATACTGGCCCTGCGGCCCGAGAGTCAGCGTCGGACAGTGGAAGCCGCTCCCTGGTTTCGCGATTATGTTCGCCAGCTAGCGACTCATCAGCTTGGGATTAGCGAAGCGGTGCTTGAGCATGGCGGGCTGAGCATTTATACGACGCTGGACATGCACATGCAGCAGGCAGCCGAGGCGGCTGTCAATGAGGGCATGAAGAACAGCAACGGACTGGAAACTGCACTAATCTCCATGGACCCGCGCAATGGACATGTCAAGGCCATGGTCGGCGGAACGAACTATGTCGGGAATCAATACAACCATGCATTGGCCACAACCCGGCAGCCAGGCTCGTCTTTCAAGCCGATTATGTATCTCAGCGCACTAGATTCCGGCCAATTGACGAGTACGTCAAAATTCGAAAGCCGACCGACGTTGTTCCACTACGATAACAACCGCAAAACTTATAAACCCAAAAATTTTGGAGATAAATATTTGGGCGAAATAGATCTGCGGCGCGCCATTGCGGCGTCTGATAATATTTATGCCGTCAGCACCATTCTGCAGGTAGGAGCGGATAAGGTCATGGACCTCGCCAGCAAAATGGGCATTACGAGCGAGCTCAAGCCTGTGCCTTCGCTGGCGTTGGGCGTGTCGCCCGTCAGCCCGTTCGAGATGGCCTCGGCCTTCTCGGTCATCAGCAGTGGCGGGCAAAAGGTAGCTCCGGTGGCGGTGCTGCGCATCACCGATGCGGCTGGGCGATCGCTGTACGAAGCGCCGCAAGCCGCACCCGTTCAGGTGGTGAAGCCCGCCTCTGCCTATGTCCTCACACGCCTCATGGAAGGCGTGTTCGAAGAAGGCGGCACCGGCAACCGAGTCGCGAAGTTGATCAAGCGCCCGGTTGCCGGCAAGAGCGGCACGACCAACACGGACGCGTGGATGGTCGGCTTCACCCCCGAGCTATCCACCGCTGTTTGGGTCGGATATGACAAGGGCAAGGCCATCAGCACGCAGGATGCCCGGCGGGCGGCACCAATTTTCGCACAATATACGGAAAAAGCGCTGGAGAATGTGCCGCCCAAAATATTCCCGATCCCTGACGGCGTAGTAAGCGCCTATATTGATCCGGCTAGCGGCAAGCTGGCTGCGCCGGACAGTCCCGACAAGCGGCTGGAGGTATTCGTTAGCGGTACCGAGCCGAAAGAGACCCTATCGGGGCAGAATAACCCACAAGCATCGACACCTACTGACCAAGCGGAACGACAGGCCGAAAAAAAATCCTGGTGGGGCAATTTTAAGCGATGGTGGATGGAGTAATAGCAAAAAAAAGACTGGAAAACGCCATGATGCGCTCTCCCAGTCTTTTTTATCTTTACTTCAATTATCTTATTCGCCCATTTTAGCTCTCTTGCCAGTGCCATCAGCCATTACACAGTTAAGCCCCGTTCTTTCCTAAAGCTGCGCTATTACCAAAAACAGCTAAATGACTCAATACGGTTGGTGTCTACACCATAGTAAAACCAAAAGCGGCCACTCCACCGAAAACCTGCTACGGATGTTCTGCCTACAAAGACAGGGTACATCCAGAAGCGCTCTCCGTTCGTCAGCCATACAAACGTGTTGCGGTACAAACAACCGAAAATGGCTCCAGGGTCAACCGCATAGGCCGAAACTAGCGGTTTCGGTGGCGTAAATTGCGGTGGTGGAGAAGTTGGTGCTTGAGCTTGCTGCCCACCTTGCGGACCGAACGGCCCTTGCGGCGGCGGTGAGAACGGCTGTGGCGAAAAGGGGCCTGGGCCTGGTGGCGGACCTACCGGAGACGGGAACGAATCCTGTATATCAGGAAATTGTGGAATTGAAGGACCCGACGGTGTGAATGGACCCGGAGTACCCGGTTGCGTTCCGAAAGGAACTTGTGGCAGTAAAGACATGTGTTTCACTCCTTGTGTTCTAGGCTGATGTATCCTATGCGGGACATCAGCCCGTGGACTGGGCGAATCCCCATATCGCCGCCAAACTCCATCATTTCGTTCTTTTATACCAAAATTTCTTATATCTCGCCCCGATTAACTCCCCGTCTGGACATGCTCCAGCTCAATTTCATGTATCATTTTAATTTCGACTCGTATCCTGAGCTCATCATACTGTTCCAGCAGCCGGTGCTTATACCCCAATTGTTCGTTCATCCAGCCTATAATAGAGTCATCCTTATGCTCCGTGGACCAGCTAAACAAATCACTATAGATTTGAGCAAATGATTCCTCGTTACGGCGAGCGAACCGGATCGGTTGAACTCTATAGCTGAGCTTCAGTTCCAACATTTCATACAACACTTCCAAACGGTACTCCAAGTCCTGTACACCTGCTTTGGATGCATCGTAGCTTTTTATATCCTGAATAAGCTCTCTAAAGGTCAACCCTACATGCTGCATAGCAATATAAGACCACACACAACTTCCCGTAGCTGTTCCATGAGCCTCCCAAAGCGGATTCCACAAAATAGACCGAATTGTATCCTTCTGCTCTTCTCCAAACAAAGCAATTCCAGCAATAATTCCTGCATTACAGTCTACGGAAGCATGTCGCTCTCCCCAATGCACCAATCGTGGAATCATATCTTCAGTAGTACATTTAAAGCTTAGTAGGGGTAAGAATTCATCAAACAGATGCTGATCCACTGCTTGTTCCAATTCAGTCGCCAGTCGTTCACGAAACGATTCGCATGGAAGATGTACGAGCCCCAAACAAGCATCCACAGATGCTGCCCCATATGGCCCATTCACCCATGCGACGAGATCAGCCGCAGCTTCCACATAACCCAAATAACCTAACACATGCAGCACACCATCAGGTATATGTTCCGAGGATGTCTGATTTCGAACATAACGCTCGTACATATCCTGCGCCAAAGCAACATCTCCGCATCTCATGATCGGCTGAAGAAGCAGCCCCCTAATATAATGATGAGGATCTTCTACAAAAAGCCTATATAACTCCCAGGCATCCTTCACGGTTCCATATTGGGCAACTACATCCGTATAGGCAGAAATGATGCTGGCATCCACTTTATTGCCTGAGCCCAACATATCAATAATCCTTGCTGTCGCGTCTATCATCCGGTTTTCCCCTTTCTCAGTTATGCCTATCTTTCTTTATGAAGTAATTCTCTAATCGTGAATATTTCTATTATAAAAGAGAAAAAATGTTATCATCTATAATCCACTCAAGGGAGCTGATCTGATGCAGGATTCTAGTTCAAAAATCACAACGTTTTTCATGTTTCCCGGTCAAGCAGAGGAAGCCATGCAATATTATACCTCTGTATTTAAGCCGTCTGGTATCATGAGTATTTTTCATCAGGAAGATGGGACCGTGTTACATGCCGTGTTCAACCTCAAAGGGCAAACCTTTATGGCCATAGACTATAACCATCAGGACAAACACCCTTTTACCCCAGCTCTATCGCTATTCGTCACTTGTGATTCGGAAGAAGAAATCTATCGTGTGTTTGGTCAGCTGTCTCAGGAAGGCCGAGTTTTAATGCCCCTTGAAGCCTCGCCCGTAAGCCAACAATTTGGCTGGGTAGAAGACAAGTATGGAGTTTCATGGCAATTGAATTTAGCAAAAGGGTAACCGACTATTTTACTTAGCAATACACTCCTTCATCTTTTTTTGGTACTATTACATGTAGTAGGTGCTAATAAAAGGATGTGTGTTTATTGTATACCGCCGATTGTGAAAAATGTTTTGGTTTATGCTGTGTTGCCTTGCCTTATGCCAAATCTGCTGATTTTGCCTTTAACAAGGATGGAGGAACTCCCTGTCAACACCTAAATGTGGAATATCGCTGTGACATTCATAAAAACCTAAGAAATAACGGCTTGCGAGGCTGTACAGTATATGATTGCTTTGGGGCAGGTCAAAAAATATCCCAAGTTGTATACAACGGAAAAAGCTGGCGAGACAATCCGGCAATAGCTGATGAAATGTTCAATCTATTTCCCATCATGCAACAGCTTCATGAAATGCTGTATTACCTAAACGAAGCCCTTAGCTTAAAAGAAACTCACTCCATTTATACCGAGTTACATAAAGCGATGGAAAAAACCGAGCAGCTTACGGATCAAGCTCCAAAATCTCTTATAGATCTTCATGTACCCACCCATAGGGCGTTAGTCAATGATTTACTTGTACAAACAAGTGAGTTAGTGCGAGAAAAATTCAAGAAAAACATGGAGAACCATAAACTCAGTAAAAAAATCAAGAATAGAGACCTTATCGGGGCCAATTTAAGAGGCGTGAATCTGAGAGGTGCCAACCTGAGAGGCGTTCTACTGATTGCTGCTGACCTACGTGAGGCTGATTTGAGCATGACTGACCTTATCGGTGCAGATTTTAGAGATGCTGACTTAAGTGGGGCTAATCTGGAAGGAAGTATCTTTCTTACACAAGCGCAGTTAAATTCGGCTAAAGGCAATAGCAAAACCAAACTGCCCCCTTCTCTAAGCTTTCCCAGCCATTGGCTAAATTAGATTTTATCCTAAGGCAACATTGCTTACCTATATGAAAAAAGAAGTAGAGCGCCCTCGACAAGGTACCGATCTACTTCTGAATTTTACTGTTTACTCCGTCATTCTACTCATCCGTCGCATGCTGCTCTGTAGTGCTTTCCTGATAAAAACAGACTTGTTCCTTGCATCCATAACGAATAGTAGATCCAGTATCCTCATAATAACCCACATCTTCGAAATCTGCGGGCTTTGTGGCCTCAATTAGATTCAACAAGTCCTGCGCGACTTCTTCTATAGAATCTTTCTCGGTGTCCCCTCCTATAGCCGGACCGCCTGGTCCTTCGTATGCAGTCAATATCCAGCTTTGTCCAGTCGAATTTGTTGCCTTAATTATGTACCCATATGCCTCTTCGAAATTCTGCGATGTCCTTTGAGGCTGTCCGAATAAAGTAATTAGCGCTCCTCTAAACTGAGCAACAGTCTCCTCTTCTAGCGATGTAGCATGAAGAATATTGGATGTCATCAATGCAGCCTTTGGATCATTAACTTTTTTATAACTATATTTCAATACATACTTCTCGCCTGAATACTTTTTACTTTGTGGGGTTGATTCCTGTTGATCCAATATTATTGGGTTTTGTTTAGAAGTATTCAGTAGCAAGCCACACACAATCGCAAGAAGGATCACCGCAACTGCTAAATATTTATTAATTGCACTCCCTCCTTACTCCCTAAAAACTATTTGGCTATGGATACATCTTAAATACACTTATACCTTTTCGTTAAGAGATTCTTCTAGTCTCCGGCTTAAGGCTGCATACTGCTCTGCATTGGTGTCTGAGAATGCTTCTTCTCGGTTGGAGTGTACATGCTGATACTGTGGAAGGCTTAAAAATTGCGACTTTGTAAAATCTATAATGTCCTCACCGATTCGGTTGTAATAATGCCAGCCGCTATCCAGCCAGGTCTTCAAAATATCACCACCAAGCCTGTCCTGAACGACAAGCGCTGTGACTCCACATTGTCCGGCTGCAGGATTATTAGCTGTCCATTTAGAGCTAGACTCCAAAGACCAAGCCTGAAACAATGCCTTTTCTAATTTTAAATAACGGTTTGCATTCAATATGCGTCTCCCCTTTCGAAACCATTCTGCACTTATAGTGAACGCGCCTTACTTATTTCCACCCATATTCCACACTCTGTGAATCTTGGCTTCTGCTTCATTCAGTTCTAGCAAATACACGTCGGGATTGGATAGTTTTTTCCACTCCTCAAAACCAAACTGCGGATCGTAATGTCGAATGAGAAGAGAGAGTAAAGCTCCATGAGTTACAATGATAACCGTTTTTTCCGCCCGCTCTATAAGCTCCTGAACAAGCTGGATTCCTCGATCTGCTGCTTCACGGGATGATTCTCCTCCTTCCAGCTTCAAGTCCTCGTCCAGATATGTCTGTTCCAGCACGTCCAGCCAATGATCCAGATGATCACGGCATAGTACACGTTCCTGAAGACGTAGATCAGTATATACCTGCAAATGTCTACGCTCAGCCAAGGGCTCAATGGTTCGCACGGCCCGTTTCCATGGACTGGACACAATATATTCCACACCTACATTCTCCATAAAATCAGCCAACTGCTCAGCTTGTCGGTTACCTTCATCGGTGAGTCGGGCATCTGGTTCCTGTCCAGTTGCTTGGGCATGTCTAACAAAATAAATTTTCTTCACGTCATCGCTCCTAACCGTCACACAAATGTAGTATTCTATATATTTACAAATAATTATTTTTATGCTATAATATAGGTTTACATACTTGGATTTCATGATAAGATTCCTTTGTATTACATCAACTCTTATGGGAGGGATTCGATGCAATTAGACAAAGGAATACACATGCTCCAGGTTTCTGCTAATATCATGGGAAGTATAGAGAGCATTCACCCCACCTTAATGTGGGACGAAGTCAATATGATTTTAGTTGATACAGCTTACCCCGGGCAACTCTCCCTTTTAAATGAAGCTATTCTAGATACCGGATTAGCAATCCATAAACTTACCTCCATATTAATAACACACCAGGATCTTGACCATATTGGCAGTTTAGCAGATGTAATCCAGGCTTCTTCCTCCCTAGTTCAAGTATTAGCCAGTTCTATCGAAAAGCCTTATATACAGGGAGAAAAACAGCTTATAAAGCTAACCCCAGAAGCAATAGATCAAGCTGTAAGCTCCATGCCTGAATCCGTTCCGGTAGAGTGGAGACATGCATTCCGGCGTACACTTGAAAATCCCCCAAAGGCAATTGTAAACTCCACCATCGTTGCCGGAGAGGAATTGCCCTTCTGTGGGGGGATCTTAGTTATAGATACTGCTGGTCATACACCAGGACACCTAAGTTTCTATCATAAATCCAGTCAAACCCTGATTGCAGGAGATGCTCTACGTGTAGTAAGCAGCAAATTACTGGCTCCAGACCCGCAATACTGCTGTGATTTCAATATCGCCAAAGAATCTCTTAAAAACCTGCTGCCATATGATATTAAAAAAGTGATTTGTTTTCATGGAGGGCTATACGAAGGCAATTGTAATCAGCGGATATCTGAAATATGTGAATCCTAGCTTTTGTTCACATGTTCATACCAGTCCCTTGACCAGTCAGTGAATTATCTAAAGAAAAGACTAACCAAGAATTCCTGGTTAGTCTTTTCTGAATGAAAGCTAGGCTTTTAAATGAACCCTTAGTACAGGTACATCTGAAGTAGCAGATGAGCTTTCTAATATCTCCACATGACTGATCATATCTTGCCCGTCTGGAACGATTACTGGAGTAATTACAGGTAATCCACCCTGTTGAATCGCATCCAGATCAAACTCCATCAATAATTGTCCAGCTTTAATGCTATCTCCTACTTTGACATGAGGGTTAAACCCCTGCCCTTTGAGAGAGACGGTATTAATCCCGACATGTATCAAAACTTGTACGCCAGATTCATGTTCAATAATCAGAGCGTGTTTGCTTTTCTCCATGACATGGGCAACTTTTCCGGCGAAAGGAGCGGTGACCCTACCCTCAGATGGATGAATAGCGATGCCATCCCCCATAGCTTTTGTAGAGAACGCAGGATCTGGAACCTCTTCTAGAGAAACCACTTTTCCTTTAATTGGCGCTACCATGTCGAATTCTTCAATACGGGGAGCCGCCTTCTTTTTCAACCATTTAAACATAACGATGCCACCTTATTTAGAGATTACATTCATAAACAGCGATAGGAAAAAAACTATATCCTTTCAGGAACCGGTTCCACGAATTCATTAAATAAAAACCGGAGTGAAACCGATTTCTATTTGAATTATAGTGAATGCCTTTCCATGATGTCAAGGCGATGATGTTCATAACTTACATGAAAAAGAAGTAGACCGACCCCAACCAAGGTATCGGTCTACTTCTGAACCTTACTGCCGACTGCTCTTTAAGCAGTTGTGTACACTGTTAACGCTAGGCTTACCCTTCGAGCGCCTGCTTCAATTCCTCTGGCGAAGCGTCCCACCATTCCTGATTATGCGAAATCAGCAGGCTTTTGAGCGCTGCTTTATCTTCGCTGCCGAGATCATCCAGCATGAAACGGCGCTTGAGTGCATAATCCATACGGTTAACATGATCGGCAAGAATTTTCCAGCCGCGTTTGGCTTCGTCGTCAATCAGCATCTCGCAGGCCGTCGCGCCACCGTACATACGTCCTTCAGGCGTACGGTCCACAGCTACCCATACCAGCCATACCTGGCGTCCGTTCGGTACGTCTTCTTTATTCGTAGAGAACTTGATTCCACGTTCTACTTTACTTTTGGCATGCATGGCACCGATATCAATTTTTGCCTCTCCTCGGTCAATGATGACCGGGGACATGCTGTTCAGGTCGATTGAGCCTGCGCCGAAGCCCTTATGTTTACTCTTGCCACTGACAATATTCAGTGCAATCTGCTTTTTGCCGTCCGGCTGATTTTCACTCATGCGTCACTAGGCCTCCAGTTTCCGTCTTCACACTCATTCTACACTATAAATATTTTAACTAATAATCTCCCGAAAGCAAACATATACATGCTGTAGATGCTTGTCAACGGGAGGTATCCATTGTATGACCCCAGCACGCTCCAAAATCGTTTTATTGTCTACACTAGCCCTCGGACTCCTCGCAGGGACGTTATGGTTTGCCTGGCAACCCCAATCGCAATCCGCCCCTCAGTCTGCAGGCAAACCACTATACGGCTCCGAGTCTGAATCTGCGCTTGCGCCAGATATGGGCAAGCCTCTAGGGGCCAACATCATGCCCGACCTGCCCAAGAACCCTCCACAGCCCGCTTCGGAAATTCTCAGCAAACGGGTGGTGGAGTATCACATTGATGTATCTCTGGAAAAAGGACGGGTTTTGCGAGGCACTGAGACACTGACCTGGAAACATCCAGGCAAGAAAACTGTGAATGATCTGTATCTTCATCTATACCCGAATGCCTTCTCTTCTATGGAAACCACCTTTATGAAAGAATCCGGGGGAAAGCTGCGCGGAGACACCATGCCCAAGGACGGCTTTGGCTCCATGACGCTGACCGAACTAAAAACAGAAGATGGTTTATCTCTCATGCACCGTACTCAATATGTACAACCAGATGACGGTAACGCAAGTGACCGTTCGCTCATGAAGGTACGTCTGCCCAAGCCAGTACGAGGTGGCGAAGAAATCACACTATATATGAAGTTTGAAGTCAAACTGCCTGGCATTTTTGCTCGTATGGGTGCGACAGATGATTTTGTAATGGCTGGACAGTGGTTTCCAAAGCTCAGCGTCTATGAGACTGCAGGACAACGTGGACGCGCCGACGAGGGCTGGAACCTCCATCAGTATCATGGCAACTCCGAGTTCTATGCCGATTTTGGAATTTACAGCATACGAATTCGGGTGCCTGAAACACACATCGTAGCAGCGACCGGATTTCCTACCCGTGGTGCAGTACGACAGAACGGCCAGAAAATATATCAATTTTATGCCGATGATGTACACGATTTTGCCTGGTCCGCTTCACCCAACTTTGTAGCCGTAGAAGAACCCTTTTCTTCTACTGAAGTTCCTGGTGTCAAAATCAAGCTCTATCTGGACCCGTCCCATAAGGAACTAAAAGGACGTTATATGAGCGCAGCCAAGGCCGCCCTTTCGTACTACAGCAAATGGTACGGGCCTTATCCATATTCCACTCTATCTATCGTCGTTCCACCCAAAACAGGCAGTGGAGCCGGCGGCATGGAATATCCGACACTCATCACGGCCGCAGCTGCGGACCAACTGAATCCCGGCTATAATCTGGAACGGACGCTGGTTCATGAGATTGGGCATCAATATTTCTACGGAATGGTAGCCAATAATGAATTTGAGGAGCCCTGGCTGGATGAAGGCTTCACCTCCTATGCAGAAGAACGGCTCATGGAGCAAGAATATGGGCTTATCCCCAACTTGCCATTACAATCCGGACAGGTAGCTTCTCCACAGCCCCTAAACCGCGAATCCTGGAAGTACGGATCGTCGGCTGAGTATGCACAAAATGCCTACTCACGAGGCAAGCTGGTACTACGAGGTATTGAACGTCAGGTGGGTACGAAAAAAATGGACCGGATTATGCGAACCTATGTCCAGACCTACCGATTCAAGCATCCGACCTCACAGGATTTTCAGCGTGTCGTGGAGAGGGTGACTGGACGCTCATGGAGCCACTATTTTGAACAATATGTATATGACGGCCAGATGGCGGACTTTTCTGTCGATCGCATCACGAACCGCAAGTTGGAGAATGGATATGAAGCAGTCGTGACGCTCAGCAAAAAAGGAGCAGATTATCCCAAGATCCCTGTTCAATTTACCTTCAAGGATGGCACCACAATATTTAAGGCATGGGACGGTACGGGCAAAAGTACATCTTTCCGACTCAAAAGCACCTCTCCCGTGTCCTATGTGACCGTTGATCCTCTATACACTATTGCACTGGAGAACAAGCATATTAATAATAGCCTGAAGGCTGAATTGGACGAAAAGCAACAAACCCGTTGGAGTGTGAGTGTAACCAAGCTGTTGGAGACACTGCTTGGAAGTCTGTCATGGTGAGGTGTCTATAGATGCGGACTGTTTTAAAAGAAGGCTGGGCGCTAGTGCGCATACGCTTTTATATCGTTATCATTTTATTTTTGTATCGTCTGCTGTGGGGAGTATTTCTCTATCGGCTGGTACAGTCGGCCGTTGTCCCGCTGCTGCTGCGTTATCCTGATCAGAGCCAAAACGAGCTGGGAAAGACCTTGTTTTGGATGGAGGGCCAGATCGCTTTGATGGACAGCCGGGAAGTACACGTATATTTATGGATACTACTAGGGGCGACCGTATTGCGCGTCCTAATCACTCCCTTCATTAGAGCTGGCATATATCAAAGCCTGTATACCGATGCGTCTGAACCGCAAAGCCTGTCCTTCTTCAAGGGGATGAAACGTCACGGTATGTCATCTCTGTTGTATTACATCATCGAGTTGGGTTTGCTGCTGCTTCCCGCCTTCTGGGTGGTACCGAGACTCTATCCTATTGTAGCAGGGACGCTGCAATCTTCCTCTTACCTGCTGCATTTGTTGCCCTATACCATTGGGTGGGTGGCTTACGGTTGGTTCATTCGGCAGTGCATCCTGTATATGCAACTGGGCACGGTCAGTGGTCACGCCATACTATCGTCCCTGCTCGCCTTCTTTCGCCAGCTTCTTCCGGCTGTAAGCGTATCTCTCTTGCTTGGTGCTTGTGTGCTGCTGGTCTTCGGTCTATTTGGCACCGTAGCGATGATTTGGACTGGTATGTTGGCGCTAATTCTCCAGCAATCGTATCATTTTGTTACCAGTCTGGTCAGGCTGTGGCATATCAGTTCGCAGTATCGTCTATGGCACATCGATATCTCCAGCAGAGGCTAATCCCTCTCTTTATGCTTTCTCCTGCATTTTTAGCTGTCGAAAAAACTTTTTTCTTTCCCGTGCAAACGGCACATAACTGAATACTGTTAACAGAATCTGTTCCTAGGGCGTTAGGAACAGATTTTTTTTGTAACTTTTTGCGATGAAACATTTGCCAAAGCCTGCTGTCTTTGTTACAATAATCGCAGTGAACTGATAGTAACAACTTTGTAATCTTTATTGTAACCTTTATCTTAAAAACATCGTTGTCGTGAATACTGCTCTCCAAGGTGCACATCTTAAGTTAAGCCTAATTCCTGGCACCTAGGAAGCGGGGGAACCAGTTTGGGTGAATTGATCTCGCAACAGAGTGGTCATAGGGGAACCTTCTACCGAATCCTTAAGCTAACCTCGCAGGCATTGGAAGGGGTATATTTTTTTTGAAGAAGAAGCTAACGATCGCAGCCATGGGTCTCGCCATTGCCTTTACCTCTTTTACATTCGGTGGTAGCAGTGCATTTGCAGACTCTAAGATGGACCAGGTCATCCAAGATGCCAAAGGAACGAACTATAGAAGCGGAGGTACTACACTCGAGGGATTCGATTGCTCCGGCTTCACAATGTATGTATTCAACAAACTGGGAATTAAACTGCCGCATCAATCTGGATCACAATTCAAAATGGGAGCTTCTGTATCCCGCGATGAAATGAGACCAGGCGACCTGGTGTTCTTCAACACCACAGGAAGAGGCGTTTCCCATGTAGGTATCTTCGTAGGTGAAGGGAAATTCGCCCACTCCTCGACTTCACGTGGTGTAGTAGTTAGCTCACTGAACGAAAATTATTACGCTAACCGTTATGTCGGTGCAAAAAGAATTATGAGCACAGACGCTTACCATTCTGTAGCTTCAGATATTCCTGATGACGACAACGTAGAATAACTACCGCACAGCAAGCTAACCCTAGCCGCAATTTGATTCTGGCCGGAATCGAATTGCGGTTTTTTATGTCCACTACATCAGTAATTATTATCATTACTGACGAACTGACACCTCAAAAGGTTTCAGTTTTAGCGAACATCGTCGGTTTACCGCCACCGCTGGGGGAGCATATGAGCAGTAAATCCTTCTTATTGAATGTATACCCGACTTAGGTACGAAATAAACACGCTTGCCATTCTCCTACAACTTGTCTACAATCTGTGGTTAATGATTGAAGTACCTACATAAGGAGGAATGAAAAAGTGCCGGCCTCAATATCCAACTACCGGATCGTACCGATGGACGAGCATCAAGCGGCTGAAATCTGTGAGTGGCGCTATGATCCTCCCTACAACATATACGGCTGGCTTCCCTGGGAACAAATGAAGGCACTTGAAGTCGAATTTGGAAGTCCCACGCTTCGCCAAGAGCAATATGTTGCCGTACTGGACGAAGAGAATGAGCTGACGGGATTTGCTCAATATTTTCCTATGGTCGGTGTGACCCGGCTGGGTCTTGGAATGCATCCCGAAAGATGCGGACATGGCACAGGCCCCGATTTTGTCCGGGCCATTGCCGAGGAAGCCAGACGACGCCATCCACAGAATGAAATTGACCTAGAGGTTCTCACTTGGAATCAGCGGGCTATACGAGCCTACAAGGCAGCTGGATTTGAGCTGACGGATACCTATGAACGTCAGACTCCAGATGGCAGAAAACCGTTCTATTGTATGGTATATCGTCCTGAACAACAGAACCGGGCTCTATAAATAAGAGCGCCTTCGCTATACAACCGCGATGTTGTATAGCGAAGGCGCTCTTAATATATACAACAGATCATTATAAAATCAATGACTGCTGCGCATTTTTTCAAAAGCTTCATTATATTGTTGGGCTTCCTTAATATCTACGGCCATAATACCGCCATCGTCCCAAGAGGTCAAACGCAGAGTCACGGTCTTGTAATCAATCGTAATAAATGGATGGTGATTGAATGCCTCAGATATAGCGGCAACTTCATCCACGAATGCAATTCCTTTCATAAAACTGGAAAAATTATATTTCCGAACGATCCAACGTCCTTCCTCCAGTTCCCAGCCCTCCAGTTTCTCCAGATGTGCTTCAATCTCTTCTTGTGTAAAAGGCATGTTACGAACTCCTCCCCGTTTATACGGAAGCCTTTTAGCCGCTTACATACGGCCAAAACTACGATATATTGGTGTACATATTACCACGGCCCCGTTGATAAATCCATAAGACGGCCTTCAAATCAAAGGGACCGACGTCAGCTCCTCATCTCCGATGAGTACATAGATCCGGTGCTGCTCCGGCTCATAAATCACAACGCCGCTGCCTACAGTGATTATGGGCTCCGTACCCAATGCATAAAATAGGTCTTCTGCCAAAGCTTCATTGACTTCCTGACGCCCCAACGGGTCCAGCCTGTCCCAATCTTCTGCTTCCATTTCAAAAAATTCATAGCTATCTGGGATGCGTCCCACAGCCTCTGTCAAATCGTTCAAAATTTGTTCATACTCGCGCCCATGCTTTACTCCCATGCTATTTCCTCCAATGGTTCAGCGATTCAATACATAATCACTTTATTATACCGGAAATTCGCCCTTAACAAAAAAGAGAGTTTTGTCGATAAATACTATAATCCGTCTCATAATGACGCGCTTGGGGCAAGGACGACCCATGCGGCATGAAAGGATTCAAAATCTATTCTCATGGATGAGGTGTATCATGCAAATTACAACCATTATTGGACTTGTGCTCGGGCTTTTGTCACTGGTCGTCGGGATGATCCTGAAGGGCGCGCCAGTCGTCAATCTGGTCAATAACCCCGCTGCTTACATGATTATTTTCGTCGGAACAGCAGCAAGTATATTCATGGCGTTTCCGATGGATGACATGAAACGGGTGCCAAAGCTGTTTAAAATTATTTTCACCCAGCAGAAATTGCTGGATCGCAAGGAGCTTATCGGTACATTTACCGAATGGGCATCCATTACCCGTCGTGAAGGTCTGCTCGCGCTGGAATCCAAGGTCGAAGAGATCGACGATCCCTTTATGCGCGGCGGTATGCGAATGATTATCGATGGTAATGATCAGGAGTTCGTACGCGATGTTCTGATGGAAGACATTAACGCTACCGAAGATAGACACCGCGCCGGCGCACTGATTTTCTCCCAAGCCGGTATGTACGCTCCAACACTCGGGGTACTTGGTGCGGTTGTAGGTCTGATCGCCGCTCTGGCCGACCTTAGTGACATGGAAAAACTGTCCCATGCCATTGCAGCCGCCTTTATTGCAACGTTGCTCGGTATTTTTACAGGTTATGTCCTATGGCATCCAATGTCCAACAAGCTGAAACGGCTATCCAAAAAAGAAGTGGAACTTAAGTTAATGATGGTCGAAGGTCTGCTTTCCATTCAATCCGGTATCTCGACGATTGCCATCAGCCAGAAGCTAGCAATCTTCCTAACTCCAACCGAACGGGCTTCGATGACCCAGAAGGATGGCGATTCCAGTGAGTAAAAAGAGACATGAACCACATGAAGAGCATGCTGACGAAAGCTGGCTGTTGCCATATTCCGACTTAATGACCCTTCTGTTGGCTCTTTTCATTGTCTTATTCGGTATGAGCTCGCTCGATGCCAAAAAATTTGAAACTATGGCTCAATCCCTGAGTTCAGCTTTTAGTGGCGGTACTGGCGTGCTGGATCACTCAGCCGCGAATCCGTCGTCACAATCCATGGATATGGGCAAAAATAAAGAAGAGGTATCACAACCCTTAAAATCGAAAGCCACTTCTACCTCTGATCTGCAAAAGCAACTCGCCCAGCGGGAAGAAGAAGATTTAAAGAAGCTTAAAAAGCAAATGGATCAGTATATTCAAAATAACGGCCTGTCCACCCTACTGAACACCAAGCTGAACCAATCCCAGCTGATGATCACCATTAGTGATAATGCCCTGTTTTCATCCGGGCAGGCCGAAGTAAAGCCAGAAGCGAGAAAGCTGGCCAAATCCATTTCCAGCATGCTTCAGCAGTTTCCTGGTTATGATGTTATCGTATCAGGTCATACGGACAATGTACCTATTTCCAATAGTCAGTTTCCGTCCAACTTTGATTTGAGTGCCAAGCGTTCGCTCAATTTCTTGCGTATTTTGTTGCTCAATCCGCAGCTTGATCCTACCAAGTTTGTATCCATCGGATATGGCGAGTATCGACCATTGGCAGGCAATCAAACTGGGGCAGGACGTGCCAAAAACCGTCGTGTCGAAATTTCCGTTCTTCGCAAATATCAGAACGGTACACAAGTTATTAGTCCTACCTCAAGCTCGAATGAAGGTTGATCATGAATATGTTATATGAACAAAGGCACCGCCGCATTTTTTATGCAGCTGGTGCCTTTTACTTTAGGGATTTCTGTTCTCTAGCCCTGTCATATACGAGGGACAAGCGCTGTAGGCTATAAGAAGGCCTCTGGCATTAGCTAAGTGTATAATCAAGCATCTGGCCCAGTTCCTGCTTTTCAGCCTCTGTTAAATCACGCCAGGCGCCTTTCTGAAGGGATCCTAAACGAATATTCATAATTCGCAGGCGCTGCAGTTTCTTAACTTCATAACCGAAGGCAGCACACATACGTCGGATCTGACGATTTTTCCCTTCTGTCAGGATAATACGGAATACATACTCAGATACACGTGTTACTTCACAGGGCAGCGTTCGATGACCGAGTATCTTTACACCGCTGGACATCCCCTGCACAAAGGATGGTGTGACCGGACGATCCACTGTTACGATATATTCTTTCTCATGTTTGCCTTCTGCCCGTAAGATCTTATTCACAATGTCCCCATCATTGGTTAATAAAATGAGACCTTCCGAATCCTTATCCAGGCGTCCAATTGGAAATATCCGCTGCGGGTGCCCCACAAAATCGACAATATTGCCTCTAATGTGGCTCTCTGTCGTGCTTGTAATGCCCTCTGGCTTGTTCAATGCAATATAGACGTGATCGGACTTATCGCGCAGTGGCTTGCCGTTCACACGGACGTCATCGCCTTCCTCCGCTTGACTGCCCAGCACGGCCACTTCGCCGTTAATCGTCACGCGGCCGCTCTCTACCAGCTTGTCCGCCTCCCGGCGCGAGCAAAAGCCAGTTTCGCTGATAAATTTGTTAATGCGCAACCTGTGTACCCTCCATTTCTACGAACACACTTCCTTCTGCCCCCAGCTCATTACTCAGGCTTGGCGATCGGAAGCTGCACGAGGGCGGTTGTTCCCTCTCCCTCTGTGCTTTCAATATCCAGTGTGCCTTTATGGCTCTGTATAATACGCTGGCTGACCATAAGCCCTAGTCCTGTACCTGTTTCTTTGTTTGTGACAAAAGGTTCTCCCAGCTTGGATAGCATTTCTGCGGGAATACCTGTTCCCTGGTCCCGTATGAAGATTTTAACGCTTTCTCCCTCTAAGAACAAATGAATTGTGATGATGCCACCTTTACTCATAGCCTCCATGCTATTTTTAAGTAAATTAATGAATACCTGTTTTAACTGATTTTCTTCAGCATATACCAAGGCAGGCTCGTCCGTGACCTGAAGGTTGAATACAATACCCAACAGATGCGCCTGGCTATCCAGTAAAGAAATAACATCACTCACAATATAACGAACATCTTTTTTCTGAAAATGCACTGCCTGTGGCTTCGCCAGTATTAAAAACTCGCTAACGATCAAATTAATGCGGTCCAGCTCAGACATCATAATATCGTTGTGTTTCATATTCAACACTTGATTTTGCTGCTGTAGTTGTAGGAAGCCACGTAGCGTGGTTAATGGATTACGAATCTCATGCGCTACTCCTGCCGCCAGTTGCCCTACGGTTGTCAGCTTCTCTGATCTACGCAGCAGTTCTTCCATTCGGTTGCGCCCCGTAATATCACGCGAAACACAGATAAAGCCTAAGATTTCGCCTTGTTCATCCAGAATAGGGGACGTACTCATACTAATCTCTACTGTACTTCCATCCTTACGCATTCGTAGGGTCTCACTTGATACGATGCTTTCTCCCTGAAGCAGGCTCTCCTTCTGAAATTCATACTCCTCTTGTTGCTGCGGAGGTACAAACTCCAGCTTACGGCCAACCAATTCCTTCTTAGTCCATCCGTACAAAGCTTCGAAGGCATGGTTAACCCGAATAACACGATCCTCCTGATCGGTTACATGAATCGCATCTGCCGTCTGATTAATAACCGATTCTAGATGCTCCTTTACAGAACGGTTTTCTTCATACATCTGTTCAAGTCTTCTCGTATACATCCCCAGATTGTAGGCCATCGCATTGATGCGCTCACCCAGCCGTGCAAGCTCATGGCCGCCCTTAATTTCTAGTCGTGTATCAAAATGGCCGTCAGCCATCTCGTTCACTTTTCCCAAAATCGACTGAATCGGACGGACAAATAGGCTGGCAAGCACATAGCTTCCAATGATCACAACCTCCAATAGAACAATGGAAATAGCAACTAAACTGATCAATTGCTTAGATATAACAGAAGCGATTGTATCATAATTCATGACAATACGAATGACATAGGCATCACGGTTTGTCGGATAAAAAGGTATGTAACTGACAAGCACTCGTTCGCCTTTAATATAGCAATCTTGTACGATACTCTCTCCCGAAAGGATCGCCCTGGACACGGCCAAACGATCCTCAGGCACTCTCGTTAGTTGATACGTGCCGAATTGGATCGGTTCGTTGTACATGTAATAGTGTTTTCGGTCGTTACCGTTCTTGTCCATCGTAGCGCCACCAAAGGTTGCAGGGTTGATTCCTGTTATCTCCAAAATGCGATAATCCACTTGCTGAGTCTGCTTCACAATCTCAGCTGGACTCAAGATAGGTATAAAATCCTGGACTGAAGTATCCTGGAAGGATACTCGAATTAAGTAGTTGCGTTTTTGGTCATAATAAAATCCCCATTTATTAATATGTGAGGAGGCTGAATCTGTGTAATCAAAAGAACTGGTCCAAAAATGATCCAGATTCTGGCCATGCGCCATGGCCACCTGTCCATGCTCATATAATTGGTCAACTGCATTTTTCCAATACCCCATTAATGGATCGGATGACGTTAGCTCTTTAGGATTCGAAGATTTGACAACCTTATACCCCTGTCCATCTCGGATCATCAAAGAAATATTAATATCCCTGTGGAGTGTAGCTATCTGTTGTAGCTGTTCCTGCTGGATATTTCGGATGTCGGGATCAAGCTGATTGGCAGCCAACGTAGCAGAGAGCCACAGATTATATCCGAGCTGCTTGTCAACAGCCTCCCAACTATGTCGGGTTTGTTCAATAGCTCCTCCGATGATTTTAGCCGTCAGAACCATTTTGGTTTCACTGTCACTTCTTAGATTTTCGTGGGTCGTGTAGTAATTGAGTGCGATGTTTAACAATAGGATAAACAGGACCGACCCCGACAAAATGATCGTTATTCTGATTTTTATCGACACACTGATTTCTCACCTCTTGCCGTATGCTGGCGATTACTGGCAATTGCTAACTCAATGATACCGTAATAGTGCCTGGGATACCAGCATTTACATTTACCGGATATACATAAATACACATCCTGTGAACAATGTTGTCAATAGGCGAGCATTTACCTACAATGTATTAAGATAATCATCCACATATAGTCCACAAATACACAGATGTTATTATAAACTGTGGATAAACCTGTGGGCAAGTATGGTGTTATCCACAATTTTATTCACATCATGTTAACAACGGAATACTTGTTCGTTGGATAATTCCGCGTTTGAAAGGAGTATTTTCCCAGTGACCATTATGGATCACGCCTATTGGATGAGAGAAGCCATTCAGGAAGCGTATAAGGCAGAAGCGTTGGGTGAAGTCCCCATCGGAGCTGTCATTGTAAAAGATAATGAAATCATCGGTCGCGGCTACAATTTGCGCGAGACCGACACCGACCCAACTGCACACGCAGAAATGGTTGCCATCCGGCAGGCCAGTGAGCATTTGGGAGCTTGGCGCCTGCTGGATTGCAGGCTGTATGTCACTTTGGAGCCGTGTCCGATGTGCGCTGGAGCCATTGTGCAATCACGCGTCCCCCATCTCATATACGGCACCACAGATCCCAAGGCGGGCTGCGCAGGCACGCTAATGAATTTATTGCAGGAGCCTCGGTTCAATCATTGTACAGAAGTAACCAGTGGTGTACTTCAGGAGGAATGTGCCTCCATGCTAACAAACTTTTTTCGGCAGCTCCGGCAAAAAAGAGCGGCTGCCAAATTGTCTCCTCCTTCATCTCCATCCTGAGGAGGAAAAGCCTAACGCTCTTCTTCATCTCACTGCTAATTCCTCATGGAAGGAGATCACCCCATGCCTATGAGCTTGTATAATACGCCTCAAGGTATCTTTTTACGTCCCCTAAGCTTGGAGGATGGAGAAGCTCTTCTCGCCCTTAGGCTTCGAAATAGGGACTCTCATGCGCCCTATGAACCGCTGTATGAGGATTCATTTTTCACTTTAGGGAAACAGCAGGATTACATCCGTGAGAGATTGCGCCAAGCGGAAGAAGATCGAGGATACTTGTTTGGTATCTTTCTCCTAAAACAAGAACGGCTGATAGGTTATATCTCTATTTCCAATTTGGTGCGTGGAGTTGGACAATTCGCCGATGTCGGCTATATGATGGATCAACATGAGCAGGGAAAAGGGCATATGACGGCTGCCTTAAAATTGATCATACAGTATGCCTTCCGTGCCTTATCTCTACATCGCCTCCAAGCAGGCACCCTTCTCCATAATGATCGCTCACAACGCGTATTACAGAAGTGTGGCTTTCAGCCAGAAGGTATTGCTCGCAAGCTGGTACAGATTCAGGGCGAATGGCAGGATCATCAGATGTTCGGAATTCTAGCTGAGGATCACGTGTGACGAATCTCAATAACCGCACAGAGGATAACTTATTCATAAACAAAAAAAACCGCCCGGCCTACGCCGAGCGGTTTTCTTACATCACATTCGAAGGAATGATGTTTGTAATCATGTTACCTTCTAATTAAGGAGATACAGTTTGCATTTTTTGTTGTAGCTGTTCAATAGTCAGAACTTGATCAGCTGTTGGAATACCCACTTTAAATGCTGCTTTTTCATTGATTTTGCTGTATTGCGAGTAGCCTGTTACAGACAATTTCACATTGTCTTTCGTAGAAGGATCATTCACTTCCACGTTCGCATTCAGATCTTGATACACAGGAACGTTATCCTTGTTCAGAGCAGTGTTAATGTCAAACTGTTTCACTGTCAAATAGTTCTTCAACTCATCCAGCTTTTTGCTGACTTCGCTGGTGTTGGATTGCAGTTCTTTCTTCGCTTCAGCCAGTTCTTCCTTCTTCACTTGAAGCATGCTAGCATATTCGTCTTTAGACATAATATCTAGGACCTTAGGAAGCGCCTTAGTAATAAATGTATTAGTCGCTTGCTTCACATTGTCGTTCGTGATTTTAAACTGAACCACTTGTTTAGCTTCAACGCCTTGTGGCAATTTAGCATCTTTAGGATCAATATCAAAGAAATACGTAGCTTGATCATACTCATTCATAATCGCAGCAATCACTTCGTTCGCAAATTTTTGCGATTTTTCCTGGTCCATAGTTGCAGGGTTAAACTCTTGTCCTGATTGTTTAGCCAGTTCTTGTGGATCAATGAGTAGGAATTTACCTACAACATCCTGTGGAAGCGGGTAAAATGGAATATTAGGAATTTTAACATACAATTTATCTTTAGTCATTACCATTGGAATCGTAAAGCTGGTAGAAAGATCACCTTTCAAATGAATGCCCAGCGTCATTTCAGATTGGAAAGGCTCTTTTTGGTATACACCATCCATTGTAATATCAGCATTTTTCAGCATGCTAGTTACCATTGCACTTTGCTCAGCTGGAACAGAAGCGGAGGTAATTGTCAGTTCCTTAACGGTAAATTGACTTTTGGATTCATAGGAATTCAGCTTCATAGCATTTGCTGTACCGGTCGTAACAGCTTCCTTCGGTTCTAACTTCTTGCTACAACCTACCAGCGCTACCGTCATAAGCAACACCATAGTGAGGACCAAGACGGATAACTTTTTACTCATTGTGTAGATTCTCTCCTCTCAAATTAACCCCTTTTTTTATGCTATAAAAAAAATACACACCCTCTATTTTAACTCATATTCACAAACGGCGAAACACTTATTGGAAAATTTTCTTACAATAAGCACAAAGACACCCTGGCTCTTTAACCAGGGTGTACTATACTTTGTAATATTTTTAGGAGAAAAGTCTGACTGCTTATGAACCTTGTCTGTTGTGGTGATCGACGTGATTCCGCTGTTTCACCTTCTTGGAACCGGATAGGGGCTCTTGTTGATGACTACGCTCACGCTTTTCATTACTTCCGCCAGAATCCTGAGCCTCGGGAACAGGAACAGCTCTAGGCTTGCCCATTTACGCATCCTCCATTCTAAGTCTAAATTATTGGTACATCAACAAATCCGTTTATTACCATTTAAAATAGGACTATAGATGGGTCAGATCTTCCGTTTTATCGTGATTCAGTGAATCCTGATGACGACGATCATTACGATCCTGCTGCACTTGCTGTGCCTGATGACTATTTACTGGACGTTGCTCCAAATCATCGACAATGTTGGACAGGTTTTTATCAAGTCCATTTTTGGCCTTTGTCATGTCGCCTTCCTCCTCATTCCTTCATGACTACGAGTGCGTTAATGACTGTAATGTTTGGGCACATTGGTGAATGTGCCGAGTATAATCGGACACCAGCTGTTGAATGATATCTGTTCGTTCATCCACAGACCGCCCGTCACGCTCTACATCGACTAAGCTAACTTGTACTTCCCGGGAATCTACATACGTACACGCAAAATCAAAGGAGTACATTTGTCGGCCTTCTACCTCGATATGGATTCGTATAGCCCGGTTATCGGCTTCATCTGCCTGTACCTGTGTTTTATCCCCTGAATTCAAAAGAATCGGCAGTTGTTCCTGCCAGGCCTCTACCAGCTTTTGCTGATCTACTGTCATTTCTCGATTCATGCCAGCACCTCCACATCTGATAACGTGTGAAAAAAACAGGCTTTTTATACAACAAAAAAGCCATTCTTCACGATTCCTGATCATTAGCATATAGAACCTAATGTACCAGCTATCGTATTTGAATGGCTTGGTTTTATTTAGAATATGGCGGAGAGGATGGGATTCGAACCCATGTGAGCTTGCACTCTAACGGTTTTCAAGACCGCCCCGTTATGACCGCTTCGGTACCTCTCCAGGTGGTAAATGGATAAAGCTGCTTCCCTCTATCAAACAACTGAGGCGCAACAAAATTATTTTACCACAGAATTTTTAAGAATGCAAGGCTTACTATTTAGGAGTTATAACCTCAATGCCTCGCATGTATGAACGCAGCACTTCGGGAATCACAATGCTTCCATCCTCTTGCTGATAGTTCTCCAAAATAGCAGCTACAGTCCGCCCTACAGCCAACCCTGAACCGTTCAGTGTATGTACAAATTCAGGCTTTGCCTTCGCATCTGGACGAAACCGGATGTTTGCACGACGTGCCTGGAAGTCTTCTGTGTTGGAACAGGAAGAAATCTCACGGTACATGCCGCTCTCAGGCAACCATACTTCCAGATCGTACGTTTTGGCAGACGTAAAACCCATATCCCCTGTGCAAAGTGCCAGCACCCGATATGGAAGTCCGAGCAGCTGCAAAACACGCTCAGCGTTATTCGTCATTTTTTCTAATTCTTCATAAGAGGTATCCGGGTGGACCAGCTTGAGCATTTCCACCTTATTGAACTGATGCTGACGAATCAAGCCACGTGTATCACGTCCTGCAGATCCTGCCTCTGAGCGAAAGCAAGAGCTGTATGCCACATAATATTTAGGAAGCTGATCTGCATTCATAATCTCTTCACGGTGGTAGTTCGTTACCGGAACTTCGGCCGTAGGAATGAGATAATACTCAGTATCACGCAATTTAAACAAATCTTCTTCAAACTTTGGAAGCTGACCCGTTCCGTACAGACTGTCCCGATTTACAATGTATGGAGGTAGCATTTCTTCATAACCATGCTCACTACTGTGCAGATCCATCATAAAGTTAATTAGCGCACGTTCCAAACGCGCTCCCAGTCCCTTATAGAACGTAAAACGAGAACCCGTCACCTTAGCTGCAGCCTCAAAATCAAGAATATCTAGATCCTGAGCCAACTCCCAATGTGCTTTGGGTGTAAAAGAAAACTCGCGTGGCTCTGACCAGCGACGAATTTCCACATTGTCCTCTTCCGAAGCGCCTACAGGCACAGTCTCATTGGGGATATTAGGAATCGACATCACCAGTTCGTCGATCTGAACTTCCAGTTCACGCACTTGCTCATCCAATTCTTTAATACGATCGGAGACCTGGCGCATTTCAGCAATAAGATCATCCGCATTTTCCTTATTCTTCTTCAACTTGGCTACTTCACCAGATACGACATTCCGACGATTTTTGAGTCCTTCACTTTCCTGAAGCAACTCACGACGGCTTACATCCAGATCTGTAAAACCATTAATCAGATCCAGAGATTTACCTCTGTTCTGTAAAGCTTTCTCAACCCGACCAAGCTCATTACGCAAAATCTTTATATCTAACACAGGTGATCCCTCCTACACTACAAACCTGACTTTCCGCTATCCGCGGACCATATCCACAAAATACTGATGTAACCGGAAATCGTCTGTTAATTCCGGATGGAAGGATGAAGCCAGTAAATGACCCTGACGGGCTGCCACAATCTCGCCGTTATACTCAGACAGCACATCTACTCCCATTCCGACAGATTGTATTAAAGGCGCGCGTATAAACACCGCACGAACCGGCTCCTCAATCCCTTTAATGTTCAAGTCTGTTTCAAAGCTTTCTCGTTGGCGACCAAAAGCATTACGCGATACTGTAATATCCATTAGTCCCAAATGTGCTTCTTCCTGTCCTTGAATCGTTTTGGCCAATACAATCAATCCCGCGCAAGTGCCAAATACAGGCTTGCCTTGATTGGAAAATTGACGTATAGCCTCTATAAAATCATACTTGCGCATTAGCTTGCCGATAGTGGTGCTCTCACCACCGGGAATGATAAGACCGGACAGCTCATCGAGCTGTTCGATCTTCTTCACTGCTATACCTTCAGCACCTGCACGTTCAACGCTTCGTATATGCTCAGCCACAGCGCCTTGCAGCGACAATACTCCTATTTTCATGCCGGCCCCTTCTTTCTTACCAACCACGATCCTGCATGCGCTCATGCGATGCTAGTTTGGAAATTTCAATGCCTTTCATAGGAGTTCCCAAATTCTTGGACACTTCTGCAATTAGCTTGTAATCCGTGTAATGAGTGGTCGCTTCCACAATTGCACGTGCAAATTTCTCAGGGCTGTCCGACTTGAAGATACCAGAGCCTACAAAGACACCATCAGCGCCTAAATGCATCATCAACGCAGCATCCGCAGGTGTTGCTACACCGCCTGCTGCAAAGTTGACCACTGGTAGCTTACCAAGCTCATGCACTTCCAACAGCAGTTCATAAGCAACTCCGAGGTTTTTCGCTTCTGCATACAGCTCGTCCTTCGACAGGTTTTGCACCTTGCGAATTTGACCATTAATAAACCGCATGTGACGAACAGCCTCAACAATATTTCCAGTTCCCGGCTCACCCTTTGTACGGATCATAGATGCGCCTTCACCGATACGACGCAATGCTTCCCCTAGATCCTTGGCTCCACAAACAAATGGAACGGTGAACTCCCGCTTATCGATATGGAACACCTCATCTGCAGGTGTCAATACTTCACTCTCATCGAGATAGTCAACACCGAGAGATTCGAGTACCTTTGCCTCAACAAAGTGACCAATACGAGCCTTAGCCATAACAGGAATAGAAACAACCTTCATAACCTCTTCCACAATCGTAGGGTCAGCCATACGAGCAACCCCACCAGCTGCACGGATATCCGAAGGCACTCGTTCAAGAGCCATTACGGCTGTAGCGCCTGCTGCCTCTGCAATTTTAGCCTGTTCAGCGTTCATGACATCCATGATTACGCCACCTTTTTGCATCTCTGCCATACCTCTTTTTACACGCGAAGTTCCCGTTTCCATGTCGTTGCCTCCTGTAAGGGTTACGTTTAGATTCTAACTTAAGATTTTACCGTACGAACGCCAAATACACAATCATTTCAAGTTACAAAATAAGTAATGCAGGACACGTTAGGTCGATTAGCATTTCATCTTTAGAAGAGATTCTTAATTCCCTGGAACAAATCGCCGAAGAAATCACCAATTGCCCGGAAAAGCATTCGGAACCAGCCGCCCTCTTCTACTGCCGTGGTTGTAACCAAATCAACAGTTTTCGTCTGGCCTTTATCCACGCCATCCGTTTTGTATGTGTACGTAATCGTACCGACTTTAGCCCCTTGTTTCAAAGGTGCCACGAGAGAGCTTGCTGGTGTTATGTTCGTTGTAAAGGTTACCTTAGGATTGCTTGCACCCTTAGGCACGATAAAACTTACTGCATCTTTTGTGACAATCGGCACTTCTGTTTCCGTACCTTTGGTTACAGGCACATTCTCAACGCCCTTAACCACCGTCTTTGGAGCAACAACCTGCTTCACTTCAAAGTTATCAAAGCCATAGTTCAGCACTTTAGCCGTCTCTGTAAAACGATGAGGCTCTGAATCTGCTCCCATAACTACACTAATGAGACGCATTCCATTACGCTCAGCCGTACCTGTAAAACAGTTTCCAGCATTGCTCGTATGGCCCGTTTTCATACCGTCCAAGCCAGGATAAGCAAATTTTCTAAAGTTAGTAATATTTTTGTTTGCTTCTAGCATCCAATTATAGTTAATAATTGGCGCTTTATCAGTCGGTCGAAATTTGTACGATTGAATTGTGGTAAACCGTGTATAATCTGGATGATCCTTAATGATGTAACTGGCCAGAGTAGCTGCGTCTCTCGCTGTCATCACAGTTTCCCGGTCTGTATCCGGTTGAAACCCTGTAGGCATATCCTTACGATCCAAGCCAGTCGAGTTAATAAAATACGTATTTTTCATACCCATTTTCTGAGCAGTTTCATTCATTAGTTTTACAAAATCCTGCTCGGTTCCAGATACGCGTTCAGCAAGAGCTACTGTGGCATCATTGGCAGAACCTACTGCCATGGCAATATAAAGCTCTTCTACCGTATGTTGATCCCCTTGAGCCAAAAAAATACGTGATCCGATACTCTTAGAAGCATTCTCGTTAACCGTAACCTTATCCGTCCACTTAAGTTTTCCTTGCTTAACCTGCTCCGCTACGAGGTACTCTGTCATCATTTTGGTCATACTGGCTGGCGGAAGCGGCTCATCTGGATTCATAGAGAGCAAAACCTGCCCAGTGGAAGGCTCAATCAAAATGGCCGAACGAAGTGCCAGACTAGGGGGGTTAATGGAACCTGTTCCCGTGATATTCGTTGCCTCTGTTGCCGCTCCAGCAGCAAAAGTAGCCACGCTTGAATCGAAATTGCCTACAACAGGCAAGGCCGACATATACATCATATTAAGCACCATGACTGCAGTCACACTCTTTTTAATCATGCTGCGTTTATTATTCTTTTTAAAATTGTTCGCTTTCAAATGAATACAAACTCCTCTCGTACCTTAACCCGATCCGCTATGTATAACGAGACGGTGGTTACAGCCTTTACTTGGCCAAAGAATTAATGTTTTAGTGTTATACAATTTAATGTCATTTCGTTTCCTAAGATATAGCTTGTCATGAGCATTCTACTGCTCGAATCTTCTTAACTGGTAGGAATCATCCAAAATACCTATGCGTCCTAATTCATCAATAACCTCATGAGAAGGCGGACACTTGTCTATTCTATCACAGGGGTATCTCTAAAAAAAGACAGGCAGAGCGAAATGCGCTCTGCCTGTCGTCAAGTCAAATACAGCTGAATTTTATAGAGAGTAGTTTGGCGCTTCTTTCGTAATCTGCACATCATGTGGATGGCTTTCGCGCAGACCTGCACCTGTAATACGGATAAAGCTTGTATCGTTACGAAGCTCTTCAATATTAGCAGTACCACAATATCCCATACCGGAGCGAAGACCGCCCAACAGCTGGTGAACAGTGTCGGAAAGTGGTCCTTTATAAGCAACGCGTCCCTCAATGCCTTCCGGTACCAATTTCTTGTCGTCATCTTGGAAATAACGATCTTTACTACCTTGCTTCATCGCAGCCATAGAGCCCATACCACGATATACTTTGAAGCGACGTCCTTGATAAATTTCCGATTCGCCTGGGCTCTCTTCCGTACCTGCAAAAAGACTTCCCAGCATTACTGCAGAAGCCCCTGCCGCAATGGCCTTTGTAATTTCACCGGAGTATTTAATCCCTCCATCTGCAATAATCGGAATATTATATTCACGTGCTACTGTTGCACAATCATAAATAGCTGTTATTTGCGGAACACCAATCCCTGCAATTACGCGTGTTGTACAGATAGAGCCTGGGCCAATACCAACCTTAACGACCGATGCTCCTGCTTCAATCAATTCGCGCGTTCCGTCACCCGTAGCTACATTACCTGCTACAATCGTCAGATCAGGATAAGTTTTACGCAACTCGCGGACTGCTTCAATAATGTTAATATGATGGCCATGAGCGGAATCCACAACAATCAAATCCACACCAGCTTTTACAAGTGCTTCAGTCCGTTCAAACGTATCCTTGGAAATGCCGACAGCCGCACCGACCAGAAGACGCCCTTGTGCATCCTTCGCTGCGTTCGGAAACTGAATAGCTTTCTCAATATCTTTGATGGTGATCAGACCTTTGAGGTAGTTCCCTTCATCGACCAGAGGAAGCTTTTCAATTTTATGCTTTTGCAAAATGACTTCCGCTTCCTGTAAAGTCGTGCCTACTGGTGCAGTTACCAATTCTTCCTTTGTCATGACTTCACTAATTTTAAGATCAAAATTGTGAATAAAGCGAAGATCACGGTTAGTAATAATACCCACCAGTTTGTTCTCTTCGTTTACAACAGGCACACCGGAAATACGGTATTTACCCATAACAGCCTCAGCATCGGACACCAAATGATCCGGAGTCAATGAGAATGGGTTGGTGATAACACCGCTCTCTGAGCGTTTAACCCGATCTACCTCTACCGCTTGCTGCTCAATCGACATATTTTTATGAATAACACCGATACCGCCCTCACGAGCCATTGCAATTGCCAACACTGCCTCAGTAACAGTATCCATACCAGCACTCATCAAAGGAATATTCAGCTTCACGTTATCACTCAAACGAGTCGCTACGCTTACTTCTTTGGGCAGTACCACCGACTTACGAGGTACCAACAAAACATCGTCAAAGGTAAGGCCTTCCTTACCGAATTTATCTTCCCACACCAAGATGATCCTCCTTCAAAATGTTTAGTCTGTATTGGTCTTGTTGTCTGTCCGACATGGACAAATCAAGGCTCTCTGAAAATATATTATTGCAATCTTAGCAAAGCGGTATAGGGGTGTCAAGCCTTCATCAACAGCCCTAACCCGTAGTATTCCCCTGTACAAACAACTGTACTCCTACGAAGGACAACCATTATAAACAAACGGATTTAAGGATAACTATCTACTTACAAAAGTATATTTTACTTTGAGTAAGCAACAGAGAAGTAAGAATATAAGTAATTTCAGCTACATGCAAAAAAGGACCATGATCTCAATAAGATCATGGTCCTTTTTACTTGTTGCTTGGCAACGTCCTACTCTCCCAGGACCCTGCGGTCCAAGTACCATCGGCGCTGGAGGGCTTAACGGTCGTGTTCGGGATGGGTACGTGTGGAACCCCTCCGCTAT
>NZ_JAOYTP010000015.1:0-85964 GCF_025846815.2 Paenibacillus sp. BT-177 | reverse complement strand
GGCGTAGTCCTTCCTTGACGTTCTTGACACGCTGTCCCACATTCCGGTCCTCGCCCATATCCAGGACAACTGGGAATTGGCTGGTAAACCAACCGACCGTGCGCGTAATATCCATATCCAGCAAAATGGCTTCCCGTCCGTGACCCTCCAAGTTTACAAGCACCTGACGGATGCCTGCCCACTCCTGAATGGCGATGCCCAAAGCTGTCAGCAGTAGGTCGTTTGCTTCTGTACTGTAGGCCCGATGAGCTTGTTTCAAGAATTGTTCCGTTTCTTCGACCGTCCACGCTACGGTCAGTGTTCGATCATCACGAAGCTGTGGCTTGGCCTGAGATTTACGAGTGTAATCCTTAGGCAATGCCTCTTGAGCAGCACCAGCTCGCTCCACCTGCTCCCAATACGCACGTTCCTTCTCCAACGCGGTGCTGTTCGCATAAGCTGCCAGTTGATCTGCCCACAGGCGGAAGGAATCCGTCTTATTCGGCAAGCGGACAGACTCGTCCCGTAAAGCCTGCTCATAGCCGGATGCCAGATCCTCCAGCAAAATACGCCATGATACGCTGTCGACCACCAAATGGTGGATTGTCACCAACAAATGGTCTCCATCAGTACAACGGAACAGAGCGAGCTTTACCAGCGGTCCTTCAGACAAGTTTATGTTGTTTTGAATTTCAGTTGCTTTCGTTTCAATCTTCGTGCTCAGGGTGACTTCATCCGTCAAATCCCTAAAGTCCAGCACGTCCAGATGATACGGCTCGCCTTCCTGTATTCCGCGATTCCACGCTTGGTAGCCTTGCTCGGTCTTCCTGAACACCATCCGCAGTGCATCGTGGTGCTCCGTCAACTGGATTAGCGCTTGATGCAAAGCAGCTTCGTCAAAGCCCTGCTCCCGGTGCAGCATAACCGCCTGATTAAAATGATGCGCGTCCACTTGCTCCTGTTCAAAGAACCAATGATGGATCGGAAGCAATGCCGTTTCCCCGCTCACTTCTCCCTGATCTGCCATACGACTTGTCATAAGTGGTGCCAATGCTGCGATGGTTGGACACCGAAGCAGATCCTTCATATCCAGCTTGTAGCCTGCCTGGAACGCACGGGATACGATTTGAATCGCCTTGATCGAATCGCCGCCCAGGTCAAAGAAATTGTCCAAAATACCGACGGTTGGCACGCCCAGGACGGACTGCCAGATCGTTACGAGTGCCTGTTCCCGCGCAGTATGGGGCGCTTCATAATCCGATCCGCTTTGCTGACTGCCTTCCGGTGCTGGCAGGGACTTGCGGTCGATTTTACCGTTCGGTGTCAACGGCATCTGCTCCAACTGAATGAAATACGACGGCACCATATAGCTTGGTAGCTCCCGCCCCAGCTCATTTCTCAGTTCACTGGCTTCCATTGCTTGACTGGCCACATAGTATGCCACCATTTGTTTTTGGCCCGTTGTTTCGTCCACACGAGCCACGACGGCCGCTTCTCGTACCGACTCCACCTGCATTAGCTGCGATTCGATCTCGCCCAGTTCGATCCGGTAGCCCCGAATTTTCACCTGGTGATCCATCCGTCCCAAATATTCAATATTGCCGTCCAGTGTCCATCTCGCCAAATCGCCTGTACGGTACATCCGTTCATAACCTGCTTTATCTCCGGCAAACGGATTTTTCACAAATTTCTCTGCCGTCAGATCTTCGCGATTCCAATACCCACGGGCCAAACCTTCCCCTGCAATACATAACTCACCTGGCATACCAATTGGCTGTAATTCCCCATTCGCATTCATGATAAATATTTGGGTATTCGCAATAGGACGTCCGATATTAATTTCTTGAGCATGAGTCAGTTCCTGTACGGTCGACCAAACCGTCGTTTCTGTAGGTCCATACATGTTATAAATACGGGGACCATTTATTTCTTGCAGTGCTGCGAGCAGCTTGGAAGGAAGGGCTTCACCTCCCACCATGATTTCCTTTACGCCCCGCAGCGCGCGGGAACCAGCTTCATGATCCAGCAGCATCTGCAGCCGGGATGGTGTCATTTGCAACATCTCAATAGAATGATGGGTAATCAACTCACCAAGCGCCTGAGGATCCACTTGATGCTGGTGATCGCCAAGCACAACCGTCATTCCAGCCAATAGCGGTAAGATAGTTTCCAAGACGAAAATATCGAATGAAATGGTCGTGAGTGACAAAATGGTTTTACCAGCTTCAAAGTCAATGATTTCACGCATCCCGGTAATAAAGTTGAGTACCGAACGATGCTGGAGCATAACTCCTTTCGGATTACCAGTCGATCCAGAGGTATAGATGACGTAAGCCAAATGCTCTGGGTGAGAAATCACCTCCAGGTTGCAGCTGTCTCCCTGATACAATTCTGCATCCTCAAGAAACATGGTATTGGCCTGACAATGGTGCTCTTCTGCCAAATCACGACTGGTCAGAAGCACTGCAGCCTTGCTGTCTTCCAGCATGTATTCAATACGAGATGACGGAAATTCGGGATCAATCGGCACATAAGCACCGCCTGCTTTTAGAACAGCCAGCAGGCCTACGATCATTTCCACTGAGCGCTGCATCATCAGGCCGACCAGCTTGTCAGGTCCTACTCCCTGTGCTTGAAGCATTCGGGCCAATGAATTCGACCGTTCATTCAGTTCCCGATAAGTCAGACTCTGACTTCCAAACATAACCGCTGTCTGATCTGGTGTACATTCTGCCTGTTTCTCGAATAGCTCATGAATCCCCACATCGTCTGGAAAGGGAACTGTGGTCGCATTAAATACATTCATAATTTGTGCCCGCTCTTTGTCACTCATCAGTGACAACTCCTGAATCCGCTGCTGTGGCCCTTTCACCATATGCTCTACCACACTCAAAAATTGGTGAATCATTCGGGCGATTTCCTGCTCGCTGAACAGCTCGGTCCGATAATCCAGTTGCAATACAAGTTTATCGTCATCCAGCATGTCAATCATGGCAATATCAAAGTCACTCACCGTATCTCCGCAGAAATCGGTATGCACCTGCTGAACAGCTTCATCAAAACGAGAGAAGCTCAGCGTACGGTACTGAATGGTAACGCCAAACAGGCGGCCAATATCCGTGCCGCTTTGTTGTTCACGCAAATCCTGTATGATTTTGTTATACGGATAACGCTGATGCCGCAAAATGGACGACTGCTCCTTGCCAACACCCTGTAGGAAAGTAAGCAGCTCGGATTCCGGCTCAACTTGCAAACGTGTAGCCACAGTGCTAACGAACATGCCCATTGTATTTTTTTCCTTCTTCAACGTACGGTTAGCATACAATGTACCAACCGTTAAATCTTGTTCACCTGTCGTTTTATGTAAATAAATATACAGAGCAGCCAGAAAAAATGTAAAAATACTGATGTTGTGCGCCTCGCAAAAAGCCGTGACACCACGATATAATTCGTGCTCCAGTGTATAGGTCTCCCGGCGTGCAGCCGTGCTTACTGTGAGCGGATTGTACGATTTTAAACCTGTAACCTCCGGCAAATTGGCAAATTTCTCCGTCCAGTGCATCTTATCCTTTTGATAGCGTTCTGATTGCTCATAGCTTTGCTCTGTCTGAATAAAATCGAGATATGAGTTCGCTGGGACCGGCGCATCTGAACCTGTACCATGCACAATATTCATATAATTTCCCGTAATTTCATTAATGGCCTGCTCCATGGTAACGCCGTCAGAAATAATATGATGCATCTTGAAACTAAACCAGGTATCTTCTGCCCCCAGCTGCAAAATAACAAACCGATACAGCTGCGAATCCAGTAAGGGGAACGGCTGTGCGTTATGATGGCTCACCCATAGCTCAGCTTCCTCCTGGGTTACCTGAAGGGTTTCTATGCTTTGAGTAGCAAACGGCTCAACATATTGATAGGGAATGCCGTCCCGAACCGTGATTTTGATACGAAAAGAATCATTTCGTGCAATAACCCGGTTCATTGCCTGCTGCAATGCATCTATGCGAACCGTTCCCTTGATTTTAACAGTAGTAATAATCGTAGACGTGTTGCGATTGGGATACACAAGCTCCGTGTACCAAATACGTTGCTGTGGCTGGCTTAATGCAAACAATTGAACATCGTGCTGAGTCATACGTACCTCTCCTCGCAAAATAGATATGTGTAAAAGTAACTCTGCTAAAATGACCGCCCTTGGCAAGAAACGGTCATGCGATCCTTTTTTCCGGCATTGAATTACCAATGGAAGTCGGCAAAAGCGACCACTCCTGATATACCATTGAGATCTGAGTTCGCATACTTGTTGTAGCAGTTTGATGATCGTGCTTTTGCCGCCACGGCACGCGACGACAATCGTTACCGTTTCTCCTTCTCCTATCTGAAAGCTGGTTTCCTTCAGCCCCCCGGAGCTTCGAAGAGCTGATTTTAATCGAAATAAGCACATCTTCTTTTTCATCGCTCACACTTTCGCAGTGCAAGCTTTTTTTAGTTGGGCGGTCATGGTGAAAAAACTCTGACTCTGGATGTATGAATATGTGCATGGAATGGGAACATTTTCGAATTATGCTGTGAGTGCATCTTGGTGGTGGGTTGTAGAATGGTTGCCGCAATGTTAACAACGTAGTATGTCGTGATGTGTGCTGTCTGAATCTTGGCTTGAGGGTATCGATGCTACGAGACGCATGAACTGCTGCAGCGTGATTAGGAGCGTAATTCTAGGCTGAAAGGAGCTAAAAATACTCACGACTGCGCTTATGACTTCCTGATTTTGTACATGGATGAATTACAGTACTTCTTCCGGTGTTCTCTGCATCAAACGAAGCTCTTTGGTGAAAGATTAATCTGAATAAAATTGGAGTTGTCTTTGGAATACGGAAGACGTGGACGGATTTACCGGAAATTTTTAAAAACCAAACAAGAGACGACCGAGTTGCCATACAAATTTCTCACATCCTCTTTCCGTCCACAATATAACAATAAATCCTTATATATCTTCTTTTCTCCCAATACTTTCTAGCTATTTTAAATATACAAACTTTAAAACCGATTAACATGGGACATAAGTTCTAATTTGATAGATTTCATAAAATTAATAAACAGCCCATATTATTCTATTATTTTTATATATTTAAATGCAAGAATTCCACTTTTTTATTAAATTGAATACTAACTACGACAAGTTAATGTGATTTAGAACAAATTTTTTGATTTTATAATCGATAAAATAAAAATGCTGTGTGCTTGCATGAAGTCCAAAACCCTTGTACCAAAACACATTTTACGTTACATATCATTAACACAAATATAACAAGCCGATCATGACACCATTCGACAAATCTCAACTTTTTCAGCAATATTCTTTAACTACCTAAATCATGGGATTTATTTACTCAAGCTGAATTAATTCAAAATTAATAACTCTTCACTTTTTAAATAGATAGTGATTTTTTTAGATCTTTTGAACTAATTACCGAGCAAAATTTTCTTTAAATTTCTCTCAGAATTTCGGTTTAGGTTAAATATTCTCTCATTTGAGCTATAAACTCTATTTTTTTATTAATAGAAACGTTTGGATTTTTCATTAAAAGTTTAGATTTTCAGAAAATTTATAACTTTTGGACCATTTCTTTTGTGAAACTTATTGACCCAAAAACATAAAATAGCAAGTCTCCATGTGGCAAGAAACTTGCTATTTTTTAAGTTTTGACGAGTTAATCCTTTAATAATGAAGTGAAGATTGACACAGCAAAAGTACTGAACATATTTGTCGTTGTGATGATTACTTTATACAAATCGAATCGTTTTTGTGATGAGCGCATCACGACCGAGTAAACCTTCTGCGCTGTGATCAGAAGGGATAAAACCTGCATACGCATGATTTTGTGGAAATTAACTATATGTATACAGGCAGCTGTGTTCCCAGTATATTAATAATGAAAAATCGAACTAAAAAAAGACCACATTATCATAATGGATAAGGATGCGGTCCAAAAGATTGACTATATTGGTGAAGAAGACATTTTGATAAAAATTTTAGTGCATGATAAATTTTAGAAAGTTACATCAACGTCCAAATGTCCTTTTTTTCTTAAAGTTAAGTGCACAGATTTTCATGAAAAAGCAGTCTTGTTCACAACCCCCGAAGCCCTTATATTGATCAGAACAATCGCTATATGGGATTAGCAAATAATTATATACCCTCTCTGGGAAGGAATTAATGGAGACACCCATGATGAGGAATATGGAAGACTTGGATCCATAGGGTATTGAAGATTTAAGTAGTTCGTTTATTCTATTTTCCTAGCAATAATGACCAGTTAGGGTCATTGTATCGTTTATCCACTACTTCCCTTACCAGGGTAAGCTCCTCTGGAATTGGATCTAGCTTCATAATCCGGAATTCGTAAGGCTGCTTTGCCCTACGATCCCCCATACTGATATATCCCTCTCTCCAATGATCAGTCAGCGTATTTTCAAACGATGATCCCCCCACCGCACTTACGTCATACTGCTTACCTGCTGAATCATATACTCTCCACTCCTCATGCATTATTTCATTATCCATCTTCCCGTAGAATGAGATGACAGTTTCATATGCGCCTTTGTTGACTTGCGATTTCTCAAGTGAAGCCCTAACCAACTCCAGTCTATCATTCATTATTTTAAAAGTTTTGGGCTTAGTCAGCTCCGATGGTCTAAAGGAAATCTTATTTCCGTCCATTTCTGCAACCGAATATGCATCCAGAACAAAGCGGTATGGTTTATCCTCAGGCAGGTACTTGAAGGTATAACTCCAATGCATTTTTCCGTTTCCAATAACTCTACTATCAGATGTCATTAAGCTGTCCCTGTAATTCTTTTTTCTTGGATTCACCGAGTGAATCTCTTGCCCATCCGTAGTTTCGAAATGAAAGCTCAACATCTGCTTTTTCCATAAATCACCGGGGGATCTTGTCATTGCCGCATCATCAAGTTCGGTCTCCAGTTCGAAACGTACTCCTTGCACCATTCTCGTTATTCTTTTTAATGTAACCGTCATTCCGTGCGACGTTGTGTAACTACCTTCCAGCTCCTCTATTTTGTTCTGCTTGTTTGCCTTTTTCATATCAATGTCAAAGCTAAAGTCCCAATTTCCTTTTATTAAGGTTTCGCTCCTTTGTCCAAGCGATCCAATACTCCCTTCTATCGTAATCTTGTCTGTTTTCAGCGGTTCACTAAAGAAATCAACCATATAATAAAAATCACTCGTGTACCCCATATCGTACATACTGCCCACTACGTTTCCTTTATCATCTTTGATCGTAATTTTATTCGCTTCGCCAATGGCCAGTTTGTGGCGATCATGCTTTCCATTTTCATCAAAAAGTTGAAGTGCAATGGTCACTCGGGTAGGATCAGCAACAGCTTCATTAATCACCAACGTGTAACCTTTGTCCTTCACCTTAATATGAGGATTAATCACCAATCCCAATTCCTGTGCACGCATAAGTCCGATATCCGGGTTGTCCTTGGCAAATAAAGACCTGAATACTTCGGCAAATGTAGGAACGGTAAAGATAGAAACTGCACCCAGAACGAAAAAGAAAGCAACGGCCGCTGCTGCCCATCTCCATCTTTTAAGGAAGGATCTCTTTTTCATATTCTGATCAGAAAGTGATGAAAGGGCGTATCCCAACGCGTTCTCTACTGTATTAGGAATGACCAGGTCTTGTGCTCTGGACTTTAGAAATTGTTTAAGCATAGGGTCAACCGGATCATGATAGTTCATACTTGGCTTCTCCCTCCCCAAGGGCTAACTCGGATAATTGCTGTCTGGCCCTAAATAAGCGTGATTTTACTGTCCCTTCGGATACATTAAGCACTTTGGATATCTCTTTGACCGATAAATCCTCAATATAAAAAAGCGTCACCGTAGTTTGAAGTTGTTCATCCAGTCCATCAATTACCTCAAACAGCTCGATTTGTTCATAATCACCCTTATATGATGACTTTCTTATATCATAAGGGACAGGGGATACTCTCTTCTTTTTCCTGATACTCCGATTACACTCGTTGATCAAAATCCGAATGATCCATGTTTTAAAATAAGCAGGCTCTTTCAGTCTATGTACATTTGAAAAAGCTTTGGCAATGGTCTCCTGTATAGCATCTGCACAATCTTCTTCGTTTTTAACGATTGATCTTGCTATTACATATAGGCTTTGTTGGACAGCTCGTATAACATCCACAAAAGCTTCCTTGTCTCCTTGTGTTGCAAGCTCTGCTTTCTCTGTTAAATCCATGCAATGGTTCCCCCTTTCCTTTTAAAGTTTAGCTATAAATTAGATCATCAAGGATTTGATTTGGTTCACAAGAAATTAAAAAAATTTCTCTTTTAAACAAAATGTATAAAATACGGTCCTATATAGAAACCGTTTAATATGGTAGATACCACTATCCTTTCCCACTACACAAAGCCGACTCTCGCTAATCTATACTCCTTCACATTGAGATTAGGGTTTCAATTAGTTATATTCATATAACTAATTCGAAGTAATCTAGCATGTATGAGGTTGTAAATATCTATTTAAGTGTATACAGCCCGAAAATTTTCTTATTTTATATGGACTAATATGTGAAACTACCGTAGTGGAATGAATCTCATATGTGATTTCGTAGAAGAAGATGGTGTTGGGGTTGTGTTACCGCTTTTTCATTCACATATTTCACAGTAAGAATGCAAGCATTCTCTATAACGACTAGCCGCCAGTGCAAACCAAGTAGTTTGATTAGCGAGGTAAGTATGATATCGGCTATGCCAGCAATAAATCTAGCAAAATTGAAAACCCAATATCCTTCCTCTTCCAAATCATCGTGTTTGATAAAATATCCAGCTCGTTCGTACTCCCGTGGTGCTAAGAAACCGTTCTTCTAGTTCGTAGCGAGCCACACTATGAACTAGAAGAACGGTTTTTGTTGATTGTATTACTGAATATTATGTGAAAGATTGCTTGTTACGAAATCAAACCACAACAGGAATAAGGAACAGTGACAAAACTGATCCAATTAAAGACAGTATATGATAACTGGAGTGTGCCACAACCATACCAGATAGTGCTCCTCCAGATGCTCTTGATAATGCAATCAGTACATCCACTGTTCCTTGAGTTTTTGCACGAACATTGGATGGGGTTGCCTCGACAATCGCCGCAGTCCCACTAATCAAACCAAAGTTCCAACCTCATCCCACAAGAGCCAGCGCAAGAGTAAATAAACCCATCGAATCACCAGTACGAAGGCAGCCAACAAACCAGACAACATCAAGGTAAAGCCAGAAGCATAAGCCATAAAAATGTATCCAAATTTATCAACGAGTACTCCTGTGATTACAGACTGTAAATACATAGAAGCCACGTGGATTCCAATAACAAGGCCGATTTCACTTAAATCATGACCATGATGTTGCATATGAACGGGAGCCATTGTCATGATCGCAATATAACAATTTGTGTTAGCACCATAACTGAGGCACCGATCATAATTCCTTTTTTTGAATACTGGTTCCTTCTTCATTTGAATTGCTACTGCTTGCTCCTTAGCCTTGGCCACAATCAAAGGACCTGGTTTCAAGAAAACAAGAAGTATAACGCCAGCTAAAATATATGCTATAGAAGCAAGTATGAAGGGGCCTTTTAATGCAGGAGCACCAAGTGAAATAGCTAGTTTCCCGGTGAGCTCTACAAGATTAGGGTCTGCAACAGTACCAAAGGTTGTGAATACCATTGCCATACTCATTGTTTTTGCACGTTGCGTGGGTAAAGCAAGATCCGTACCTGCGTAGCGTGCCTGCAAATTGGTTGCCGTACCCGCTCCATAAACCAACATTGAAATAAAGAGCAAAGGAATGCTGTTGATTAATGCTGCGAGGACAACACCAATAGCCCCAAAATCTCCTGTTAAGAATCCGGCAGCAAGTCCAGTCCGCCTCCCCAATCGTTGCGACAGTCGTCCTACCATGAGCGCTGCACCAGCAGAACCTAATGTAAAAAGGCCTGTGGGAACTCCCGAGAAACTGTCAATCCCTAGCATATCTTGTGCAAGCAACGACCTACGGGATGCCTGCAGCTAGGCCAGCTCCACCGCAAATTTGTGAAGCAACTACAACTTTCATTGTTCTGGCATGCACTGACGTTGCTTCAGTGGAATTTGTACAGATGTTTGCTTGTTTTCTGGAATCGTTTCTACCATTATTTTTTCCTAAATTACGAAAAGCCACTTTGTATACAGTTGAAACCCTATTCAGCTTCGAAGGAAACATGACCTTCAATTGTTATTTGAACATCTGCTTTTACTAGAAGTTGGTCAATTTGGCAATTTTCTTCGGCGTTTCGCATTAGGGTTTCTGCCATGCTAACATCTTGATTGGTTGCTTCTGATTTCTTTAAAACAATATGTGGACGATGAGTAATGCTCAATTGACCATTTGGAGCAGTGTTTCCTTCTGTATCCATGGATAATCCTGATACGGGAATACGATTTTGTTCCAACATATATGTCAAAGTCATTAGATAACAGGCTGCTGCAGAAGACATAAGAAGCTTTTTAGGTTCAACACCTTCCCCACTTCCTCCTTTTGAGACTGGGATAGCAATTTGAGTTTGGAAATTTTCGCTTTTAATGATGCCATTGCCTTTTGCATTTCCGTACCAAACTGTATTCAAACTAAGTTTTTGATTTGCCATATTGATGTTCTCCTTTAAGTTTATATATGCTACTCCTCAACATAGTAAACTGATCACTTGATCTGAACAGTTTTAATCTGATGATTGATTAAAATAAACCGAGATAGCGAGACTGCAATGTCGGTTTACAATTTTTAAGTATTAGCTTTTATTTCTTCAAAAGAGTTAGTTCGCACAACAGGGTTTCTAGAATGTACTATAAATGCGGATTTCCGGTTCAGCTTGAAGCAAGTCTTTGAGTCCAACAACAACGTCATTCGTGAAAGATCACTTTCTAGGTAGGCCTTAGCATCTGCCTCGCTAGTAAAGCCATGCAGAACCTGAACATCCTCGTCACGCACTAACAATTCTTTAGATACAGCACCAGAGATGCCTGAAAGAAAAGGCTCCTTATATGCTGTATAAACCTTTGTAGCCGCCTCGCGTTCTGGTGCATTGATTTTTAATGTGATTTGAAGATATGCCTTTGCCATGATTTCGAACCTCCATTAATTAATGTATCGATTATTAATAAATCAAATAATCAATCAATCAATCAATTAATTGAATTATATGTCATGCTTATTTCTTTCGTCAAGTATACATTCCCTACCTAGACTTTGATTACATTTAAGAACATGATACAATTTGAGTATTTAATTGATTCATTTTTGTAATAAATGATTGAAGATAGTTGTAGTCGTATGATAACGCTAAAAAAGCTCAGAATAGAGGTTGACCATCATGAAAGAACCATTGAGTTCAGCAAATGTATTAAAAGAAGATCTGTATAAACAACTTGCAAGAATCGGAAAATGTCTGTCGAGTGACAAGCGACTGGAGATTTTAAATGTATTGTCCCAAAGTCCAAAAACTGTAGAGAAATTGGCGGCATGTACAGGTATGAATATGGCCAATGTATCACGTCATCTTCAAATTTTACTTGATGCAAAACTTGTTAAATTCGCTAAAAGAGGGACTTATGCCATTTACTCACTAGCAGATCCGGAGATTATTGATTTCATGGCATCCCTTTGGCGCATAAGCGAAAAACAACTTCCTGATATCGCAAAATTGAAAGAGGATTTTCTGAACAACCTTGACGGCATTCAAACCTTGACTATGGATGAGGTTATGGAGAAAGTGAATAACGATTCCATACTATTGGTGGATCTACGTTCTAAAGAAGACTTTGAAATGGGTCATATATCCGGAGCAATTTCAATGCCAATGACCGAGCTTGATACATTGATGCAAGAACTCCCCAAAGATGCAGAAGTCATCGCTTACTGTCAGGGACCACTTTGTGTATACTCCGCACTGGCAGTTCAAAAATTGCAACAAGAAGGTTATAAAGCGTACCGCATGGATGAAGGGATCAATGAATGGCAAGGACATTTTCTGACCCACTAATCCTGCTTCCTATGTTTTAACTATAGATCTCCAAGCCATCACTTGGCTTGAGATCTTTTTTTATGAGCAAAATAGATGGAACGGTTTTGAATACAATACCTTGTCATAAAGATATTCAACATAGCAAAAACCACCTATCCATCTTTTAATGAATAAGTGGTTTTGCAACGGTAGATTCACATCTTAAACTTTTTTATTGAGTCAAAGTCGCCATGTAGTTTAAGACAAGCGAATCAAAATATCCTTTTTCACTTGAAGTTCTGGATAACAACTGGGCACCTTGTACAAATGCAATTAGGATCTTCGCTTGTTCCAAAGCAGCGTTAGAAAATGTAAATTCGCCAGCCGATTTGCCTTGATCAAGCACATTCTCAACCCATAGTGTGTTGGCGTCAAAAAATAAGTTTAACTCATCTCGAATTTCAATTGGAAAAGAGTTCAACTCAGCAGCCATCATTGAACATAAACAAAGCTTGGTATTTTTGTCCAAAGGTTCACGATATAACAAAAAAAAAGATTGTATCTTTTGTCGCCAACTCAGAGGTTGATCGTTAATTTGTTGAAGCTTGTCCATGAACTCTCGACGGTATCGATTCAGAACAGCTTGCACCAGATCCTGTTTAGACGGAAAGTGGTAATGTATACTTGCTTTCCGAATGCCTATCGCTTCAGCAATGTCAGCATAGCTAAAGCCATTGTATCCTCGCTCTTGAACCAAGGTGAGGCCTATGTCCATAATTTCTTGTACAGTGTTTTTCTTGATATTCATAAATGAAATCTACCATTCAGTAAGTATACTGTCAAGGTATCCTCCTCCCCTCAAAGAATCACCTCGACGGTCATGTATGACTACGTTCGCTCCTTTTTCAAAAAACGTTATGCGCTAGTCTTTCCACTCCCTGTTCCTCTCCCTATTACAACCCCGAGTTGCTCTTCAACCAAAAATCGTTTAATTGTTGTAAACGAGCTGCAAGAGGTCCCAACTGAACAAATCTACCTTCACGGAACGACTCTCTTTGATCAATGAACATAATTATTGTAGGTACTGAGAAGATTAAAAATTTGCCTACAACCTCTTCTACATTACTTGTGTCAACATGAGCAAGTTTTATAGAAGGAAATTTAGTAAGCAAATCTTTTAATTTGGGATAAACAGAGTGACATACATTGCAATTCTCCTGAGAAAAATACAACATACTTAGTTGGTTGTTTTGAATAAAAGCATCTATCTCTTCTATTGATAATAATTCTTTATTCATTTATTAAATTATCCTTTCAGGTTGTTCTTTTATACCAAACCCTTTTTTCAATAAAATTCAATTTATAACCCCTTTCAATCGAATATTTTTCTTATGATAATTGTTTGATGACTTCATTGACAACTCTTTCGGCTGATCGAAGGGCACCTTCAAGATGACCGCCTTGCCTATAAGCTGTTTCAGTTCCAGCAAAATAAATATTTTGCACTGAGCCCTTTCCGTCGATGATAGGTCCGTAACTCGGATAATCAAGAAGTGGATCTGTATCTTCCTCTACAGCTGTATACTCATCAAAGGACCAATCTTTAAATAAAGTCCCTTTTACATGTTTTGCTGCTGGGCCGAAAAGGCGTGTCAATTGTTCCAACACAAGCTCAAGTAATTGTTCTTTACCCATATTCAAACGAGTTTTTGCAGGAAGACCAAAGAAACCAAAAAGTGCGCCAGAACCTGTAGAAGGCGAGGCATCATGAATTTCCCTCAAAGGTCCAACCCAACTCGATACGAATCCAGAGAGACCTTGGTCACGCCAGAAGGGGGTGTCATAAACAGCAATAACCTTAGCTTGACTGGCCATCCAAGTTGGCTTATTCATTAAATTCGATTTTAGTTCAGCAGAAAGTTTGGGGAAGAACATAATATTTCGTTCAACGATCCGTGGGGGTAGAGCAACTATAACCGAACTTGCATGAAAGTTCCCTGCATCAGTTTGAATCTTCACCCTGCTATCGTCCTCCTGATGAATAGAAGTTACTTTGGTATTCAGATAGATTGCTTCTGATGGTATTTGGGCAGCCAGTGCATCAATTACAGACTGAACTCCGCCTATAAACCGAAGTGAATATTCCATCGCTTCTGCGGGCAAATCATGCTGTTGCGGTGGTGTGTTTCTGGATCGTTCTACTAGCATTCTTCCTCCATTATACTGCTCAAACGTCTGCAAGCTGAGTTCCTCGACTAGTTGGTTCATTGCTATCTCATAACGAGGCCAGTACCACGTTGGCCCAAGATCGAATTTCCCAAGCTCAGGCTTACCCTCAATCTCTACACTCAAGCCTCTTCCTCCAATACGATTTCGTGCTTCCAAGACGATGTATTTTATTCCCTGTGTATTGAGCAAGGTAGCTGCACGAAGTCCACATAAACCTGCACCAACTATTATTACAGGGGCATCCCTATTCAATTGAGTTTCCATACTTTGCTCCTTTAGATAGATAAAAGTTCTTCTTTCGAAGGTCTAACCCTAATAGTGAATGAGAGAAAGGCTAACCTAATTAAGGCCGGCCCCAAAGAATTATCGAAGACGTGCAGTAACACCGCCATCCAAAGGCATGACTACACCAGTAATCCAAGATGCCGAATCACTAGCCAAAAACAAGATCGCTTCTGCGACATCCTTCGTTGTGCCATTTCGTCCGATGGGGTGAAAGGCATTAAAACTTGGTAGTACTTCTGCCACTTGTTCTTCACTCATAAATGTATTGTAAATCGGAGTTTCGACGACAGCGGGAGCCACTGCATTCACTCGAATGTGATCCCCAGCCAATTCCACAGCTAAATTTCTAGTCAGTGCGTGTCTTCCTGCCATGGCTGCTGAATATGCAGACGATGGCGTCGATTCAACCGCTTGAATCGCCCACATTGACCCGGTATTCACGATCGCTCCCCCGCCTCTTTTTTTCATTTCCGGAATCACAGCTTGCGAAGGATAAAACGTCCCTTTAACGATGGTATCCAGATATGATTGCAGATCATCCGCAGTGTGGTCCATGAAAGGGGTTGGATTGAATTTTCCTGTGTTATTCACCAGTATATCTACTCCACCAAACGCTTCTACAGCAGCTTGGACCAGTTTTTTCGACGTTTCTGGCAAACTAATATCACCTGATACAACAATCACTTTTTTACCGGATGGGTCAATTTCCAAAGCGGTCTTCTTTAATACATCCTCTCGACGGCCATTTATGACTACGTTCGCTCCTTCTTCATAAAAGCGTTGTGCTGTAGTCTTTCCAATTCCTGTTCCTCCGCCAGTTACAATCACTGTTTTGTTTTCAAATTTCATTTTAACATCTCCTTGTTTTTTTACCTACTAGTTGGTAGTTGATTGACAAAAATATTGATTTTTCTACATCGTTTAAAAATAATCGGCAACATGTTTAGAGTTGTTACCGATTATCTGATTCGTTAATTCATAAGTTTAAGAATTTTTGCCTCGAGAACATCTCTTTGGTTAATCCCAATCATTGTATCCATCAGTTTACCATCTTGGAACAAAAGCAACGCCGGAATGCTTCTAATTCCAAAACGCGTGGCTAACTCCGTCTGTTCATCCACATTAATAGTAGCAATAGTCGCTTTTCCCTTCAGATCATCGGCCAATTGATGAATGATAGGAAGTTGAATTTGACAAGGACCACACCAAGGTGCCCAAAAATCAACCAGGGTTATTCCAGACTGAATTTGGTTGTTGAAAGTCTGATTAGTTAATGCAGTTGCACTCATAAGGATTACCTCCAATATATTCCAACCAATAAATTGTTCAATTGAATAATTGAATTATAAATTGAACAATAATTACTGTCAAGTAAAGATTCAAGTTCATTTTTCCTTGGCGAGCTTTTATTTGGCTTTGTTTTCAGCAGACATACTTAAAACTGCCCGAAACCGTGTTTTTGCTGCCATCATTTTTTCATACGCTTCGCTTGCCCGTTCTAAAGGAAAAACTTCAATTATAGGTCGGACATCAGTCAAGACGCTAAACCGGACCGCAGCTTCAATTTCTTTGGCTTTCCCAGTAAATGATCCCTTCACTGTATGGGGACCTTTCAAGAAATCCATAGCTGACAATTCTAAACGTTCTCTGGATCCAGCTACGATAATAAGCTCACCTTCTGTCGCTAGTCCATTAACCAAAGAAGATATCACTCCGGCGTTTGGCGCTGTGGCAAGAATGACTTTAGCTCCACCTAATGCTTTCAAAGCTTTAGCAGGATCCTCTTTTTCGGAATCGATGTAAAAATGTGCCCCGAGTTCTTTTGCTAGATTTTCTTTATGCACTCCTCGGGATATAGCAACTGTCTGATATCCAGCTTTCTTGGCGTATTGCACAGCAAGATGGCCCAATCCACCAATGCCGGAAATGGCAACCAAGTCGCCTGGACGTGCAGAGCTGTTTCGCAGCGCACTAAATGTTGTTTCACCAGCACACATTAAAGGTGCTGCTTCTTCAGAAGAAACTTCATCGGGAATAAGAATCAGGGCTTCTTCAAAAGCGACCATATACTCCGCGTAACCACCATCCATAGTCAAGCCCGTTACATGATCGTCTCCACTATGATATCCCATTCCTACACGTTGCCCGATCTCCCATTTTGTGAATTCATCTCCTAGTTGTTCAACTATTCCAATTACTTCATGACCGGGTATTCTTGGATACTCTGGGGCAGCTCCACTAATCGTGCTTGCGTCCCCACTACACACCCCGCATGCTTCAATCCGAAGAAGTACTTGCCCTTGGGCTGGAACAGGTATAGGGATTTCAACTAATTTCATCGGTTCACCTTTAGCAGGAACTTGAATTGCTTTCATATATTTCACCTCTTTATCCCCTGAGATTCAGTTTTCGAACTTATTTTAGTATAAACAAGCACATTTTATTATTCAATTAAAAAATTGAATAATAAAATACCAGGGGACATTACCGTTACATTGTTTACCGATAGGCTGCCTAATTGATTTCTTTCTCTACCGGGATACTAGTAAATCTTATTTAAGTGCTTTCAACTGTACAGGACAAGAACATTGTTCTTTTGATGCGAATCAATTTTTTATATATGCCTCACCGACTTTTGAAGTATCTTATATTCATCAGTTTGGTTACTCATGAGCATCATCGCCAGGTTTCCATGTAATAAATAATCCCTTTTAGGCTCAGATGTAGTTTTGGGTCGTCTTCTTCTAATTTAAAATCATTGAAGTTGTGTAGGAACTTCGTAATGATGGGAATCCGTATGATCTTCTGAAAAATATTTTTTTCCCCCTGATAAAACGTCCCTTTTGAGTTGAGGCAAATAAGTTTTCAGCATAAGCTCCATGTCTTTTTTTGTTACTGGCTTTGCTTCGGTATGGAAAGAAGTCTACAAGGTCTCGATTAAGAGAATTTTCGTTATAGATTATCAATAGTCGCCTCATCTGCATAGATGTTTATAAACTTCATAATTGGAACAAGCATTTGTCCTTGACACGACACAAAAGCTTGTTCAATAAACAAAAAAGCCGCTAGTAGCGACTTTTTTTGCTTCAACGTTCTTGTCCCTAGACATTTGTCCAGTTTCATGTGTTCCTATCGTTTTTCCCCTAAAATTGTATTTTTCAGGATGCATGTTCAAACTGGCTGTTATATAAATCGGCATAGAATCCGCCTTTACCCAGCAATTCCTCATGATTACCCGTTTCGATAATGTTACCGTCCTTCATGACCAGAATCAGATCGGCGTTCTTAATCGTTGAGAGACGGTGGGCAATCACAAAAGAGGTTTTCCCTACAGTAAGTCGGTCCATCGCTTGTTGAATCAGCAACTCCGTACGCGTATCGACCGAACTTGTGGCCTCGTCCAGTATGAGCATAGGCGCATCTTCAATCATGGCTCTTGCAATGGTAATCAATTGCTTTTGGCCAGCAGAGAGATTGGCTTTGTCGTCTAGTACTGTATCATAGCCCTGCGGCAGAGTTTTAAGGAAGCTGTGCAGACCCACTGCTCTACATGCGGCTTCTACCTGTTCATCGGTAACATGGTCTTGGGAAAAGACGATATTCTCACGAATCGTTCCTTCAAACAGCCATGTATCCTGCAGTACCATACAGAATAATTTATGAACATTCTCACGTGTTAATTGGCTGATCGGAGTTCCATCAATATAAATTCCCCCTCCGTTCAGCTCATAGAACCGCATGAGCAAATTCACGAGCGTCGTCTTACCAGCACCTGTCGGGCCAACAATGGCGACTTTCTGACCAGCTTCAGCTTTCATAGAGAAGTCTTTGATAATCATATGGTCTTCGTTATAACCGAAACGAACATGTTTGAATTCAACATCCCCTTTGGCGTTATCCAGCTTCATAGTCTTGTCACTTTCATCCGCCAATTCTTCTTCACCCAAAAATTCGAATACACGTTCACTGGCAGCAGCCGCCGATTGCAAATTGGTTGCAGCCTGCGCCAACTGTGACAAGGGCTGTGTAAATAGACGAATATACACCATAAAGGCCACAATAGTTCCGATCGTTATAACATGTTGGTTCACCAGCAAAGCGCCCACGATACAGACCGCTACATAACCGAAATTCCCGATGAACATCATAACCGGCATCATCAGGCCAGACATGAACTGGGATTTCCATGCATTTGTATACAATCGGCCATTAATGCCATGGAACACTTCCTTGGCTGCTTTTTCTCCGTTATATACCTTGACTACGTTATGACCAGCATAGGTTTCTTCAATATGACCGTTGATCTGGCCAAGCTCCGCTTGCTGTGCTACAAAATATTTTTGTGAATGCTTCATAATTACGGTCATCAGTGAAAAACCAATCAGGGTAGCTACAATCCCGGTAATGGTCATGATCCAGTTCGTATACAGCATCATAATCAATGCACCCACAAAGGTTGCCAGTGCGCTGACAAGTGTGCCGAGACTGTTGTTTAACGTTTGTCCGATGGTATCGACATCGTTAGTCACACGGCTGAGCACATTACCATAGCTCGTAGCATCAAAATACTTCAAAGGCATATGATTGATTTTTTGGGACAGTTCTGTCCGCATCTTCTTTGTAAGGCGCTGTGACACGGTTACCGTAATGAATCCTTGGAAATAATTAAAGATAAGGCCGAGACCATACAAAACTACCAGTACAAGAACAATCTTCTGAATAGCATTTATATCAATCCCTGTTACAATTCCTTCCTGGATCAGGTTGGCAATATCGCTGAGCTTATCCGGACCAATCACATTGAAGACGGAACCGGCCAGTGCCAGCACCATAGAGAGGATAATCATAGGCGCATAGGCCTTGATGTAGGATAAGAGCTGGCGTAAGTTTTTTCTAAAATCATTCGCTTTTTTACCAGTCCCCATCCCCTTCGTAGGACCTCTACCCATGGGACCTTGCTGTTTCATTTTGATATGCTTACTGCCGACGGTTTGTTCATTCTTGTCCATGTACGAGTTCCTCCTTCGAAAGCTGCGAATAAGCGATTTCCTGATAGGTGCTGCAATTCGCCATCAGCTCTTCATGTGTGCCGTTCCCTACAATCTCGCCCTGGTCGAGAACAATAATCCGGTCAGCGTCCTTAATGGTGCCTATGCGCTGAGCCACAATGAGTGTCGTAGCATGGCCGGTTTCTTGTTTAAGCGCAGAGCGCAGGACCCGGTCTGTTCTGTAGTCGAGTGCCGAGAAGGAATCATCGAAGATGTAAATCTCTGGCTGACGGTAGATGGCACGCGCAATGGACAGACGCTGCTTTTGACCACCCGACACGTTCGCTCCACCTTGTGAAATCCGTCCTTGATATTGACCGTCCATTTTTTCGACAAACTCCGTACCCTGAGCAATCTCCACAGCGGCTTTGACGAGTTTCTCCGAAACTTCTCCTCTTCCGTTATCGCCATACGAAACGTTGGAAGCCACTGTACCGCTGAAAAGTACGGCTCTCTGTGGGACATACCCGATTTTGTTATGGAGTGTCTGCTGCTTATAGTTTCTGACATTCACGCCATCCACAAGTACCTCACCCTCAGTCACATCGTAGAAACGGGAAATCAGATTGATCACACTGGTTTTGCCGCTGCCTGTTGCACCAATAAAGGCAACCGTCTCGCCCTGTTTTGCCGTGAAGCTAATGTTGCGAAGCACAGGCTCCTCGGCATCCGGATATTTGAAGCTGACATTACGAAATTCCACCTGACCCATAACGCCCTCTTCTCCAGCTGTCTCATGTCCGTCGATGATGCGAGATTCGGTATTCAATACCTCCATAATCCGTTTGGCAGAAATCGAAGCTCGAGGCATCAGGAAGAATATCATACTTACCATCATAAAGGCCATGACCACCTGCACCGCATATGAGGAGAATACGACCATATTAGAGAATAGCGTAATGCGGTCCGGCACGGCCGCTCCGTTAATCAGGTATGTGCCAATCCAATAGATCGAGACACTCAGACCCGACATAATAAAGGTCATCCCCGGACCAACCATTGCCATTAACCGGTTCGCAAACAGGTTTGTATTTGTCAATTCTGCATTGGCCTGTCCAAACTTCTCCTCCTGATACTGATCTGCATTATAAGCGCGCACCACCCGAAGCCCGGTCAGATGCTCACGTGTTACCCTGTTCAGATTATCGGTGAGACGTTGGATTTTTTGGAAACTCGGAAGAGCGAAAATAACAATGACACTCAGCATCAGGATCAGGACAGCCACAGCCACTCCTGTAGAGGCGGTCCACTGCCAGTTTTTATCCGCAATCTTTGCAATGGCCCACACGGCCAGAATCGGCGCCTTGATGATCACCTGCAGCCCCAGCGCAACCACCGTTTGAATTTGGGTAACATCGTTCGTGGAGCGGGTGATAAGGCTGGCTGTTGAAAAGCTGTTCATCTCTTCCATGGAAAAAGATAAGGCCTTGTCAAAGACCATCGCACGCAGACGCATGGCCAGCCCTGCCGCGACCTTTGCCGCAAAATAGCCGACAATAATAGATGCAATCATACTGCCGACAGCACATAACAGCATATAAATACCGGGAATCAGCAGTTCCGACATCGGCGTTCCTACGGTTTGCAGCTTGGTTGTAATCTCGGCCATATAATCAGGCAGCTTCAAATCCAGCCACACTTGCACAACGATGAAGGCCAAGCTGCAAAGCACGAACATCCATTCATTTTTCTTGAGATATTTGAATATCTTCAGCATTCTGTTCTTCTCCTTTATCTGAAAATCTTAGGTGTTTGGTGCAATTAACGTATCCTGCATACGTCCTCTACATAGGAATTCAGCTTTTAGAGACAATAAGCTTGATGAGTCGGATAAACTCTTTGGCATCCTGTTCGTCCAGCTTTCGAAGAATTTTCTCGCTCCATGCGACTCCTTCGTTATACCTGTCCATCATAAATTGCTTGCCTGAATCCGTAATGAATACAATCACCTTACGTTTGTCGTTAGCATCCGTACGTCGTACAACCAACCCTTTCTTCTCCAAACTTTTCAGTGCCGTTGCGATCCGTCCCGTACTGACGGACAAGTATTCGCTCAAATGGCCCGAAGTAACCCCATCCTGATGACTCAAAGCGATGAGAATCCCCATTTCACCACGAGAGAAATGCGCTCGTTCCTCTAACACCGGTTTGCGCGATTTGACGATACACTCGAATAGTTCTGTTGCTGACGCTTTATAGTCCATTGGCAGTACCACCTTCTGCATTTATCTTATACTGTAAGATAATAATGATATCCGGACATAAAGTCAATTCGGGAAAATATGTAATGGTTGAAGTTTCATGACCACTCACGACCTGAATGCGAAGAGGAATACTTCATTGCAACTTGACACAAAAAACTGCACCTCCAAAGTTAGATCGCGTCTAAAAATTGGGGTGCAGTTCACTCTGATGTTTATCATCTTCTGATGATCTAGATTAAAGTAAAGTAATCATCAGCACATTCATGCCCTCTGGACTTATCATACACAATGCGTGCAATCGCATCATGCTGATGAATGGACTCTTCATTACTGCAGTCCACCTTGAATTTACTTACCCAATGCTTTTCATACAAATCAGCAGCCACCAACCGCACTACGTCTTCAACAAATCGAGGATTCTCGTACGCACGTTCTGTAACCTGTTTCTCGTCAGGCCTTTTTAATACGGGATGAAGGCAACTGCTTGCATTGGATTCAGCGGCATCCAACAGATTTTCCTTCCAATCACTTGGCAATAATTCTCCAGGGTTGCCCTGTACCTGAATTCGTAGCATGCCACGCTGATTGTGTGCACTATATTCACTTATTTCTTTAGAACAAGGACATAACGTTGTAATCTGTATATTTAGACCTACTTTAATAATAGGAGACTTACCTGCCTCCCATGTCACAGTAATCGAAGCCAATGAATGGTTTAACCCGAATAAACCTGTTATGGGTACTCTTACTCATGTTATCCTGCTCCTTGTCAGACGCTTGCTTCGGCAACCGCACATTCGCTAAATCGTGCTCTGAACCAGTCCTCATCCAAATCTTTTCCAATTACAACGATGCGGCTTGTTCTGTCTTCATCCACATTCCATTCCCTATCAGTATCCACCCCAAATATCATGTGAACTCCCTGAAATACGACCCTTTTATTTGTTTTCTGTACATTAAGAATTCCTTTGTATCGATACGTATCAGCTGAATGCTCCACCAACCAATCGTTTATAAACTTATTCACTTTATCCAGATCCAAAGGTCTCGTTTCAGTGAGAACAATGGAGAAAACATCGTCATCATGATGATGGTGATGGTGATGATGTTCTTCCAGAAAATGTGGATCGACTTCGAGTTTGTGATCAAGATCAAATGTATTAACTCCAAGAATCTGATCCAAATTAATTAAGGATTGATGTGTACGCGTCAATCGGGCATGTGAGTTCATCTTTTTCAACCGGGATTCCAAACGAGCAATATCTTCCTTTTCGACAAGATCTATTTTGTTTAATAATATGACATCGGCAAAAGCGACTTGTTCCTTTGCCTCATGTCCGTTATCAAGATGATGTTCAGCATGTTTAGCGTCTACTACGGTTATAACAGCATCAATTTTGAAAAAGTTTGAAATCAGTGGCTCCGCAAGAAAAGTCTGAATGACCGGTCCCGGATCAGCCAAACCCGTAGTTTCGACAACGACCCGATCATATTCGACAGGTGTTGGAGTCTCTGCAAATTTGCGATGCAACAAATTTTTCATAATATCCACCAGATCACTTCGTACTGTGCAGCAGATGCAGCCATTGTTCATTTCAATAATTTCTTCGCCAGATTCCACAATTAGTTCATTATCGATGCCCACTTCTCCAAATTCATTCACAATAACAGCAATTTTATAACCATGATCTGCCCTCAATATATGATTAAGCAGCGTCGTTTTACCAGCTCCCAAAAATCCTGTAATTATCGTTACCGGAATGCGTGGATCTTGTTCCGTTTCCATGTAAGTCCCCCCCTTAAGGTCCTAATTCTAAACTGTACATTCCTTGCAAACTCCCAATCAAACTTTTCACATGTTTATTCCATGCTCAAACCCCTTCACTGCTCGTCTCTGGCATAAAATATTCCATGGATTCTCTCCCCAGTGAAATCGCGCAATATCCAACTTGTCCTATTGATGCCGTTTCTCGAACGGTTCTTCTTCGTCCGTAACAGTTACGATTAATAAAAAGCAAAAATACCCCTCACCGGATAAAACCCTTCAATGCAGATTTTTTATACATCTTCTATGAAGCAGGCCATGAAAAATCTCCCCCACAGAGGTTAGCAGTTGTCTGCTCGTGAGCTGTGCGGCGAATGTTCGCCATTTCCTTATGCACGGTAGGTAATGCAACAAGACATGCGATCAAAATAGCAATTGCTTCATCTTGGACTTCTGTTCTGTTCACCAACTCGACTTGGTAACACCAGGAATTTGTCCTTTATGAGCCAGTTCACGGAAAACAATCCGTGATACTTTAAACTTACGCAAATATCCTCTCGGGCGCCCCGTCAGTTCACAACGGTTTTTCAGTCTAGTAGGGGATGCATTACGTGGTAACTTCTGCAATGCTTCATAGTCCCCTCTTTCTTTCAGCTGACGGCGCAGCTCTGCATATTTGGCTACGGTCTCCTGACGTTTCTTCTCACGTACTACTTTTGATTTTTTGGCCATTGATTTTTCTAGCTCCTTTTAGTGATTAGATTAAATGCATGTCGGATCGGAACGCTTCATAAATAAGCCCATACGTCCAATTGAAATCCGCCCTTCGACAAAAGCCGTAATATAACCCGGCAGCCGAATTGTTTCAATCGTGGTTGCGAGCATAAAGGATAACGGTGGAATCAAGATCTCTTCACTATCAATGGAAGCAGGCTGAATCTGTTCCTCTGTCAGCGGAGATACGGTCATCCTTTTTTGCCTGATCAGGGTTCGCAGCGTGCGGTCAGATAAAATCACTTCATGCACTCCTTCTAGAATAGGTTTCATAGATCAAGATATGGGGTGTCGTTTCTCATGAACCTTTTTTACATCATTGTATTCACCCTGCATGATTGTAGGATGATTTAAATAGTAATAATTACGATTAACAAAAACTATAATCCTGTTTTGTCCACATGTCAATACAACATGTCGTTTATAAATCTACTTCCCACATTTGTTTCACATAGCATATACATAAATACATATGAGACCCAATCAAAAATTGGCTCCATAATGACAATACCCAGTGAGTACCCAAATCAGCTAATAGGCGTCTGGGTATTTTTGAATTTTTCTCTTTCTATACCTTCATGCGAGGATTATACTCCGACAGTGCATTTTCTATGTTTTCAAAATTAAGTGCTCGGTTCTCTATAATCGCTTTTCGTTTTGCTTTTAACACAATCTGCTCAATATCAGCAAAGCTGCATCCGGCAAGCAAATCTGCAGCCTGTCCAGCAAGGCTCTCCCCGATCAGCAGTTCAATGTATTGAATCCGATCCGCATGCGTTGGCAATGTATACGTCATTTTCGTGTCAAAACGGCGCCATATCGCTGTATCCAGTTCTTCCTCAAGGTTGGTGGCTGCGACAAAAACACTCTCTCCGCCGAACTCGTCTAGACATTGTAGCAGCGTGTTCACCACTCGTGCCATCTCTTTCACCTCATCATTTGAATCCCTCATACGCCCCAGGGCATCAAATTCATCAAGAAACAGAACACAAGGTGTCCCATTTGCATAGTCAAAGATCTTGCGCACATTGCTCGCTGTTTCCCCCAAATGACTATGGATAATCGCGTCAAGCCTCACTAATATAAGCGGCAGATCCAAGCGCTGCGCCAAATAAAAAGCCGTTAGTGTTTTTCCAGTTCCTGGTGGACCAAACATTACGATCTTGTTAGGCATGGGCACATCCTGCTCCTCAAACTTTTCTTTCATTCCCAAAATCGTAATAAACTCATCCACAATTGTCTGGTTTTTCTCGGCTAGTACGATTCGTTTGACCTTGCGGGCGCACTCCTTTGGTGTATATATGGTCGCCATATCAATGCCTTTGGCACGCGGGAGCCGCACAGCAGCATTGCTTTTGTTTTTATTGTTCACGGTCTTTACCTGCCCCCTTAAATAGTAATCTTTACGATTAGAAGTGTATCAAAATCAGGTTATGATTTCCACCAAACAGTTCAAATAGTTTGCTGGTATGTTTATCCTTTCATTATCTAGAATGTTTTTTCTATTATTCAATAAAAAAATACCCAGCCAAGTGACTAGGTACCATCTATTTCGTACTCATGGGAGAGTAAATAATTCTATTTTGCTTCTCTCTCCAGAAGTCCATAGACTTTGTCTTCACGCATTTATTTTCTCAAGTATGCTGGTATCTAAAATTATCTCGACACCAAAAGTCTTTGGACAAGAATACTGGCTTCATCAATGGTTTGTTTTACAATTGAAGCAGCAGGTTGGTCGTTGGCTAACCGAAGCCCCTGGCCAGCCCAAAGTGACATATACTCAGGGTTGTTTGCTTTTGCAGCCGCCTGACGAATGTCCCGGGTCATCGCGTTTTGAATAGGGTAAGCAGGGATTGTACTGGAGTACTGATGCATGTCAATCATAAATTTTGTTTGAATGCCTCTTGCAGCTTTGCCGGAGTAAGCACGTGTAATTTGAGTGGAGTCTTCATTTGTCGAGAGGATTTTCTGCTTGTACTTTTCGTGGGCACCGCTCTCAGGACAGGCTAAAAACGCAGTGCCCATCTGTACTGCAGAAGCTCCTAATAAAAGGCTTGCTGCAAGTCCCCGCCCATCCATGATTCCCCCCGCTGCGATGACCGGGATCGACACATGGTCAACGATCTGCGGAACAATAGCCATGGTGCCTATCAAAGCATCATGGGAGGCGTCTTTCAGAAAGGTCCCTCTATGCCCTCCTGCTTCACTCCCTTGAGCCACAATAGCATCTACACCCCCTGCTTCCAATTGCTTGGCTTCATCAACGGTTGTTGCAGTTCCAATGACGAATATTCCATGCTGTTTCGTGGTTTGAATCACGTTTGGAGATGGTATGCCAAACGTGAAACTAAATATGGGCACACGTTCCTCCAATAATACCTGTACCTGTTCCTCAAACGATTCTGCAGACCTCAAAATCAATGGGTTTTGAGCAGTGCCAAGTTTGATGCGATATTTATTGAGATAATCTGTCATCCGGTAGATAGCTTCTTCCGACTCTTCAGATTGCTCAGGCACAAACAAGTTTACTCCGAATGGCTGATCCGTTTGTTGCTTGATTTTTTGGATCTCCCTGCGGAGTTGTTCCGGCGTTAAGTATCCGCCTCCTAGGTTACCTAGCCCACCAGCGTTTGAAACAGCCGCTACTAATTCAGACGTCGAAACGCCACCTGCCATCGGCGCTTGAAAAATCGGGTATCGAATTTTTAGAGTACGCGTCAATTCAGTCTCAAACACTTTTAAATCCTCCTTTTAGTTAAAAATTTGAAGATCTATTGGTAGTTCAACAAGCAACAAAGTGGCAAGAAGACGCGATAGGCTGCTCTCCTTATTTTCAACAATTTTTTATACATGTTGTCTAGGCAAAAATGGAGCATTATTGCCGATTAAATAATACTCGAGTTTCATTCAAAATCAACTATACAACTTATGTTGTTTACAATAAAGAGGTTGGTTAAAGAGGAGGCGCTTATGACCAGACGGACTATTGTCTTGGAGTAATATATCTTTCAAGTACCAAAATAAAAAACTGGCGCCGACGGAATATCGACACCAGTTTTTGCCGCACAGCTTTTCCCAATACAGTGGCTTGACTAAGGAAATGCTGAATGAGATTCAACCGATTGAATAAACGATGTTAGATTGATGCTTTTAGGCAAATTACTGATCAGTGCTATTCAATAGATTCAAGCTTCCATTGTTGATTATAATTGGATGTATACCGCCATTGCTGGATAGGAACTCCCTCTGCAGTTGATAGGCCTGTGACATCAGCTGGCTTATTGGAAATTACAGGAGTGATGCGATAGTAACCATCTCCTGTAGAGATAAAAGCAAATTTTTGTTGATCTTGGTCAGTACTAGCAGCCAGTTGGAATTTAGCACCATGATCCAGAGAGCCATTTGTTACCTCGAGTGAACGTCCACTCTGCACATTCTTGATACTGTATTGACCGCCACCTAGATGCGTAACACTCCATTGCTGATTTTCTTTACCTGCATAGGTTGATTTAATTACATTTGCACCTTCTATCGTATTATCGGCTTCCATGACCTTGCCGTCCAAACCCACGTTGAAACGATAAATACCATTAGAAACATTTCCATCAGGAATGCTTACTTTATCTCCGCTGCCAGCAGGCCGGGTGTAGAGAAGAGTTCCGAAACCAAGTTGGTCAAACGTTGATGGATATTTCAAATTCGGACCACCTTCGGTACCTTCCAGGGCCATCCGGGCAGCAATATTGGGTGCAGACAGACCTTTTCGATTGACATAGTGGTTATAAATCATTGCCCAGATGGGCCGCATTTCATTACGACTGGCAGGCGATATTCCGGATTGACTATTTATCGCGCCGTTTCTACCTGATCCCCATTCATAAGTTGTAAATGGCACATCCTCGCCATTGTTGTACTTGGCAACATATTCAGCAGCACGCAGGAAACGATTGTCCGCCCATCCATAAAGGTCATCTCCCTGATTCCACGCCATTTCAGCAATTGTGGCCATTAAACCAATACCTAATTGAGTATGCGCTTGGTCCCTTCCAGACTCTTGCCATTGGGCAAGACCATCAGGATGAAGGAATGGGATCGCATTATAAATGGACCCGTTTCCTGCACCATTTTTAAAATATTCAACACCGATATCATAAATATCCCGGCGGTCACAGAATATTCCGATTGCAATGGTGGCAGCCATATTGCTTAGATCCCAGTTCGCCCAGTAATTCTGTATATATGAATCATTATGACTATTGCCATATTCATTGCCAATAAGGAATCTCTCGTTCAATGGTTTGTAAAATACGGTAAGAAGCATGTTCTGCATTTGTTCCACATTAAACCCCGGATAATCTCTCATAAGTTCTGCTGCATTAGCCAACTCATATCCATAAATTCCCGCCGCTAAGTAGCGATCAGCATTGCCGGAAATCGTTTTAAGATTAGAGGACCAGGCATTCAAAATATCACGAGCTATATCATTGTAAAACACAGCTACATTTTGCCCACTTCCTCCCCGGATAATGGTAGAAGTAGCGCGTGGTTTCCATCCAGCCTGTGATAGTGGACTGGACAGCAATTGATTCCAACCATCCAAATAGGGTTGTCTGCCTTCATTAATCATTTGCTTAATTCGGTCAAAATCTTCTTTCGTATGTAATAGGCCAGGATGAGCAAATCCAGTGGATGCTGCAGCTTTAGGCAATGTTTTCTCAGTGAATTCAAACGTACTTATTACTAGGCAAAAAATAATGGATACTAATAGTATTCTTTTCAACATTTACATTCCCCTTATTAGTGTGTTTAAAATAAATCCTCCGCTATTTTATCCTCGATCCCTTTATGTAATTCTCCTTTGAGTTGGTATATATACCTGTTTTTTCTGCGCTATTATGTTTATCGGCTCCAGTTTCATTTTCAAACCATGGAGTTATGGAGTGTAGAGGCGATTACACAAACCGTTATGAGTGGGCTTGGATTTTCTTTTTTGCCTTATATTACAGTTAAAGAAACGTAAATAGAGGAAAACTTAAATTGTAAATCATTCCAAAAAGCTCGATCCTATATACTCCCCTACGCTGATTAAAAAGAAAAAGTGGCGTAATTAAGTTGTCTTTTTTCTTTTAATGCTTCATAGTGGATTTCTATCAATGTATCTTTTATTTAATATACTAACCCGCCTCCTGTAGAAATCTGATTACTGAGTTGTTTATTCTTCATATTAATTTGTTCTCATAGATTACTTGATTGGAACCAAAATATATCAGTCATGAAAGTATCTTTACGTATCAAGGATTGTAATGCAACTCATTAGCTGTACTTCTTGCTTTCAACATTACAAAAATTGACATTTCCAATGAAAATAAGTAGTATAAATAGAAAGATTTATACAAAAAAGAGACCCTACCTCATTCCCCTCTATTCAAATTCTTGATCCTACCTATCTTATTTTAAGGAGTGAAAATGCTATGCGCGCACGAACGTTAAAAGCGAGTACAAGGAATGTAATCGGTAGCTATTACAAATGGATCGCAGCTGGTATGATTGTAACTCTCACGGGATGCTCGCTTGCATCCGCCGCTCCTTCACCCTCACTCTCATCCTCAAGTAAAACTAGTGAACCTACCTCCTCCCTGGTTACATTTCAGTTGCAAGAGGCTACGATTGCTCAGATGCAGGACGCGATGAAGTCAGGAGCACTATCGAGTGTCGAGCTCACAGCCATGTACCTTAACCGGGTATATGCCTATGATTCTAGTGGCATTCGGCTGAATTCCATCCCTGTTCTGAATCCTGACGTACTAAAAGAAGCCGCTCAGGCTGATCAGCAAAGGGCTCAGGGGATTAATACCGGGCCTCTGCAAGGCATCCCCTACACGGTTAAAGACAGTTACAAGGTTAAGGGACTCACTGTTGCTTCTGGATCTCCGGCTTTCAAAAACCTGATGGCAAAAGATGATGCCTTTACAGTAGAGAAGATACGCAAATCCGGTGGGGTGCTCATTGGTAAAACCAATATGCCGCCAATGGCAGCCGGTGGAATGCAAAGAGGCGTTTATGGTCGTGCCGAAAGTCCGTACAATCCAGATTATTTGGCTGCAGCCTGGTACTCTGGCTCCTCTAACGGATCTGGCGTGTCAACAGCCGCCAACCTCGCTGCCTTCGGTATGGGGGAAGAAACGGTATCCTCTGGAAGATCACCAGCTTCGAACAATGGTTTAATTGCCTACACCCCATCTCGGGGCCTAATCTCCATTCGGGGGAATTGGCCGCTCTTCCCTATACGGGATGTCGTCGTCCCACATACGAGGACTGTCGAGGACATGCTCCGTTTGCTTGACGTGATCGTTGTAGAAGACAAAATCACCAAGGGTGATTTCTGGCGAGAACAGAAAGCCGTTCGGCTCCCTTCTGTCAACAGTGTCCGTCCCAATTCCTATCTGGAGTTGCGAGATACTCAAGCTTTGAAAGGCAAACGTATTGGTGTTCCAAAAATCTATATCGGTAAGGACCCTGAAACCACAACTCCGATTAAATTCAGACCTTCAATACAGGCATTATGGGAAAAAGCCGTAAAAGATTTAACTGCTCTTGGAGCTGAGGTTGTGGAAGTTGACTTCCCCTTGCAGATAAACAGCGAGAAGGATCGGCCAACAGCGAAAACACCTGAAAAGCGTGGGTTGATGCCAGCAAAATGGGCTGAAAAGGAATTCGGACTGCTTAATCCCTATGCAGCTGAGGAATTCCTTAAAAATGTGGGCGATCCGAATTTCCCGTCATGGGCTAATATCGACCCTGCAACCGTCTTTCCAAATCCGCCCGGTTCGGTTGATGCCAAACGTGGCAGAGACCTTGGTCACTATGACGTATTCATTGACACCATAAAGAAAGGCGTCACCCCTTACGAACAAATTCCTCAGTTTCAAGAAGGGCTACGGGGGCTTGAAAATGTACGAAAGATTGATTTTGAAAATTGGATGAAGCAAAATAACCTTGATTTTATAGTTTTCCCGGCCAATTCGAATATCGGCAAAGCGGACTCCGATGTGAATGAAACATCCTATGAGGAGGCTTGGGAGAATGGCAACTATTTCTCCAATACGAATTTCCTTCTACGCGAGTACGGAATCCCGAGTGTCTCTGTGAGTATGGGCGCTATGAAGGATACCGGTATGCCCGTCAATCTGACGATGGCAGGTGCCGCATATAGCGATAATGACCTGCTTCGATACGCTTATTCCTATGAGCAGGCAACCAAAAACCGTCCTATTGCAACACGCACGCCAGCGCTTGAGGATGAAACCTTTTCCTATAACCCGCAAACTGCTCTCCCACCCTCTAAACGCAAGGAAACAGAAGCTCCTGCACTTAAGTTGAATGCTTTGCTCAAGGGCGATATTCTCGCTTTGAAAGGTTCAGTCACAGATCAAAGTGAAATCGCTCAGCTCAAAGTTTATGTCAATGGCATGCGTGTCGCTATTACAGAAAATAAAGCTAATTGGTCAGCAACACTTCCAACTACGATATACAAACAGAGTGGTGCCTCCCAAGCCGATACACTGCATATTCTTGTGCTTGCAAAGGATATTTACGGAAATACCTCTGCTCAAATCAAATCTGTCACATTACCCCAATGACGAAGGACATCATAGAACATAAATTAGCAAACTCCCTAGCTGCTTTCCCAGTATAGGGAGTTTGTCTTCAAATCCCATCATTGTTCAGCCTACAAGCTTTAGTCCAACCGCTGAGCTGAGTACCATCACAATAAACAAAATTCTCGTGGTATTACGCGGTTCACCATAAAAGATCATACCCAGTATGGCCCCACCCGAAGCTCCAATACCAGTCCAGACGGCATAGGCTGTTCCCATGGGTAGTGCTTCCATGGCCAGGTTTAAAAAGAAAAAACTCAATCCAAAGCCTCCAAGCAAGCAGAAAATGGAAAAGAAATTCCGGTCCTTATGAAGCTTATTAATCATGAGAACTCCAATCATTTCAAATACGCCTGCCAAAATCAGAAATACCCAGTTCATCCGTTAGTGCACCTCTTTTCCTTGTTTCTTCTCTTTATTCTGTTTTTTGAGTCCTACAACTCCGAGCAGAAGCAACCCAATCAGCATGAATTTAGATCCCTGCACCTCAGCACCAAACAACAATATTTCTGCCAATACAGTTCCGGCTGTTCCCAAACCGACAAACACTGCATATACGGTTCCAACCGGAAGCGTGCGGGAAGCCATAATCATGAGTATGAAACTTACAAAAATAGCAACCAAAGTCCCTCCCCACTCTAACCATCCACTGGCATGTTTCAGCCCGATAACCCATGCAACTTCAAATAATGCCGCAATTACAACAGATAACCATGTCTTGTTCATTTTGTACTTCCTCCTTTTTGATAACGCTGCAAATGTAATATGGATCAAAGCAGCAATTAAAAAAAGCCCGAGATCATACTGCATACAGCAGTTTTTCTCCCAGGCTTTTATCCCTCCGTGACACAGTACAACGACTGTGAGTTTTCTCTCGGACCAGCCGATATGACATCGCGGAACCCTAGAAAACATTTTTAAATTCAATTATAGTATCATTGATTTGGTCATTATGAAATCAATTTGTTCTTCATCCCCCATATAAAAAGAGTGTGCACCCGTTTGAACAAACCCCATTTTCTTATAAAAAGCAATGGCATTTTCATTTTTTTCCCATACCCCGAGCCAGACCTTCTTTTTATTATGTCCCAGTGCAATTTCCATAGCTTTATTTAACAGATATTTACCAAGCCCATGTTTTTGAAATTTGTTTTTGATATAAATCCTCTCAACTTCGAGTGACTCATCACCCATTTTTTCGGATTGGGCATCATTTATATTTACTTTTAAAAATCCAGCAAGTTCTTCATTAAAATAAACGAAAAAGAATTCTGAAGAGACATTGGACAATTCCTTCTCTAACTGTTTCGAGTTAAATGCTCTTTCCAGATAGGCTTGCATATTTTCAGGTGAATTTTGTTCTTTAAAAGTATCGTTGAATGTTTCAATGCTTATTTCTTGGAGTGTTTGTAAATCTGCACGGCTGCATTTGATAATTTTCGCATTCATTATAAATTTATGCTCCTTCATATAAATCAATTAGTAATTTCTTTTGTTCCCTTTTTTCACAAATTCCCATTCATCGCTTATATTTTTTCTTACTCTTTGAAGTAGATTAAAAATGGTGTTTACTTCACTTTCCGAAAATCCCGCTAAGGCAACATTATCCGAATAATCATGTTCTCTTTTTATGAAAGGATAGACATTATTTCCCTTTTCTGTTGGAAAGAGTTTATTAATTTTTTTGTTATGCTGATCCTCTTTCTTTTCAATAAACCCATTAATTACAAGTTTTTGGATAGCACGAGATGCGGTTGTTCGATCTACTTTTATCATCTCAGCTAACTTTTCTTGAATGATTCCTGGGTTTTCACATATTCGTACAAGGTATAAATACTGTCCTTTTGTAAGGTCATATTCTTTAAATTCAATATTACTTATCGAATCTAATGCTCTGGCTATCATCCCAATTTCACGAAGTACTTCCTTCATAATGAACTCCTTTGCCCCTATTTTGTTGCAAATGCAATAAACATGGTATATATTTAATCTACCCTAACTTTGTTGCATTTGCAATATAAAATTATATTAAAGAGGTCGAGTAAAGTGAAATATGTTTTTTTTGTAATAGGTATTTTTATATTATCCCTTGGTATTTCTTTCACTATACAATCAGACCTTGGGACATCACCTTTTGATGCGCTTTTGGTAGGACTATCCACAAATGTGGGGCTTACTGTAGGAAGTTGGGAAATCATAATGGCTTTGATTTTGATCTGTTGTAATTCACTTTTAAATAGACAAAGACCAGAAGTTTTGGGGTTGTTAACAGCATTTATAACGGGGATTGGTATTGATATGTGGCTTTTTTTATTGCAGGATGTGTTAACGCCTGAACTATGGTACAGCAAAGTTGTTTGTTTTGGAATTGGTTTAATTGTTGTTGGATTAGGAACTGCAACCTATTTACAGACAAACTTTGCGCCCATTCCAGTTGACCGATTAACAATAATCGTACAGGAATTAACTAGAACAAATCTATTTTTTTCAAGAACATTCATTTACCTCATATTCTTGGTCATAGCGTTCATTTTAAATGGACCCATTGGCATCGGAACTTTGTTAACTGTTTGTCTAGGAGGGTTAATACTCAATTATTTCATGCCCCTCACTGGAAAAGTATTAGATCGCATCTTAACACACTCTGGTACATCACCAAATCATGATAAAGACAAAAAGCATTCAATATAGAATGCTTTTTGTCTTTCTAATTCAACTAACCTGATCTGAAGACGTAATATCATTACATTAATTTCGATATAGAATCTTTATTTTCAATTTTAAGTTTCTCTAGAAGAATTGGTACAGTTATTTGTCTCTTAATTGGTACTTTAATTGTGTCTTATTCATTTTTATAATGTGTTTGTATTTTGAAGGTCAATTCATAAAGGAGTGTAACTTTATGTTCCACGGATTATCTGCTTTTCCACTCACACCGGTTAATGAGACAGGCATTGACGAAAAAGCATTTGTGACGCTGATTCAACGATTAGTTGCAGCTGGTGTAGACTCAATTGGTGCATTAGGTTCAACTGGAAATTATGCATATCTTAATCGAGAAGAACGTTTACGTGTTCTTCAACTTGCTGTCCACTCAGCCGAGGGGATTCCCGTGATGACAAGTATAAGTGCGATTCGTACCTTAGAAGTACTTCGATTAGCGGAAGATGCACAAAGAGCAGGAGCAAGTGCAGTTCTACTAGCCCCTATCTCCTATCAAACACTAACGAATGAAGAAGTATTTTCACTCTATGAACAGGTAACCCGTTCACTCTCCATTCCACTTTGTGTCTATGATAATCCAGGTACCTCCCATTTTCATTTCAGTGACGAATTGCACGGCCGAATTGCTGAGTTACCTCATGTTGGTTCTATTAAGATTCCCGGAGTACCTACTGATCCCGAAGCAGCCAAGACACGCATCAAAAAACTACGAGAGTCGATTCCTCCCCATGTAACTATAGGAGTAAGTGGAGATTCATTTGCAGTCACTGGCTTGAATGCAGGTTGTGAAGCATGGTACTCCGTTCTCGGCGGTTTGTTTCCAAAGACGTGTCTAAAAATAACCCGATTGGCCCAGGACGGTGTTGCTGACGAAGCAGAACGGATCTCGGCGCTACTTGAACCTATTTGGACGTTATTTCATCAGTATGGTAGCCTTCGTGTTGTTTCAGCAGCAGCAGAAATAAGTGGCTTGATCTCAAGTCCCAACCTTCCTTTGCCCTTACAACCATTGAATCCATCAGCTAGAGAATACTTGAAACTCATATTAAACAATCTTCAGGACTGAATTGTTTCTTTTACTATTTATTAAAAAAGAGCGGAACCTCAACATGTATCTAAATTCCGCTCTTTCAGCATGGAGACGCTGCTTTAGCTTAGGACTGTTTTCTTATCGAATCCGTCCAGAGAGCATCCACAGGCGGTAATTCGCTCCCTTGTGTCATATATATCCGGTCGACTCTGAGTTGCGACTTTCGAGCTAAGATCGAAAACAGATGATCACCACGGGGCAATTCCAAATCCGACAGTAAACACCAATAGTACACTTGAGCGGTGTTATACGTATGCAGTGTACCCTTTCCCTGTTGTTCGGATAAAGGTCTTACTACGCCGTCCAGCGATAAGTAGCATGAATCGGATTGGTCGTTATGATGTCGAACCAAAATCCAAATATGGTAAATACCTGGATTTGTGATATTTATTTTGTAATGCATGGCTGGAGCAATCTCCGGGTTCTCCCACTGTCTTCCAGGCTCAGAAACATGCATGGCGAAACCTGTCCTTCCATTGGTTTCTGCTTGTAAGTGGCTCCAATGAATAGCAGTACCGTCTTTACTGGAGGTGAGATATGCATTTTCGGAGTTTTCCAACGCATATTCGGCTTCGATTGCAACGATGCCGTTCGATTCGATAAACATACCCGCACCAAATACTTTTATAACATCCTTTGTACCATCAGCATCACAAATGTCTACATAGCGTTTATCCCCTAACGTGGTCTGCGGAACATCAAAACATTTCAAGAAGATTTCATCGATGGTGGCGTAAAAATCTCTTGTGGCATAAAGGACGACGGGAAGAGGTACTTCATGCTCTCCCGCTTCGTAAAATTGATTACATAATTGTTCGACTTCATTCCAATTCACAGTAGGACTTTCCAGTCCATGATCGGCTACCAGCCTATGATGATGCTCACTGGAAATCGGTCCTAAATTGCTCGTTTTTTGCTCTTTCGTATATATCACGAACTTGTTGATAGTGACATAAGGATCTACCATATAAATTCTTAAGGCATGTATACCGGAAGCTAGGTAGGGCAGCTCCACTCTTATCTTCTCACCGTTATTAAAAACGGATTCCTGCCAGGTGCCCAGCCACTCGTCACGAGTCTCTGATTCTACCAGAATAGGTGCTGTATCATCGACTCCGATACCGAAACGAATGTTGCCTGTCGAATTTAAAGTAAGAAAACGGTGAATCTCTAAGGTAAACTGCCCAGCCTCTTTCAAAAAAATATCGTATCCTAAATATGGATGATTCTTAAACTCTCCTCCAAGGGGTCGTAGTTCACCGTTCCAGGCCATCATCGCGGCTCCCTCATATCTTCCCATCCCCGGTATGACTACCCAACCAGACTTATCGGTCGAATCTGCACCGGGAACATTATGGTCGTAGGAGGCTGCTGGGATAGACACATACCCGTCTGCCTCTATATGTCCGTAAAACGTTTCAGGAACATTTACACCTTCCTCAACTTGCACCTTTATTAGAACAGAAGTCATATCTTTATGGTTTCGGACGGTCAGTTGTCCAGTCTTTCCAGCATGCTGATGCGGATCAATGACCGAGACAAGAATTCTTTTCTCCGTTTGGATCAATCCTTCACTTTCGGAAAGAATGATCCAATCTTCGCCTTCCATTATCTCAATCGTGAATGGAATAGTCCCGTTCCCCTGGTTACCAATCTCAAACCATTTTTGTTTTTGACCATGGATGGAAAAGCGCAGTGTTGTTTCTTCATTCCAAAAGTCGATTCTCATTCCACCCTGAGCAATTTTCAATGCGGGCTTTCGCGCAGGATACAAGGCGGTAGGCGGTGGTGGAAAGTTTTCCGGTGTGAGGATTCCATTCCACTTGCCTTCACTCATTTTTGCATTATAGAAATGAAGCATTCTTCGCTTGTAGTCCGCCATTTTTATCGAAAGCTCCACATATCGGTCAGCAGCCTGCATGTTTCCGCGCTCGTAAGAAAGCGTGCTTCTGTCGGCAAAATAAAACTCATGGTTGGTATAATATGACGTGTGAATTTTCATGAGAAACATCTGGAAAAATGCAGCCCGCTCCTGGACCGGAAGGCTGTACATTATGGCATTGCCTCGACGAAAAATATCCTCCAGCCGCATTAATCTGCGCCCTGCTTCATCACCTAATACAGTTTGTGAAAACACATTGGATTGCATATGTTCGATCTTTCGTACATTAGTGACCTGTGCAAATGTTTCATATAATTCCGCAGCTTCAGGTCCGTGGTTGCCGGAAAAATTGGCGTTTATCCAAGATTCGACGAATTGGGATGCATTCTTGGTCATTCCTACCTCTTTGCCGGCTTCCCAGCCAGATCGCAAAAAGAATTCCATATCCTGTTCAAGGGGCTTCAACCCACCAACATTCAGAATCCACAATTTTCGGATTCCGGATTCATAAGATTTTTTCAATTCATTCCCTGTATGGGCCAATGGAATTGAATTGATAAAGAGATAGCTCATCGCCGTTCCTGGAGCTGCCCAGTAAGAGTTGTGATAATACAAACCGTTGCCTCCACTGCGTTGCCGTTCCTTCTCATTCGGGTATCGGCGCATATGCCCAAAGTTGTCGTTTGCCCAAATGAGAGTCACACCTTCAGGTATATCAAGACCTCGGTCATATAGCTCTAGTACTTCTTTGTACGGGATAAATGTCTGTAATGAAGCATTTTCTTTTGATTCGCCGATCACGTCCTTGAGAATTTGCTTTTGATCTTGTATGACCTTTCCTAGCAGAGAACACTTGGCTTCTGCCCGTTCTTCCTTAGTCATGGAATTGTCCTCATCAATGGCCTGCGTATGAAATCCCGAATCATGGATTCCACGCATGCCAACCGTATAACACACTTCGTAATTTTTATTCTTCTCGACACTTTCCCGCCAATACTCCTGTAGAATCTCGCGATTTCGGCCTTCGATGGAATAATCGTATGAGGCGTCGTCATAACCCTTGGCTGCAAGCCATGGCTCCCATTCATTCTGGTTGCTGCGAAGCAACATATCGCAATGCGACGTGCCTACAACAATCCCCATTTTTTCAGCGAGTGCTCCATTTTCGGGATTCTCATTAAAATAATTCACATGCATGGCAGGCCAGATGAAATTGGCCTTCAGTCGAAGTAAAAGTTCGAAAATGGATTGATACGCGGCAGGCCCGATCGTGCCATCTTGCGTATGAATCTTGGCCCAGTCATCATGCTCTTCCTCATCATTCAGGAAAATCCCCCGGTACTGAACCGCTGGCCAATCTGCTTTGGAGTAGTCCAAAGGCAGACAAAATACATCGTAGGTTTTCACCGGTACATCCGCCCAGTAATACCACGGAGACACACCCATTGCCTCGCACAAGTCATAGATTCCGAAGATGGTACCGCGCCTGTCGGTTCCTATGATATATAAGACACCGTCAATGACTTCCTGAAGAAACGCTTCCCACCGATACGAGCCATCCTCCAGCGCTAGTTTTTTCAGCGATACCCCTTTTTCTTGCAGATAAGCGAGTAACGGCTCATTGTCTGTGATCGTGCCGATCACGATGCTGCTTTGATCCATTTCTTTTGCTCGCAATAGCTTACAACCGCAAACCCAATCAATATCTCGCATAAGATTGCAAAAGGAAAGATGCACCGCGCTGTTTTCCGTTTCGGAAACAAAAACAGGCACCGTGTGATTTCTTTTCAACAGTTCAAATTCATTCTGGGTTCCTTGGTGTGATTTCAAGTGTCTAACCTCCTCATGTGGTCCATTCGGAAGAAAATCTGGTAGCTAAACTATACCTGAATACCAAGCAATAATCTTTTAATATGTTGCCGAATTATCGATTTGTTATATTATATTGCTATAGGATGGAGGTTGAGCGATGATTGCTGATGTAAGTCGTATACATCCCCTATTTTCAATCGAGTATGTCGTCCATGATGCAGACCACAACATGACCAATTTTCATTATCACGATGCATATGAACTTTATTTTCTAGAACAAGGGTACCATCAGATTTTGATCCAGGACTCCATCTATGACATTGAGCTGCATGATGTTGCACTGTTCAAACCAAATTTGTTCCATAGAAGCTACCAAAATCAAGGCTGTGCCAGAACATGTGTCTATTTTACGGAGCGTTTCTTGCGATTATATTTTACGGAGCGGGCGATAAAATCTTTATTAGGCTGCTTTGATACAGAAATCATCATCTCTTTGAACCAAGAAGTGGTTGCGAAAGTGAAAAGGCTATTGAATTCCCTGGAGAAAGAAAACGTCTCGGGTGAGAGTGATCGTATTTTTATACTTTTAGCTGAACTGTTATCTCTATTAAATAATAATAAGGATTCCCAAACCGTGGAGCAGCAGTCTTCCAAGTACGCTAACTTTGGACCTATTCTGTCGTATATCAACCAAAACTATAACAAAATCACCAAAATCGAAGAAATCGCAAAGTCGTTTTACATGTCCAAATATTATTTGTGTCATCGTTTTAAAGAAGTCACGGGACTTACGGTTATTCAATATTTAAATAATATTAAGATTCAACATGCTTGCAACTTACTGATCAATACAAAGTTAACGATACTCGAGATTGGTAACGAATGTGGCTTCAACTCGTCCATGTATTTTTGTAAGATCTTTAAACAAACGATATTCATGACACCTAGCGAATTTAGAAAGAAAGCTAGATAAGATCATCTGTTATCGTTTTAGACTAAAATTCATGACAGCTTGTGGGACGCGAATAAGCGTAATACGGGCTTATCTTCCAACGAAAAGAGGAATGTAAATTGACTAGTCTTCCCCTGCATCCGGCTTTGTCCGGAAAAACAGTTGTGGTAACCGGCGGTTCCGGCGTGTTGTGCAGCTCCATGGCCAAGGAGCTTGCCCGTCAGGGTGCCAAGGTCGCCATTTTGAACCGTACTGCTGATAAGGGCGAATTGATAGCAAAGGAAATTTGTGTAAGCGGCGGAGAATCCATCGCGGTTGCCTGCGATGTGACCGATGTCGAAAGCGTGAAGCAGGCTGAGGAGACGGTCCGCCGCCTGCTCGGTCCGTGCGATATTCTAATCAATGGGGCAGGTGGCAACCACCCCAGTGCGAATACGAGTCTGGAGACGTTTCATCCTGAAGATCTGAACCAGCCTGGAATCACTACCTTTTTCGATCTCAGTGTGCCTGGCTTCCGCAATGTACTTGATTTAAATTTTATCGGGACTTTAATCCCAACACAGATTTTTTCCAAAAGCATGATCGGGCGACCTGGCGCTGTGGTCCTTAACATATCCTCCATGAGCGCTCCCAGCCCGATGACCAAGGTTCCCGCCTACAGCGCTGCCAAAGCCGCCATCAACAACTTCACCCAGTGGCTGGCCGTACATCTAGCCGAATCCGGCATTCGGGTGAATGCCATTGCCCCCGGATTTTTCCTGACAGAGCAGAACCGACAATTGCTCACCAACGAGGACGGCTCGCTTACCGAGCGCTCGGCCAAGATTATTGCCCACACCCCAATGCGCCGTTTCGGTGAACCTGAAGACCTCCTCGGAACGCTACTTTGGCTGGTCGATGAAACCGCTTCCGGTTTTGTGACAGGTGCAGTCATTCCTATCGATGGTGGTTTCATGGCCTATTCGGGGGTGTAGAATCTTCATTTTCCAGCCCTTGCCCTTCTATTTTACAATTGCGAAGCGGCAAGAGGCTTAGTGTGTCAACAACGCCCTATCTTGTATACAAGATCTCGAATTCCTATCAAAATCCTTTAATTCCAACCACCACTTGACGGCAAACAACTAAACTCATTAGCAAAATATGAATAACGCACACCAGCATTATTTCTTGATATAGTCAGCGAACTGCCGGAGAAATTCGAGAGAATGTATATCCTTTCTGAGATGATGGTGAACCAGATCATCCATTTTGCTCGTTTCCTGATTCAACATATATTCAAGCATGGTTTGGTGCTCATGCCAGATTTCCATCAGCTTCCCTGCTTGCAGCATATGCAGCTTGCGATATCTGATATAGTGAACATTTGATTGCTGAATTAGCTGCCAAAGAAATTCTCGGCCTACCAATTGGAACATAGTTTGGTGGAACCGATCGTCCAAAATGAGAAATTGATCCGTAGCATGATCTTCATCAATGACAGCCCTCTGTCTGTCCAGAATTTCGCTCAGCTTCTGTATATCGCTTAATGCAAATTGCGTAGAAAGCTCCTTCATAATCTCTTTTTCCACTGCGCTTCTCAAGTAGCTCATTTGTTCTACGGACTCCAGATCGATATAAGAGACAATGTTCCCCTTCTTGGGATAAATATCAATATAAGATTCCAGTGCAAGCTGCTTCAATACATCGCGCAGCGGAGTTCTGGACAACTGGAAGCGTTCTGACAAGGTCGTCTCGCTGAGCAGAGTACCAGGCTTTAAAGTCATCGACAAAATATCATTTTTCAAAAGCTGCTTGATTTCTTCCTTTGTAAACATATCATTCCTGCCTTCACTTTATAAATCTAGACTTATTATAAAACATTTTGATGTGTTGAACCCCTCTAAAATTGTCATTGACAAGAGCAAACTTTGTACTTTATGATCAAACCGATCTTGTATACAAGATTGCCAATAAAATCAGGGAGGGTATCTTTATGAACATGACCTGGAGATGGTATGGAGAAGGCAACGACAATATTACACTGGATCATATCCGGCAAATTCCGGGAGTTATGGGTATTGTCTGGTCTTTACATGATAAGGTAGCGGGTGAAGTATGGGAAATGGAACGAATTGAGAAGGTAGCTGAGCAGATTACAAGCAAGGGCTTTAGTACGGCGGTCGTAGAAAGTGTAAATGTCCACGATGATATCAAAATCGGCCTCCCATCCCGCGATCAATACATTGACATTTATATTGACACCATTCGCAAATTAGCCAAGGTGGGAGTCAAGGTGATTTGCTATAACTTTATGCCTATCTTTGACTGGACCAGAACAGAGTTGTATAAAGAACTACCTGATGGATCTAACGCTCTGTTTTATGAAAAGGCTGCCATTACCGATAATCCCCGCCAAATGGTGGATCGGATTCTCAAGGGAGCAGGGAAGTTCACGATGCCAGGCTGGGAACCGGAGCGGTTGGCGAGACTGGATGAACTGTTTGCTGCTTATGCGGAAGTCACTGAAGACAAGCTGTTTGACAATCTAAAGTATTTTCTTGAGCGCATTATCCCCGTCTGCGAGGAGGTTGACATCAAGATGGCCATTCATCCTGATGATCCGGCATGGCCCATCTTCGGGTTACCGAGAATTGTTCGGAGTCGTGAGACCATCCGGCGTATCTTAAATGCAGTGAACAGTTCTTATAACGGTCTAACCTTCTGCACAGGCTCACTGGGGACTAATCTTGAGAATGATTTGCCAGCTATGATTCGGGAGTTCCATGATCGTATTCATTTTGCGCATATTCGTAATGTTAAGGTGTTCGAAAATGGCGACTTTATTGAAGTGTCACACCGTGGAAAGGACGGAAGCGTCGATGTACCGGAAGTAGTTAGAGCTTATCACGAGAACGGCTATCAGGGATATGTGCGCCCAGACCATGGCAGACATCTATGGGGAGAAGAAAAGAATTGTCGGCCAGGCTACGGTTTGTATGACCGTGCACTGGGAGTTATGTACTTGCTTGGTGTCTGGGATAGTCTGGCTCAAAACAACAAGGGAGTGAAATAGATGCTCCAGCTTAACCGGAAAAGCCTTTTAGACAGGACGGTCTGGGAAGCAGCAGGTATTGAACTGCCAAAATATGATTTGGAGCTTGTAGCCCATAATACCCGAGTTAGACCGCAATGGGTGCATTTTGGCGCAGGCAATATTTTTCGGGGGTTCGTAGCCAATGCACAGCAACAGCTGCTGAATAGTTTGAAAGCGGATACAGGTATAATTGCGGCCGAAGCCTTTGATTTTGAAATGATCGACAAAGCTTATAAGCCTTACGACAGTCTAACCTTACTGGTGTTGATGAGTGCAGACGGAAAATTTCACAAAAGTATGATCGCAAGCGTCGTTGAGAGCCTCGTAGCAGAAAAGAATCGTCCGGTCGACTACCTCCGTCTGATTGAAATATTTGAAAATCCGACTCTGCAGATGGCCAGCTTTACTGTCACGGAAAAAGGATACGTCCTCACCGGGCCCGACGGTAAGTATCTGGCTGTTGTAGAGAGGGATTTAGCGAATGGTCCTGAACAGCCGGTGCATGTGATGAGCATAGCTACTTCGCTTGTCTATCAGCGTTATCTGAAGGGGCAGCTTCCAATGACCTTTGTAAGCATGGATAATTGCTCCCATAACGGCGATCTGTTAAAGGATAGTATGTTTACTATCGCCAAGGAGTGGAATCACAGAGGTCTAGTTGAGAAAGGGTTTGTAGACTATCTGCAGAATGAGGAGAAAATAACCTTCCCGCTGACTATGATTGATAAAATCACCCCCCGCCCTTCCTTACAGGTACAGTCTGCTCTTCGGGAGCTGGGGTTGGCCGACATGGAGATGATCGTTACCACCAGACATACGTATACGGCTCCCTTTGTCAATGCTGAGGTTAGCGAGTATTTGGTCATTGAAGACAAGTTTACAAACGGGAGACCTGCCCTGGAGGAAGCTGGCATCATCTTCACGGATCGGGATACGGTGGACAAAGTGGAGAAGATGAAAGTGACTACCTGTCTCAATCCGCTACATACAGCGCTGGCCCTCTCCGGGTGTCTACTCGGGTATCAACTCATTGCAGATGAAATGAAGGATCACACCTTGCGTCGTCTGGTGGAAACCATCGGCTACAAGGAAGGCTTGCCTGTTGTGGTTGATCCCGGAATTATCCAACCGAAAGCATTCATTGACGAGGTATTGCAGGAACGCTTCGCCAATCCCTATATTCCGGATGCACCACAGCGGATTGCAACAGATACCTCTCAAAAGATGAGCATCCGTTTTGGTGAAACCATAAAGTCTTATGTTAGCACAGCAGGTCTTGATCCTGCGAACTTGACTGCCATCCCCCTGACCATTGCGATTTGGTGTCGCTATTTGCTGGGGCTGGATGATCAAGGAGCACCCTTCACACTCAGTCCCGACCCGTTACTGAATACATTGCAGGGATATTTACAGAATACGAAGCTAGGCGATCAGACCTCCAAGGTTCGCTGCCTCCTTGAGGATGAAAAACTGTTCGGCGTCCGATTATATGAGATTGGTCTGGGCGACAAGATTGAAGCCATGTTTCATGAAATGCTGGCAGGTCCCGGAGCAGTCCGAAGTACGATAGAGAAGTATGTGAACTAGAACTTATATTAAAGCAATCCCCCTGCCACGAAACTTTGGTCAGGGGGATTTGTAATTCTTATAACGACCGCAACTTTTCCTCCCAAACGCATGAAAGATCCTTTTAATGTTTTTAATCAACCGTTCATTTGAAGGATGGATCAACTTCTAAATCAAAGTCAATTGTACGAAAGTATATAGTGCCTTCAAGATAAAACTGATGTGTATCACGTTGATAAGGAGCATGACGCATATTATTAAGAGTCTATCGATTTATTTTTACAATTTCTGTGGAATTGTATATATACTTTTCCAGAGTAATGGTATATTCTAGTAAAAACAATGCTCATATAAAAAAATATGACCTTATGGAGGGACAGGCCTTGAAGAGACTTTTCGCTTTAAGTTGTGCTTTCTATCTGTTAATCGGTGTCACCAGCGTTGTGCTGGGGGCATTACTGCCGACTTTGCTGCCTCACTATGGACGGGGGTACAGCGATGGTGGATTACTGCTGTTCTTGCAGTTTTTCGGCTTTCTTGTCGGCGTTCTGCTCACTCCCTTCATGGCTCTACATATGGGCCGCAAGTCCATGCTTGCTATTGCCTTGGGGAGTATTGTCATCGCATGTACTATCTTGGGTGTACTGCCCTCATGGAATTGGGTCATCGCAATGGCCATCTGGATTGGCTTCGGCTCAGGCATTATTGAATCATCTATCGGAGCGTTTACAATTGAGTTCACGGAAGAACAAAAAGCCGTAGCCATGTCCAAGCTGGATGTCTATTTTGCACTTGGTGCACTGCTTATGCCTGCGATCGTTAGCCTGTATATCTGGTTTGGAATATGGAATCTAACCTTTTACACCATCTCCCTTCTCACTTTTATCCTATTGCTATTTTGGCTTACCATGCCTGTTTCCGCCTCCACTCACCTCACCCAAGCAGACATCCGAACTACTGAGCGTTCAGTTGAACAAGCCCATTACTCAGGACAGCACCGTGTATTGCTAGGAATCTTCATTATTTTCTTCTTTGTTTATATGGGTCTTGAACTGGGGCTCATGAACTTCCTACCTTCTATTCTGACAGAAACGCTACAACTTCAGGGATCTGTTGCCTCGCTAGGTGTCAGCGTTCTTTGGATTGCAATGATCATTGGTCGTATGTTCTCAGGAAGGATTGCAGAATCAGCAGGATATATTCCTTATCTGCTATGGAGTGCAATTGGAACTTTCTGTTTCTTAGTCGCTATGGTGTTTATATCCAGCCAATGGGCTACATACCTTCTCATTTTTTGCGCAGGGATATTCATGTCTGGTCTCTTCTGTATCGCGCTTGTCTACGCCAACGTACTCATTCCGGGAATGACCGAGCGAACAACCAGCATTCTGATTGCGTCGGGCGGAATTGGCGGATCAGTGCTTCAATATGTAATAGGCTGGAGCATGAGCGAATGGCCAGTGGCGGCTAGCCTCTGGATTTTAGGAGGATTTACTCTGATTTTGCTGCTGGCACTTATACTCACGCATCTGTGGAATAATCGGGGCAGCCGAGTAATTGACTCGCTTGTCCATCAGGGCAAGGAAGGATGATATTGTTTTAGTTCTTAGGGGAGGTGAGGCCTATCGCGTTTTTGCTTTTCGGGCAGATTCTGTTGTTGCGATTATCTCTCATATCTGTGAAATCGCAGGAACAGTCAAATTGTAGCTTCTTTGTCCATTAGGATAAGGAAGGTGAATTTCTTATTTGTAGGAGGTGAGTTCAGCCTCGTTATGCTGTAATAGGGCGTTACTCTTTTTAAGGATGACTTAATGAAATGTATATTCTGATATGGAGGGGAAATATCGTGCATACCTTGACCAAAGAACGTTTCAGATACGGAAAAGGCATTACTTTGATTGACGATTCAGGTAAGGAGTATTTGGATGGCGTATCTGGCACCTTCAATCTGTCGCTCGGTTATAATCACCCTCATGTCGTTACCAAAGTACAGGAGCAAGTCGCCAATCTTGCCCACATGTCTTCATCCTTTACCGAGCCTTACGTCGAAGAAGTCCTAGACCATCTAATCCAATATGCCCCGAACGGCATCGACGCCGGATGGATGAGAGATATTACCGGCTCCACGGCGAATGAATGTGCTGTGAAACTGGCCCAGAAATATACCGGAGCAACTGATATCATCAGCTTGCATCTGTCACATCATGGACAGACCCAGTTCGCAACAGGCATTTCCGGTAACGCCTTTCGCCGCAAGAATTTTCCCAATTCAACTGCGGCATATTCTCTGCATGTACCTGCCCCCTACTGCTATCGTTGTCCCTTTAATTCTTCACCAGACAAGTGTGGTCATCATTGTATTGAAGCCATATCGGACGCGATTGAATATGCAAGCTCAGGCTCTGTGGCCTGCATGATTATTGAACCCATTCTGGGCAACGGAGGTAATATCATCCCGCCTGCAGGGTATTTCAAGCGCCTCCGTCAGTTATGCGACGAGCACGGGATGATTCTGATTGCTGACGAAGTGCAGACTGGTATTGGGCGGACAGGCTACATGTTCGCAAGTGAACTTTTTGACATCCAGCCGGATATTATTACTCTCGCCAAGGGTCTGGGCGGTATTGGTGTCCCGGTTGCGGCGGTTTTGATGCAGTCTCGTCTCGATGTCCTGGAGAAGCACGAGCATTCCTTTACCTCGGGTAGCAATCTGATCTCGGTCACGGCGGCCAAATCCACGCTGGAGGTTGTAACCGAACCCGGTTTTCTGGAAGCCGTCCGGTCCAAAGGTAGCCTGCTCGGATCCCTGCTGACCGAGATGGCCGACAAGCATGATTGCATTGGTGAGGCTCGCGGTGTCGGACTGATGTGGGGACTGGAAATTGTAGACGAGGACGATGCCCCGGATGCAGTGAAAAGCAATGGAATTATCGATCGTGCATTTGAGGAACAGCAATTAATTCTCAGAGGTTCCCGTTACGGTTATGGCAACGTGGTCAAAGTGAGACCTTCCCTCACGGCTACAGAAGATGAGATTGTCGAAATTGTTAAACGGCTTGACACCGTTCTTGCTACCCTTCACTAACGATCTGCCCAATAGACAAAAGGAGGAATTATTCATGCTTGCACTGGTATACAAATCAGCTTGGGATGTCGCACTTGAAGAAAGACCTATCCCGGAGATTAAAAAAGATAACGATGTACTTGTCCGGATTCGGGCGACAGGCGTATGCGGTACGGATCTAGGTATCATTAGCGGCAAATATCATGCCGTGCCGTCCACGATCTTGGGCCACGAATCAGCGGGGGATGTGATCGCTGTAGGATCAGCCGTCAGTTCACTGCAGCCTGGGGACCGTGTGGTGATTGATCCAACATATTACTGCGGTCAATGCGAAATGTGCCGGACAGGAAGACAGAATCATTGCACACATAAAGCCGTAACAGAGACCGGAGTCAGCGCCGACGGTACGTTCACCGATTATTATGTGACTGAGGACCGTTTTTTGTACAAGCTGAAGGATCATATCAGCTACGAAGAAGCGACGCTGACCGAACCGCTGAGCTGTATGCTAACCGGGATCAACCAGATTAACCTGCTGCCGAACTTCACCACTGTTATTATAGGCGCAGGTCCAATCGGGATTCTGTACAGCTATGCTCTTGCTTCGAAAGGAGTAACTGGTTGCCTCGTTGACATCTCGGAGGAGCGGCTCGCCATAGCGGATTCCATTGCCCCTGAGCGATGGTCCGCGCACGCCACACTGGAGTCGGCCATTCATGAGCTAGCACCGTTAAAGAATCAGGTGGACATGATTGTGGATACCACAGGCGTGGTCGGCACTGAGGTATTAAGCCAGCTTGCGAGCGGCGGGTATTTGATGCTGGTGGGGCTGAGAGATGGGATAAGCTCGTTTAATCCGAAGGAGGTCGTTGACCGTAGCCTTAAAATCATCGGCTCGATTGATTCTCTGGGCACGTTCTCCACGGCGCATTATCTAATTGAGCAGCAAATCATTCCCGCAAAAAAAATCATTACCCACTCGTATCCGCTTGATGATTACCATGAAGCCTTTAAGACACTTGGATGTAATATCAGCGAGCGGACCCTTCAGCCTTCGTCTCAGGCGATCAAGATTGTGCTGCAATCGAATGGCTCCGGCAACTAAATTAGCTACTAACAAGGGGGAGAATGGACATGACGAGCATTCATCATGTTACACCGACGAATCATGAATGCACAGGAGACCTATCAGCGTCCGTTCCGGTCAAAGCGGTCATTTTCGACATGGATGGGGTGTTGGTAGACAGCGAACCGATTTATTTTGAGGTTGAACGCAGCTCCTTTGCCCATTTCGGTGCACCCATGACGGAAGAAGAGCATCACACCTATGTTGGAGTGACACTCGAATCCATGTGGCGTCAAGTGCTGGACAGGCATCAACTTACTAATACATTGGAAGAGGCACTTGCCTATCACCGAAAAAATGTGATGCAGACCATAACAGCATATGAGGGCCTGATGGCGATCGACGGATTGGAACGGTGGCTGGACTGGCTACAGGAAAAAGGAATTCCGATTGCAGTAGCCTCTTCCTCTCCGCGGTCGCTGATTGATCTCATTATGGAAAAAACGGGACTTGGCCGTTACTTTGATATTCGAATCACTGGAGAAGAGGTATCCCAGGGTAAACCGGCACCAGACATCTTCCTATATGCCGCCGAACTACTTGGCATAGCCCCGGACCATTGTATTGTTATTGAGGATTCACGAAATGGTGTTCATGCAGCCAAGAGTGCTGGTATGCGCTGCATTGGTTTACACAACCCAGGCTCGGGCCAGCAGGATTTATCCAAGGCAGATCACCGTATTTCCAGCTATGATGACCTGTGGGCGCTTAAAGAGAGCTTGCCATTCGGGGAATAGTTATCTGCCAAGAGAAGGACCGTAAGATGCTGGTAGGCATAACTCCTCTATAAATATATTAAACCGCTGATCTTTAAAATGGATGAGAAGAGATATAATTATGCCCCATAGAATACACAGTAGAGTATGTCATTTAGACTACCCTGTGTGTACTCTATGGGGCGTGCTTTACATCAAATATTTTTCAACCTCATGTCTGTTGCGTAAAAAACTGAACTTAGGAAAGACAAAATCGGAGTTTTTAGAGTATGTATTTTATTGTGTCAAGTAGTAGTTTTCCGCTTTGGTCTTCCTTATCAGTCCCGGATTTCACACCAAAATACACATCTTCCCTTTTGGGTCCATTACAATATATTTTATTATGAGACACTTACTCTTAATCATTATTTTATGTGCATATAAGCTAGTTTATCGTATCTCATATTGCTGTGCTCAGCTGTGCATTCGTTCTTCAATGATGTTCTACAGGAGGATCACTATGAAGGTCTTGGTCCCGCTCTGTAAAGTGCCAGCGAGTAAAGGTAACCTCAAAGCCCTCACGGGTTGGCGAACAGGTATATGGACCTGCCTGATTTCCAGTGGTGTAGGGAAAACGCGCCACACGAATCGTTCGCCATCCATGATTCTCCGTCCGTGCGCGAATGACCACAGCATCCTTGATTATGGAAGCGCGGAGGGTGACTTCTTCACCAACCCACTCCGGCACAGCCGCAAGCGACCAGTCAGAATACCCAGCGGTTACGACTGTGGAAAGCTGAGGAATGCCATCATTGATTTCTATCCCCGCTTTAATCCATTGCTCGGGGCCATGGTATAACAAAATACCTGCCTGATCATAAAGCTCCGTAAAGGAGGCGAGTTGAAACGATACTTCCACCGCCGTGTTGTTATTCCAATCCGATAATAAAGCGGACCCATCTTCAAATTCAAAACCATATAATGTCTTTTTCCAAAAATCTCTTCCCTTTTCAGGCGCAACCTTAAGGAAATCTCCTTCTTTCCGGGCATATAGAGGTGAATTGATCCAATTCCCTTCCTCCCATTCCATTCTCTTTTTAGTCATCTTTTTGTCCTCCTTTATTCAAATAAATTTGTCGTTCTAATCAAACATCAGATACCAATAGATCGCGATCTCGTCACTTTCTTTATCTAGGCCTCTGTAGACGTAGGAGTCGAATCCACCGATCACAAAACCGCAACTTTCATAGAATTTACAAGCGCGAACATTATTACTTTGTGTCTCCAGCATGATTCCTGGCATTCCGCCATCCTTCCCCCAGCGTTTAGCCTGTTCGATTAGTTCCTTACCGATACCGAAGCTTCTATATAGCTTGTCGACTTTGATATCTTCCACATATGCATACTTATTCCAATTCCTTTTCAGAACAATTTGACCTACGACTTGATTATTTACGAGCGCTAAATATATGATCTGATCGGGATTGTCGATATAATTCGAATAATCCTCAACTGTGTCTTCCTCAAACTGATCATCATCGTAGCTTTTTTTACTAATAGGCCTCTCCTTCACCGTATATTCGATTTGCTGTCCCGTTAATTGCAAAACAAGGGTAGAATCCACGATAAATCTACCATCAATGTTAGTGCTACACTCACCGTCCTCAGCCTTCACTTCTCTGATTAAAATATTCATTTTCGTATTCGTTCTCCTACAGTTTTATAAGGTGCGAATAGAGATGTGAACACCTCCCCATCTTGAAGCAAAATCAAGTTGCATTAATGCTGCAACATCCTTCAAATCTACATCAGTTTAACGCTGTTCCGTTCTAACCATTATAACAATATTTCGCCATTTTCTGTCTAATCCCTTTACTTTATAGACCATTAAATTCTCTTTAGGATGAACAAAAAGTCTTCCGATGTTCTCTCAGATGAAAGCTTCCGTATCAAGGTATTCTAGCTGGTCTAATCCATCAAACATGTTAAACCTTCTCCCATTCCCGTTTTCGCTCATGAAGTGAGCTAGTAATAATACGGTCCAGCAGCTGCGTAAAGGTTATGCCTACTGCAGCTGCACTCTTCGGAAGTAGGCTGTTAGCGGTCATTCCGGGTAAGGTGTTTACCTCCAAAACGTAAGGTACATCCTGGCACAAAATCATATCGATCCTTGCATACACCTTGCACTGCAGCAGCCGATAGCTGGCAAGCGCCGTCTCGCGCACACGCTGCTCAATAACGGGAGGAAGCTGGATCACCTTCTCCTCAGCACCGCCGGTCTCATATTTCGCTTTATAGTCGAACCATTCAGAATGGGCAGAGCGAATCCTGATAATCGGTAATACCTCGCCATCCACAATTGAGCAGGTAAGCTCCGTCCCTTGAATAAAAGGCTCAACCAAAATCGTCTGATCCAAAGCACAAGCCTTCTGAATAGCCGAGTGAAGCTCCTTCCCATTATGCACAAGCTGGATGCCGATGCTGGATCCTCCCATATTCGGCTTCACAATAACGGGATAACCCAACTGCTCTACCGCTTGCTGATCATAATCGCCCATTCCCTGCCAGCAGAGGCCTGCAGGCGTAAGCACCCCTGCCGACTTCAGCAGCATCTTGGACAGCTGCTTATTCATGCACAGGCTGCTTGCCAGAACACCACTCCCTGTATAGGGAATGCCCAGTGTCTCCAGCGCTCCCTGCACCGTGCCGTCTTCGCCATATTGACCATGCAGCGCCAACAACGCAAAATCGATGCCTGTGTTCTGAACCTGTGCGATTAAATCTGCTGGCTGATCGATCACAATTGGAACCACCTCATAGCGGCTGCGATCCAAATGATTCAGCATCTCTTGACCTGTCTGCAGAGAAACCTCACGCTCAGTGGAAGTACCCCCCATAGTAACGCCAATCTTCATCATGACACCCCATTTTCTTAAAAAATCATAGTGCAGTTACGGATTGTTCTTATGACCACATGCCTTATGAAAGTTACGCACCTGTTGGCCTATAATCTGAATACCCCGCTCGATCTGTTCATCCGTTACTCGGGAAAAGCCAAGCCGCAAAGTATTCGTCCCTTCACCTTCATGTATAAAAAACTTGTCTCCAGGTGTATATATAACACCTTGATCTATGCATGCTTCAAGCAACTGGCGCGTATTTACACCTGCCGGGAAGGTAAGAAACACATGCAAGCCCCCATCGCCAGATAGTTGCGCCTCAGAGAGATGGGTCTCACAGCATGCCTTCGTAAGCTCGTATTTGCGCTTATATTCCATACGTGCTCTTTTTACATATTTCTCAAAATTTCCATTGAGCAAATATTGATATAATATCGATTGGTCGATTGTTGAGGTATGAATGGTGCGCGCACGCTTAATGCTTTCCAGAGTGTCAATCAGCGCTCGATCTCCAAGCACCCAGCCTACTCGCAAGCCAGGAAACAGCACCTTGGAGAAGCTGCCAATATAGATGACTCCGTTCCCTCGCCCTGCTGTTGCTATTAGTGGCGCAATATGCGCTCCTGAATAGCGCAGCTCCTCATTAAAACCATCTTCAATCACCGGAATCTGATAGCGCATCATTAAATTCATTACAGCGCTGCGCTTTGCCGGCGACATGACAATGCCTGTAGGATTGTGATAGGAAGGAGTCAAATAGGCGAGATCGAAGCTATTTGTCTGCTTCTGCAATACCGCTTCAAGCTGCTCCACATTAATACCATCCCGCTCCATTGGAATGCCGGTAATCTCAAAGCCTTGTAGCTTTAAATTTTTGATCGCTGTGTGATGGGTCGGATTTTCACAAATTACTGTACCGCGGCGCGCTGAAGGGCGAAGTGCCGACAGCACAATATCGAAGCCTTCTGTAAAACCGCTTGTAATCAGTAGATCCTTGCCGCTTATATCGACGCCCTTATTCTCCATATATCTCATCAGGTAATCGATCAGTGGTTTGTAACCCTTGGCATAGCCGTAGTTGAGCAGCACCTGCCCTTCGATTGCCATCCGATCCATAAAGGCTCGCCTTACATCTCCCAGATCAAACAGCTGCTCATCCGGTGCGATGCTTGTAAACGAGATGATTCCTCTTGGGGCGCGAATGCCCTGCTTCATCATATCAAGCTCTGCAGCCGTTACAGCGTACTTGCTCATTCTTGTCTTCCAATCAATCTGCCAGGCGAAGGAGGCGTCAGCCCCTCCGTTATCCGCAACCAAAAGGTCCACCATAGCGGCCACATAGCTGCCTCTACTCGGTATTGTATACGTAAATCCATCGTCCTCCAGGCCTTCATAGGCTGTAATAACTGTATTGCGACTCACCTTGAGCACACTGCTCATTTCTCGTGTGGAGGGTAGCTTCTGATCCTTATGAAACGTCCCTTTTATAATTAAACGTTTAATATATTCTTTTACTTGTATCGCGACCGGACGGTCACCAACGAGCTTAAAATCTTGGAACATTGTTCATCGCCCTCCATCTATAATGATGGCATAGGTAACAAAAGAAAAAAAGAACCACCGCTCTGGACTTTTCATCCTTCGATGGTTCTTCCGATTTTATCCCAGCTACGTCCTCATCATATCCGTACCTCCAAATGGTTGGTTACGCAATGATCATCTTATTGACTAATCTCGAAATCCTTAATGGTTGCATCCGGTCTTAAAACTTTATTTTGATCCAGCTCAGATAACGGTTTACCATTTCTAGCCTTCTTTATCCAATCATAATTTGCAAGTACGCCTTTCTCCAACGCAATTACGTCAGCAAACCCTTGCCCAATGATTGTGGCAGCCTTATCAGGATTATCAAGCTGGCCATTCGCAATAACTGGTATCCGGTTTTCAATAGATCCACCGTATTCATCTGTTTGACGATTCGTATAGTCCGTAAGGAACTGATCAAGCATTATACTCTTTATAAGTGAACTCATTTCGCAAGTGACTTTCAGGATCTTATATGTCATGATGTACTATTATAGGAGGAAAGCAACCAGATGGATATTTGTTACTGTTATCACGGCAAACAAGTTTGTGAACCCAGCTATTCTTGGGGGCCCGGCATCAAAGGACAATACAAAATCATGTTTATCCATGCGGGTAGAGGCGTTTACCAGATTGACGGAAAGACCTTTCATCTTCAGCAAGGCGAAGGCTTTATCGTATACGACAACATTCTTTGTTACATGGAAGCGGACCCAACTGATCCTTGGATTTATTCTTGGATAGCCTTTTCGGGTAACGGGGTTATACCTCTATTCGAGCAGGCGCACATTTCTCCCCTTCATCCCGTATTCAGGTACTCCCCATTGTTTTGGTTTGATTCTTATTTGGATGAATTTTCTGCCTGCGACGTGAACCACAGCACCAGTGAACTACGAAGACAGAGCATTTTGTTCAGGTCACTCGCCGATTGGATTGATATGTTGGTTGCTACGAGTCAACTACTGCCCGAGGTACGGCCCAAAGACGCCTACATTCGTAAAGCGGTCGAGTTTATTCGAATGAACTATAACCAAAGAGTTTCCATTTCCGAGGTCGCACACATAGTTGGGATTGATCGTGTCTATCTATCCGTCCTTTTCAAGGAGATTCTTAATGTTTCCCCACAACAATACCTGTTGAACCTCCGGATGGACAAAGCAGGCGATCTGCTGGACAATTCGCAGCTGTCCATCACGGAAGTCTCCTATTCTGTTGGTTATAGCGACCCGCTACTGTTCTCCAAAATGTTTAAAAAAGTGAAAGGACTTTCTCCATCATACTTTCGCGCAAGGCTTAAAAGAGACAGCTCAATGGGTCTTTCAAGCCTCGACTGATTTGTTTCGTTTAATGAATCGTGTTGTTGCCATGACATTACCAGGGGACATCCCCGATATTATGCATAACTTGGTCGATCTCTTGAAGATCCGCTGCCGATAGCGGTTCCGCGTGTACTGCTTGCACGTTTTCCTCGATTTGACCTACACGGCTTGCACCGATTAGCACCGAATCCACACCGCCCTCGCGCAGCGCCCATGTCAACGCCATTTGCGGCAACGTTTGACCGCGGCGCTTCGCGATCGCCTCCAGCGCACGGAATTTGTTAATCCGCTCCTGAGATATGGCCTCTGGTTTCAACGTGCGCAGGCCTGTTTTAAACTCAGCTTCCAGCTTATCGATGTATTTTCCCGTCAACTGTCCGCGACCAAGCGGGCAGAAAGCCACTGAGCCAGCTCCCACGTCAGCCAGTACGTCCTGCAGTCCGTTCTCAATCCACCGGTTCAGCATCGAATACATAGGCTGGTGGACGAGCAGCGGTGTACCGAGGTTTTTAAGGATCACAGCTGCTTGCTTCGTCTCCTCCGGTCCGTAATTGGATAAACCGACATACAGTGCTTTGCCTGTTTTCACAGCATGAGCAAGCGCTCCCATCGATTCCTCTAAGGGGGTATCACCATCGGGACGATGATGGTAAAAGACATCGACATAGTCGAGTCCCATTCGCTGAAGGCTGCGATCCAGGCTTGCAAGCAGGTTTTTTCTCGATCCCCACTCACCGTAAGGGCCAGGCCACATATAGTAGCCAGCTTTTGTTGAAATAAACAGCTCATCCCGATAAGGTGCGAGGTCCTTTTTTAAAACGTGTCCAAAGGTTTCCTCGGCCGATCCGGGAGGTGGTCCGTAATTGTTTGCCAAATCAAAGTGCGAGACACCAAGATCGAAGGCACGTAATATCATTGCACGACTATCCTCAAACGGTTTGTCCCCGCCGAAATTTTGCCACAAGCCGAGCGAAATGGCCGGGAGCCTGACACCGCTCCGTCCAATCCGCCGATATTTCATTTGTTCGTATCGATTCTCTTGTGCAATATAAGTCACCTGATTTCATCCTTTCTCATTCCTAGCAAAATACTGGCCTCTGACGTGCCCTCTTCTTATTTCTCATTTCACGCCTCCCTCAAGACATGTCATAAAGTTGAGGACCTAACCTTAGGCAGCTCAAGTATATCTAACAATTCTTATGTATTGGAATGTCACTGTGATAAAAGTACATGTCATAATGTTATTTGATAATAGGACAGCTACTAAATCTTCAATAATGAGAATTTTGCTTTATTCATCATAATCCCCGTCTTCTCTCGTAAATCCGCGATATCATAATGTGAATGATTAGTTAGGGAATAATTGTGTGACACAACAAAGGATGCCTATTTTATAACAAAGAAAAACAACCTTCCTCCAGTCCGAAGACTAAGATAAGGTTGTACTTAAAAAGAGGCTTATTGATTTTATTTAATTACTGAGGTGTTTGGTTTGTAATTCGGTATATGTACCAGCTTTTGTAATCTTTGTATTTCCCAACTACAAAACACAGGTACTTCATGAAGACCATGAGTAATGAGATCATATTATTGACACAATCGGTAATGCGATAAAGCTCTTGTCACTTGGTTTGGGCAAGAGCTTTATCTTGCGTCTTTCCTCTTGCCTCTTGCCTCTTGCCTCTTGCCTCTTTAATTTGACACTGTTTTATGGATCAATCAACTATCACTAGCATCATTTCTCCACTATTCGCAAATAACTTGGTCGAAAGGACAATCTCACAATATAGCGATGAAGTCCCTTAGCAGGAAAGGTTAGGAATGTATTATTGAAGTGTAACGTTGTCAACGTAAACGGCTGACTTACCGCTGCTGTTCGCCGAGGCAAGAAATTGTACGCCGATTTCCCTAACATCGTCAAGATTGGGTACAGATGCAAGGTTGAACGACAGCGTCGTACCTCCAGAAGAATTAATCTTGACGGCTTTGCCAGCATACCAAGCCCAACCTGATCCTGTCTTGGCATAAATCTTGGCATTGAGTCCGTCACCTGTAGAGTCCCAAGATGCATGTTTGACGGTCGCGCTTAGCGTTGCCTTACCACTAAGGTTGCGGCTTTGTGAGAGAAGCAGGTAGTGCTGGGAATTAGCAGACATGATGATATCCGCTTTAAGAGAATTACTGCCCTTGGATGACCACTCGTTTACGCTCCATGGACCATCGGATATATTCGAACCGGTCCAGCCCTGCGTACTACCCTCGAAGTCATATAATGTGTTTGTGCTACTGCCACCGCAAGCCGCATTCTGCCTCCACTCGGCATACGGAGCGTGCCCGGCTAGAATGCTTTTCAGATAGTTACCTCCTGCTGTGAGACTCCCGTTCGTATTGAAAATACTGGCGCCTTCTGTCTTGTCATTAATCGCCCAGTTGGCCCATGACAGGTTATTCTGGTTCATCCAGTCAAGCCATTGGTTCGTGGAATCGTAATTAATGCCGCCGTCGCCATCCGCGTTAACAAAGCCCATCTCGGTAACAAATAGCGGGATGCCCTTACTCATTGCGTAGTTGGCTTTGTCCCGGAGCGACTGAAAATGAGTTCCAGCGTAAAAGTGCAATGTATAGGCGATATTACTAGAGGATGTAATGGGATCGTTCGCTGCCTGGTCTACATTCTGAGACCAGAATGGCGTACCAACGACAATTAGATTGTCAGAATGTTGACGAATGGCTGGAATAACTTGCTCAGCGTAACTTTTGATTGTCCCCCACGAGACTTGCGTAGGTTCGTTATAGATCTCGAAAATGACGTTATCATAGCTTCCGTATTCCTGCGCCATGCGGCTGAAGAAACTTTTGGCGGCGTTAACGTTGTTGTGTGCGTCATGTGAGTGCCAATCGATAATAACATAGATCCCCTTTGCAATTGCCGCATTGACCACGTCACGAACTTTGGATTCATCGGCCGTGTTATACGGATTTCCGCTGGGGTCCACGCCATATGCCGCTCTTACGATCTCTACTTGGAATTCATCCACCATCCGATTCACCGTGGCGGTATTCCAAAATGGACCGGACCAGTTGCTCCAGAAGAAGCTCGACCCTTTGACCATCATAGGCCGACTCGCTTTGGAGCCGTTAATCTTGTTTCCACTTGCTTTCATTTCACCGAAATAACTTACAGGGTTTGCGCAGGCAGCTGCAGAAGCGGGCGTTGCAGGTATGGCCGCTTGAAAAAGTAGCGTTAATAAACTGAACAGTAGGATCAAGATTAATGGCTTAGTGAATGAATTGAACGACATTTTCATAATTCTCTTCTCCCTTTAATATGGCATGATTAATTTCGGTAAGTAGCCCCGATATTCATCTGCATATCGGCTGGATTCAAGAACAGTGACAGCATTCAGACTTATCCTCGAAAACGTTTTCGAAAATGAAATAAAAATTTTAGTTAAACCTCCTGTTCCAATAGATTCAATTAGATTCAACCATTAACATCTCCACGCTTTCCTCAGGTTAACAACATATCGCCCTACGTCTTCCGGGTCACCACCTTCTTTTAAAATCATATCTATTCCAGTCTCCTCCCCTCTGACGCAATATGAGGCTTTCACTTTTGTCCATAACTCGGGAATGAAACAAGAACGAGCAGAAGTGATTCAAGGGACCTTATGTTAAGCGCTTACACCATAATTAAAATACAATTTGTTTTTGTGTTTGTCAATTCTTAAAAAACTATTCCTTATACTCTCCTGTCGAGTCTCGTACAATCAGATTTGCCGGGACAATCTCCGTTGGCGGTGAATAATCGGGATTCTCAATCATTCGGATGAGATGCTCTCCTGCTTTCATTCCCATTAGCGTAATGTTCTGATTGATTGTTGTAAGCTTGGGCATGGACAGTTCCGCATAGAATGTGTTGTCAAACCCAACAACGGAAATATGATCAGGTACTCGCATTCCGATTTCGCGAATTGCTTCGATCGCACCGGTCGCCATATAGTCTGAAGAGCAGATTACGCCGGACGGTGCTTCCGGAAGCTGTAGCAGGCGCTTCATCGCCTTATATCCACCTTCAATGCTGTATTTCTCTACCTCCACATATTGGTCGTAGTAAGGAAGATCGTTCGAGCGCAGCCCCTCCTGATACCCGGAAAATCTCGTTTGACCAACCAGACATCCCAAATCCCCTGAAATAAAAGCGATGCGTTTATGTCCGAGTTCCACCAAATGCTGAACACCTAAGTAAGCACCTCTGCGATTGTCGGCTGTTACATATCCGGTTCTAGGTCCCAGCAGATCGGTATCGATCATCATCGTCGGCATCTCAGCCTGAAGTAGATCCAAAAAATTTTGATTAGTTCGATCGACACCAAACATGACAACTCCATCTACATTGCGGCTGATGCAATGCTTAGTGAAGGTATAATCGGGATTGCTAAGATTCGGTGATAGAAAGAGCAGGTCATAACCGCTATCTTCAAGGGACTTTCTTAACCCATCAAGAAGCTCCGAAATAAAAGGATTCGTGAAGAAATCCAGCAGGAACATCCCGACCGTCCAGGAACGCTTTTTCACGAGGCTTCGGGCAACCACATTCGGCTGGTAGTTCAGCAATTCAATCGCCTTGTTCACCTTATTCCTCGTTTTGCTGCTGACATCAGAATAATTATTAATCACTTTGGATACCGTTGCCACCGATACCCCTGCTTGTTTCGCCACCTCATGAATAGATGCCACTACACTCACCCCAAACCAAAATAAACGAATCTCACACTCGGTACATAACAATTTACTATATATTATACGCGATGCTCAGCCTCATAGGAAACGTTTAGTAATACCAAAAAACATCTAGTTGATGTCCAAATAATCAATGTATGCACCCTTTAAAAAGTTTAGTTTTTTGTACAAAAAAGCTGACATCATTACATATCAATGTCAGCTCTATAAAATTATTATTTTCTATTAATGATCCAAGGAAGCCTTTTCTCCCTTAAATACGATCATAAAAATGGCACCGTCTGTAATTACTACAGCTAGAAGTAGTAACGTCAAATTGCTGTACAAATACGCTGCAACGTCAGTAACGATCGGGAGAATAGGAAAGTTGCACCTAAGCTGTGTAAGTAGCCCGCCTACAATTGCGATACCAATCCCTTCCGCCAAAAAGCAGGAAAAATTTAAAAAACCCATACCTGAGCCTGATTCGTCAGCACTTAGCGAGCCTGCCACAATGGTTGAGATGACCGTTTTGACAAAGGATAGCCCACCAAAAATCAAAACCAATGCTCCTGATATGATCCAGAGGCTACGATCGGCAAAAAGTGAAACAATGAAAAGCCCCATCACGAGAAGCAATAACCCTGCAACCATGACAAAACGAGCTCCCTGCCTATCGACCACAGAACCGCCAACGATCCCAAAAAGAATCACGCTAAGCGTTCCTGGAAACAGAACACCGCCTCCAATAAGGCTTGTCGGCATCTGGTGTACTTCTCTCATCATGTAAGGGATCATAGACATAAATCCTGCAACGGTCCCTAGAAGTATTCCCCCTACAAATACGCCGACAATAAACCTTCTCCTCTTGAATAAAGCTGGTTCTACGAAAGGTTCCTTAGCTCTTCGAATTCTCAGCACAAATCCTATGAAAAGAATGACACTGTTGGTCAAATACCACCACTCGTAATGTGTCGTAAATAAAGTGAACGAAACAATTCCAAGAACAAAGAGCAGGCCTCCCAGAACATCAAGCCCACCTTTTTTCATAGGTTCGTCAGGCAGCGTCCGTAAGAAAAAAGGTAGTGTGACTAGCGTCATCATTGGCAGGAAAAACAGATAGGACCAATGTACATAGTCCGCGATCCAGCCTCCAAGTATAGGACCAAAACCTTCTCCCAGAGCAACGGTCGATCCAATCATTCCAAAAGCTTTTCCTTGATGCTGCTTTTCGATACTTTTGGTAACGATGACCATAATCAGTCCGGGAACGGCAGAAGCACCCGCTCCTTGGATAAATCGTGCGGTAAGCAAAATCGGAAACCAGGCATGAAAAAGCAAGCCAAACAGCGATCCCCCGCTATATATCATCATACTGATGAGAACCAGTTTTTTTACGCTGTAAATGTCCGATATTTTTCCGTAAACGGCCGTTCCTACGGCAAAAGAAAGAATGAAGCTGGAATTAACATAATTTGCAGCGGATGGCTTAATCCCAAATTGAGCGGCAATGTCGGGCAACGATACGTTGAACACCGTCTCATTCAATACGCTGAAAAATGCAAGCACGCACAGCCAAATCAAAGATTTAGGAATACGTTTCTCAATCGATTTTTCCATTATGCAAACCCCTTAAAAATGCCAGGGATTACGCAGTTTATAGGGCCAGTGATGCGTTATCCCCTTTAATTTGTGCCCTTCTTTTCACTATGTACTTCATTCTAACGCCTCCACAAAATAAAAGTAAAAATCTGTTTAATTGCAATTACCTAACCATATTATCATTAAAATAATAAAAATATCACCTGTTATTTTTGACGATAATCATTTCATGACGAGGTAAAGCAAAAACGGTTAGTTCCTGCTCGTTGGATAACAATGTTTAGCCTCTGCGCTATCTTATTAACGCAATCTCCTACTTATTTATTTTCAATGGTAGATCATCAAAAACATATATGGAGTTAAGTTGTCTATTTGGAATTCGTCGCAAAATATTCTACAACTATCTCGCGGAATTCCTGAGCAGCCCGCGAAATATACCGATTCCTGTTCCATAATAAAGCAATCTCACGTATCAATTCGTGATTCTCTACCTGGAGATATTTGAGATGTTCCTGCGAATTTCGTGCCGTGCTCGGTATGAAAGCTATCCCAATTTCGGCTTCCACAAGAGTACTAAGCCTTGCAGGTTCATCCCCCTCGTACACATAGTTAGGCACAAATCCTTCCGACATGCATACAGAGTCCACTAAATCACGAGTACCATAGCCTCTTTTTACGCCGACAAACCATTCTTCCCTTAGCTCTGTCAAGGATACGCTATTTCGATCCGCAAGCCGATGCCCCTTTGGAACAGCTACAAGAATGGGGTCGATACATACGATTTTACATTCGATGTCATCCCCTTCAACAGGAGGTGAAGACAAGCAAAAATCAACTTCTCCTCTATGAAGAAGTGTAACCATTTCCTGTGTGGTCAGCATTTGTACATGAAATTGAATATAGGGCCGTTTTCTCCGAAACTCTCGAAGAATACCTGGTAATGTGCTTGCGGTGGTCACTGCCAATTCGAGAGTTCCGTGTTCTGGGCTGGATAAGTCGCTAAGCTCCTGCTTCCCCTGTTCTAATTCAAATAAAGCCCTTTCTGCACGGTAAAGGAATCTGCTTCCGAACTCATTCAATCGCAGTTTCCTCCCTGTTCGATCGAATAAAGGGACTCCCAAATCTTCCTCCAAGCGTTGAATCGTTTTGCTGAGCGACGATTGAGTAACGTGCAGACTTCGTGCAGCTTCGGTTACATGTTCCAAACGAGCTACCGTGAGAAAATATTGCAGTTGAAGAAGTTCCATTTCGCATCCCCCATTCATTCCCTCAAATCAATGAGATTATATCATCAAATGCATTGGAATAAATAATCGATTTCAAGTACGATGACATTAATTCGCTATGGGGGGGCCAGAAATGAGTGTTCGCAGCTGGTGGTTAATGATTTCAGTTGGTCTAGGGATATTATTGAACCCATTAAATTCTTCGATGGTTTCTGTTGCAATTCCAAGTCTGCAAAATGTGTTCCAACTTGACTTTACAGGTGTTTCCTGGATTATTTTTTCTTTCTACATTGCAAGTAGCATAGCTCAACCTATCATGGGAAAGGCCAGCGATTTATTCGGCCGTAGGAAGATGTTTCTTATTGGACTTGTTGTAGCCTTCATTGCATCATTATTAGCTCCGTTGTCACCAACCTTTGGATGGCTCATCGTGTTCCGCATTGTACAATCCATCGGAACAAGTATGATGGTTGGGGTTGGAATGGCCATTGTTCGAATTCATATTACAGAGAAACAAGCGACTGCGCTGTCTGTTTTGTCCATTTTCCTATCAGGAGCGGCAGCAATTGGACCCTTTATTGGCGGGGTTTTGGTTCATTGGTGGAATTGGCCTGCCATCTTTTTCATCAATATTCCGTTTGTGGTAGCCAGCTTTCTATTGGCTTGGAGGACTATTCCTAAGGACGAATCGCCAACATCTGTTGCACGCAACATGTCCTTTCGTAAATGGTTTGATTTAATTGATGCAAGAGGGATCCTACTCTTCACATTAGGGCTGGTTGCCCTGCTCGTCGGATTACTCTCGGCAAAATCATCGGGGCATATCTCGTTAGAAAACGTCATTGTCGGGTTAATAGGCCTCGTTGCGCTGGGGGCATTCGTACGATATGAGTTAAAAGCGACGTCACCCTTTATTCCTTTACGCACGTTCGCCAAATATCCTGCGTTGACTTGGGTTAATGTCGAATTCATGTTTGTTAACGTACTCTATTACTCGCTTTTTTTCGGGCTTCCGTCCTACTTGCAAGTGGTAAGGCATGTAAGCGAGTTCCAAACAGGGATTCTCATGCTAAGCTTAGGCTTGTGCTCGCTAGCTGCTTCTCCAATAGCAGGACGATGGATTGATAAATCAGGACCCAGACCGGCATTACTGGTATCGGCAATCCTGATGACATTGGGATCTGTGTGGCTTGTAACATTAAATCCAACTTCTCCGGTGATCAGCGTGTGTTTGGCTTTGGCTGCATTCGGTATTAGCAACGGACTGAACAATGTAGGTATGCAAGCAGCCTTGTTCCAAAGTTCTCCAAAAGAAATAATCGGTGTAGCATCCGGATTATTTAATACATCAAGATATCTGGGAACCATTTCCTCTTCATTGTTGATAGGTATCGTAATGGGAGGTAAGTTCAGCTTCGAGGGATTTCAAGTGCTTGGGATTGTCCTTACTGTAATTGCATTGACTTTGGTATTCATGAGTCGGCGACGCCTGGATTCAGGACAATTGCGAGAGTCATAGGTTCACCGTTTCTTCAAATAAACCCCTCTACTCTTTATTTAACGTTAATTTTTCAATGAAAGAGAAAGGAATTTAGTTAAAAAACAGCCGAGCAATCGGCTGTTTTTGGTAGCGATTGGTAGGTGACAATAATTCCAGTTCACAGCCCTAATCCAGCTCTCAAATCCCTTTATGCAAAGGTAAATTAGCTTGTCTCATCAGGATAGTCATTTGTGCTCGATGGTGTGCTTGATGCATTATGGTAAAACGCAGCGAAGCCCTGTTCGTAGTAAAAATATTAAAAAATAGTTGGCACCACTCCCCCATCCATACGGATTGGAGAACCCTTAAATGCAGACGCATATGGGCTACATACAAATGCGGCTAATCTACCAATTTCAATAGGTCTAATAAATCGCTGTATTTCGGATTGAGGCAGGTTTGCGGCCATAAATTGTTTCTCTTTTTCTGAAAAAGTCATATTTTCATTGGTGTAAATCCCCTCAATGATTTGATGTACTTTTTCAGAAAGTGTTGGTCCAGGCATGATCGTATTAACGGTAACTTCTGTATCTCTTGTTAATTTAGACAAGCTTTTTGACAATGATAGCAGCATGGATTTGGTCATACAATATTGAGGCATTTGTCCTGAAGGCATAATTGCTTCTTCACTCGCAATGAAAACAATGCGTCCATAATCGTTTTTCAACATTTTAGATAAGTAAAATTTAGCTAATCCATTTGCAGCAAGAACATTAGTACGGAAGTATTTTTCCCACACTTCATCGTCAACGTCCTCATACTGCATAATTTCGTAAATACCCATATTGTTAACCAAAATATCAACTTCGGGGTATTTTTCAAATAATGCTTTTCTTTGCTCTTTATCCACAATATCGGCCGTAGCATTTTGGGGAGAGGTAGTTGGGAACTTTGACTTTATTTCATTTACTGTTTGTTCTACCTCATCATAATTCCGTCCATTAATTAGTACATTCACACCTTCTTTGGCAAGTTCAATCGCTATTGCTTTACCTATACCTTTCGTTGATCCTGTAATTAAAGCAGTTTTATTGTTTAAACCCATATCCATCATACATTTCTCCTTTTTCTCTACTTCCAAACTATGTTAAGATCAGCCTTTTAAAGAGTCCTGATTATATTACCTTGCCAGGATTGTTCAGTAACTAGCATATTGCGCCAAAATTCTTGTTTCACACGCCAATTGATAAAACTCAATAAAACTAGCTCTCTGAACAATTGGCTAGTCTGGAATCTATTAATGAATAGACGGTCTTCCGAGCTGTCCTTCTGATATTGAGTTTGCAGCTAAATGTTTAGTACGCCAATTTAAAGGAGTGTCACCTTCCCAAAGGCGGAAAGCCCGATAGAATGAGTTCTGGTCTTCATATCCAATCAAGAAAGCCACTTCTTTAATATCAAGCGATGGGTCTGCCAAGTACTTTCGTGCCTGCTCATGTCTAGCTTGTGTCAGCAGATGCTTAAAGTTCGTGTTTTGGTCAGTGAGCCGGCGCTGCAACGTGCGATCGCTCATGTTAAGTTCCTTCGCGATAGCCTCAATATCAGGGCGTCCTCCTGTGAGGCTCCGTTTTATAATCCATTTGACCATTTCGGTAATGGAGCAGTTGCGCTGCTGTTCAGCCAGAGATCGGTCTAGGACGGGAGTGAGAATCTCCAGCAATTCTTCGTTGTACGAAACAAAAGGGAGGTCCAGATCTCTTCGATGTAGCGTCATTCGATTACATTTTGCATCAATCCGAATACGGCAACCGAAGTAAGCTTCAAGAGCTTGTACATCGCCCATTGATTGCGAAAATTCCACAAGCTGTGCCGTCAAAGGTTGACCAGTGCCCCGGCGCCCAAGCTCTAGAAGACATGCGAGCGTAATACCGATCAGCATCGGTGGACCAGGCTGCTCGGTGTACAACCATTCCAGTTCGATTGTACAGTGCTCGCTCTCCTCGGTGATACGTAAGATTTCGGGGGGGCATAATTGTTTGTACCGAGCCATTCGGTTTAGAGCATCGCGATAGTTACGAGCGTGGTAAGTCGCTAAGACGGTCGGTGGGTACTTCGCTGTTTCAAAGACGGTTGCAAGCTTGATGATTCCTTTGGCAGTGTCACCAATGAGATCGGAATAAGCCTGCCAGATCGCGAAATATTGGGCTGGGGTGACTACTGGTTCTGTCATAATGTTAAGCGGCAGCCGTGCTTTATGAGCTACGTCGTGAGCAGAAATTCCCAATTCGTGTAATCCCGTCCAAAATCCTGGCGGAATTTTAATATGGTCAGAGGTATGAGTCTTCTTCATACATATAGACCTCCTTTATTTACTTACATTATTCAAGCTCTATAACCATTCCAGTATAGTGAATTTTGTTAACATATGCTTACTAAATGTTTGACCACAATAAATAAAAAAGCAACCGATATATCGGTTGCTTTTGAGTCATTTTTATTTCGATAATTGCAGTTTCCTATATTTCTACCAGCAGAAACTGTATCTAAAAACCTGTAGTATACTGTTTCGGGATCGTTGTTTCTTTTTTCAAGTTTGTTGCCGCCTCAAGAGCCCAATAAGGGTTTCTTAACATTCCTCTCCCGACAGCCACAAGATCTGCGTCCTCATTTCCTACTATAGCGTTTGCCAGGATCGGATCATCGAGTCTTCCGACTGCAATGACTGGAACCTCGAGTGCTTGTCTGATTTCTCGAGCAAGTGTCACTTGGTATGCTGCGTGACTGCCTGGTCTACCCCACGCAGCGATAGGTCCTTCCCCGCCTGAAGAAATATCAAAAATATCTACTCCTGCTTGTTGATATTCTTTGGCAAAAGAAATGCTTTCTTGAATGTCGTATCCTCCTTCTACGTATTCTTTAGCGGAAATGCGCATGATAAGCGGCATGTCTTCCGGCATCTCTGCCTTGGCTGCCTGAATAATTTCCCGACCAAATTTTGTGAGATCTTTCCCGTATTCATCATCTCTTTGGTTTGTCAGAGGAGAGTGAAATTGATGGATTAAGTATCCGTGAGCTCCATGTAATTCAATGGCATCAACTCCGGCCTTCACAGCACGTGCTACAGCACCGCGGAACTTCTCCACCATTTCTTTAACTTCTTGTGTTGAAAGAGCTCTAGGTAATTTAGATTTCTCATCAAATGGAATAGCGGACGGAGCAACAGGCACCTCAGCATCTTCTGCTTTACGTCCAGCATGAGCAATTTGGATACCTACTTTTGCTCCATAACTATGGCAGGCATCTACAATTCTTTTCAATGCAGGAATTTGCTCATCAGACCACAATCCCAGGTCGAAATCAGAAATCCGTCCATCCGGTTCTACATCAGTCATTTCAATTATAATAAATCCAGTTCCACCAATTGCACGACTTACGTAGTGCATGAAATGCCAATCGGTAGCTATACCATCTTTTTTTTCAACAGAATATTGACACATTGGAGGCATGACGACCCGGTTCTTTAATTCCAAGCCTTTAAATTTATAAGCACTAAATAAATCTTTCATTAAGAAAGACCCCTTTCTAGGTTTTATAGTGAACACTATATTAAATGCATGCACATGCATATAATATAGCATGCATTTTTTATTTGTCAACTATCGTTTAAACTATGCGTTTACGTAATAAAGGCCCAGAGATTGTATTCTCTAGACCTAGGATTAAATCTTGCTCTATTCAAGCATTAACTTTCGTATTAAGTTTTAATTTATATGAAAGGATTATATTTTTTCAATAAGTGATTGTAATTTTTGCTTCAACTCATCTTTTGAAAGGACTGACTCCAGAATCTGGTTGAAGGTTTCGAGCGCTCTATCAAATTTCTTTTCACCAAAATCGGTCATGCTTGTATAGATTCCCCGACGATCATCTTCGCATATATGTCTTTGCAAAGCTCCGCAGCTTTTTGCTTCCATTCTGACTACCAGTCTAGATAATGCACTTTGGCTTAACCCAACCATCTCTTGTAAATGCTGCAATCTCAATTTCTTTTCCTCAGTTTGAGATAAGAAATACAGAACCAAAAATTCATTTAAGGATAAACTATAGTTTTCTTGAAGTGCACGTTCCAATTCATCGTTTATGTTCGATTGGAGTTTAGTAAGGGACAGCCAAATATTTAAAAGTTCGATAGTATTGTTGTTATGCATTTCGACTCATCCGTTCTATTCTGAAGTATAAATTACACACATTATAGGAGTCACCATAGGGAATAATTAATTCTATCAGGGTTACTGGAAATGGTCAAAACAACACAAAAACACCTTTCAAATCAGCTTCCATGCTTAGGAATGCATTTTCTGAAGGTGTTTTGTTTTGAAATTGATTTTAATTTGCAAATTATTTATGGTCAGATACTTTTCTGCGCATTCCAGCCAGTCCTATCAAACCAAGCAAGCCAAGCCAACCCCAATCTATATCGTTGTCATTATCTACGGCGTTTGCTCGTACATTGTTAGCGTTATAAGTTGAATTGTTACTTTGATAAGGGTTTTGAGCTGGGTCATTGGCTGCATTTACATTTGGACTTTGTGCTAAAGAAGGGGTGGCTAAAGCTGCAAACAAGCAAATGGAAGTTACCGCTGTGACTATTTGTTTCTTCATAAAAAGGAATCCTCCCTGAAAGTGTGATGCATATAATTTCTCCAAAAATCCGCTCCTTATTCTATTGTGTATTTACAAATTTATTTGGATACTTTTAATCATTAATTGGAACTATAAGATTGGTGTAAAAAATATTAAAGGAGCGGTTATGATGGGAATATTAAGTGGGAATCCAAAAGATGAACCTATGCACTATGGTGAAATTTCCGGTGTTTGGCAATTTTCATTGGCCGCGAAAGGAGCTCTGTCTTTCTACCAAGCGTTCCTGAATCATGCAGGTGATAAGGATTTGAAAAAAATATTGGACGCACTCATTGATCAAGCAAAACTTGAAATTAAGGAGTGTGATATGCTCCTTACTGACAATGGGATTGCCCCAGCGCCAGCCTTACCAGAAAGACCTCCAGTGAAACTTGAAGATATTCCTGTTGGTGCGCGGTTTACTGACCCGGAGATCGCCGCTAAAATTGCGTCTGATACATCATTGGGACTGGTGGCTTGTAGTCAAGTGATGGGTCAATCCATCAGAGAGGATATAGGGGCTTTGTTTGCAAAATATCATGCTACCAACACTGCTTTAGGCGTTAAGATTCTTCAAATGTCTAAAGAAAAAGGATGGTTAATTCCACCTCCTCTCCAAGTGAAAAGACCCGAAGCTGTTGAAGTGTAAAACAGACTAAAATTTCTGCTGACTATATTCAGGGTAGATTAAACAAGAACCCCCTTTGTCCTCACTATGAGGATAAAGGGGGTTCTTTCACGAGCCATATCCGCCTGCCCATGCTCTCAAATTATTTCATTCCAGAATCTGTGAAAGACTCTGCGTTTCTTTTAAATCGATCTTCGAATCACGCTTTTGGTCGCTGCTGCTTCAAAAATGGTTTCGATCAGCACCAGTACACGGTGCACTTCTTCGCTTTTGATCGCAAGCTCGGCTTTTCCTTCGATGGTGGAGACAAAATTTTCGTAAAAGCTTTCTGCTGCAGCAGGTATTTTCTCAATCGGGAACTTAAGGGTAGATTCCTCAGATGGCGGTGCCATCGTTTTCGTCAACCCTTGACCTGCTTGAATCGGTTTGGGTTCCACGTGAGCGACATCTGGATTTCGGGTGACAATCTCTCCGCTCAAATCCCAATCCTTGATCACTGCGGTTCCTTCAGTTCCTTTAATATACCAACGCGGCAACTTTACGTAATTCGTTGTACCTACTTCAATGACCGCTGTAAGACCGTCCTTGAACTCAATCAAGCTGGTAAAGCCGTCATCCACTTCTGTCCCCAGAATATAACTTAAGGTAGCAGTCACGCTTTCGATTTGGCTGTCCGTAATCTGAAGAAGCTGGTCCAACAGATGCACTCCCCAATCCAACAGCATTCCTCCACCATACGCCTTTAATTGCCGCCAGTCTCCTGGAATGCCGTTAGCTCCCTGAACCCGCGATTCCAGGTGGAAAAGATCGCCAACGGTCTTCTTGCTGATTATATCTTTGACAATCCGGAAGTCTTCATCCCATCTGCGATTCTGATGTACTGTAAACAGACGATTTTCTTGCTTGGCCACCTCGACAATATCTAAGAAATCTGCGCTTGTTATCGTAACTGGCTTTTCACAAATGACATGTTTGCCAGCTTGCAGTGCTTGGATCGCGATTTCTTTATGAACGTCATTAGGCGTTGCTATTAATACAATATCTACGTCCTGATCGCCGAGAACAGCCTCTAGACTGGCATATGTTTTATAGCTGGCTGCTGCAGCCAATTCCATCCGATAATCAACAATATCATATACACCGCCAATGGCAAGCTGCTCAATAGGTTCAATTAATTGAACATGGTAGCTTCCCATACCTCCATAACCAATAATAACTACATTGTATTTCCGATTGTCCATTTTCATTTTCCTTCCACTCCTAAATTGAGCCACCACCTATCAAACGGTTGCTCACGGATCGAATTCAATTGTAAATAGGTTATTGCCAAGCAACTATCCGTAAGATGTTATTGCATACGCTTTCATTATAAAGGAAATCTTTCCCCAAAAAAAGGGGTTATTATGATCTAGGTGGTTTAAAGAAGTTGTATGTAACAACGAGCAGTCTGAATCAATTAATTACGTACATGCGACACCTTCAAAAAATCTGCAATCCTATTTCTTAGAGCATATTTATTAAGTTGTCTCGCATGGAACCGGCCATCCTTGCTGCAAATTTTGCTTTTCACAAGCTTCCTCATATGACTCTTGATCCTTCAAAGATATTATGGCAGTTCGAAAATGTCTCCCGAAGACTTTAATTTGAAATCATGAATCAGTAATTCGTTTTTTGAATGTTGCTTCCTCCTTACGAGGGGTGTTTTTCACACCCCCACATGGGTTTACCAATAAATGTCCATCCTTATTGTGGCTGTAAGTTTGCGTAGCTCAGCTCTTTCTATCTTCTTTGGTAATCAAAGAGCTGTAGGCGGGAATCTTCACCGTATCTTTCTTTACTTTCAAATCCTTTGAGCTGGAGAAGACTACTTTCCTCTTCTGCTTATCCCGATCTTTCATCTGGAGGGTAACCGACTCTCCTGACAGGTTATGATATACATACAATGTTTCTTTGCCTGAGGAACGTTTGTATGCTGCCACGTTGGCAGAACCTGCTTGGAACGGTTCTAGATTGTCGCTGCGAAGAGCCTCATGTTCTTCCCTCAGGTGGATAAGCGTACGGTAGCTTGCCAGCAGGGAATCATTGTCCCGCAACTGCGCTTCCACCGATACTTCGCCTTTGTTGTATTTGGGCTCCTCCCACTTCGTTTGACCGAGACCTTCTCCCTTGTACCAGCGCATAGGCTCCCGAAGAAACTCATCGGGCTTCTCTCCCTTCATGCCGATCTCCTCCCCGTAATAGAGAAATGGCTGACCCGGCAGCGTCAAAAGAATGGATGCAGCCAGTTTGGCTTTTTGCACATCCCCGCCCAGCTCGCTCATAACACGGGTCTGGTCATGATTGCTTAGGAACGGAGCATCGAGTGCCACCTTATTGTATGATTTGTACAGCTTCAGCGTTTTCTCTGCGAATGTTGCGATACCCTGATCCTGGCCGTTTTTCACGGAGTTCAAAATCGTTCCGCCCAGATCAAAATTAAACAGAGAGTGGAGCGATTCGTAATAAGGAGCTATTGTCTCCGGTTTATCCCATACTTCTCCTGCCAGATATACATTTGGATTTATCTTTTCCATCTCGGAACGGAACTCATTCCACCACGCAATGTTTTTATCTGCGCCATCCTTCGTTTGCCCTTTAAAAATATGCATCGCCGCATCAAGCCGGAATCCGTCTGCACCCTGCTGTAGCCAATACTTGCCGACTTTGATCATTTCCTTGCGGACTTCGGGATTGTCAAAGTTCAGATCCGGCATCCCCGACCAGAAGGTACCGTAGAAATATCCTTCGCCATTCGGATTTTTATGCCATACCTGCTGGCCCCATGATCCCTTCTCATCCAGATTTGTATTCTCATCTGCCCATACGTAATAGTCATGGTATTTGCTTTGCGGGTTGGCGCTGGCCTCCTTGAACCAAGGGTGCTCGCTGCTCGAATGATTGATAACAAGGTCGATGATCACCTTGACACCCTTTCTTTTCGCTTCTTTCGTCAAGGTGCGGAAATCATTCAGATTCCCGTACTGCGGGTCCACCTGATAGTAATCAGTTACATCATATTTATGGTAGCTTGGAGACGGATTCAGTGGCATGAGCCAGAGACCGCTGACCTGCAAATCCTTGCCCGAACGGGGATTGCCATCGTTTAAGTAATCTAGCTTCTGTGTAATACCCTTTAAATCACCATGTCCGTCCCCATTCGAATCATAAAAAGAATTAATATAAATTTCGTAAAACACGCCGCTTCCAGCAGAATTCGGAGGCTTATGCCCGTTCATATCCTGCTCGGCCATTGCACCTGAGGTGAACATCGTGAGCATAGGCACCGTTAACAGGATCGTGGACCATTTTCTTAAGCGTTGGTTACGAGTCAAAACATATCAGCTCCTTTAATTGTTATGGGTGCGCCTTCATTATAAAGAAAAACCACCCAAAAAAAGGGGATATTATTATCTATTATAGTGGAAAATATCGATTTTATTGTTTGATGTCGTTATCGAACAAACAGCCTGGGTTAGAGGATCTGTTGGTGATCCTTAACCCAGGCAGTTTGCTTGAAAGTCTATTTTTATCCTTTTACAGCGGAACCTACCGTCATCGCCCGCTCTACTTGTTCACTCAAGAACAGATAGACGAGTACCATCGGTAAGGAGGCAATAGTCATAACAGCACCCATCGCTCCCCAATCTGTACTATAAGAGCCTTGGAAGAAAAGCAAGCCTAGCGGCAATGTCTTCATATTTTCATCAGAAATGAGAATATAGGCCAAAGTGAATTCATTCCAGTTGTTCAAAAACTGAAAAATGGCTACAGTCGCAATTGCAGGTAATGCAAGGGGTACAATGATTTTCAGGAACAGTCTATAAATATTAGCTCCATCCATGCATGCAGCCTCTTCAATCTCCTTAGGGATTCCCGTAAGGAACCCATAGAAAATCATGGACGAGAAAGGAAGGCCAATTGCGATATAAGGAAGAATAAGAGCTCCATACGTATTCGTTAGATTAAAATCGCGAACCAGAATCGCCAGCGGTATCATGATAACCTGAAGTGGCATAAACATTCCTATGGTCATATAAGTCCGAACGGTAGAACGAAATCTCCACCTCATACGAGCCACTGCAAAGGCAAACATCAGAGCCAGTAAAAGGATAAATAGAGTCGAAATCGTTGATACGACCAGACTGTTTAGAAAGTAACGGGGAATATTAAATTGTGTCCAGGCATTGATGTAATTTTCGTATCGAAAATGCGTTGGCAGTCCAAATGGGTTAGAGACGAAGATCTCATCGTTGTTCTTTAACGAATAGGATACCATCCAAAACAACGGGTAGACCGAAACAATTAGATACAACCACAGTGGTATCTGCAGGGCAGCATGTCTGAACTTGCTCAAAGCGGTTTTACTCATTTCGTTCTCCTTTTCAATACACGCCTTATCAGGCGGTTTGTCCGCGGTCGAACAGCTTATTGATAACTACAGTTGCCAAGAGCGAGATTAATACAAGTAGCACGGATACAGCACACGCATAACCATAGTTGCTCTCCATAAAAGCATAGCGATAAATCATGAATGTCAGTGTATAGTTTGTAGTACCGGGCCCACCATTTGTCATAATCAGCATCTGCACAAACGCCCCTATTCCAGAGGTTATCGCGATAATGAAGCAAAATTTGTACGTTTCTCTCATTAAAGGAAGCGTAACATGCAGATGCGCTTTCCATTTGCTGCAACCGTCAATCGTGGCAGCCTCAAAGTAGTCTTCGGGTATTGACTTAACTCCCGCATATAACAACGAGAATTGGTATCCCATAAACTGCCAAGCATTAACAAAGGCGATGGCAATAATGGATGTTGTTGGGGAGCTCAACCAATTTTGCTGATACGGAATGTTCAAGAGATCAAACAGTCGGTTGATTAATCCGTTGGTTGGATCATAAATTGCAATCCACAGCTGGCATACCACGGTTACCGATAGGACAACTGGGATAAAATAAGCGGTTTTCAGTATTTTCCGCCCGCGTGTACGTGGGTCCGCACAGATTAGTGCCAATATCGTTCCCAGTCCGATTTGAAAGACTGCCAGTACAATTGCAAAGATCAATCCGTTCTTAAGCGAAGTAGCAAGTAGAGGATCAGAGAACAACTCCCGGTAATTATTCAATCCTGAAAAAGTCAACGTACTCAGGCCATCCCAATCATAAAAGCTGCGAAGAACGGTTTGCAGAACGGGATATATCAGTATCACGCTATACAGTATCAAAGCAGGGAGGAGAAACAGTGCGAGCGCTGATTTGTTCCCCAAATATTTATTCATGTCTTGCTTCCACCCCTTATCTTTGAAACAGCCCCCCCAGCGCCTTATGCGCCAAGGGTTGCCATTCCCTGAATTCTCAGTTTTCTTTATTCAATGTGTTATTCAGATTGCTTACAAAATCGTTTTCTGAAAAGTTGTCTACCATCATATTCTGAGTATTGTCATTAATCGTGTTCTGAATTTTTGTATTACTCAGAAGTTGAGCATATTCCTGCGCATTTGGTAACAACTCTTTAACAACTCGCTGCATCATTGCTGGAACATTGGAGGCCATTGGTTTATCAACTTTCACTGGAACAATTGGACTTCCAAGCTGGGAGTATCTGTACTCTGCTGATTTTGAGGCAAGGAATGCCGCTACCTTTACGGCTGTTTCCTTATTTTTGCTATTCGCTGATACTGCGTAACCTTGTGGAGAACCTGAGCCGTCAATAAAATATTTGGAATTCTCGTAGGTTGCTTCATCCTTTGCAGGCCAGTACATCCAGTCGACTTGATCGCCCAGCTTTTCCTGGGAGCTGTAGATTTCCCATTGTCCATTTACGAACATGGCAGCTTTGCCCTGATAAAATAGGGACGATGCCTGATCATAATTGGTGTTCGTGGCGTTGGCATCGAACAATCCGGCTCTTTGCAGTTGCTTCATCTGCTGTGCCGCTGTTACGAATGCTTCTGGCAATGCTTTTACACCCTTCTCCTCAAGTGCTCCGAATCCACGTGGTTGCTCTCTTGTAACCAGCCCATTATAAAAAGCGGTCGTAATCCATTTTTCTTTAGCAAAGATTGACATCGGTACATAACCAGCAGCTTTCAACTTCTTAGCTGCATCGGCCATCTGGTCAATCGTCTTAAGTGGTGTCTTGATTCCTACCTTCTCAAAAATTGACTTGTTGTAATAGATCATTTGGAATTCAATACCAGTCTCGGGATAAGCATACACATGATTATCAGGAGCTACCAAACGCGATTCCACACCTGGGTTAAGATTCTTTTTGAATTCGGCAGTTGTGTCATAGTTGTCCAGCACCTCGACATTTTTCGATTTTGCAAAAGTTTGCAGGACAGGCCAATCCGCTAAATAGATATCTGGCATGTTGCCCGTTGCTGCATAAGTTTTAAGCTTCTGTCCCCCGTCCTGCACGGCAGGATCTAGTTCAATTTCTACGTCTGGCATCTTCTTCTTGAGCTCTTCCACCGCATAATCGAACGGCTTTATGGTATCGTCATCGAAATGCTGCGCATACACCTTCAATTTAATCGTTCCGTCCCCTGATCCGTTATTGGAAGAGGCTGAGTTGTCTTCACCACAAGCGACCAATCCGACGGACATGGTGAGCACTAGCAAGGCTGCACTCCAAATTCTGAGATTTTTTTTCATTTGTTTTTCCCCCTCATGAAGAGTCTTTGATGATTACGCTTTCATTTGCTTGACTACAGTATACCGCTGCCTCTTTTCTTCTTTAAGGAATAAAACGGGTATTATCAGTAAAAAACGGGACAAATAGAGCAGCGGTCCTCCATATAGGAAAACCGCCAGGCTTAAATCGATGTGTTCTGCCTCACAAGGCAGATGCTACCTCTTTTTGAGTTGTTCATATTCTGTGGGTGTCATACCAAAGCGTTTCTTGAAACATTTGCTGAAATAATTAGGGTCACTGTATCCTACACTTTCGGCGATTTCTGACAGCTTCCGATTTCCTTTCAGCAAAAGCTCCTTAGCCTTCTTCATTCGGATGTGTGTAATATGATCCACTATGGAAAAGCCAGACTCCTTGCGAAATACGCGGCGCAGGTAGCTGGGATCGACGAATACTCCGCACGAAACCTGCTCAGCAGACAGCTCTGAGTCTGCATAATGTTCCTCAATATAGTTGATCGCCGCCGCAAATAAATTGGAAGCCTTCGTCGGACGCATATTCTCCATCAGTTGGATCAGCTTGCGGTATAGGGTGAGCATCCAACCTTCAGCAGCCTCCCAGGAATCTAACTCCCGCAGCCGTTCGTAAGGAGAATTGTCTCCTCCGTTTTCCCATAGCTGGTCATAAGGAATGCCTCGTTCACTGGCAAAGGAAAGGGCTAAAGATACGATTCCCATAAGCATCGCATCTGCATATTCGTCTCCCCAGTTATATTTACTAAGCTGACGGATTGCCTTGCGGACCTCCTCTAGCGTTTCACTGTCTTTCATTCGGAGGTCAAGCACAACCGCATCGCGTAGATGGCCCAAATCAGGCATACCTGCTCTGCTATGCAACGCTTCGCCGCCCTGTCCCCTTAACTCTGCGCTTTCGCTCTCCTGTGGAAGCACTGGTAATTTCGGCTTAATACGCTCCAACATTGAAAGCATTTCTTCGGCATTGAACGGTTTCAGCAAATAATCCTGCACTCCAGTTCGAACGGCCTTCTGTAGATACTCAAACTCGTTATGCCCGGATATGAATACAATTACGATTCGTTCGAACTTGACTTTCAATCTCTGGGCTAATTCAATTCCGTCAATAAATGGCATATTGATATCAACGAGGGCAAGATGCGGCTGATGCCGCTCGGCTTCCTGAAGCGCTTCCCGCCCGTTCCTTGCTTCGCAGCAAACTCGAAAGCCGTGACTTTCCCAGTCTATCTTAATTCGCAGAAAGTCTCGGAACAGCGGCTCATCATCAACAATCATCACTTTATACATCTTGGTGTTCACTCCCCTTTGGCAGCGTTGGTAGCGACAGGTCAACAATGGTTCCCTCTCCGAGAACACTCTGCACGGATATCCCGTACTCCTCGCCAAAATACAGGCTCAGCCGTTGCTGAACACTGTAGGTACCGATTGATCGTATTCCTTCTTTCGGTAAATGTCTGGACATAATGTTCTGAACTTGAACTTCGTTCATTCCCACACCGTTGTCCTCTACCCGGACGATCACCCTATCGTTCTGTTTAAAAGCGAAAATACGGATAAAACCTTTGGTTCCTTTCTTTTTAAGACCATGGTAAATCGAATTCTCGACAAGTGGTTGGAGCGAGAGTTTCGGAATCGGTGTACCCGCAAGCTCTGAAGGGATATCCACTTCATAGCGGAACACATCGGGATAACGGATTTGCAGAATTGTCAGGTAATCATCCGTAATCTGAGCTTCCTTCTCTAAAATAATGAGTTCCCGTCCCTTATTCAGCACCATTCGATAAAAATCTGCCAGCGCCTTCGTAGTATCTCTAGCCTCATCATTACGATCCAACTCATTCAGTGCATAAATGGTATCTAAAGTGTTGTACAGAAAATGCGGTTTTATTTGAGCGGACATCAGTGCAAGTTCATATTCACGCTTGCGGTTTTGTTCCTGCCTAACTTCATCCAGTAACTCCCTAATCCGTCTTATCATAAAGTTAAAAGCTTCAGCAATGGTACCGATTTCATCTTCTGTTCGGACTGTCGCAACCGATTGTAAATCGCCGGTTACTACTTTTCGCATGGCTCTAGTCAGTTGTTCGAGCGGGCTAACGACCATTTTGGACAGAAAGCTAGCACCGAGCCAGGAAAAAGCAAGACAGAATACGCCGATTAAGAGTGAAAGCCTTACATTTTGCCGGACATCAGCTGTAAGCAGGCTAAGAGAAACAATATTGACTAGCTTCCAACCCATTCGGTTATAATCATTGACCGTTACGAGATTGCCGCCGTCCTCAAATGAGCATGTTTTTGGGGACACATTAGATCCACAACCTTGGATGGCCTCCGCCAACTGTGAACTCACTGGCTTCATCAGCATCCCATTGTCTTCTGCCACAGCCACACGCATCTCGTTATCTAAAAAATAATAAGATTTGTTCGTATCGGGATCGCTGGAACGAAAATAATCAGACAAACCTTCTTCCTTTACCAAAAGAAAAAGCGTTCCATAGGGGTCGCCGGTGTCTATATTAATGACCATCTTTCCCAGCGTCAAAACCGGAGAGTTTGGATCTGGTGTTAGGAAATCTCTTTTCTCCATATCAAACCAAAGTGCCTGTCCATAACTTTCAGATTCCCTTACCCGTTTGAGCATGCTATCGACTTTGCTATCATCCCCACTTTCGGTATAAGAAGCGAAAATTGTTCCTTCAGTATCAATAAATACCGCCGCATCCACCTCGCGAAAGATAGACAAGTCAATAGATAGGCGGCTTTGCATCAGGTTTCCAAATTGAACACGATCCATAGCAGTATCAGGTCTAGCGCCGTATGAATCATACATGCGGTTAATATTCGTGACCATAATATTGGCCGCTGTTTCCACACTACTGAATATGTAGTCGGTCCGGGACAGGATAAGCTGCGATTCGTCCACTACGTTGCTGGTAGTTTGCTCTATCAATGAACGGCTGAAAAGTTGATTGGACACAAGTCCAAGAATGAGCAGAGAAATAATGATTAGCGGGAGAAATACCGCTATAACCTTGCTTTTAAAGCGAAGGCGACCAAACCACTTACGAGCTAGGGACAGAATATTCAAATAAACCCCCTCCGTCATCAAAGAATATTCATCATGTTAACACAACTAATCTGAACAGTAGTAGAACTAAAATAATGTTAAAAAAATTCAACGCTCCATCTTGAAAGTGGCAAAAGGATATGTTAGGATAAAGTCGATTTTTAGTAAAATTATTAACTAAAAAGGTGTGAGCTCTTTGGCAACCATTAAAGACATTGCCCGCGAAGCGGGTGTGTCTGCCGCAACCGTTTCAAGGGTTTTAAATAACGATCTGTCACTGTCCGTGAGTCCAGACACCAAAAACAGAGTTTTTTTAATTGCTGAACAGCTTGGGTATAAGCCTTCCCGGCTGAGGCAGTTAAAGCGGAATACGGAACGTGCCGGGAAAACGGTCGCCCTCCTGCTGTGGTGTTCCATTGAGGAGGAAAGGGACGATCCGTATTACGCCTCAATCCGCCGTGGAATCGAACTGCGCTGTGAAGAGCTTGGCCTGACATTGGGGCAGACGCTGAGAGGCCGCTCATCTCTGGGCACCTTGCAGAAGGCGGACGGTCTGATTGTCGTAGGAGGCGTTGATCCTGAAGAGGTGTCCAAGCTGTATCCGGACAAGAACACCATTGTCCTTGTTGACCAGTACCATGAGCAGCTGGAATACGATTCCGTACGACTCCATTTCCGGCAAGCGGTTGATCAGGCACTCGGACATCTGCTCGACCTTGGCCACCGACAAATCGGATTTATCGGCGGCAAGAGCGATGGAGAGCGAAGGGCGCATTATTTTGAACGATTCATGCGGGAACGAGGATTGTACAATCCTCAATTCGTCCGGGTAGGTGCCTGGAGTACAGCGGATGGATATCTCATGATGAATGAGCTCCTAGCCGAGCAGGAACGACCAACAGCCTGCTTCGCTGCAAGTGATCCGCTCGCCATCGGTGCTCTCCGCGCCCTTCATGGACATGGAGTCAAGGTACCAGAAGATATGGCTGTTGTCGGCTTTGACGACATTGAGATGGCGGCCTTCGTTCAGCCTCCGCTAACTACAGTGCGTGCCTATCCCGAACAGATGGGAAAGGCTGCTGTGCAGCTGCTCTCTGAACGGTTTGAGGGACGTGAACCACCTGCGTACAACGTGATCGGGACTAAGCTTGTCATACGGGAAAGCTCATGCTTAAACAGTAAAATCAATTCTTAAGAGTCATTTGTCATTGATAAGTATCCTTACGTAAAACAATCGAGATGATAACCCCTAAGGAGTGAATATCATGAACATTCATGTTAACGAGGCGCTTGGTTTGTTTCACCTGCAGTCCAAGGATTGCAGCTATATTATCCAACTTGCAGAAGGATATCCTGCACATGTCTATTGGGGAGCTCAACTTCATCATGACCAAAGTCTTGCAAGTATATTGGAGCTTAGAGAGCGCTGTTCCTTCTCCCCCACTCCCGATTCTTCCAGTCGTACGCTTTCTTTGGATACGCTTCCACAGGAATATCCACAGTATGGAACAAGCGACTTCCGTCAGCCGGCTTATCAAGTTACGCTTGCGGATGGAACTCGGACTACGGAGCTAAAATATAGTGGTTACCGTATTGAACCGGGTAAACCCAAGCTCGAAGGACTTCCTTCCGTTTATACCGAATCGGATGATGAAGCAACAACTCTCTTGTTGTTCCTCGAGGATCAACATTCAGGCCTTAAGACTACACTGCTTTATACTGTGTTTGCGAACCACAGCGCAATTGCTAGGTCTACTCTTTTTGAACATAAGGGAAGCGCTGTCATGAATATTGAGCATGCGATGAGCGCCTCTGTCGACTTCGCCGATTCCAATTACCAAGCTCTCTATTTATCTGGTGCCTGGGTTCGGGAGAGACATATCCAGCGCCGCGATCTTGGGCCCGGCGCCATTCGCTTGGAAAGCCGACGGGGCTCCAGCAGTCACCAAATGAATCCTTTTCTGGCACTGCTTCGTCCTGATGCAACTGAAGATCGTGGGGATGTGTACGGCTTCAGTCTAATTTACAGCAGCAACTTCGTCGCACAGGCGGAAGTAGAGCAATTTAATCAGACTCGTGTAAGTATCGGAATCAATCCTTTTGACTTCTCCTGGCGGCTTGAACCGGGTCAGTTATTCCAGACCCCTGAAGCCGTGCTGGTCTTTTCCGAAGAAGGTCTTGGGGGCATGTCGCGCACCTATCACCGACTCTACCGCACACGTCTGTGCCGGGGAACTTATCGCGACAAGGAACGCCCGATTCTCGTGAACAATTGGGAAGCCACATATTTTGACTTCGACGCCGATAAAATTGAGGCGATTGCCAAAGAAGCGGGACCTCTTGGAATTGAGCTATTTGTCCTTGATGACGGTTGGTTTGGCAATCGTGACAACGATAACAGTTCGCTTGGAGACTGGTTCGAAGACCGCCGCAAGCTACCTGGTGGTCTTACCGACTTGGCCAAACGAGTTAATGAACAAGGATTACAGTTTGGCTTATGGGTTGAGCCGGAAATGGTATCACCTGATAGTGAACTGTACCGCACCCATCCCGACTGGTGCCTGCATGCAGAAGGTCGGCGGCGGACGGAAGGTCGATCCCAATTGGTGCTTGATCTCTCCCGCAAAGAAGTATGCGATTACTTGTACGAGACGCTTAGCTCAGTATTCTCGATCGCTCCAATTACTTATGTCAAGTGGGACATGAATCGTAATATGACGGAGATCGCTTCGGCTACCGCTACTAGCGAACGTCAAAAGGAAACTGCGCACCGTTATATGCTCGGACTATATGATCTGCTGGAACGCCTGACCTCACGGTTCCCGGATATCTTGTTTGAAAGCTGTTCCGGCGGAGGCGGACGATTCGATCCAGGGATGCTCTACTATATGCCGCAGACATGGACCAGTGATGACACTGATGCTATTGAAAGATTGGCGATCCAGTACGGCACCAGCATCGTGTATCCGACCAGTACTATGGGGGCCCACGTATCGAACGTGCCGAACCACCAGGTGGGACGAAACACTTCCCTCGCCATACGTGGCGACGTGGCAATGAGCGGGAATTTTGGCTACGAACTTGACCTTACTGCATTTACAAATGAAGAAAAAGAGCTCGCTGCCAGACAAATTGCCCAGTATAAAGAAATCCGTTCCCTTGTACAGCAGGGAGATATGTATCGACTTCTTAGTCCGTTTGAAGGCCGAGGCGATACTGCCTGGATGTTTGTTAGCGAGGACCAGTCCGAAGCTTTTGTCGCTTACTTCCGTGTGCTGGCTGAGCCAAATGGACCTATCCGGCGACTAACTCTAAAAGGACTTGACCCAGCCAAAAAGTATATAATCGAAACCGGTGCGACCGGCAATACTTCAGATCCTATTAATACCTCGGCTGAAGATGGCGTTTCCCCTTTCCGTGTAGCGTTTGACGGCGAAATTTTTGGAGGTGACCGCTTAATGAAAATTGGGCTTGTTGTCTCGGATCTTACTGGGGATTTTGCCAGTTCTACCTTCCGCCTTAAAGCGATCTCCTGCTAATCAAAATGAAGGGATTTGCTTCAATATCGCAATAGGAAATAAAAGGAAAAACGGATTCGTTCTACAACGAATCCGTTTCTCTTTATTCAGACATCTCAGTTCATAACAGTCCTTGATTTTCCTTTTCCATATCATACTATGCAATTTTAACCTGCTAGAGTCTGACTTCAATTTCTTATTATCTAGTATTCTAAAGATGTATGGTTCAGTACGGGAGGCAATGAAAGTACACTACTCGGTAGTTCCATCAAACTTGCTATTTCATAAGTGGGTTGAATGCCGGATGTATTTGTTTTTCTCGCAGGGTTGAACCAGCAGGTATCAATTCCGTACTTATTCCCTCCTTGAATATCAGAGGTTAAAGAATCGCCCACCATAAGGACCTTACTTTTATCTGAAATAGCTAGCTTGGTAAATGCGTAATCAAAAATTTCGGCCTGCGGCTTTTGGTAACCCACTTCTTCTGAAATAATTATCTGCTCAAACACATGACGCAACGGGGAAAGCTGAATTCTGGAGGTTTGGACCTCTTTTATTCCATTCGTAATGATCGCCAATCGACACTCAGATAGTACGTCACATAATTCAACAGCTCCGTCCATCAAAAAAGCTCCTTCACCCAAATAACGTAAATAAGCAGCACTAAAGTCGTCTGGATTGAAGTCTAGCTTATGAACAGTAAACAATCGTTTAAATCTTTCCACCCGCAGCTGTGCCGAGGTAATAAGTCCTTCCTCTGCCTCTCGCCACAACGAGCTGTTGATCTCATCATAGCTAGATTTATACTCAGTGGCCCCTTGCGGCAATCCAAATTGGGCAAACGTATTATGTAGCGCATGACTCTCTGCCATTTTAAAATCAAACAGCGTATCGTCAACATCAAATAAAATAATTTCGTATTTCATAACGACCCCCAACCTCCATGTCATAACTTTGCTATATGGTTAAGTTCCATGAACTATAGACTTGTCCCAAATAGGATATAGAAAAACGGAAATAGACTATCAATACAGTATGATCTCCCGGTAATTATACAGAACCTCATTGATTCGTCAAGTCATGGAACACGCCATAATTGAATTAAACTTGCTGATCCTTGCTATTGTGCTCCAAATATCAAAAAAGTCGACTCCTTATAATAGGAATCGACCGTTTTAAAATCCTAGTGATTTTCATTAATCCATTCGGTTAATGTTTGATCAAAATAATGAGGTTCTTCAAACATCGGATTATGCCCACTATGTTCAAAAACCACCTTTTTTACGTTCGTATAGCTATCATCGACCCGATCCCATAATGAAACAGGCGCGACTAAGTAATCAGATCTCCCAAGACCAATAAACACGGGCTTATCGACATCCTCCAAAGACTGTATCAAATTCATCTTTCCGAAGGCTTCTCCCCATAAATAATCTATGATAGGCATGTTCGTGTGTACATCATTCCACATATAAGCTGCATCATAGGTATAATCATAAAAGCTTTGGGCTCCCATACGTATACACATGTGAACAAATCTTCTATCGGGCTCTCTTTTGATATCATTCTCTAATAAAGCAATTTCCTTTTCAAAACGGTCCTTTCTTTCTGGACTGGCCGTTTCATAAAAGAATGAAAAGCTTTGCCGCTGTCTTTCTTGGCTGTTCGTAGGTGCTGAATTTAATAGCACCACTTTTTCAACATAGCCTGGGAATTGTTTAGCATATTCCAAAGCCATAAAAGCATGCCCGGAATGTCCTAATATAATAAATGTATCTATATAGAGGCATTGTCTTGCTGTTTCTATATCATTAATGACTTTATCCAAAGTATAGTCTTCTGGTTTTAAAGCACGAGTCGGTTTTGCAAACCCTCTATGATCTAAGAAAATAAACTGAAACTTTTTATATAAATGGTCTGAAAATAAGCGAGGATAATATACACTACTGCCGATCACCAATATCGGCTTTCCGTTACCTCTTATAGTATATTTCAGCTCAAATCCATCACTAATAACTGTTTGATAAGTGCTCATCTTCATCGTCTCCTTTTCTTCTTTAAATCACTCCCTTTCCGTTGTTTAAATCCCTTGTATTCTCCATAGATCGTTCCAGCACTACAACTCACCTCTGAAAGTCTGTTTATTTTATGAGAAAAGTTTAACATGATTTTTTCTAAAACAAAACCGAATTTGGATCTTCTAATCTTGCCGTACAAGTCGGAGATACAAAGTGGCAAAAGGAGATTACCGTAAACTTCAAGCCTTAAGTGTCCTCCAGCAGCAGCACTATACAAGGAACAACCAGAATATTGTAGTGCTTTTAACTAAGGGCATGCCATGAGCCTTTCATATGAATGATAAATGAATCGGATATACAAAAAGAACACAGCCATTAAGGCTGTGCTCTTTTTTTGTGCTTGGCAACGTCCTACTCTCCCAGGACCCTGCGGTCCAAGTACCATCGGCGCTGGAGGGCTTAACGGTCGTGTTCGGGATGGGTACGTGTGGAACCCCTCCGCTATC
>NZ_JAOYTP010000014.1:0-87472 GCF_025846815.2 Paenibacillus sp. BT-177 | reverse complement strand
CTGAACCTGAAGCAAGTAGAAAAGTTCAACAAGCTGCTGTACAAAGAAAAAGGAACAAGCCTGCATAACCTGTACGGACCAACAGAAGCAACAGTAGATGTATCCTACTTTGGCTGCTCCACGGAAGAAGAATTGGAGCTTGTACCAATAGGAAAGCCCATAGATAACATTAAGTTATATGTTGTGAGTAAGGAAAAGGGCCTGCAGCCGATAGGAGTAGCGGGAGAACTATGTATAGCAGGGGATGGACTGGCAAGAGGGTACTTGAACAGACCGGAACTTACAGAAGAAAAATTCGCAGCAAACCCATTCGCACCGGGTGAAAGGATGTACAGGACAGGTGACCTGGCAAGGTGGCTGCCTGACGGCAACCTAGAATACCTGGGCAGGATCGACCATCAGGTAAAGATAAGAGGCTACAGGATAGAACTGGGTGAAATAGAGAACCGGTTATTAAAGCATGAAACAATAAAAGAAGCAGTGGTATTGGACAAAGAAGGAGCTGACGGAAATAAGTATCTTTGTGCGTACGTCGTACCGGATCAAGAAATAACCGTACAGGGGATGAGGGAACACTTGTCAAAAGAGCTCCCGGACTACATGATCCCTTCTTACTTTATGCAGATGGAAAAGCTGCCATTGACCCCTAATGGAAAAATAGACAGGAAAGCATTGCCCGAGCCTGACGGAAGTATGAGTACGGGAACAGAATATGTAGCGCCGCGGAATGAAGTGGAAGAGAAACTGGTTGAAATATGGCAGGAAGTGCTTGGAGCAAAACAGGTAGGAATAAGGGACAACTTCTTTAAAATAGGCGGAGATTCTATACGTGCAATATCATTAGTCAGCACAATATGCAAAAAGTTGGATATAAACATCCAAATCAGGGATATATACATGAATCCTGATATTGAGAGATTGTCTGCATTCTTAAAAGTAAAAGATACGGAAGCTTTTAACAGTAAGATGGGTAAAGCAAGGGAAGAACTGGAGTTATTTAAACAGCGAATATTGATGAATGAAACTCTCTCAGAAAAGTTACCTTCGGACATGGAAGATATATATCCGATGAGTCACATAGAGCTGGGTATGATTTATCATTCCAAAAAAGACTATGAAAATGCAGTTTATCATGACCAATTTGCATTTCATCTGAATGACAAAGACTTTGATTTCCCAGCATTTAAAGAAGCGATGCTTCTAATGACGTCAAAACATGATATTTTAAGGACGGTTTTTAATTTAGAGGATTTTGAAACTCCTGTGCAAATTGTTTACAAGGGCAGTAGTCTTGATATTGAGCAGATAGATATCATGAATTTTAGCAGGACAGGGCAGGTTGAGTATATAAACAAATATTTGGAAAATGACAGAGCGAATCCGTTTGATATATCAAAGCCCCTTTGGAGGATAAGAATATTCAAACTTGACGCAAACCATATTTGTCTGGTTCTGATATTCCACCATGCTATCCTGGATGGCTGGAGTGTTGCTTCATTGATTACGGAAGTTTCAAACCTATACTCTAAGCTTAAGCAAGAAAAAGATTATATACCAACACGGCTTAAATGCAGCTATAAAGATTATATAGCAGACCAAATGACAATTAAGGACAACCAGGAAGTAATTAATTATTGGAGAGAGGAATTAAGTGAATATAAAAGGTTGAATATGCCTGCAAATATTCATGGAAAAACAAAAAAATCTTATAAAGTAGACCATGTAACACGCCATTTAAGTCAGGAATTTTTAGGTGATTTAAGAAGTACTGCCAGAAGATATGATGTAAGCTTAAAGACACTTTGCTTTGCTGCATACACTTATATGCTCAATATGCTTTCATACGAGGATGACTTTGTCGTAGGTTTGGTAGAAAATAACAGACCTGTATGCGAAGATGGAGATAAGATGCTGGGGTGCTTCTTAAATACGGTTCCCGTCAAAATGTGTTTTGATAAAATCGATATATGGGAGGAATTGATAAAAGTTGCAGAAAAGAAATTAATAAACTTAAAGCTTTATGGAAGACTGCCTTTATTTGAGATCATAAATATCCTGGGCGGAAAAGAAAACAAAGAGGAAAATCCTTTATTTGATACCATATTCAATTATGTGGATTTTCATATATATAACGAGATAATAAACAAAGAAATCGGTGATGTTAAAGATAGAATTTCAGTTGATGAATATGAAGCAACCAATACAAGTCTTGACTTTACAGTAAGTAATACATTCGATGATCTTAATATAAGCTTGATCTACTCGGACAAAGTATTGGAAAGAAAACAGGCAGAAGAGTGTATAGACTATTTTATTAATATTTTAAATATGTTTATCCATAACCCCAAAGGGTCAGTTGACAAGCTTATTATATTAAGTCATGAAGAAAGAAAGCAGTTGCTGATAGACTTTAATGATACTAAGAAAGACTATCCGCAGGACAAAACCATACATGAGCTGTTTGCTGAGCAGGTGGAAAGGACACCTGACAACATAGCTGTGGTATATGAAGACAAGCACTTGACTTACAGGGAATTGAACGGAAAGGCAAATCATTTGGCCAGAGTATTGAGGAACAAAGGGGTAAAGCCTGACCGTATTGTAGGAATTATGGCCGAACGTTCATTTGAGATGATTGTGGGGATATTTGCCATATTGAAAGCTGGAGGGGCGTATCTGCCGATAGATCCTAATTATCCTGATACAAGGATAAAGTATTTGTTGGACGATAGTGGTTCCCAGATCCTTTTGACCTCCAGGACCTTTATGGAAAATAAGCAGATTGATGCGGATATTATATATCTGGAGGAAGAATATTTAAATGAAGAGAACTCAAAGCTTGAAAATGTAAACAAACCCTCGGACCTTGCGTACGTCATTTATACATCAGGTTCGACAGGGAAGCCCAAAGGTGGAATGATTGAGCATACTAGCGTTGTAAACATAATTACAGCCCTCCAGGCCATGTATCCGCTTAAAGCGGAAGACGCTTTTCTATTTAAAACAACTTATACCTTTGACGTATCCGTAGCTGAGATATTTGGCTGGTTCCTCAACGGAGGAAAGCTTGTAATATCACGCCAAGGTGTGGAAAAGGAAGCTATGGAGTTAGTAGAGGTAATAAACAAGCATAAGATAACCCATGTAAACTTTGTACCATCAATGCTGAATATAATGGTACAGACTTTAAAAGATAATGGTATAAAACTGCCATCAACTCTCAGGTATATTTTTGCTGCTGGAGAAGCGCTGCCCAAAAAGCTTGTCCATGAGCTTTTCGATGTCTCAGAGAACACATCTCTGGAAAATATCTATGGGCCTACAGAGTCCACGATATATGCAGCGGGTTACAGTATAACAAAGAAAATAGCAGAAGAACTTATAACAGTACCTATAGGGAAAGCTTTACAGAATGTATACCTTTATATACTGGACAAGCACAACCAATTAACTCCTGTAGGAGTGGCCGGTGAACTTGTGATAGGTGGAAGCGGTCTTGCAAGGGGCTATTTGAATAGACCTGAACTGACAGCAGAAAAATTTGTACCTAACCCGTTTATTCCCGGCGAAAAAGTGTACCGCACAGGGGACTTAGTAAGGCGGCTTCCTGATGGGAACATCGAATTCATGGGCAGGATCGACCACCAGGTAAAGATAAGAGGCTTTAGAATAGAGCTTGGAGAAATTGAAGCACATCTGGTGAAGCACACTGCTATTAAGGAAGCAGTGGTTATTGCAAAGGAAGAGCAGCAAGGGAAGAAGTACCTGTGTGCATATATTGTAGGGGAAAATGAATTGACCATTTCCGAGCTAAGGGAGCATCTCTTAAACGAACTACCTGACTACATGGTACCAGCATATTTCATGCAGATGGAACAACTGCCATTTAATGCCAATGGTAAAATTGATCGGAAAGCATTGCCTGAACCACAGGGGAATATTAATACCGGAGTAGAGCATGTAGTTCCTAGAAACGAAAGAGAAGAAATACTGGCCAAAGTATGGGAAGACGTACTAAAAACTGAAAACATCGGGGTAAAAGATAATTTCTTCAGCCTTGGAGGAGACTCAATAAAAGCCATACAGGTAATGTCGCGTCTTAACGTCCATGGGCTAAAGCTTGAAATGCGGGACTTATTCAAACATCCTGTAATTGAGGAACTCGTCGAATATATACAATCTACAAGCCGAAGAATTCATCAAGGCCCGGTAGAAGGCATAGTACCGATAACACCTATACAAAGATGGTTGTATAAACAAGACAGCAAGGATATCCATCATTTTAATCAGGAAATAATGATATATGGGCGTAACGGATTTGAAGAAGCTATTATTCGAAAAGTATTGTCAAAGCTTGTAGAGCACCACGATATTTTTAGAACAGTGGTAAAAATAGAGGATCAAAATATACTCCAATACAACAAAAACCTTGAAGGTGAACATTTTTCATTGGAAATTGTAGACCTTAGGGACAGCTATAATTACCGGGAAAAAATAGAGCTGGAAGCGTCGAGGATTCAGAGGAGCATGGACTTGTATAACGGTCCTTTAGTTAAGGTTGGTCTGTTTAAGACTAAAGAAGGGGACCACCTGCTAATAGCTATTCACCACCTTGTAGTTGATGGGGTATCGTGGAGAATCATACTGGAAGATTTGGACATAGGATACAGACAGGCGCTAAACAATGATGAAATAAAATTCAGCAACAAGACCGACTCTTTCAAAGATTGGGCACAGAGGCTTGATGAGTATGCCAATAGCCCTGAACTATTAAAAGAAATAAATTACTGGACCAATTTGGAAAAAACTGAAACAATACCGCTTCCAAAAGACCGAGAGATTGAAGAAAGAAGGTATATGAATAACAATAGCGTCAAGATCGAGCTGAGTATTGAAGAGACTGAGAAGATGCTAAAGCGGGTAAACCATGCTTATAACACAGAAGTAAACGACATATTGCTTACCGCCTTGGGATTAGCAGTGAGGGAATGGACCGGAAATGATAAGGTTCTGATCAGTCTGGAGGGGCACGGCAGGGAGGAAATCATTAAAGACATTGACATAAGCAGGACCGTGGGATGGTTCACCACCCAGTATCCCGTGGTGTTAGATGTCAGCGGACAACTCGATATTTCCCGCATGATCAAATCGGTAAAAGAAAACATCAGGCAGATACCTAACAAAGGGATAGGTTACGGCATACTAAAATATCTTACCTTGCCGGAAAACAAAGCCGATTTAAATTTTAATCTAAACCCTGAAATAAGCTTCAATTACCTCGGTCAATTCAACCAGGATAATGTAGACAATTTATTTGGAGTGTCTGATATTCCTGCCGGAGAGTCTACAGGACCAAACTATAAAAGTGAGTATTGTATTGATATTAACGGCGGAACTGTAGAAGGCGGGAAGCTGGAATTAAACTTTAGCTACAACCAGGGCGAGTATGAGAAGAGTACTATTGAAGGGGTAGCGGTGAGTTTTAAAAAGCATTTAGTAAACATAATAACCCATTGTGCAGAAATGGACTATTCAGAAGCTACACTCAGTGATTTTACAGTAGACGATCTGAATATGGATGAGTTTGAAGACGTATTGAATAACTTCGAATAAAAAGAGTTTGTATTTAAGGAGGAGTACTTATGAGTGATTTGAAGAAACAAAACATAAAAGATATGTACCGGCTCACTCCTATGCAGCAAGGGATATTGTACCACTATATGATGGATAAAAATTCAGACGCCTACTTTGAGCAGATATCACTTTCTATAAAAGGCATCCTGGACATTGATTGTGTTGAAAAGAGCGTTAATATCATTATTGAAAAGTATGACGCTTTGAGAACAATTTTTTTGTATGAAAATGTAGCCAAGCCCTTACAAGTAGTCATGAAGGAAAGAAAGCTGTCTGTCAGCTATGAGGATATTACCTCCCTTGCCGAAGAACTAAGGGATAGGTATATAGAAGAATACAGGGTTAAAGACAGAAAAAAGGGCTTTGACTTATCAAGGGATATTTTAACAAGATTAAGTGTAATTAAAACAGGCTACCAATCTTATAACATGGTATGGAGCTTTCATCACATCATTATTGATGGGTGGAGTCTCGCAAATATATTTAGAGAATTTATGGAAAACTATGAAGCCCTGATGAATAGCCGGGAGCCGGAGTCAGGAAAGGTATATCCTTACAGCCGCTATATCAAATGGTTGGAAGGCAGAAATCAGAACGAGGCCGCAGATTACTGGGAAACCTATCTTAAAGGTTACGAGCATCAGACAGTCCTTCCCCAAAACGGCAGGTCTGCAAGTGATGATTTCAGGATTGAAGAAACGGAGTTTAAAATATCTGAACAAATAACTAGCGATCTTGAGAAGTTTGCAGCCAAAAACAATACAACCATGAGTACCATTATAAAGACCATATGGGGGATATTATTACAGCGGTATAACAATACCGATGATGTGGTGTTTGGTGAGGTGGTATCGGGAAGGCCTCATGAAATACAGGGAATTGAGAGCATGGTGGGTTTATTTATAAATACCGTTGCAGTAAGGGTGAGTTGTGATGAGGATAAAACTTTTACCGAACTGATCAAAGAGATGCAGCAATCGGTGCTTGAATCTGACCGGTACAGTTTCTATCCTCTGGCGGATGTGCAGTCAAAAACATGCTTGAAAGATGCCTTGATACATCATGTCATGGCTTTTGAAAATTACCCTATGGATGAAGCGGTTAATGCTTCATCCAGTAATGGCATTTTAAATGTAGTTGGAATGGAAATATTCGAGCAGACGAATTATGATTTTGGGATACTCGTTGATGGCGGTAAGGAATTATCTATTAAATTCAGTTACAACTCACTGGTATATGATGGTAATTTCATAGAAAAAATCAAGGGACATTTTCAGTCGGTAATAGAAATTGTAACCGATAATCCCGATATGCATATTAGGAATATTGATATACTCACCGAAGTGGAAAAGAAAGAAATAGTACACTGCTTCAATAATACAACGGAGGAATACCACAGGGAAAAGACCATTCACCAACTATTTGAGGAACAAGCGGTGAAGACACCTGACAATGCGGCAGTGGTGTTTGAGGGTAAGCAGCTAACCTATAGGGAACTCAATGAGAAGTCAAATCAGCTTGCAAGAGTGTTGAGGGATAAGGGAGTTAAACCAGACAGCATAGTGGGTATTATGGTAGAACGCTCACTGGAGATGGTCATAGGTATATTTGGCATACTTAAAGCCGGAGGGGCATATATGCCTATAGATCCTGACTACCCTAAGGCAAGAATCGAATATTTACTCGAGGACAGCGAGATAGGGGTGCTGATTTCCCAAAAGCAATTCCTGGAGAAAGTGGAGTTTTACGGGAAGTATATAGACATAGAAGATGAAAGCCTTTATGCCGGAAACCCTATGAACCTGGAAGTGGTATGTTCACCGCAAAATTTGGCATATATCATTTATACATCTGGGTCTACAGGAAAACCTAAAGGGGTTATGGTAGAACATAAAGGGGTAGCAAATCTGGAGGCGTTTTTCAAGACCCGCTTAAATGTAAGTGAAAGCGATAGGATTATTCAATTTGCATCAATTTCATTCGACGCTGCAGTTTGGGAAATATTTATGGGACTATTGGCAGGAGCAACACTATATATATCTTCAAGCGATATTATCAATGACTATCGAAGATTTGAAGAATACCTAAATGAAAATGAGATAACTATTGCTACTTTACCACCTCCGTATCTGGCAAATCTGGACCCGGAAAAAGTAACTTCCTTAAAGAAGGTAATTGCAGCAGGTTCGGCTTCCACTCCCGAACTTTTAAAGAAATGGAGCAACAGGATTTCATATATAAATGCTTATGGACCTACTGAGACAACCGTATGTGCAACGGTATGGAAAGCAGATGATTGTGAGACGGCCGATAAGTCGGTACCTATTGGTAAACCTATTACCAATACCCGGGTGTTTATAGTTGATGAAAACAATAATCTTAAGCCCATAGGTGTTGAGGGTGAACTCTGTGTTTCCGGGGCAGGATTGGCGAGAGGATACTTGAAAAAACCGGAACTTACCAGGGAAAAGTTTGTACCGAACCCATTTATGCCTGGAGAACTGATGTATAAAACAGGAGATCTTGCAAAGTGGCTTCCTGACGGGAATATTGCATTTGCCGGCAGAAAAGACCACCAGGTTAAAATAAGAGGGTATAGAATCGAGCTTGAGGAAATAGAAGCAGCCCTTTTGAAGCATGCTGATATAAATGAGGCGGTGGTCATTGACCGGGAGGATTCAAGTGTAGGCAGGTATCTTTGCGCTTATATAGTGTCTGACCGAGAAGTGACAGTGACCGAAATAAGGGAGCTTATATCTAAAGAGCTGCCCGATTATATGATTCCATCCTATTTTATGAGGATAGCAAAAGTACCGTTAACCATAAATGGAAAATTGGACAGAAAGGCGCTGCCGCTGCCTGATGGAAGAATAAATACAGGAACAGAGTATGCAGCGCCTTCAGGTGAAGTGGAGGAAAGGCTTGCGCTGCTGTGGCAGGACATCCTTGGAATAGAGAAGGTAGGAAGAAATGATAACTTCTTTATGCTCGGAGGACACTCGTTAAAGGCAACAAGCCTTGTAGCAAGAATTCACAAAGAGTTCAATGTAGACATACCTCTTAAGGAAATATTCAAGACACCAACCATCTTAGAAATTGCCAGCTACATTGAAGACTCAAAGGAGAGCCTATATCAGTCCATTCAACGTGCTGGGGATATGGAATATTATCCCATGTCATCCGCCCAGAAAAGACTATATATATTAAACCAGCTTGAAGGAGCTGGAATCGCCTACAATATACCTGGCATAATATTGCTGGAAGGTACTGTTGATAAAGCACGTTTTGAGCAGGCTTTTCATAGTCTGATAGAAAGGCATGAGAGCTTTCGAACCTCCTTCCATATGATCGAGGAAGAGCTGTCTCAGAAAGTCCATGACAAGGCGGACCTAAGTATCATGTACCTGGAAACCAGTGAAGAGAAGGTTCCCGAAATAGTGGAGAAATTCATAAGGCCCTTTGACCTTGGAAAGGCTCCACTATTAAGAGTTGGACTTGTAAAGATTGGAGAAGCCAGACATATTATGGTGTTTGACATGCATCATATCATATCGGATGGAGTGTCCAACGACATACTGGTAAGAGAGTTTATAAGCTTATATGAAGGGAAAATACTTCCTCCACTGCGTATACAGTACAAGGACTACTCAGTTTGGCAGAGGGAATTGTTTGCAGGAGCTGCCATAAGTAAGCAGGAGGAATTCTGGCTCCAGACCTTTCAGGGAGAGATCCCTGTGCTGGATTTATCCACCGACTACCCAAGACCCGCAGTACAAAGCTTTGAAGGAGACTACATCAGCTTTGAAGCTGATAGCGAGCTTGCGGTTAGACTTAACAAGCTTGGATCAGACAATGGAGCTACATTATATATGACGCTTCTTGCTGCATACAATGTGCTGTTATCTAGATACACTGGACAGGAAGATATTATTGTGGGAAGTCCTATAGCTGGAAGGCCTCATGCTGACCTTCAAGACATCATAGGTATGTTTGTAAACACTCTGGCCATGAGAAATCACCCGCAAGGAGAAAAGACTTTTATTGAATTCTTGAAAGAAGTTAAAGAAAATGCTTTGAAAGCATACGACAATCAGGACTATCAGTTTGAAGAATTAGTGGATAAGCTGGACATAAGGAGGGATATGAGCAGGAATCCCCTCTTTGATACCATGTTTGCCATATACAATGTTGGAAAAGCAGAGCTCATAACGTCTGATCTAAGCTTCAAGCCGTACAACAAAGGGATAGAAGGCAGAATATCAAAATTTTACATCACCTTAAATGCATTTGAGACTGAGGATGGTATAGCCTTTGAACTCGAATACTGTACAAGACTGTTTAAGAAAGAAACAGTTGAAAGACTTGGGGCTCATTACATCAATTTGCTGGAAGAAATTGCAGCATACCCCGAAAAAAGGCTTTATGAAATCGAAATGTTATCACAGGAAGAAAAACAGCAAGTATTATACAGCTTTAACGATACTGCTCTCGAATATCCCCTGGATAAAACCATACACCAAATGTTTGAGGAGCAAGTGAAAAAGACTCCTGATCATATTGCAGTGGTTTTTGAAGGTAAACAATTAACCTACCGAGAACTGAATCAAAAGGCAAACCAATTGGCCAGGGCATTAAGAGAAAAGGGAGTAAAGCCTGATGATATTGTAGGCATAATGGTGGACCGCTCGCCTGAAATGGTTATAGGTATAATGTCAGTAATCAAGGCTGGGGGGGCGTACCTTCCTGTAGATCCTAATTATCCATTGGAAAGAAAAAGGTATATGATGGAGGACAGCAAGGCCAAAATTTTACTCACCCAAAATCATCTTATGGATCGTGATGATTTCGATGGTGAGATTATTGATTTATCTGATTATGATTATAATTTTATAAACGATGTGAATATAAAATGTATAAATAAGCCTGGTGATACAGCGTACATCATCTATACCTCTGGCTCAACGGGAAACCCTAAAGGTGTTTGCATTGATAATAAGAGTGTATTAAACCTGGTAGAGGGTCTGTTCCAGAGAATATATAGCAAATATGAATCACCGTTGAATGTTTGCCTCATTGCCCCTTATGTTTTTGATGCTTCGGTGCAGCAGATTTTCGCAGCACTGCTAATGGGGCATGCATTGTACATTGTACCGGAGGAAGCAAGGAAAGACGGTAAAAAGCTGCTGGACTTCTATAGTGAAAATAGGATTGATATTTCGGATGGAACGCCCATACACGTAAATATGATGTTAAATTCTCCTCCTATAGATAATAACCTAAAAGTGAGACATTTTATTATAGGCGGAGATGTTCTTCCATTTGATGCAGTAAAAGACTTCCTAAGCAGATTTGAGGATGTGCAACCTTGCATCACAAATGTTTATGGTCCTACCGAATGCTGTGTGGATTCTACGGAATATTTGATTACTGCGGCGGGGCTTAGTAGATTGGATAATATCCCCATAGGCCGTCCTTTGCCAAACACCAGAGCATTCATACTTGGTAAGAAATTAGAAGTAAATCCTATAGGTATCGCTGGGGAATTATATATATCTGGGGATGGTCTTGCCAAAGGCTATTTAAACAAGACGGGGCTTACTGCAGAAAGATTTGTATCTAACCCGTTTATAAAGGGAGAAAGAATGTATCGTACTGGGGACTTGGCAAGATGGCTGCCTGACGGGAATATAGAATTTTTAGGCAGGATGGACCACCAGGTAAAGATAAGGGGATTTAGAATAGAACTTGGAGAAATAGAGGCTCAGCTATTAAGACATGCTTCAATAAAAGAAGCTGTGGTTATTGTAAAGGAAGACCAACAGAAGAACAAGGATCTGTGTGCATATTTCGTTGGGGAAAATGAACTGACAATAACTGAACTAAGGGAATGCCTTTCAAAAGAATTGCCCGAGTATATGATCCCGGCATACTTCATGCAGCTGGATGAAATGCCTTTGACAGCCAATGGTAAGATAGACCGGAAGAACTTGCCCCACCCTGCTGCTCATTTAAATACTGGAGTAGAGTATGAAGCACCTTCAGGTGAAGTGGAAGAGAAGCTTGTACAATTGTGGCAGGATATCCTGGGGGTTGAGAAAATAGGGAGAAATGATAATTTCTTTGTGCTTGGGGGGCACTCATTAAAAGCAATAAACTTTGCAGCCAAAATTCACAAAGAGTTCAATGTAAATATATCTCTTAAGGAGATATTCAAGCTGCCGACAATTGCAGAAATTGCCAAGTACATCCAGGAAGCCCAAGAGAGTATTTATCAATCTATCCAGCCCACTGGAGAAATGGAATACTATCCTATGTCGTCTTCCCAAAGAAGGCTGTATATATTAAATCAGCTTGAAGGAGCAAGGGTGGCATACAATATGCCAGAGTTTATGTTGTTAGAAGGCAGTATTGATATAGAACGTTTTGAGAAAGCCTTAGATCAGCTGGTAAAAAGGCATGAGGCTTTCCGGACCTCCTTCCATATGGTAGATGGTGAACCGGTGCAGAAGGTCCATGATGAGGTGGAATTTAGTATCATGTACATGGAAACCGGCGAAGAAAAAGCCTCAGAAGCAGCAAATGAATTCATAAGGCCATTTGACCTTGGCAAGGCTCCTTTACTAAGAGCAGGGCTCGTAAAAATTAGAGAAGACAGGCATGTCATGATGCTTGATAAACACCATATCATATCTGACGGGGTGTCGGATGAAATACTGGTAAGAGAATTCATAAGCTTGTATGAAGGAATGAATCTTCCAGCACTTCAGATTCAGTACAAGGACTATTCCGTATGGCAGAATAAATTGTTTGCTGACGGCACAATCAGTAAACAAGAAGAATACTGGCTCCAGGCATTTAGGGGAGAAATACCAGTACTTGATATGCCGGTAGACTACCCAAGGCCGGCTATACAGAGTTTTGAAGGCGATATGGTCAGTTTTGAAACAGGCCGGGAACTTGCACATAAACTGAACAAGCTTGCCGTGGATCATGGAGCAACACTGTATATGGTGCTTCTAGCTTCATACAATGTGCTTCTTTTCAAATACACCGGACAGGAAGATGTCGTAATTGGAAGCCCTATAGCAGGAAGGCCACATACAGATTTGCAGGACATCATAGGCATGTTTGTCAATACCCTAGCTATGAGGAATTACCCTCAAGGTAAAAAGAATTTCAGCGAGTTTTTGATGGTAGTAAAAGAAAACGCTCTAAGGGCTTATGAAAACCAGGATTACCCATTTGAGGAACTTGTGGAGAAGCTTAGCATTAAGCGGGATTTGAGCAGAAATCCGCTGTTTGATACTATGTTTGTCTTGCAAAATAAAGAGGCATCAGAATTTAAGATGAATGGGCTAAGGTTCATGCCCTATGATAATGAGTTCAGGGCGTCCAAATTTGATTTGACCCTAAACGCCCAAGAGACCCAGAATAATATTGTATTTGGGTTAAAGTATGCTACTCGTCTGTTTAAGAAAGAGACAATAGAAAAACTTGGGGTCCATTTCATCAATGTACTGGAAGAGATAACAGCTTACCCCGAAAAGATGCTGTCCGAAATAAATATACTATCTCAGGATGAAAAACAGCAAATACTAAATAGTTTTAATGATACAAAGGCAGAATACCCTAGGGATAAGACTCTACATGAGCTGTTCCAAGACCAAGTGGAAAGGACACCTGATAATGTAGCTGTAGTGTTTGAGGACAAGCAATTAACCTACAGGCAGCTCAATGAAAAGGCAAATCAGCTTGCCAGAGCACTAAGAAGTAATGGTGTAAAGCAAAACAGCATAGTTGGAATAATGGTAGAAAGATCCGTAGATATGCAGGTTGGAATACTGGGAATTTTAAAAGCAGGAGGTGTCTATTTACCAATTTCAACCAAACTTCCTGAACTAAGAATAAAAAAATTACTGGAAGATAGTAATGCAACTATGCTGTTGACGCAATCACATTTAGCGGATAAAGCAGAGTTTTACGGTAATATATTACTGCTTGATTCCCCTGAAATATACATTGGAAGTGCAGAAAACCTTGATAAAATAAATAAACCAGAGGACTTAGCTTATATCATTTATACATCGGGATCTACTGGAGTTCCGAAGGGTTCAATGATAGAGCATCGAAGTGTAGTTAACTTGGTTTATGGACTAAGAAAGCTTGTCTATGAAAATTATGATAATTATTTAAATGTTGCCCTTGTGTCCCCTTACTTTTTTGACGCATCTGTAAAACAAATATTTGCGGCTTCTCTCCTTGGCCATACGCTGTTTATAGTTCCTGAGGATACAAGGCTAGATGGTGAGGGCCTTCTAAAGTACTATAACAGGAATTCAATTGCTGTTTCAGACGGAACACCAGCACATATAAAGCTTTTAACAGATACTGCCAGACCTGGCGAAAGTCTTTCAGTTATGCAGTTTATTATCGGAGGGGAAGAACTTTCATGTAAAGGTATACAAGGTTTCTATGATCGGTTTAAAGATAATAACCCTACTATAACAAACGTTTATGGTCCAACAGAATGCTGCGTAGATTCAACTTATTACCATTTAAGCCGTGAGAAGGTGAGAAATCTAACAAGTATACCTATAGGTATGCCATTGCAGAATTATAAGATATATATACTTAATGAAGACATGAATATCTTACCGGTTAATACAACTGGTGAAATATATATATCTGGAGATGGGCTGGCAAAAGGCTATTTGAACAAACTTGAATTGACTACGGAAAAATTTGTAGCTAATCCTTTCAGCTCTGGAGAAAGAATGTATCGTACCGGTGATCTTGGAAGGTGGCTTCCTGACGGAAACATCGAATTTATAGGCAGAGTAGACCATCAGGTAAAGATTAGGGGCTTTAGGATAGAGCTTGGAGAAATAGAAGTGCAGCTATTAAAGCATCCTTCAATAAAAGAAGCTGCGGTAATTGCAAAGACAGACCAGGAGGGCAACAAGTATTTGTGTGCTTATATAGCAGGGGAAAGTGAATCTACAATATCAGATTTAAGGGCGCTTCTCTTAAAAGAACTTCCCGATTACATGATACCACAATACTTTGTTCAGCTGGAAAAGCTACCTTTGACAGCCAATGGCAAAATAGATCGGAATAATTTACCCCAAAATGACGGTACTTTAGCTACATCAGTAGAGTATGTAGAGCCTTGCGGTGAAGTTGAGGAGAAGCTTGCACTGCTGTGGCATGATGCCCTTGGAGTACAAAAAATTGGTGTGAATGATAACTTCTTTGAACTGGGAGGATACTCACTGAAGGCAATATCCCTTATAAGCAGAATTTATGAACAGTTAAATGTTGAGGTACCACTAAAAGACTTTTATATGGCCCCAACCATAAAGGAAATTGCCCGTTTTATACACAATACGTACGCCAATGATTATATTACACCAAGTCCGGCAATTCATTTTAATTCAGCAATGGAGAGTCTTATGTTTGCATTCCCTCCAGGAGGAGGAAATGGAATAGCTTATGGTAGTTTATCAAAACAAATGAATGCTTATTCCATATATTCCTTTGACTTTATAGAAAATGAGAGCAGGATGGAGGAGTATGTGAAGGCAATTACTTCTGTCAAACCCGAGGGCCCATATATTCTATTTGGTTACTCGGCAGGAGGTAATCTGGCATTTGAAGTTGCTAAAGTATTAATTGAAACTGGACATCATGTATCCGATATAATCTTTCTGGATTCGGCTAAATCATTTGTCCTTATTGAGGAAGAAAGCGAAGATGCTAAGAAACTTGCTGAGCAACAGGATAAAGAATTTATAGAAGAAAATGAGAAACTTATAAAAGGCATGTTTGGAGATAACCAGGCAGTTATTGAAAAGGCCATTGAAAGAATGAGAAATTATCATAAATACACTAGAAGTGTTATAAACTCGGGACAGATAAACTCCAATATCCATCTTATTATATCACAGCAGCAAGACAATGAAGGTGAAGCTGATTTATGTGAAGGATGGAGAGAGGCAACAACGGGAGAGTTCAAAGTATATAACGGATTTGGCAGTCATTTTGATATGTTAAGTACAGGATATATAGATAAAAATGCGGCTATTATTAAAGAAATATTGGAAGAGATCAACCAATAGTTCAGATATAAGGGGTAGATATAATGGATAAGATTAAATTGTTTTGTCTGCCGTATGCAGGAGGTTCTGCAGCAGTATATAAATATTGGGAACAATACTTGCATGATAGGATTGAGCTTTTCCCGATTGAGCTTGCGGGAAGAGGCAGCAGGATTGGTGAACCGTTTTACGGAAGTGTTGAGGAAGCGCTTGAAGATATACACCGTATTATCATAAGCAACCTTGAAGAACAACCTTATGCGTTGTTTGGCCACAGTATGGGCAGTGTACTTGTATATGAACTTGCCTATAGAATAAAGGAGCTCGGACATCCATATCCTGTCCATATGTTTATTTCCGGCAGATATCCTCCGGGTTTTGTAAGTAAGAAGAAGGTACTCTATGATTTGCCGGATAAGGAGTTTGTGGATGAGGTATTTAAGCTGGGAGGCACGCCCAAAGAGGTTCTGAAAAGCAATGAATTAATGGAGTTGTTTTTACCGATACTCAGAGCGGATTTTAGAATTACTGACACATACAGGCACATTGAAAAAAACGCTAAGCTTGACTGCGATATAAGTGTATTGTGGGGAAAAAGAGAAAAGGGAGCCACTATTTTTGACGTTGCAAAATGGCATGATTATACGTCCAAAAGTTGTAAAATTCATATGTTTGACGGGGATCATTTTTTTATACACGATTACAAAAAGGATGTAGCAGCAATAATAAATAGTAGTCTCATCGACTTTGCAGACAATGGTATGTGAAGACTGAAGTTTATTTAAAATTTAATATGAAATCAAGAGGCTAAGTTTTTAGGTTGACTTTAATGACCTGTAGACTTAGCCTCTTTCCAGTCTAATCAAAAATTTCAAGAAAGTAGAACCTACGTCCTATTGGAATTATTTTCATGTTTCTGTATTACCAGAATTGTAATCATTTGTTTAAGTGCTTTAATTATGGAATGAACTTGAAGTATTTGTGAAAACAAAGGGGGGGAAATAGTGCTGATAAATGTTGAAAATGAAAAACACAGGAAAATATCAGAAGAAAAATACAAGGAGGTTTGAAAATGACTAGCAAAAAGTTTTCTTTTAAAGCCACATCACTTTTGGTAGTTTTAGCAGTATTCTTATCCACCTTTTGCGCAGTCTTGCCGGTGAGCGCAGCCGCTAGGGGAGCATGGGCACCAAATACTGCCTATGCAGTAAATGATACAGTAACATATAGTGGAAGTACTTATACCTGTCGTCAGGCACATACTTCCCTCGTAGGTTGGGAACCACCTATTGTTCCTGCTTTATGGGAGAAAGGCGGCAGCGGAACTACGCCACCTACAACACCGCCAACAACGCCACCAACAGGTCCTTCAGTAACAAAGCCTTCCGAAGTTCCAAGCCACATATGGACATACACAATGAATGCGGGCGATAAATTCGGTAAAGGCGGAGATTTTGCTTTATTGCTGAGTGCTGTGATCAAAAAGGAAAGCAGCTTTGGAGCAGGCTTACCAGGCAGTCCATCAGCCGGCGACGGATTGATGCAGGTAGAACCAAACACACGTAATGCTTATTTATCTCAATTCAGTTCAAAATTTGTCCCTGCTTATAATCACGGCAGTGAACAAGATCAGGTATACTTGGGCGCCCTGATTTTAAATGAAAAGATTATTAAATTCGGCAATATATATAACGGCTTATTACACTATAACGGAGGAGATTACTGGTATCCGGGAGCTACAGATTCTTATGGCCGTCCTATTCTGGCCAATCAATATGCAGATGCAGTTTACTCTACTTATAAGGGCTATGGCGGTAAGAACTAAGGTGGATTTTAAAAAAAGATAAGCAAAATCGGGCTGAAAAATGCGTTTTTTCAGCCCGATTTTTTTAGGGCCTGTACGCAAACTGTACAACTCGTAGAAATCTAGTAAAATAAGGCACATGAGACGAAGATACGAGTTAACGGATGAAGAATGGAATATAGTTGACCCCCTGTTGCCCCCAGCCCGAAAAAAACAGGGAGGACGTCCGCCCAAGGATCGGCGCCAGATGCTCAATGCCGTGCTTTGGGTTGCTCGAACGGGCGCGCCATGGCGGGATTTACCGAGTTACTATGGCCCTTGGTCTTCAGCCTACAGCTTTTTCTGGCGGCTACAAAAAGCGAATATTTGGGGTGAAATACTGAAGCATGTCGCCATCGAGCCGGATTGGGAGCAGGTCATGGTCGATGCCACCATCGTCCGCGTCCATCAACATGGAGCGGGCGCAAAAGGGGGCAGGACCGGCAAGCAATCGGACGTTCGCGCGGAGGATTAACTACCAAAATTCATGCGATGGTGGATGCGCTTGGCTATCCGCTGCGTTTCGAATTGACGCCAGGACAAGACCACGATTCTGTCACCGGCTATCGCCTTCTTCATGAACTGGACTTCTGCCCGGGCGAAGTGTTGGCTGATCGCGCCTACGATACCAATGCCATTCTGGAGCTTTTGCAAAGCCGAGCGATCACTCCGGTTATCCCAAGCAAACGCAATCGGCGGGTAAAGCGCCCGTTAGATTCTGAAACGTATAAAGAGCGACACTTAATTGAATGCTTTTTCAACAAAGTAAAAAACTATCGACGCTTGGCCACTCGCTATGAAAAAACAGCGAACATGGTATTATCCCCTTCTAGTAGACAAGAGAGAAAAGACATCTGTTAAGATGGACTTAATCTTGTTGAACGGAGGGGATTTTTCATGGCTAAAAAGGGACAATCATTCCGGCAATACTCCTTAGATGTAAAGATGGAGGCAGTCCGGTTGGTGAACGAAGAACATATGAGTATTCGTGAAGTGACGAAACAATTGGACATTCGTAATAAATCCCAAGTGCAAAGCTGGGTGATGAAACATCGAGCGGGGGAGAACCTCCAGCCAACGACCACAAGGCAGGGGCGACCCAAAACGAAATTTTCCAGTATGGAAGAGGAGATGGCGTATCTACGGGCGGAGATTGAATATTTAAAAAAGCAGTATCCAAATCTACACAAGGAGTGACGAGGAAAGAAGCGAGGTTTGAAATTATTGAGGGAATGCGAACACGATATTCGTTGAAATGGTTACTTGAATTAGCCCATGTTTCTCGGGCAGGATATTATAAATGGAGAAAGACTCAGCAAACAACCCAGCAGCGTAAGCAAGAAGAAGAGCTTCTGGAATCGCATATGTTGTCGATCCACCGGATCCATCCCTATTTTGGTTATCTGCGGATGACCGTTGCTTTACGTAGAGAAGGTATCTTGGTCAATCACAAAAAGGTGTACCGCCTAATGAAGAAATTAGGGATCCGTTCCGTCACTCGAAAGAAGCGGCGCTTTTTTGGCAAACAGGCATCTGTGGTAAATGCCCACCGATTAGATCGACAATTTCAGGCAGATGCTCCTTTATCCAAGCTGGTTACCGATATTACATACATACGAGCTGGAGAGCGGTTTGTATATCTCTCTTTCATTCAAGATCTGTTTAACAATGAAATCGTGGCTTGGCGTCTTTCGGAACGAAATGACCTTGCTCTAGTTAGCGAGACGCTAGACGTTCTAAGTAAGAACGTGAACATGGAGGGTGTCATTCTCCATTCAGACCAGGGTTTTCAGTATACCTCCAAGCCGTTTAACCGCAAACTTAAGCGGCTTGGAATGCTTGGGAGCCATTCAAGGCGTGGAAATTGCCTAGACAATGCCTGTATAGAATCCTTCTTCTCCCATCTTAAAACAGAGAAGATTTATTTAACGAAACCCGGAACCCTAGCGGAGGTAGAACAACACGTACGGGAGTACATTTCTTTTTATAATGAAAATAGATTTCAGAAAAAATTAAACAACCGTTCCCCGATTGAATACCGAGAAACGGTTGCTGCTTAAAGATGTCTTTTTAGTTCTGTCTACTTGACAGGGGTATGACCAACATGTTCATGGCTTTTTTGACGCTGCTTTCAATTCGTTTATGGCTCAAATAGGTTTGCGTACAGGCCCTAGAGAATTGTACAATTAAATTTTTGAATAAGAACAAAGAGAAGGTTCTAAAACAGGCATTCTCTCTAAAAAATATGTACAATATACTATTTGTGAAAAGTTATGTAGATACTCGAGCATTTGAAGTCCAAAGAAGAAGCGGTTATTATCAACACGACTTCGTCACTTGGATTCGTGCCACTGGCGGGTGCTGCTGTTTATAGTGCGACGAAAGCAGCGCTCCATTCCTATACGCTATCCCAACGGTACATGCTTAAAGACACATCGGTGAAAATCCTGGAAATTGCGCCGCCAGGGGTTCAAACGTATTTCAATAACGATCCGAGCTCTATGCTACTAGCATCATTCATTGATGAAACGATGAAGGTACTTGGTACGGATGCGGACGAGGTTCTAGTGGAAGAAGCGAAAGTATTTCGAAACAACCCGGGCCCGAACGAAGGTATTTTTGTGAACCAGTTAAACAATATGATGTTTGAGCCGCCAAAGGGTCATTAATCCGTTTAATACTTAGCGTATATTTTCGTTAATTATCTCAACTCGCTTTTAGAAAATCCTTGATTATCAAGGGCGTGTACATCGAAGACATGTAAACAACGTATTCGCCTTGACAATGAGCCTCGCGGCATCGGAGTCTAAACACGTGCGCCGATGCCCATAGGACACGGTTTACCTAGGGCTTGCTGAACGAATCAAAACTCCAACAGGCACAAGGGTTTAGGGCCTCTTATGTCGAAGGAAAACGGGGCAGCCCCGTGAAAAACCGTGCACTTGGAGGCGTCAGGATTGTATCAGCGAACCGAGAACCAGATGAACCTGCCCGTCGACTTTTTTCTGCCGTTCGGCGGAAAGCTCGCAGAAGATAACCGCTGGGTGCTGCTGGCCCAGATGATTCCGTGGTGGATGCTCGAAGAGAAGTATGCGAAAAACTTCAAGAAAAGCCTCAAGGGCCAAAAAGCCGTTTCGATCCGTATCGCGCTCGGCGCACTCATCATCCAGGAGCGGCTTGGCACCGATGATCGGGAGACACTTCGTCAGATTCTGGAGAACCTGTATCTGCAGTACTTCCTCGGTCTGCCGGAATATCGGTACCGCCGTCCGTTTCATCATTCTCTCATGACGCATTTCCGCAAGCGATTGGGTGGCGAAATTCTGGATGAAGTGAATGAATGGATCGCTCTGGAAGAAGCGCGCAAGTGTCGGATGATTCATCGGACGACGATGAACCTGGCAGCGGAACTGACGCAGCGTCCGGTAAGCCTTCAGAAACGCAGCCACAGCAGATGGAACTGACGAACGAGGGCGAACTGCTGCTGGACGCTACCTGCGCGCCGGCGGATATCGCCTACCCGACGGATTTGTCGTTACTGAATCAGGCCAGAGAAAAGCTGGAGAAGATCATCGACATCCTGCACGAACCGGAACGTGGAAAGACCCGCAAGCCCAGAACATACCGAGAGCGTGCCCGCAAAGCCTATCTGGCGGTTGCCAAGCAGCGGCGCGTGAAGCCGCGCGCGATACGAAAAGCGATCGGCAAGCAGCTCAGGTTCGTTTCCCGTGATCTGCGCATGATCGCCGAACTCGCCGATATGACGAGCGGCCTGCCGCGGCGTTTGTACAAGGAACTGCTGGTCATTCAAGAGCTTTATCGTCAGCAGCAAACGATGTATGACAAGCGGACACACAGCATATCGGATCGGATTGTCAGTATCGCACAGCCACATGTCAGACCGATCGTGCGCGGCAAAGCCAGGGCAAACGTCGAGTTCGGAGAGAAGCTGGCGATTAGCGTGGTGAACGGCTACGCTTTCCGCGAGCATCTGTCGTGGGATAGCTACAACGAAGGGCAGACATTGCAGGACGCCGTAGAGCGTTACCGCGCCAGATTTGGTTATTATCCCAAAGCGGTGCTGGCCGACCAGATCTATCGAACCCGCGACAACTTGCGCTTCTGCAAAGAGGGAATTCGCTTAAGCGGACCGCAGTTGGGTCGTCCGTCAGCCGATCAGCAGGAGAAAAAGAAAATCGCCAAGACGGATGCAGCCGCACGCAATGCGGTGGAAGGCAAGTTCGGTGAAGGCAAGCGCAGTTATGGGTTTGGCCGTATTCGAGCACACCTTCAGACGACGAGCGAGACCGTGATCGGGCTGCAACTGCTGGTGATGAACCTCGAAAAGAGACTTCGGGTTCTCTTTTTGTCTATTTTGCAATGGCTGTGGTTGAGACTCGCGGTCCGCTTGCTCGTTCCACTGTAAAATGTGACCCGTTCAGCAAGCCCTACCTAGCAGGGTTATCCGATGCCTCTCATTGTAAAGGCACCACTACGCTGAATACGTTGTTTACAGAGTTAAGATATCCCGTAAACAAAGTAACATTATCGGTGAAATTCGTTACTTTGTTTACTATTAATAGCATGGTTTAAGCTAGTCAAGATAAAGTTAAAATGTTGGCGGATCGCCAATAGGACTAATGACAAATTGAAGGTGAAATTGCATATCGACAGCGGACACGATGCCGGGGCGATGTGGTTTGCGTACTCGACCGTCTATTCTTCACCGGACGGAAGCGGCTGGTATTCGCTCGTTATCATTGAAAAAAATGGTTTTTTTCCAATGCGCCACACGGAGCAAAAGCCAGTGCAACGATCTACAGTGTCATTGAAACAGCGAAGAAAAACGGGCTAAATCCTTTCAAGTATTTGACGGACCTGCTCGAACAGCTTCCGCAGCTTGCGAATCCGAAAGATCCGGTTGAGCTAGACGAATTGTTGCCATGGTCGCCTTCGCTCCCACTGACGTGCCGCCTATTTCAATCAAACTAAGACTAACAGGCCCTCATCTTGGGAACAAGGTGGGGGCTATTTTGCGCTTACACAACTGCTGGTGATGAACCTGAAAAGAGACTTCGGGGTCTCTTTTTGCCTCTTTTGCAATGGTTTTTGTCAAGGCTCGCCGTTCATTTGCTCGTAACATCGTAAAACATGATCCGCTAAGAAAGCCCTAATTATCAAGATTCAATGTGATGTCTGAAAAGAAAATTGAATTTACCTAAGAATGGATATAAAAAAAGAGGGAGTGAAGCCCAGCAACTATTTCATACCACTTATTATCATTTTGCTGTATATAATTCTAAGTCATGAAATTGAACCGATTTGCTGATATAATCAATTTATAGTTCTCTCAGAAAGGTCCGTGACATATTGAAACTTATTATTGCGGAAAAACCGGATCAAGGGGCGAAGTTGGCTTCACCTTTTAAACATAAAAAACAACAAGGGTATATTGAAATCTCACCGAACGATACATTTCCAAAAGGAGCCCTAGTGACTTGGGCTGTTGGTCATGTTTGCGAATTGGTGCCTCCAGAGGAATACGATCCTAGTCTTAAGAAGTGGAGTCTAGACACTTTGCCGATATTACCCGAAAAATTTAGACATCGCGTTTCTCCTTCTAAAGCCAAGCAATTTCAAGTGATTAAATCCCTTTTAATGCGTCCAGATATCAAAGAAATCGTCCATGCCGGGGATGCCGGGAGGGAAGGAGAGTACATAGTCCGCATAGCGGTTCAGCTTGTTGGAGTGAACAAACCTATGAAACGGCTATGGATATCATCGTTAACACCCAAAGCCGTCGAACAAGGTTTTATGAATTTGAAAGGTGAAGAGGATACCCGGTCCTTATATTATGAAGCCGTTAGCCGTTCTTGCGCTGATTGGCTCGTAGGAATGAATGGTTCACGGGTATATTCACTTCTGTTCCAGCGTAGAGGAATTAGAGAAGTATTCTCAACTGGGCGTGTACAAAGTCCGACATTGGCGCTAATCGTAGCACGCGAGAAAGAAATTCAGAATTTCAAACCGGAACCGTTCTGGGAATTAAAAGCCAAATTCCTAATAAATGATACTGTCTATGAAGGCACATGGTTTCGGGAGGAGCAAACACGGTTTGCCAGTCGGGATGAAGCGGAGTCCGTCAAAAGAAACTGTGAAAATAAGCTGGCATCAGTCAATGAAATTGAGAGAGAGCGAAAAAAATTTCAACCGCCACAGCTCTTTAACTTATCTTCATTGCAAGCAGTTGCCAATCAAATTTATAAATATTCGCCTCAAAATTGTTTAAATGCGCTGCAGCAGCTTTATCTGGAAGGATACATTTCCTATCCGAGATCGGATTCGGCTTATGTAACACCTGAAGAAGCCAGGCAATTTCCTGAGATTCTTTCAAAGTTAAGTCGTCAAGAATCATTCAAGGATTTCTTTCCTTTGCCCATACAATCTATTGCCAATAATAAGAGATTTGTCAATGCGGCAAAAGTAAGTGATCACTATGCGATCATTCCAACAGAAGTGATCCCCCAAATCGGACGATTGAAACCAGAAGAGCGTAATTTATACGAGCTGATTGTCAAGAGGCTGATAGCTGCGCATTATGATAAGGCTATTATTGATTATTCGCGCTTAATTACAGTCGTAGGTGATCAAGAAACATTTCTCACCAAAGGAAGACTTATTGTGCAGGAAGGTTGGCGAAAAGTTCTGTATGATTCTGATTCTCAGGAAGAATCCGAACCAGATGTATTACCTCCATTGGAGCAAGGCGACTCAGGAACAGTTGAAGAATTACTTGTAAAAGAAGGAAAAACTCAGGCTCCAAAGCGATACACCGAAGGGCAATTGATTACTTTAATGAAGACGGCTGGAAAGCATCTTGAAGACGCAGAGTTAGAGAAAATTCTTGAAAAAACAGAAGGATTGGGCACGGAGGCCACGCGTGCCGGTATCATCTCAGTTCTTAAAGACCGCAAGTATATTGAGGTAAAGAAAAACATGGTTTATGCTACAAGCAAGGGGATTATATTGATCGATGCTTTAGGCGACAGCATATTAGCATCCGCAGAAATGACAGCCAAGTGGGAACAACGACTTCATGATGTCGGGCAAGGCAATGCGTCCCCACAATCGTTTATGGAGCAGGCTAAAAGATTGTCGCAAAAAATTGTCGATGATGCAATTCGAAACTCGATGACTTGGACTTTTACAGCAAAAAGTATGGAGAGTAAAGAGCAGACTGAAAAAGCGGATAAGGTTTCTGGAGGTTTAGGTCTTGGTCCGTGTCCGAAATGCAAAGAGGATGTTATAGATAAAGGGGCGGCTTATAGTTGCTCGGCAAGGCCGCGATGCGATTTTTCATTTTCTAAAAAAGTATTGGGTAAAACCATAACAGAAACGCAGATCAAGAGGTTTTTGGGGAAAGGGAGGACAAACCTTATTAAGGGATTCAAAAAAGGTGACAAAACTTTCGAGGCCGCACTTGTCTGGAAAAAGGAAGAAGGTAGGGTCGGTTTTGAATTTAAACCGAAGTAAGGATATTATCTTGACAAGACTAGGTAAAATAATTAAATTAAACGTATGACTATGAATCATTATGCGAGATGTGACAAGAGTTGCATCGAGCTCTAGCCAGGCGGCAAAAGAGCACTTGTAAGATTTCATTACAGGATTCAATCGAGTCCCGTATGATTTCTTTTAAGTTGCTCTTTTTTTATTGAAAAGCGTGCGTCATTATGACTCAAGTACTACAACTCAAAATGTATAAATATGCATTTGATTCTATGTATCCTTTAACTGGTTTAATCCAGCTCTCTAAAAGACGAAAAAATCCCTATGCGAGGAGTGAAGTTATGAAATTATTAGATGTCGTTGGATTAAACGGAGTAGGACATATAAAAGGTTTTTTCACAACATGCATATGCGAACTTTCCATTAGTGAGCATATTTTTGCGTTAATTCAGCAGCAGCTAAAGCTACGACAGCCGGTTAAGCGATTGTGGATCTCGGACTTGACAGCAGAGAGTATTGCGACAGGCTTTGAACGATTGCGAGATGCCTCGGAGTTTGAATTCCTGACTCAAGCTGCGCGGGCACGAAGTGAAGCGGACTGGCTGATTGGCATGAACGCTTCCAGAGCGTTCACAACACGTCATAACACCCTGCTGTCGGTAGGACGGGTACAGACTCCCGTGCTGGCACTAATTCATGATAGAGAAAAGGAAATTGAAGCATTTCAGTCTCAAACCTTCTATGACGTGTGGGCTGAGTTTAAGCAAGATCAGATTAAGTACAAAGGGGCATGGCAGGGAGATCGGCTGACGAAACCGGAAGAAGCTGAGGGGATCGCTGCGGCGGTACGCGGGAAAGAGGGGAAGATTACCAAATATGATACGAAGCAGACAAAGGAGTATCCTTTTAAATTGTACGATTTGACGCTTCTTCAACGCGAGGCGAATGCCAAGTACGGCTATTCGGCCAAAAAAATGCTGGATGTGGCACAAGCGCTTTATGAGCGTCACAAGGTCATTTCCTATCCGCGTACCAACTCTAACTATGTGACAGAGCAGAATATAGACGGCATGCATAAGGCATTACGGATGCTGGGGACAGGCCCTTATGCTGATCTGGTTCAACAAGCAAACCCTAATTTGGTCCATAAACAGAATAAATCGGTCTGCAATCCGTCTCGTGTTGAGGATCACCATGCTATCTTGCCGACGTTAAAAAGACCGGGGACGCTAAGCAAGGAGGAACAAAAGGTATACGACCTGGTTATTCGTAGGTTTCTGTCGCATTTTTTTCCGCCGGCTGAATATAAAATGCATACCGTAATGACGCAGGTGGACAAGCATTTGTTTAAAACCAATATTAAGGAGCTTCTGTCCTTGGGATGGAAAGTGGTTTTGAGCAAAGCTGACCAGGATAAAGGTAAAAAGAGCAAAATATCCAAAAAGGAAGATGAAGAGGAAACGGACGAGTGGACGGACAAGAAGTTTGAAATTGATGCAGGACGTCCGGTGGATTGTGTTCGCGCCGAGATGAAAGAAAAGGCGACTCAGCCCCCTAAAAGCTACACGGAGGGCACCTTGCTTAAAGCGATGGAAAGCGCCGGCAAGCAGATGGAGAATGAGGAATTACGTGAGGTTATGAAGGACGCTGGCTTAGGTACACCTGCGACACGAGCCGCCACAATTGAACGATTGAAGAAAGTCGGCTACATTGAAATGAAGGGCAAAAAGATTCTTATTACAGATAAGGGAAAGATGGCTATTGACCTGATCCGTCATGCCGGGGTAGATCTATTAGCCTCACCGGAAATGACAGGTCAATGGGAACGCCGTCTTCATCAAATTTCCAAGGGTGAGGCAGCTCAGGAGAAGTTTATGGATAACGTTAAAAGATTCACGTTGTCCATCATTGATAAGGTAAGGCAGCAGCCACCTGCTCCCGCAAATGCCTTTGGCGAGGAGGCAAGGAGTAATCGCTCGGGAGGCAAGGGGAACGCCCGCAGTATAGGCGCGAGTGGACGTGCCACCGCCAAAGGAATGGACCGCACACCATCAGGAGGCGGTAGTAGTGCAGGAAGTGCTGCGCTAAAGCAAGCAGCACCACCAACAAGACGCAGTTCAGCTACAAAAGCAGCGCGGAGCTCATCTGATGGACAGTCAGATGCTTCAGTGAGCCAAAGGCAGGCGTTAGGCAGCTGCCCGTGCTCCAATTGCGGTGGAAGCATTATTGAAGGTCGTAAAGGGTATGGATGTAGCCACTTTAAGCAGGGCTGTGGCTTTGTCATTTGGAAGGAATATGCTGGCAAGCAGATTACCGAAACGATGCTCAAGTCCCTGCTCGCGAAGGGGCAGACGCAATTGTTGTCTTTTAAACGGAAGGACGGATCGACCGTCAAAGCGCGGATAGTTCTGGATGTACCAGGAACAGGACAACTTAGCGTTCGTGAGGAATCCTGAAATAGGGTCGTCTATCATAGTAGAATATGAAGGTTGAATGACTTTTTAAACACGAAAAAAGGACCCTATCCGAGGGTCCTTTTTTGTTGATGCAATTGTATGCTTTCGTGGATCACCCGTGGCACTTCTGTTAGCTTTTGTATTGTATACATTACAGAGTTCACGTTTTTTTGCAATTCAACCATATTGTAAATCCATTCTTTAGGCTGCTTAAGATACACAGCGTGAATACCTGCCGCAAGGGCTGGAGATACGTCGGTGCGTAAAGAATTCCCAATCATCCAGGTGATGCCTCGGTCCAGCCGATTTATTTGGATGATTTCTTCCAGTGCTTCGACATTTTTATGCTGGCGAATATAGATACGGTCATCAAAGTAAGTAGCCAGCTTCATTTGCTCAATCTTTCTTTCTTGAATGACCTGCTCACCGCCCGTATAAAGGTGAAGGGAATGCCCTGCTTTTTGGAGTGAATTTAACGTTTCGGCCATACCTGGATACGGTTCAATTTCCTGCTCGTACACACTTCGGCCAAGCGAGCGAAGCTCCTGCTCTTCCCGAGAATCCGTACGGCGTCCGAATTGTTCAGAGAAAAACTGGTACGTATCTATTAGGGATTGTGGAAAATGCTCGCTGGCAAAACCCACCTGATGAACCCCAGCCACATCAATTTCAATTTGTTTTTCACGGATTGTATTTCTCGTTAGGTTATGAGCTGCAAACCATTCCTGAAGCAAATCGAAAAAGTGGTTGAGAATAAGGTCGAAATACTTGTTGCAGTGGACCAAAGTGTCATCAAGATCAAATAAAATGTGCTGTTTCGGATACGACATGATGCATACTCCTTCCAAGCCAAAGCTTTAACGGTGTTCAGTTTATAACTAAAGTTGCGATTCAAATTACAATCCAATATAGGATTCCAAAAATACCTGCAAATCAGCCGCACCGTCGGGACGGATGCTGAATTTTTCCTTGTGATAGCGTCCAATGTGTATGCGGAGCAAACCAGCCACACGCAAAATCATCATATCAGACATTAGTGTATCTTCCAATCGGCTCAAATCATGACGCATGTCTTCAAGAGACTTAGGACCTTGAGCTACATAACGCAAAATGCGTAGCCGTTGTGGATCATTGACTGCACGAGTGAGTCGTAGTAGAAGCGTGGGCGGTTCTTCCTCACTCTCTTCGGGAATATCTACCGGATACTGGATCAGCAGTGTACGGGTGTAAAAGCAGTATGAATTAATTGGGCGATTATGAACGACCGGAAACAGCACTACTGTATCGAGGTCTTCCATATGTGGCACGACTAGTCCAGCTGTCGCATATTCAACAAGTGCTTCCGGTTCCATTTTACTTAACAGCATGCGCTTTTCCGCAGCATCTTCTTCTGCCAATACACGCAGTTCGCCTTCCAAGGCCCGAAAATAGTCACGATCCCACAATCTGAGGAGCGGTGCATATACCTTACGAATGCGTAAAGATTCTTCAAAGGTTAAAAAAGGAATATGCGGAACAAGCAACTCAAACATATCCTTATCCGGTCCGTGATCCAAGTAAGAAATATAGTCGGATATTTCATCTGATTCTGGTCGAAGCAACGCCCAGGCATAGAGTGCGTCATAATCGCTAAAAGGGCAATCCTGAGCTGTAGCTAGCTCAGTACGAACTTCCTGTTGTAATCGTGCATCCACCTTGTCGATCCATTCATGGCCCAAGTCCATATCTTGGACCCACTTTTTAGTTACATAGGCCATAAAGCTGCCGAGCAATTCATAAATTGGGGAAGTGTCTATTTTAATTTGATAACTCATGGAACCAAATGCCTCCTATTCTGTCTTCTAGCCCAGAGCGGTGAACGTAAATAAAGCCCGTCCATAAGCAAAACATGAGCATTTTGAAATTGCCCACTCATTTATTATGGCTTGTTCTGCCAGGCATTGTCCACTATAATATGAAATAGTGCGTTGTGACGTGAACTTGGTCGGATTGAACATACGAGGCTCTTAACCGAGGAGTCGGATACATACCAGACTAGCTCTATCCGTAAAATCGTCATCTCAGATGGCGATTTTTTTATTTCTCTCTTTAATACACTAAAATTAAACGCTAAAAACATCTTAATATGTAATATATCGATTTTTAAAAAATCATGGCACACATCGTGATAAGATTTATTATTGATTATGGTATCAAATGCAAATCATTTCTAAACATTCATTTTATGATGTTAATAATTTATTTGTTCGAGCAGGAGGAGCTGGGATGTCGTCGTCGTTACGTGTTCATTATTTTATCTTAATTGCAGTTATTATTGTTGCTGGATTATGTCAGGGTTTACTATTGCCCATTCTGTCGATCTCTTTGGAACAAATGGGGGTTTCGTCTTCGCTAAACGGAATGAACGCGGCTGCACTGTATATTGGTTCATTCGCAATGACACTGGTGGCTGAACGGACTTTGGGGTGGCTGGGATTTAAAAAGCTGATGGCTGGTGGTCTTGTGCTTGTGCTGATCACGCTGCTGCTGTTCCCGCTAATCCCTGATATTCGGGTTTGGTTCGTACTGCGCCTGCTAGTAGGTATTGGTGACAGTGCGTTGCATTATTCTGCGCAGTTGTGGATATTGCTGGTAACTCCAGCAGAGAATCGAGGCCGCAACATTTCCTTTTATGGTATGTCTTATGGTCTGGGTTTTGCATTAGGCCCATTGGGATTATGGCTACTTGATTATGGAATGCTGGTTCCATTTGCTGCGTTGGCTTTGTTGTGCTTGCTTGTGCTGCTGTTAGTGTTAATCAAGCTGCCTGACTCAAGACCCGAGAAGCAGGAGACTGAGGCGCGTCCCGCACAAAGATTCCGTCGCAGCTATAGCTGGGCATGGTACGCTCTGTTGCCTGCATTTCTATACGGTTATATGGAAGCGAGCCTGAACAGTAATTTTCCAGTCTATGGCCTGCGTATTGGCTTCCATACCGATGAAATTGCTGCCTTGCTGCCTTTCGTCAGTTTGGGAGGCTTAGTGCTGCAACTGCCTTTAGGTATATTAAGTGACCGTTGGGGACGTAAAAAGGTGCTAATGAGCGTAGGTATAGCAGGAGGGTTGACCTTTATGTTACTACCATGGAGTGGCAATCATTTTATGTTCACATTGGTATTGCTGACCATCGCAGGTGGATTGGTAGGCTCCTTTTTCTCACTTGGTTTGGCCTATGCAGCTGACCTGTTGCCCAAATCATTTTTGGCGGCTGCAAATGTACTGGCATCCTTTCATTTTAATCTGGGAAGTGTGATCGGACCTAATATTAGCGGAGGGTTGCTGGACATTGGAACTCAAGGCAGTATGTTTCTAGTCCTTGGAGGTAGTTATATTGTTTTCGGATTGTTAGGTCTGTTTTCCCGAAAAAGAGTACCAGCGGTATAAAACTGCGGTTTGCATGGTATTTGTTTCACAATTACTATAAAATATAAACATGTATTGATGGCGGACAAAGGGGAATCATAGATGATTAAAATTCGGAAGCTGACCAAGCAAGTGGGGCCTGAACGTACCCCGTTGCTTCGAGGGATTGATGCTGAAATTCATCAGGGTGAATTCATTGCTATAGTGGGGCCAAGCGGAAGCGGTAAAACGACACTTCTTCGCTGTCTTGCTTTACAAGAGTCTTGGGAAGAAGGCAGTTTGATTGTTGGTGGCAATGATGTACTGAGATCCGGGTGGACGGGCAAGATGAAAATAAAGCGAGAGTGGGCATACCTGGAGCAAAATCCGCATCTTAATATGAATCGGACCGCTCTTAAAAATGTGCTCATTGGCAGATCGGGTCAAACACCCTGGTGGAGAATGGTGACTGGCATGGTGCGTTCCGACGATTATATGGGAGCGATGGACGTTCTGGAGGATCTGGGTCTGCTGGATAAGGCGCATGATAAATGCGACAAGCTCAGCGGCGGCGAACGGCAGCGGGTAGCCACAGCGCGTGCTCTCGTTCACGGAGCTAAGGTTATTTTAGCTGATGAGCCTGTAAATGGACTTGATCCTGCCTCAGCAGCGCATGTACTGGAAACCTTTCGCAAGCTGTGCTCTGGCGAGCGAGTAACAATCATTACTGTACTGCCGCTGGAAATGGCTGAACGTTTTGCTTCCCGAATCTGGGGTCTGAATGAGGGTAAACTGGTGTTTGATATCCAGGGAAGACGATTGACACAGGCAGAAAAGAACAAATTGTGAAGGGGACGGCAAGAGAAGTGAAAAAAATGCTGTTGAAAATGGTGGCTTGCTGCTGTTCCTTGCTGCTTCTTGCTGGATTTTTAAGCGGCTGTAATGTGATTAGCGATCCAATTTCGCTGATGCAGACACCAACGATGTCTGACGAGAAACAACAGCTGAATGGAGCAGTGAATACGCAATTAGGGGCGGTACAGCCTTTAAGGCCGAATGATCCAGATGATCCTACGCCAATTCGGACGGGAGATTTGAATAATGATGGTATAGACGAAGCAGTGCTCTTTTATGAAACACCAGATGAGAGCGTAAAGATACATGGTGCCTTGTTTGAAGATCAGGGCGGGACGTGGGTAAAGAAGCTTACATTTGATGGGGAAGGCACGGTGTTGGAATCATTTAAACTAGTGGATCTAACCAATGACGGTACGCTTGATATTGTAGCAGGTTTTTCGAGCGGAGACAGTAATGAGAACGGGGACCAGAAGGGCCTCATCGTATACTCTTATACTGGAGGAACGTTAGAAAAAATATATGCAACGGGCTATACGGACTTCGTTGTAGACGATTTTAACCATAAGAAGATGGATTTGAACGGGGATAATCTGAATGACTTGACGATTATCTTGCTCCGTCGTAATGAATTCTTCACTGTGAAAACATTCCAATTCAGTGGAGGGACCTTTAAGGAAATTGGATCGTTGGATTTGGACAGTCAGGCTCTGGGTGTCTACAATGTCGTTGCTGGTAAGGTAGCCCAAGGTAGGCAGGGGATCATTATTGATACAAAGATTGCCGAGACAACTACGGTCTCCAATGTTATCGTGATGGATCACGGCAAACTCAGAAAGCTTAATCTTATGGATGTTACCTTCAAGGATGCTACCATCGCTAGTGGTGATGTGGATGGGGACGGTATTCTTGAATTTGGAAATTTAGAGAAGCCTAAAGGCTGGAGCAACAGGCCACTGGATGAAGTTCCTTATTTTGTATCGTTCTATCAGTGGGATGGGGCCAAAGGGACGATTTTCAAGCAGCAACAGTATCGTGATTCTAATGAACAGGTCTACTTCAGGCTGCCAAAAGAGCTGCATGGCAAGGTAACTATTGATCCGAAGGTTTCAAGGAAGGACAGCTATTTGCGGTTTATTTTGGATGATACAGACAAAACGATAGCGGAAATTAAATTTTTCTCGTTATCACAATGGGAGCGAAACAACGAAGGCTATAGTCAACTGTGGCGAACGAATGCACAGGTAATTGGTATTAAGCGATCCAGCGAGTTGGAACCACGTAAAACCATTAAAAACAAGATGGGGGAAAGGCAGGTAGAGTAGAGTGAGTAAAGTTTTAATCATGGAAGACGAGGAATCGATCCGTAGCTTTATCGTTATTAACTTGAAACGTAACGGTTTTGAGGTGCTGGAGGCGGCAGAGGGGCATGAGGCTCTGAATATTTTGAACACGGTGCGGGACATTGATATCGCGTTGCTTGACGTGATGGTGCCTGGAATGGATGGTTTTGAGGTTTGTCGGAGAATTCGGGAAACGAATGAGCGTATTGGCATTATCTTTCTGACAGCCAAGGTACAGGAACAGGATAAGGTGTATGCCTTGTCTGTAGGGGCTGATGATCATGTGAGCAAGCCTTTCAGCCCGACAGAGCTGATTGCACGTATTCAATCGTTATTGCGTCGGGTGAATGTACATCGTGAAACAGCAGCCAAGGTGTCCTTCCAGTCCGGTCCGTTCACGCTGGATTTGATAGCTAAGCAATTTAAGAAAAACGGGCAGCTGATCGAGCTGACACCGACAGAGTTTTCCCTGATTCAGTTTTTTCTGGAGAAAGAAAATACGCCGCTTAGCCGAGATGTTTTACTCGACCACGTATGGGGCAAGGAATATATGGGTGATCCGAAAATTGTAGATGTGAATATCCGACGTCTGCGGCAGAAAATTGAAAACAATCCATCCGAGCCAGCTTTCTTACAAACCGTGTGGGGACATGGATATAAATGGAAAGGTCAGTCTCAATGATCAAAAAGGGGATCCGCCGACAGATTGTGCTTCACTATTTTTTCGTAGTGTTCTTGGCGCTTCTGTTAGTAGAAGTCATTTTTATGTTTGCACTCCGGTCGTATTATTATGACTCCATTTACAAACACATCGAAAGCCGTATCGAATCGGTAAGTGAATTTGCATCCAAATTCAAAGAGCCAGAACAGTCTTTGCAATCGTATTTATTGAATACATTTTCTCTGCCTTTCACTGAATTACAATTGCTTGATGAACAGGGAAATGTAATTGATAACTCGACAAATTTTGCTGCGGATCTAAGTGTGCAAACCAGTGATGTGACACAAGCCTTAGCTGGAGATACGGGCAAATGGATCGGAAAGCAACCCGGCACGGGACAGCAGGTGATGGCGGTATCTCAGAAACTGGACAATATTGTCGGGGATCAGGTGTATATAATCCGGTATACGACTTCGTTGGAATTAGTAAATGACAAGTTATTCATCATTACATTATTTTCGGTGGGAATCATGGCAGCTGTATTGATTATTGTATTTGTAGTGAGTACAGGGCTTGCCAATTCCATTGTCAGACCGATTAACAATATTCGCGACGTATCTGCTCAGATGGCGCAGGGGCGATTTGATGCACGTATCAAAGGCGATTATCGCTATGAACTGGGTGAACTGGCATCGACGTTGAACTACATGGCACAGGAAATTGTCAGAACCAATCAAATCAAGGATGATTTTATTTCTTCCATTTCTCATGAGCTGCGTACTCCGCTTACTTCGATTAAGGGCTGGAGTGAAACGTTAAATTCTGGCGGATATGACCCAGAAGAGACGAAGATCGGGATGCAGATTATTTCAAAGGAAACGGACCGGCTGATTGGCTTGGTGGAGGAAATTCTCGATTTTTCCAAACTGGAACAAAATGCCATGAAGCTCGTGATGGGAACAGTTGATCTTCGAGAGCTTTTGCAGGAAATTATGCTGAATGTATGGGCCAAGGCAGAAATGAAGCAGATTAAGCTCCAACTGGATTCCGAGGAAACGGCATACCTTGTTCATGGAGACGGTAACCGTCTGAAACAGGTGTTTTTGAACATTGTAGATAATGCCATCAAATTTTCGCATGAGAGCTCGATTATTTATCTGTCTCTTCAACGTGTTAAGGGCAATATCGAGATATCGGTACAGGATACAGGAATTGGGATTAGTGAAGAAAATCTTGCCAGAGTCAGAGATCGCTTTTTCCAGGTAGACCACCAAAATGGGGGGACTGGACTGGGATTGGCAATCTCGCAACAGTTTGTTGAGCGTCATCACGGTCAGATGCTCATTAGAAGTGAATTGGGAGCTGGAACCACCATTACGGTTTCATTGCCTGCTCTGCAAGCAGAGCCATCGGTGGAACCACCACAACTCTCGGAAGGGCAGATTTAAAGTTAAATGTAAGATGTAACCACAAAACAGCCAGTCCTCACCATAATGGAGGGCTGGCTGTTTGAAATTTAGGGGAGAGTTATGAAGTAAAGCCTTCTGCACGCAAGCGTGTGTTACGCTCATAGGCTTCTTTTAGCATACGAGTAGTTTGCGGCCGTACTGCCATTTTGCCAAATACTGTTTCATTGGGTCCGATAACCATAATTTCGCTCGGATTACCTTTAATAACAGCACCATCACGAATCACAGCACCTTCACCGATAATTGCGTGCTCAATATGCACGTTGCGCCCAATACGTGTGTCAGGCATAACGATACTTTCCTTGATGGAAGAGCCTTTTCCCACCTCGACGCCGCTAAACACTACGGAGCGCTCAATTTGGCCTTCGACTTGGCAGGAATCATGCAGGAGGCTGTCCAATGACTGCATTTTACGACCAGGCACCTTTTGCGCGCTCAGCCTTGTGCGGCGTTCACGTGTATACATTGGCCAGTCTTGACGCTGAAGGTCAATCGCGCAATTTTCTTGCAGCAAGTCCATGTGGGAGTCCCATAGGCTTTTAACTGTACCTACGTCTTTCCAGTAGCCCTGGAATTCATAAACGTATAGCGATTCTTGGTCTGCCAGCATTTTAGGTATGATATCTTTGCCAAAATCATGACTGGATTGAGGATCCTGTGCGTCTTCCAGTAGATAATTTCTTAAGTAATCCCATTTGAAAAGGTAAATCCCCATAGAGGCTAAATTACTTTCCGGTTTCTCCGGCTTCTCTGCAAATTCAGTGACGCGCAGATCTTCATCGGCGCTCATAACACCAAAACGGTGTGCTTCATCCCAAGGAACCTCCATGACAGAAATGGTTGCCGCAGCTCCTTTTTCCTTATGGTAGTTCAGCATCTCGCCATAATTCATATAGTAAATATGGTCACCAGATAAAATAAGCACATGCTCTGGATTTTGGCTGTCAATATATTCGATATTCTTATGAATAGCATCTGCCGTTCCTAAGTATTCAGCGTTACCTGTATTATAAGATGGAAGCAGGGTAATTCCTTTGTCATCCGTTTTTGTAAGGCCCCATGGAGTTCCATCCCCAATATGTTCGTGCAAGGATTCCGCCTCATATTGCGTCAGTACACCTACAGTATCAATGTTTGAATTTACGCAATTACTGAGAGGAAAATCGATGATCCGGTAATGACCGCCAAAAGGTACGGCGGGTTTTGCAATCGTTGAAGTAAGGGGAGCAAGACGGCGTCCCTCTCCGCCTGCCAGCAGCATGGCAATGCATTCTTTATTAAACATTTCGTTTCCCTCCCGGTTTAGTTGTCTGTTGTAGTACATACATAAACGGTGTGGGGTACTCTTGAAACCATCAGGTATATAAGATTCCCCAAAAACTAAGGTTTATTTTTTTCCTAGTCATTTTTCTGTTCATTGTGGCTAGAATGGGGTAATAACTCAGGTCAGCTTTGACCCAAAAGCGAATGCATTACCGATTCATACATTTTTACTTACAAACATAAAAGGGTGGTGACGTGATGACAGACCAAACTCTTCCGCAACAGACGATATCATCGGAAGATATTTATTTGTTTCATGAAGGAACGCTTTATCACAGCTACCGATCTTTGGGTTCCCACCTTACTGTGGAGAACGGAGAACAGGGCGTTCGTTTTACGGTCTGGGCTCCTCATGCTCTCCATGTCGGGCTTGCTACAGATCGCAACAACTGGAATGGGGAACAGGATTCCTTATATAGGGTTCCCAAATCCGGTTTTTGGAGTCGTTTTTTTCCGAGGATATCCCAAGGAACATTTTACAAATACGACATTACAGGTCCAAATGGTGAACGATTTCTGAAAGCAGATCCTTACGCCGTACGTGCTGAAGTGAGACCGGCTACGGCTTCAGTGGTAGCTTCATTGGATGGTTATGTTTGGAACGATGCAGCTTGGCGCCGTAAACGTAGAGCACCTTATGGTAAACCTCTACATATATACGAGCTTCATCTAGGCACTTGGAAGCAAAAAGCAGATGGTACGTTTTATACATACAGGGAAATGGCTGAGCTTCTTGTGCCTTATGTAACTGATATGGGGTATACACATATTGAGCTGATGCCGCTGAGTGAGCATCCGTATGATCTTTCCTGGGGCTACCAATTAACAGGGTATTTTGCACTCACAAGCCGTTATGGTGAACCACATGATTTTATGTATTTGGTGGATCGTTGCCATCAGGCGGGAATTGGAGTGATTATGGATTGGGTTCCGGCTCATTTTGCCAAGGATGCTCATGGATTGAGACGGTTTGACGGATCGCCACTGTTCGAATACGCGGACCCGCTAATTGCTGAAAAGCCCGGCTGGGGAACCCTAACGTTCGATTATAGCAAGCCAGAAGTACGTTCTTTTCTGATCTCCAACGCATTGTTCTGGATGGATGTGTACCATATTGATGGTCTGCGTGTGGATGCGGTGACGAGCATGTTACGGCTGGATTTTGAAAAGCAGGAAGGACAATATTGTCTCAATTCCAAGGGAGGGATTGAAAATGAGGAGGCTATCGCCTTCCTTCAACAGCTGAATGAGACGGTATTCCGCTATTATCCATATGCACTCATGATGGCAGAGGAGTCCAGCGCTTGGCCGATGGTGACCTCCCCAGTAAGCGATGGAGGGCTCGGTTTTAATTACAAATGGAATATGGGGTGGATGAACGATACACTTGATTATATGGAATCGGAGTTTGATCAACGAGCCGAGCGCCATAATTTGCTGACCTTTCCCATAGCCTATGCATACAGCGAAAATTTTACACTGCCATTGTCGCATGATGAGGTTGTTCATGGTAAGAAGTCGCTGCTTGATAAAATGCCGGGCACCTATGAACAAAAATTTGCCGGACTACGGGCGCTCCTTGGCTACCAAATGACCTCACCAGGTAAAAAGCTCTTATTCATGGGAGGGGAATTTGGCCAGTTTATTGAATGGAAGGATGAGGATCAGCTTGACTGGTTTTTGCTGGACTATGATAGTCATCGGTCTTTGCACGCATATTCGAAAGCACTGAATCATTTATATCTTCAGGAGAAAGCATTATGGGAATTGGACCATTCGTGGGACGGCTATCAATGGATTGAAGCTGAAGACCGTGGGCAGAGTGTGATTACGTATTTACGTAAAGGCAAAAAAACGGGGGATACACTGGTTGTCCTTATTAATTTTCAGCCTGTGCAACGAGAAAATTATCGAATAGGGTTGCAAAAGGCAGGAAGCTATATGGAATTGCTGAACAGCGATCATAAGGACTTTGGGGGAAGTGGTCAGCTAAACTCCGGAGCGATACGTACTTCCAAAATCCCTTACCACGGACAGCTACACAGCTTGGAGGTGACTATTCCACCCCTAAGCATCGTTATACTCAAGAAGACACCACCACGTAGGTCTAAAAAAGCAGATTGACCACATAAGGAGGAAGCACATATGAACATTTTGTTTGCGGCAGCAGAAGCACATCCATTTATTAAAACAGGCGGGTTGGCTGATGTTATTGGCGCACTGCCAAAGGCACTTCATCAGGCAGGGTGTGACGTCCGAATCATCTTACCTAAATATGCGGGTATTCCCGATACCTATAAGAAGTCTCTGCGTCCGGTAACGGTCAAGCATGTAGCTGTAGGCTGGCGTGATCAATATTGTGGAGTAGAGGAGCTGACGTTGGACAGGATCAGGGTTTATTTTATAGATAATGAATATTACTTCGGTCGTGACGGTATTTACGGTTATATGGATGATGGCGAACGCTTCTCCTTCTTCAACCGGGCGATTTTGGAAGTGCTGCCTGAACTGAATTTTCGGCCAGATATTGTGCATTGTCATGACTGGCATACGGCGATGGTTCCGCTACTTCTGAATGCCGATTATCGACATTTGCCCTTTTACAACGATATTCGCACGGTGTTTACGATACATAATCTGTTGTATCAGGGTGATTTTCCATATGAGGTCTTAACGGAGCTGCTTAATTTGGATGGAAGCTATTTTACCCCCGAGGGTGTGGAGTATTATGGCAGACTGAACTTTATGAAAGGTGGGCTTACTTACTCGGATCATGTCACGACCGTGAGTCCAACCTATGCAGAGGAAATTCAAACTGAATTTTACGGATACGGACTGGAGGGTCTACTTCGTAAATTAGGAGAGCAGGGACGCTTAACGGGGATTGTGAATGGAATTGACACCCAAAGCTACAATCCTGCCACAGACAATCGTATTTATACGAAATATCGCACAAGTCTGGCAAAGAAAAAGGAAAATAAAATTGCTCTACAAAAGGAGCTGGGTTTGCCGGTGCGTCCGGACGTACCTATGATTGCCATGGTAACCCGGCTTGTGGATATGAAGGGGCTAGATCTGGTAACGAGAGTGCTTGACGAAATTTTGTATTATGATGATATTCAGTTTGTCGTGCTGGGAACAGGGGACCTGGCTTTTGAGCACTGGTTCCAGGAAGCAGCGGGACGATATCCTCTGAAAATGTCAGCGCAGCTTACTTTTAGCGAACCACTGTCACGAAAAATATATGCGGCAAGTGACATGTATCTTATGCCATCGAGGTTTGAGCCTTGTGGGATTAGTCAACTGCTGGCGCTTCGTTATGGAAGTATCCCCATCGTGCGAGAAACTGGAGGGCTGAACGATACTGTGCAGGCTTACAATGAATCCACAGGTGAAGGTAACGGTTTTAGTTTCACGAACTACAATGCACATGACATGCTGCATACCATTCGTCGTGCTCTTCATTACTATCGTCAACCTGAGCATTGGAACAAGCTTACACAGACGGCCTTTGCAGGAGAGTACAGTTGGGATGTATCGGCCGAGGCGTATATGGATATTTACCGTTCGCTAGCAAAGACCGATTAAACAGCACATAAATACCATATTTATGCGAATGAAAAAGGGAACTCCTTTAGCCATGGTTTGGCTGAGGAATTCCCTTTTTTGTTGCTGGTCAGTCGCCCCCGCCACCACAGCTACTTCCACACGAAGAGCCGCTGCTACACGAGGAATGGCTCCCGGAATCGCCTGAATCGTGGTGAGAAGAGCCTCCACCATGAGAACTGTCATGGGACGAATGATGGTGCGAGTGGTGTGTATCCCAGTTCGAGCAGCCGCTTGCGGAGCTACAGCCGGATGAGCTGGCTAGTGCGGCACTGTTTGTAGAATCTGGGTGCATGTGTATGGCAAATTGTTCAGGTTGATACCATGAATACCACACAGCAGCCAATAGCAGATAGTCAACCTGCAAATAGTTGACCTTGGGTAGCTGCTTGCCCTCTGGATCATTTACAGCTTTATTTACCCGCTCACGGAGGTGTTGGATTATCTTATGAACCGCTTGTTGTGCTTGCTGTGAAATGTCTACATTTTCATGGGAATTCCATCGGTCACCTATTGGCTGCGTCGAAGCTGTCAGTTTGTAATAGTGTGAAAGCTCATCGTTCGGTAGCGGATGATTAAAAAAAGTTCCCCACAAACTGGCACTATAACGATTCCAACCAAAGCATTCCACATACAACCAGTCAAACCACGCCCGCTCCTCTGGCATCGGCTGAGAGCCGCCCGAATGGGGTGCATGGTGAAGCATACGACCAAAAAAAGCTTCGGAGAATTGCTGGTATTCGCGCGTAAACATTAACATTTCGTGCCATAGTTCATCCACATCACTACTGAACATAGGCACCCGATTCATAATGGCGCATAGCATGAAGTATCGTTTTAGCTCATGCCAGCGCCAATTATATTCTTGCTCCGTCAGACTAGGATGGGCGTCCATGACACGTTGCTTTACGTTATGAGCATAGGAGGCTGGAATGGATCGCTCCAGCAGCTCCTTCAGCTCCGTAATCTCTCGATGACGCTCTTGCGTGAGTGACGAAGGAGACGGAGAGCTAAGGAAAAATGCATTCCGGCGGCGTGTGCTTCTGTTTCCACGGTTCCTGTGTATAGCACGGAATGTAAACCAAAGAATGATGAGACCAACCACAATAAACAACGTCCAAAAGCTAGTCATACTATTCATAATGGCACTCCTTTCTAAAAGAAGACGGCATTTCCGATTTTAGCTTTTGCTATTCAGTAGAGCGAATTCTTTTTTAATCTGTGCCAGCAGCTCAGAATTTGTGATTACATCGCAAGCCGTCCATGCCAAGGTTCTCGCGGCCAAGAGCATTCCTTCCATTGCGCGGTCCTGCATTGCTAAATCGCGAAATTCTGGTGTATGCAAGGCATGCTTCTCGTCAATAACTTGAATGTACGGGTGGATCGCAGGGCAATGAAGTGATACATTTCCGATATCCATAGAGCCATGATCTTCACCTTCCGTAATATCTTCTTGCGCAATGCCAGCCTGCACCAAATTTGCGGTAAAGGTGTCGGAGAGTACACGATTAGTCACCATTTCATCGTAAGAAGTCTCATAATTGGAAGTTTCCAAACGACACCCGGCTTGTAAAGCAGCTCCTTCAGCAATTTGAACAACACGGCGGGTAAGCGGGTTCAGCTCTTGGCGTGTAGCGGCCCTCACGTAAAATTGGGCTGAGGCGTAATCAGGAATAATATTGGCAGCCTGCCCACCCTGATTAATGATGCCATGGATACGTACCGTACTTTTCACCTGTTGCCGAAATGCGTTAATCCCGTTAAACGTTTGAATCACAGCGTCCAAAGCATTAATCCCTTCGTGTGGACTGGCCGCAGCGTGAGCGGATTGACCATAAAATTCAAATTGCACAGCATCAATCGCTAGCGATTTGCCTGATTTTTCGTAGCGGTCAAAGGGATGTGTCATCATAGCTATGTCGCAATCATCAAACAACCCGGCCGCCGCCATCGGAACCTTTGCACCGCGTGTTTCTTCGGCAGGTGTGCCGTATACACGTACTTCTCCACCAGTCTCGTCGATAATCGATTTGAGACCGACGGCAGCGCCTGTACTCATCATACATATCAAATGGTGCCCACAGGCGTGTCCTAGCCCTTTCAGAGCGTCGTATTCTGCCAGAAAAGCAATGATTGGTCCAGGCTTGGTTGCTTTGTAAGTAGCAATAAAGGCTGTTTCTATACCCAATACGGGTGCCTGAACTTCAAATCCGTGAAAAGCGAGTTCCTCTTTTAAACGGGCAGAGGCCAGGAATTCCTCGTTTCCAAGTTCAGGGTTTGCGCCAATATATAACGAAATGTCCTTAAACCGCTGGGCGTGCTGTTCAATGGTGTGTTGAATGGTCTGTTTGAAATTCATGCTAAAAACTCCTTTATATATGCTGTAATGTAGGTACTGCGATAGATATACTAAAATTGTACTATAACATTCATTGCATAATCATGCATATTCATTTATAATGACACAATCTTATTTATTATAAAGAATTTAAGGAGAGAAAAAAAGATTGAAAAAGGCATATCGTTTTACCGCCCTGGTTTTGTCGGCGGTTATCTTGCTGTTGGCTGGTCTTCCCATGCTCACTGCATACGGATCGGAAGAAAAGCCACAGAAAAAACTTGTAGTGGGCATGAGTGCTGACTTTCCGCCGTATGAGTTTCATAAAGTTATTAACGGTCAGGATACCATTGTTGGGTTTGATGTTGAAATTGCCAAGGAAATCGCCAAGGATCTGAATGCGGAGATGGTCCCAGAGGACATGAGTTTTGACTCTTTGCTGCCTGCTCTGCAAAGTGGTCGCGTAGACTTGGTACTGTCCGGTATGACACCGACGGACGAACGCAGAAAGAGCATTGATTTTTCGGATGTATACTATCGTTCCAAGCAAGTCATTATGGTACGTCCAGAGGATAAAGACAAATATTCAACGATGGCTGCTCTAAAAGGAGAGAAGCTCGGTGCGCAGAAGGGGAGTATCCAGGAAGAAATTGCGCAAAAAGTGCCTAATGCTTCTGTGACCTCATTGGATAAAATATCCGATCTGGTACTCCAGCTTCGGACCAACCGTATCAACGCGGTTGTAATCGAAGATACCGTTGCTAAAGGATACACACTAGACGGTACCGTAACACTTGCCAAGGCAGTACCTGAGGATGAAGGAGCAGAAACTGCTGTAGGCATTCGTAAAGGAAATGCGGAATTGCTTGCTTCAGTAAATAAAACGTTGGCTCGCCTGAAAGCAGACGGTTCGATTGAGAAGTTTTCTACAGAAGCAAGTGCACTGTCTGCAGACCGACAAGTTTCTTCGAATAGCATTGTAGATATATTTTTGAAATATCGCAGTTTCTACGCTACGGGTATCGGCTACACCCTATTGCTGTCTGCGCTTGGAGTACTGTTCGGATTCATTATTGGTCTGATCATATCCTTGCTGCGGATGAGTGGGATTCGTATTATCGAGTGGTTAGGTACCGCATATGTAGAGATACTGCGCGGCACACCTATGCTGGTGCAGCTCATGATCATTCATTACGGAGTTGCTTTGACGTTGGGTGTTAATTTTACGCCACTCCAGTCCGGCATAATTACGTTGTCACTGAATAGTTCGGCATATTTGGCTGAAATTTTCCGTGCTGGTATTCAGGCAGTAGACCGTGGACAGATGGAAGCTGCCCGCTCGCTCGGGATGGGACGAGGCAAAGCAATGCGTCATGTCATTTTACCGCAAGCATTTAAATCTATATTGCCTGCTATTGGTAATGAGTTCATTACGATCATTAAAGAATCATCAATTATTTCGACCATTGGGATGGTGGATATTATGTATCAAGCCCAGGTCATTAAGAATATTACCTACGAAGGCTTGAGTCCGTTCGTAATCGCAGCTGCTATTTATTTTGTAATGACATTCAGCTTATCTAAGCTGTTGGGTTTATGGGAAAGGAAGTTGAGAGCCAGTGATCACCGTTAAACAACTGCGTAAATCATTCGGTAAGAATGAAATTTTAAAAGGCATTGATATAGATATCGCCAAAGGTGAAGTAGTCGTCATTATCGGCCCGAGTGGTTCAGGAAAAAGTACGTTTTTGCGTTGTATGAATCTGTTGGAACAGCCAACAGAAGGGGAAATTTTGTTTGAGGGTGAGCCGATTACGGCCCGTGGTCATAATATTAATGCGACTCGGGAGAAGATGGGGATGGTTTTCCAGCATTTTAATCTGTTTCCGCATAAAACAATACTGCAGAATCTGACGCTTGCACCAACGCAGGTGAAAAAGCAGTCGGGGAAAGAAGCGGAGAAAATTGCGCTGGAGCTCCTGCGGACCGTGGGTCTTGAGGATAAGAAGAATACCTACCCGAACCAGTTATCTGGCGGTCAAAAACAACGTATTGCGATAGCACGTGCTTTGGCCATGCAGCCGCACGTAATGCTGTTCGATGAGCCTACTTCTGCTCTTGACCCTGAAATGGTTGGAGAGGTTCTGGACGTGATGAAGAAGCTCGCTGAGGGCGGCATGACGATGGTGATCGTGACGCATGAAATGGGCTTTGCCCGTGAGGTAGGGGATCGAATCATCTTTATGGACAACGGTCAAATTATAGAACAAGGTACGCCTGAGCAAGTATTCGGTACTCCAAGCCATGACCGTACCCGTGATTTTCTTGCTAAAGTGCTGTAAGAAAATGCTTTTATGAAATATTAACAAAGCCTTCTCGTGATGATGTTTCACGGAGGGCTTTTCTCTTTTTGTCACTATATCTCCATATTTTCGTAACAGAAAACGGATTCTTGATGACAAAATTGTAACGAGTATAGTATGATATTCAAGGTTACCAACATTTTCATGCAGATAAGGTTACAAAATTGTGATATTATGCAGTAAGCCAAAACTTACCGGGGCAGCAGTAATGATAATAAATACTCAGGTGCTGGGCTCAAACCATGGGAAGTGCGGGGGACGTAACAACGGCAATGATTCCAATGCATCATAAGATGTTGTGGAATATGCCTAGGGGTGAATTGCACAAGCATAGGGCTTCTCCTGAGTCCGAATCCGACAGCTAACTTCGCAGGCATAACAGAGGAGGTACATATCTTTGAAACATTTAAAACATATTGGAAAAACTATGAAATTTGCGGTGCTTGCTGCAGCTATTGCAGGGCTGGCACAGACAGCTGGAGTAGCAGATGCTGCTTCGCTTCACACTGCCAAAGAAGGCGATACCTTCTTTTTGCTTGCTCAACGTTATGGGGTATCAGTAGATGAGTTGACGAAGGCTAACCCGGATATTGCGTCCAACAACATATATGCAGGTCTGCAAATTAAAGTGCCAGACGAAAAAAGTGTAAAGGCGGCTTCGGATTCGAAGCCACAGCTTCTTACAGAGAAAGCACCAGCGAATGAGAAGCCAACAATTGAAGCATGGGGCAAAACATTCAATTACAGTAAAGTAGTTGATGTTAAAGCTACAGCATATTCTGCCGCAGCTGATGAAAATGGCAAATGGGGTGCGGTCGATTATTACGGCAATCCGCTTAAGCTAGGTACAATTGCGGTAGACCCGAAAGTCATTCCTATGGGAACAAAGGTGCTAGTTACAGGTTATTCCCATCCTGGATTGCCAGATCATTCTTTTGTGGCCGTTGCCCGTGATCAGGGCAGTGCTATTACCGGAAAGCGGATTGATATCTTTATCCCTGGCAATAAATCATTCGTGAACGACTTCGGCTTCCAGAATGTGAAACTGTACGTCATTGATAAATAGCATTGTGCTTATGTATGATTTGATTGAACATAATATAAGTTATGTAAACTTGATCTATCATACAACATATAACTGGGACGACTTTTTATTAGGCCCGGTCGTTTATCGCTAAAAAAGGCTGTCTTACAAGCAGAAGTATTCTGCTCGTTAAGGCAGCCTTTTTACGTTGTTGAATATTTGAAGCTTAGACGTACTGTTATTTTCGTTCCGATGTGTGAAGTAGCCGGGGGACAGTGACAAATTTGTAGCCCTTAGCTTTTAGAGAGTGGATTAGACCCGGCAAAGCTTGGACAGTGCCTTGCAAGTTGGAACTTTGACCTCCACCTGCATGCATTAAAATAATGGAGCCAGGTCCGGTAGCCGGGATCACGTTGCGCTGAATTTGTGTTTTGCTTAATCCCTTCCAGTCTAGAGAGTCCACATTCCAATTGACGATCATGTACCCATGACGACGTGCCCACTGGATTTGAGGCTCCGTGATTTCACCATAGGGTGGTCGTATCAATCTGGGTCGAAAACCTATGCTGGCTTCTAAAATGCGTTCTGTCTTTGTAATCTGGTGGCGAAAACGTTCTGGTGTGGCCTTCCTGAAATCCGGATGAGTATAGGAATGGTTTCCTATAGCATGACCCTCACGGATGATGCGGCGTATGATCCCCGGATGCTTTTCCGCACGGTGGCCGACGATAAAAAAGGTAGCTTTGATACCGTTTGCGTGTAATACGTCCAAAACCTGCGGCGTATACCTTGAATCGGGCACATCATCAAAGGTTAAGGCAATTTGGCGGGTGTGCGGGCCGCACATTTTAAAAATGTCCGCATGCTTTTTTCGTAGCATCGCTAATGTTGGAGTAGCTCGATCTTTACTTTGATATACCGAAGTAGCGGCAGCAGCTTCCTTGGGATGGGGCGTTCCGATGTTGGGAGGCGTGTCCGCGTGAACGGGAAAACTTGAAAATGCTAGTAACAGTGCTAAACATGGCAACACTCCCCTGTACCGCATTTGTATTCCCCCTTTCCGTGCAGTGGTACCTAGTGGTGCTCTCAGCTATTATGTACCTGTCCTATTAAAATTATGCTGGTGATTGAGTGAAGCCCTACATGGCTGAAGAGAAGTACATCATGAAGCGGGTATCCGTGAAGATGACGAAGTAAACGTACATATTCTCTTAAACATGACCGAAAACCGAAGCATTTTCGCAAGTTTTAGCCTTACAAAGGATTCGGTATACCGTGACAGCTGGTGTATAATGGGGATGCTATTCATAATGATACATACTTGGAATTGAGGGAAGGATGGATAAAAGTGACCGACTTGTTTACTCCTTATCAATTAAAGGGGCTTTCATTAAAAAATCGGATTGTCATGCCCCCAATGTGCCAATACAGCGTGGAGGCCAAGGACGGCAAACCGACGGATTGGCATTATGTCCATTATGTGAGTCGCGCGGTAGGAGGGACTGGGCTCTTAATTGTGGAAATGACAGCGGTTCAACCGGATGGACGCATTACGGATCGTGATTTGGGCATTTGGAGTGACGAACATATTCCTGCATATCGCAAAATTGTAGAGGAAGTCCACAAGTATGGTGCCCAAATTGCCATTCAATTAGGCCATGCCGGACGCAAGGCCGAGGATGCTGAGACACCTGTAGGCCCGTCCTCGATCCCCTTTAGTGAACGCTTTAAAGATCCGCACACTTTGACGAGAGCAGAAGTCAAGGAACTGGTTCAGGCCTACAAAGAGGGGGCTCGCCGGGCGGTAGAAGCTGGTTTTGACACGGTAGAGATTCATGGTGCTCACGGCTATCTGATCCATCAATTTCATTCCCCTTTAACCAATACCAGAGAAGATGAGTATGGGCAGGATTTGTCACTGTTTGGTGTTGAGGTGATCCGTGCTGTTAAAGAGGTACTTCCTGCTGATATGCCTGTGCTAATGCGGATATCTGCCAAAGAATATGTCCAAGACGGATATGATGTTGAATACATAGCAGCCATAGGGGAACGATATCGTGATGCAGGTGTGGACATTTTCCATATTTCTTCTGGTGGTGAGGGTCCGATTGGCTCCAGCGGAGGCCCGTCTGCGCGTGCTGGTTATCAGGTCGATTTGGCTCATACCATCCGTGAAAAATTGAATGTGCCTGTCATTGCTGTCGGCTTATTGGATGATTATGAGGATGCCCGCCGAGTCGTTCAGCAAAATGAAGCTGATCTGGTAGCCATAGGGCGTGCCATGCTGCGAGATCCCTATTGGGCGCTGCATGCTTCACGGGCGCTAAAAGTACAGGCAGATATCCCAGAGCCTTATCTACGCGGTTTTTAGATATTTTTGAAACCTCTTTGCAAAGCTTGCGTAAACATGTGTACAGAGCTTAAAATTTAAGCATTCAATTCTAGGAGGAACTTCACATGTCTATTTTCAAACGATTAAGAGATCTTACGATGTCTAACATTAACGCCATTATCGACAAGGCAGAAGATCCAGTTAAAATGACGGATCAATACATTCGTGATATGCAAGAGGATCTGGAAGACGCAGAGAAAGCGGTAGCCGCTCAAATTGCTATTGAAAAGAGATTCAAACAGCAATACGAAGAACAGGCAGCTTTGGTGAAAAAACGCGAAGAACAGGCTCATACGGCTGCAAAAGCACAAAATGTGGATCTTGCTCGTCGTGCGCTGGAAGAAAAGAAATCTGCCGAACAAAAAATGAACGAGTTCCAAGCTGGTTATGAGCAAAACAAAGCTGCAGCTGACAACCTGCGTGGTAAGCTGGATGAAATGCGTAGACAGCTGACTGAAATGAAAAACAAGCGCGAGACACTGGTTGCCCGTTATAACGCAGCTAAAGCGCAAACTGAAATTAACAAAGCTATGAACGGTTTTAGCTCGGATACGGCAACTGCTGGATTGAAGCGTATGGAGGAAAAAATGCTGCAAGCAGAAGCACGTGCTGAAGCGAGCAACGAAATGGCTTCCAAGGAAAAATCGCTGGATGAAGAGTTCAAAGAGCTGGATAAGAAAAGTGCTGTGGACGATGAACTTGCTGCTTTGCTGAAACAATACGAAAACAAATAAGAACTTTTAAGCGTTGCCGCTAGTGTGATGGCTCAGTAAGCGAAGGAGAAACGTTTTCTCCTTCGCTTTTCCCTGCCTAGGGGCGTAAATCAATATATGTAGTCAAGAAGATGTGGAGGATGGTAGGAAATGCATTTTTTAGAAACGATGAAAGCGATGCTGGTATGGACGGGCGCGGGTGCTATTTTGCTGTTCGTATTAATGTATGTCGATTCTTTATTTACAAAGTATAAGGATTTTGCCGAAGTAAAAGCCGGAAATATGGCCGTAACGGTACGGATGATTATGAAGCTGATTGCACAAGGATATATTTTATCAGGTTCAATTGCTACCGCTAATAATTTGCTCGAAGCGCTTGTGTATTCTGTGATTGCCTTTATTATCCTGCTTGTTTTGGAAGTGATTGTGCGCCTGCTGTTGCGGTATTGGGCACAGTTTGATCTGGATAAAGGTACCCAGGAAGGTAAAATTGGTTTCGGTCTGTTTTCGGGAGCGCTGCATTTGGTTGGTGCCTTAATCATTACAGCATGCTTCTAGGCAAAGTAAGGAGGGAATATGACCATGAGTGTATGGAAACGAATTTCAAATCTATTTGCCAAGCCTGAACCGCCGAAAGCGGAAAAAAGCATGCTTCACTTAAATCCAGGGGATATTTGTGAGGTGTCGCTTGTCACCTATGAAGTGGTAGGTCGTGTACATAATCGTGCTCGGAATGCCGTTGTTTTGACGCTTCAGGATGGTAATCAAGTGAGTTATCTTCATATTGAGGAACGGGAAACACTGCAATTCGGACTTTATCAGGCCATCGATGGCAGACTAGACAACCCGGAGGAAGTACCGACCATTTTAGAACTGGATGATACAACGTATCATTTGGAAGAACAGTATTTTGGGCATGTTACCGTTATGGGCCGTGCTCCTTTCCGGCAGGGTGGAGAGCAACATGTTTGGCAGTACCAGTCTGATGATTACCATTTATTGCGGGTAGAATGGCAGGACGGTCGCTTTATGCTTTATGAAGGAGAAGAAGTGATTACCGGAGACGTCAAGGTTATTCGGGCAAGCTAGGAGAGGGTTACACATGAGCAAACGCACCTGGCAATATGCATTAAAGGTCATTGTGGCGCTGAGCTTGTTCGTATCCGTGTTAAGCGGCTGCGGCGCGCCAAATGTGAAAGATACGTATCCGCTGGAATCCGTTAGTGGTAGCGGAAACTCGACCTCGTACGTGTATCGCGCAGCAGGCAAAACGGTTCCTGAAGTAGCGGAGGAATTGAAAGAACAGCGTACACCGGAACAAATGTCACCTCAGAGCAATGAGCGGATGTTTCTGGTATATAGCGATGAGTGGTACCATTTACAGCAAGATCCAGCTAAGAAGGAAGACACACTCATTGAAATTGATAGTAAAAAGTATGTCGAGCAAAATTACAGTTCCAGCTTTCTAAAAGGATACTTAACTGCAACTGTGCTGGATGCTCTGTTCGATTCGTTGCGGGGGTCTGGCTCCTATCGAGGTTATTCGAGCAGAGATGTATACCGACCTTCACAAGGGCAATATCGTGCTCCAACAGCACAGGAGAAAAAAGCGATCCCGCCGATAACGGTGGAGCGAAAAGGCTCAGTTACCCGTAGAGGGAAAAATTCGGATACCAGCGTTGGATCAAGCGGGAGTCTATTCGATAGAGGCTCCAGCAGTTCACCGAGCAGAGGCTCGATTTCACGTGACCGAGGCAGCAGCGGCGGTTCCAGCATATTTGATTCGCCGCGCAAATCTTATAGTAAGCCTAAAACACGCAGCGGCTCAGGTAAAATTAGCCGACGAAGTCGACGATAATGGTAATGTTTTATATTCTTCTAAAGTTGTTTGCGGAACTGTGGAGCTGTTGCACAGTTCCTTTTTTTGTTGTTTGATATAACCTACAGTGAATTGAACGGATGCTCTCACTTCGATTTTATTACCGTCTACTTTGACCTACACTTGATCAGAGCTTATGTGCTCAATGCCATCGTCTTCGATGATGTTGCTTTTTTTGATATGGAGATGACGAGCTATCTTTTCTATAGCACCCATTCGTGGTTCAGAAAGTCCGCTCTCCCAAGCTGAAATTGCTTTATTGGTAACCCCAGCGATCTCAGCAAGCTCTTGTTGAGTCAAATGATATTTTATACGTAATTTTTTAAAATTGTCACTTAAAGCCACTATAATCCCTCCACCCCAAATTAAGTAGATTATAACCTTGATATCGAAAAAAAACCAACATAATACATTAGCAAAAGCAACGTCGCTCACTTGGGGGGACTTTTTTGTTAGCACGAATGGGTGTCGAGTTTGAAGAAGAAAGCCATAGAAAGAAAATTTTACCTCATATTTATACAAAAAATGACAGTTTACTAGATTATTTCATTGCCACATCTATTAGTAAAATATACAATTACATCAGGCGAAATAGGAGGATGATGTAACTGTGTTATCTGCTTTTTTATATATTTTACTTGGTTTTTTCGATGCTTTAGCGGCAGTTACTTTGGTCTTGAAGCTTTATATGCTTCCGGTGTGGGAAAATCGAAGAAAAATACTTTTCTATGCAATTGGCATAGCTTTCTTTTCCTTTCTCATGAGAGAAGTTATAGGCATGCCTAAATTTGATTTTCCGCTTCAGTATTTGTTAATGGTTCTCTTTTTAAGATTTGGTTTAGGGATCAAAACATATCTTGCAGCATTTTCTGCTGGTTCTGGTCTAACAGCTTACATTAACCTACAGCTATTTGTATATATCTTTGCAAACTTTTTCGGAGTAGCACAACCTGATATTATTAATAATACTTCTGGCTCTTCCATTTACGTTATACAGCTAGCTTCTATTTTTACTGCATACTTTATTTCTTTTGTCATGGGGAAATACAACTTTGGTTTCTCATTTATCATTCAGCCCCCACATGATTTTTTGAAAGGTGAAAATTACCTATCACCCCTTAATAAAATGTTCATCATAGGCTCCCTAATATCATTTGTCACTATTCTTGTTACTTTGTATATGCTCTATAACTCCAATACGATAGGACTACTTTCCATCTCATTGCTGACTTTTGGAATTTCGTACTTCTTTTCAGAGAAAGGAGATTACGAGGATGCTAGAAACGCTATCGAGGCACATCGCATCAGAAATAAAGAAAGCTGATCCTGATGGACCTACAAGTGTAGAAGTGATGGAGTATGCGATTGGTATAAAAATTACCGAAATTTCAGCAGTACTAATGGTCGCAGTTATAGCCTGGATAACAGGACATTTTTGGGGGGCATTACTAGCGCTGGCTACGATCATGTTTGTAAGGAGATTTTCAGGTGGGGTACACTTCAGCAACCTTACCCTTTGTGTCTGTTTTACAACGGCCATATGTGTAACTATACCTTTTGTTTCTTTAGGTTTATCAACAATTTTGATAATTAACGCTTGTTCATTATTAGTGTTTGTAGTATATGCTCCCAATCATTTTATCTATATTAATAAGACCAAATATCACAAGTATAATAAAACGATATGTATTTTGGTTTGCATATTAAATTTTTTTGTACAATCTCACATAATATGTTTATCTATAGTTATACAAGCATTCAGTATTCTTCCTTTATGGAAAGGAGGTGAGCGAAAATGGATAAGAAATTGGCGAGAGTTTTAAGTATAAGCCTTGGGAAATACGCTAACGAGTCTACCAAAAAAGAAAAAACAATATTTGGCGCTAAACCTGTACCAGCTGAGCTGAAGAAAACAGAAAAGAACTGAATTTAATGGAAGAGGGAAAGCGAATCCTAGCCACTCCATTGCTTGATGACAATTCACTTGGAGATTGCTCTTTCTTTTGTGAAAATCACCTAGTTGCGATTGAATTGTGGAAGCCTAAAAGCAATTATCACATCCCGCTTTTTCATACTTCTCATGGAAGATTTACAGTTCCCACCACCCTCCATGAATGTTCCGTAGGCTTACCCACTTTTTGCAATTTGGACGGATCTAATTTGGTTAACATCACACAAGTGGACAAGATCGTTACGGGAGATTATGGAGGGGGGCAGGTTGTTTTTAAAAATCAAGACATTAAAGAAAGTATAAATTCAGCAAATTTATCTCGATGGAAACAAATATATGAGAATGCAATGAATGCTGATAGAGAAACTCGTTATATTTTCGGATCGGAAATTAAGGTAGTGGGTAAAGCGGCAGTGAGCGGTTTTTTTAAAGTAGGGAATATGCTTAGTGTGGATATGTGGGAACCAAAAAAAAATTATTATGTCCCGCGTTTTCACTCTGGAGATCGTTCTTATTCAATCGGGCTAACCGCACAAGCTTGCAGGGAGGCTTTTCCGTATCTATATCCTGCTTATAAAGACACCCTGATAAACCTAGAATTGGTTTGTGAGATTGAGTCTAACGCATTTGGAGGTTTGGTACGATTCGAAGGATCAGACTTCACTTGCTCGATGTCTCATAATAAACTTAAAGCACTTAAAAAATTGTGGAAATGACCCATGAAAATTCAGGGGTCATTTTTGTTACCAGATTTAAATGAATAAGTCAATAATCAGTTAGACTAGGATAAGCCGGACGGGTTCGATTTAATTCGACATATTTCCCGTTTTTAATCATTTTCTATGTGATAAAATTTGATTATGAAAAAAATAACAATCTTTTAAATTAAGGTAAAAACAATCTACATATAAGAAAAGGAGGGTGAAAGCGGGATATATAATGTAAATGCCGGCATGTACAAACGGCCCGAAGGAAATGCCTGTTTGTCAGGCAAGTTCCCACTCATATAAGTCCTCAGCTTTACACTCCAATATCCTAGAAATGAGGACTGCCGCCTCGAATGACATTTTGTCACGTCCCGCGATCCAGTTGGATATTTGTTGCCGCGAATATCCAGTTCGTCGGGCGAGCCATGATTGAGTGCGTCCATGAGATTTGAGCTCCTCTTTCAAAAGGCATTTCCCCCGAGTAAGTTTTTGCACCTTACTTGCTCCTAACAGGGGAAAAGTGTTTCGTTCAGAGTATACAGGTAAATTACTTTTTTATCAATTATATTGTGGAGTTGATTGGATGGTTGCAGATAAAAATGAAAATGTAACTTGCACTAGCTTTTATACAATAAAGATGGCACGACTCGCTTCAGGTTATAGTGAGTTAATAGCTTGCAATATACTTGGCATGTCAATGAATGAATTAAAACATATAGAGGAAGATTCATCCGATTTAACAATAGCTCGAGCGCAGCAAATGTCCTCGTTGTATGAGGTTTCAATAGATTCAATCTATTTCGGTAAAAATAATATAACCTAATATACGTAGAAAACTGACGTGATGATATGCAAAACCAAAAACCAAAATCTACCAATAACAGCCGCGATATGATATTCAGGCTGTTTTTTGGCGGATAGAGACTTGCAGTATCCAATAAACACCGTTCGGATTTGCCAGATAACGGTTTTAGCGTTATAACAGAAAGAGGGTATTTTAGAAGAACGGAGTGAGAACATGAAACAGACGCCATTAAACACAGAAAAATTCCAACGTAAAGCAGTTAAGGTGGAAGAAGCACAAAGCAGGATAGCTAGCTATGTTCAACAGGGCGAAAGGGAGGACGTAGGGCTCGAGCAAGCACATGGTCGCTATCTGGCGATGGATTTGACTGCACCACATCCGTATCCCCGCTTTCGTCGTTCTGGTATGGACGGCTATGCAATCCTTGCCTCGGACACTGAAGTCTGTTCGACCGGTCAGGAAATCTGGCTACACGTGATTGATGAAATTCCTTGTGGCACCGTATCGGACAAGCGGGTGGAGACGGGAATGGCAGTCCGCATCATGACAGGAGCACAACTACCTGAAGGAGCGGACACGGTGGTGATGCTGGAGGCGACACAGCTGCGTGAGGAAAATGGACAGACATATGTTGGCTTGAAGAAGCGTATGGAAGTTGGCAAAAATGTGACACAAATTGGTCATGAGATTAAGGAAGGTCAGCTTTTGCTCAGTAAGGGAACTTGCGTGGGAGCGGGGCATGTCTCGGTACTAGCTACTTTTGGTGTACATCGGGTGCCAGTTTACAGGAAGCCACGGGTGGCTGTCTTTTCCACTGGATCAGAATTGCTCGCAGTGGATGAGCCGTTACAACCGGGGAAAATTCGAAACAGTAATACATATATGCTGGCTTCTCAAATTAGAGAGGCAGGAGGAGAGCCGTTCATTCTGCAAGCCATTCATGATGATTTGAACCTTGCTCGTGCTTCTGTCCGAGAAGCGATAGCTGCCTATGATATTGTGGTTACGAGTGGTGGAGTGTCGGTGGGTGATTTTGATATTATGGGTGATCTCGTACGACAGGAAGATGTGAATATGCTGTTCAACAAGGTTACGATGCGTCCAGGTAGTGTAACCACAGCCGCAGTGATAGACGGTAAGCTGTTATTTGCGCTCTCTGGCAATCCCGGTGCATGCTTTGTAGGCTGTGAGCTGTTTGTACGACCAACTATTCAAATGATGTTATCTTCGGCACATCCGTATTTGCAAACCTGGACGGCGAAGCTAGGAGCAGATTATACGAAGGTAAACAACTATACCCGCTTTGTACGCAGTTCTCTGGAGATACGTAGTGGGCAAGTATATGCGATTCCTGCGCGAGTAGATGAATCCAGTGCTATGGTTACGATTAAGGACAGCGATTGTCTGATCGTAGTTCCTCCCACAACAGAAGGCTTGCACGAAGGTGAAGAGGTGCACGTACTGGTGCTTCAAGGCGGACAGGTGACGTGAAAACGAAATATCCATTTGTATGTCAAATCGTCGGATTCAAAAATACAGGAAAAACAACCTTCCTCGGAGGTTTGATTCGTTATGCGCAGCAGTCAGGACTGCGTGTAGCTGTGATCAAGCATGATGGTCATGAATTTGAGATGGATCATGAGGGGACAGATACGTATAAGCACCGACAGGCGGGTGCCGAAGGCGTAGCGATTGTTTCGGCAGGAAGAACTGCCATTTTAGAGGAACATAGTCGGCCTGTGATCGGACTCATCCGGCATTTTCAGGCCTATGACTGTGTGTTGCTGGAAGGTTTCAAGCAGGAAAAATATCCGAAGCTGATCATGGTGCGGGAACAATCGGATGCGCAGCTTGTTCAGGAACTGACAAATGTACAGGGAGTAGTAGTTTGGGAGTACCACATGGATTGGGCTCAGGACTACTACTCAGATGAACAAACGGTGCAAATATTTCCTGCCGATGCCAGTGAACCGGCAGGCTGCTGGCTACTCGAACAGATTCAGAGGCACAAAATGGGATTCCAGACAGAGCAGGGATGAGAGGGCTACTAATTAGCGGAGTCAGTCTGAGTCTCTATCCGTCGTTCGATCGCCTGAGACATCGTTTTGTCAGTCAGGTGGGCATAGACTTCCGTTGTTTCTGTCGAAGCGTGACCCAGCTGTTCCTTGGTTTTGTAAATATCATTTTGTAAATAATAGTCAGTAGCAAAGGAATGACGGAGCTTGTGAACGGTCAAATAGGGCTTGCCGAACCGTTTGGCGTATTTGATGATCATAGCTTGAATCGCTCTTTTAGTCATCCGTTTGCCCTCCGTACTGCCGTTGGGACGTGCGACAAAAAGAGCCTTTTCTTTTTTTGGAGCGCGATAACGGGTATGTCTTAAGGACAAATAAAGTGCGAGATCATCTTTGGACTGCTCGCGGAAATATACTGGCGTTTTAAAAGTTTCATCGTTATTTCCTTTGCGGTACACATACAGTAATTTATTGTTTATATCGAGATCATCCATATTCAAGTTGACGATTTCGGATACACGTAGCCCCGAGTTCAGAATAAGACTTGCGATACAGGCATCCCGCTCCTTGTTTAATTCATAGGAGTATAGGGCTTGCTTGTTATCAGCCAAATCTTGTCCGTAGCCTTCATAAATATAGCCGATAAATTCAAGCAGCTCTTCCTCTTCCAGTATTTTTCCTTTGAGCTTGGCGGCCGTATCCTTGGGTTTATGTACGCGCTTAATTTCGACTTTGGCCATAATATTGCGCTTGAGCAACGGATAAAAGTTTTCATCCTCAGCGATTTGACTCAAGTAATGAAAGAGTGAACGCAGGGACGACAACTTACGTGAAATGGTGATGCGGGAATTGGAGCCTTCGCGTTTGGTAGACAGGAACAAGCGAAAGCCTGTAATGCTATCCATATGAAGTGTCTCTAATTCTTGCAGCGTAACTTGGGCATTCGCTTCTCCGGCAGACAAGCCTTCCGAGCGAAGCCATGAAAAAAAAGCTTCGTAATCCCGTACATATTCCAGCAAAGTAGAGGGAGATAGGTCGGGAAGCTTGTAATCCATAAATTGCTGTACGTACCATGGCAGATCCGGCATCTTTTCATCCAGTTTGCGCCGGTCGATGATCTTTTGTATGTTCATAGGGTCCACCTCGTCCGGTCATAATACATGTATTTTAGCATATTTTGAACAGCACTGGATGGGAGTAATCAAAGTAAAGAACAAGCTGACCGCCAAGAGAGGTGAAAGTATGGGATATAATATCAAATCAGAATTGAAGCTGTCCATAAAGAGTGTACCAGAGTCGCAGAAGGACATTATTGTCCAACTCATGCAATTTTACTTATACGATTTTACAGCCTATCTGCGAATTGATGTCACTGAGAAGGGAACATTCCCGGCTTATCCAGACTTGTATCAATACTGGACGAGCGGCGAACAGAAGCTACCTTTTCTGATTTGGAGACAGGATATTCCTGTGGGCTTTGCACTCGTTGACCGAATGTCTAGCAATCGAGAAGCTGACTATTACATGGCTGAGTTCTTTGTACTTCGTCCTTATCGGCACAATGGTGTGGGTACATGGGCGGCTCATGAGCTGTTTGGACGTTTTAACGGGCGGTGGAAGGTGACGCAGATGAGCACGAATAGACCAGCCCAATCCTTTTGGCGCAAGGTAATTGGAAGCTATACGAATGGTGAGTATAGGGAGCAGACACATCCAGTGCGAGGAAATATAAGTCAGTTTTTCAATACATGAAAAATTCATAATAGAAAATCATCAGAAAAGAGCCGAGGAGAATATTCTGTCGGCTTTTTTTGTTGTTAATTACAGTCTTCTATCCATAGATCGTTCCAATTAGAACCTGCATTGACACTATAAAAACGCAGGTATAAAGCTATTTGCTAATTCATATATAACTTATTGGAATCATCTATGGTAAGATAAGGATGTAAGTATATAAATTCAATAGGAAAAGAGGGTAATATGCTGGAGAAATGGGTTCAGGAACTAAAAGATGGTGAACAAGAACTGATTGCGTGGAGAAGATATTTGCATCAGCATCCAGAGCTTTCTTTTGAGGAAACGAATACATCTGCATTTATCGCCGATCAATTACGCTCTTTTGGTATTGAAGTAAGAACGAATGTCGGTGGAAATGGTGTGCTCGGTTTTTTAGAAGGTGGCCAGCCAGGTAGAACGATTGCATTTCGTGCTGATTTTGATGCACTTCCTATTCAGGATGAAAAGGATGCGCCTTATAAATCGACCGTTCCCGGTGTTATGCATGCTTGTGGACATGATGGTCATACGGCTGCGCTGCTAGGAGTGGCACGAGTGTTAAGCCATCACCGTGAGACACTGAAGGGAAAGCTTGTGTTTATTTTTCAACATGCCGAAGAAAAACCGCCTGGTGGAGCCAAATTCATGATTGAGGATGGTTGTCTGGATGGGGTGGAAGCAGTATATGGTATTCACCTTTCCTCGGAAATTCCACTGGGCAAAATCGGTTTAAAGAGTGGGCCGGCAATGGCTGCTGCCGATGCCTTTTCAATTCAAATCAACGGCAAGGGCGGACATGGCGCCAGACCGCATCAGACAGTGGATTCCATTGTTATTGGAAGTCAAATTGTGAACGGACTACAACAGGTCGTGAGTCGCAGAGTGGACCCTACGGAATCAGCAGTGTTAACGATTGGGGTATTTCAAGCAGGAACTGCCTTTAATGTAATTGCAGATAAAGCCAAAATTGAAGGGACCGTACGTACGTTTAATAAGGATATACGCAAGGAAGTCGAAAACGAAATTCGTAGTATCGTAAAAGGTCTAACGGATGCTTATCATGCGGGATACGAAATTGATTATTTGAATGGTTATCCTGCTCTGGTGAATGCCGAGGCCGAAACAGAACGGGTACGTGAGCTAGTCAGTAGGCTGTATGGAGCAGATGCTTTTATGGACTTAAAACCGGCCATGGGAGCAGAGGATTTTGCCTATTATCTAGAACAACGACCTGGAGCTTTTATTATTGTGGGCGCTCGTAATGAGGATGAACGAACCCATTTTGCTCACCACCATCCTCGCTTTGATTTTGATGAGCGCGCGTTACTCATCTCAGGACATATTTTTTTAGCGCTGGCGCTTGAATATTTGCAGTAATTTCAACCTATTAATGAATAGCCATAGCATTACGGAAGCCCGAACCGCGCATAGCGCGGTTTTTTGCTGTAAATCAAAGTATTTTGGTACCTCGTTCGAATGAAATTTAAAGAAAATAATTCATTATATGAAAAATTCATATTAGTAATTTATAAGAGGTATCAACTGTAAGTGAAAGCCAACTCTTTTATTACAAGTTATCAAGCAGAAGTTCCTATTACATTATCTTGATTTTTCACACAAGGAAATGAGAAAAAGATGACGAATCTTTTGAGCAGACACCAATGTAAGCGCTAACAAAAAAGAGGTTGCAAATCTATTGGATTACTGGAGGTGAGCTTGAGAGAACGCTTGTTTGATTGATGAATGGAATAATAACGATAGGAACGAATCCGCAATTGACTGCTTACTTTTAGCTCGAAATGACTTGCATTTTTAAATGATTACGGAGAAGGAGGTTGAATTCATTGACTAAGGCAAAAAGCAGGTTGAGAATTGTATGTTTGGCGCTTATAGTAGCGGGTGCTTCCTGGACAGGCATGATAGCACCCACCCATGCTGCTCCAAGTGACGATTATACTTGGAAAAGTGTCGTTACAGGCGGTGGAGGTGGTTTTGTACCTGGTATTATTTTTAATGAAACGGAAAAAGATCTGATCTATGCCCGTACAGATATTGGAGGAGCTTACCGCTGGAATCCTGCGAGTGAAAGCTGGATTCCGCTGACGGATTCTGTGGGCTGGGAGGATTGGAACAAAAATGGTGTCGATGCACTAGCCACCGACCCTGTGGATCCGAATCGTGTATATATAGCTACAGGCACGTATACTAATTCCTGGGATAAACAAAACGGGCAAATTATGCGCTCTACCGACAAGGGGAATACGTGGCAGACGACGAAGCTTCCCTTTAAGGTAGGAGGCAATATGCCGGGACGCTCGATGGGTGAACGTCTGACAATTGATCCGAATAAAAACAATATATTATTCTTCGGAGCTCGAAGTGGTAATGGACTATGGAAAAGCTCCGACTACGGGGCAACCTGGAGTAAGGTGAGTAGCTTCCCGAATCCGGGGACGTATGTACAGGACCCTTCCAATGAATACACCAGTGATATTGTCGGTTTAGCCTGGATCACTTTTGACAAAAAAACGGGCTCTTCCAGTAAAGCAACACAAACCATCTATGTGGGTGTCGCAGATAAAAAGCAAAGTGTCTATCGCAGTACTGATGGCGGGACAACCTGGTCTGCTATAGCGGGCCAGCCTACAGGCTATTTGCCACATCACGGCGTTTTATCGCCAGATGGCGACCTGTATATTTCTTACAGCGATGGAGCTGGACCGTATGATGGAACAAAGGGTGAGCTGTGGAAACTGAATACAGCCAGTGGACAGTGGACTAACATTAGCCCCGTTGCCAGCAGCAGCGCAGACAATCATTTTGGATATGGTGGACTGACAGTGGACGCCCAGAAGCCAGGTACACTTATGGTTGCAACGTTGAATGCCTGGTGGCCGGATGAAACGATTTACCGCAGTACTGATCGTGGGGCAACTTGGAGCCCTATTTGGGAATTTGATGGTTATCCAGCTCGTAAGCTGAAGTACAATTTGGATATATCCGGTGCGCCTTGGCTGACTTTCAATGCCAATCCTGCACCGCCGGAAGTATCGCCCAAGCTGGGTTGGATGATTGGAGATCTGGAAATAGATCCATTTAATTCAGATCATATGCTGTACGGCACAGGAGCTACGATATACGGCTCTAAAAATCTGACCAATTGGGACAAGGGAGGTAAGCTGGACATTTCGGTAGCCGCTAAAGGGGTAGAGGAAACGGCGATTTTGGATTTGGTGAGCCCTCCAACTGGAGCTCCTCTGGTGAGTGCAGTGGGTGATGTCTCCGGATTCAGACATGATGACCTGTTCAAGGCTCCTGCTAAAATGCTGGATAATCCAACCTTTACAAGCAGCGAAAGCATTGATTATGCCGAGTTGAACCCTTCCTTTATGGCTAGGATAGGTAAAGCAGACTATAAAAAAGATCCAAATGCCAAATCCATCGGATTTTCCAATGATGGCGGAGCGAACTGGTACAAAGCAAATAGCGAGCCTTCTGGTACAGCAGGAGGAGGTAGCATCGCTGTAGCGGCAAATGGTAATGGATTGCTGTGGAGTACATCGGACAAAGGTGTATTTTATTCCAAAACCGGAGGAAACTTATGGACAGCAAGCACGGGAATTCCAGCCAATGCAAAGATCGCCTCTGACCGAGTAAATTCTAACAAATACTACGCGTTTGCTGCTGGAAAAATATATGTAAGTGTTGATGGAGGCGCATCCTTCACAGCATCCACAGTTACTGGTTTGCCAAGTGTAGGGAATGCAGATATTGGTGCTGTACGAGGAGCGGAAGGGGATGTGTGGTTTGCTGGAGGCTCCGAGGACGGAGGGCCATACGGCTTATGGCATTCCAAGGATTCAGGTGTTACATTCACCAAGCTTGATCATGTGCAGGAGGCGGATTTTGTAGGCTTTGGCAAAGCAGCACCCAATCGCACCAATGCAGCAGTGTTTATCGTTGGTAAAATTGACGGTACACGTGGATTCTATCGCTCGGACGATACTGGCGCAAACTGGGTACGCATTAATGATGACAAGCATCAATATGCTCGTGTGACCACCATTATTGGGGATCCTCGGGTTTACGGACGTGCTTATCTGGGAACGAATGGGCGCGGCATTCTGGTGGCAGATCGTGTAGGGGGTGATCAGCCTTCGACCGGGCAAGCAAGTATTACACCGACAGCTGCAACCTATGGAGTGGCTAACGGCAATAGCGATATTACTGTAAAGCTTACACTTAACGGTAATACACTAGATGCGATCAAGCAAGGGAGCGTGACACTGAGCAAAGGTGAAGATTATACGGTTAGTGAAGAAACAGTCATTCTTACCAACAAGTATTTATCTAAACTTCCCAAAGGAGAGACAACGCTTAACTTCCATTTTAGTACAGGCAATGATGCGTTGTTCACGATTACGGTAAAAGGGGATACGCCAAGTGAGCCGGGAACAGGCGAGGGCGCTCTGAAGGTGCAATCTTTCAATGGGAATATATCTGCAATAAGTAATACGATCAGCTCCAAGTTTAAAATAACTAATACAGGAAGCTCACCCGTTTCCCTAGCAGACGTGACATTGCGTTATTATTACACCATTAACGGTGAGAAATCGCAGAACTTCTTTACAGATTGGTCAAGCATCGGTACAGAGAATGTGATTGCTAACTTCAAAGTGTTAACCAATGCAAAGCCAAGTGCAGATTCTTATGCGGAAATTGGTTTTAAGTCGGCAGCGGGTTCTTTAGAGCCTGGTCAGAGTGTTGAGCTACAAACCCGGATATCCAAAGCGGATTGGAGCAATTATACACAGACTGATTATTCCTTTAACCCCACAGCAAACAGCTTACAAGATTCTACTAAAATAACCGCTTACCTGTCTGGGGTCAAGCAATGGGGAATTGAGCCCTAAATCTTCATAAAAATAATCTAAAGTCAGCCACTCTAATGAGCGAGCTGGCTTTATTTTTTAAGGAATTAGTTCTCCTCATTCTTATCTAAAAATAAAAGAAGTTCAAGTTAAAAACAGCAACCAGCAGAGGTTTAAATTCAAACACATAACTATTTCACTATATGAAAAATTCATAATATAAAAAGATTCCTTCTTGCATACCATCTACATAACACAACACACCACTTCAAACAGAAAAAAAGATAAACACCAGAACATATGTTCTTTTTTTGTTGAAAAAGAAACGCTCCTGTCCACAGACAAAAAGCGTCATAAATCAAGTTTATATTTATCATACACCTCAAGTAAGATGACGGGATATTGAAATTAACAGGGTCATCGTAATGACATTCACAATCGTAGAAAGTAATACTGTCTGTGCTGCAAAATCAGGTTCATTTTTATATTCTTCCGCCAAAATACTTGTATTAACGCCGGTAGGCATACCTGACGCAATGAGCAATGCTTGAGCGGGAATCCCCTTAAGACCTAGGAAGAACACGAGCATAAAACCAACTATTGGACCTGCAATCAGGCGTAATACCATACTGATATACACGGCTGTCCGGCGCAAATGAAAAGGGTATTGCACAATTTGTGCTCCCAAAGTAAGCAGAGCCACTGCGACCATCGAATGGCTAATATAGTTTAGAGGCTCAGCCAGCAAATTAGGCAATGGACTGTGGAGTAGATTCAGGAGCAAGCCCAGCACAAGCGCGTAGGGCACAGGCATTTTCAAAAAATTAATTAAAATTTTTCGTGTATTGGCCTTACCATTTTGTACAACAAAAGTACCGTATGTAAATGTAACAAAGCTTTGAAAAGTCATAATCAGAGCTTGGACGGAAATAGCCAGCGGATCACCTTTAAACACCAACTGATTAATTGGTAGACCATAATTTCCTGAATTATCTAGCATTACACTGTTTGTAAAAGCTCCACGCATGCCGGGGCTGTATTTCAGAGATCTAGCAATGGTAGTGCTGATTACGTACAAAATAGCTATGTACAAGGCATAAAAAAGTGAGACCTCACCCATGAGGATTAAAGAAATTTCAGAGTTATAAAGACCGGTAAACACAACTGCAGGGGTGATATAGTAAAAATTAATTTTAGCTAAGGTATACAAATCCAGTCGGAAATAATATTGCATGATACAGCCAAAACCGATAAGGACAAAAATAGGTAAAACAACGTCTAAAAGAATGGTGCCGAACATGTCTGTCTCCTCTTCTTTCTATTATGCGAATGGAAAGGTTAATCTTTAAAATGCATTTGCATTTTCCATTATACTGTGGAAACAGATTCGCGCATAATAAAATTTATTATATTGGATTAGCCATCAGCCCCTAAAAATGCAACACTAGAAAAAAAGAGCTTCATATTTAGCTTATAGTAGCCGTTAATATATGTAGGTTACATTTAAACCTGTTCTTTTACTATAAGGAGGAATCGCATCATGAGAAACACATGGACAGCATTATTAGCGTGTATACTGGTCTTGGGACTGGCAGCGGGAACCGCCGAAGCCAAGCAGGGGCGCGGAAATGGTCAGGAGAACAAACAGGAAGCAAAGGCGTCTGATAAAGACCGGAATGAAAAAAGCAGCAAAAAAGATAAACACGACGAAATCAAAAAGAATACCCCTGTTGCAGTAACGGATGATACATACGGGGAGTCCAAAGACCAAAAAGGTCGCAAGGGACACAACGGGTACAATGGTCTGCTTCAAGCGGTAGAAAATACAAAAGATAAGCCGGCAGGAGCGGTTATTGCGAATCTGTTGCTTACAAAATACCCGGAACGTTTGACCCCGGAGCAGGTAACTGAACTTGAATTGATCCGAAATTCTGACAAAGCACTAACTAAGGCTGCAGAGCTACTAGCTGAAAACGGAAATGTAACAGATGCCGTTTACATGCAGGAGGAGGCAGTATTGGCTGATGTGTCCAATCTGGAAAGCTACAAAAAGCTGGATCTATTCTCGAGGAAGGCTGGACGGTCATCAGGTATGAAGCTGTTCGTAAATGGTGAAAAATACGATGCCGAACCGATTAACCGCAATGGCACCACACTTGTTCCGTTTAGAACAGCTTCCGAAGCTCTGAATGCCAAGGTTTCCTGGGATCCGAAAGAAAAGGCTGTTACTGTCACGCGTAACGGTGTGTCCGTCAAATTATTCGTGAATAGCGCCAAAGCATACATTAACGGCCAGCCATATTCTATCGAGCAGCCAGCATCCATAGTGGATGGAACGACAATGGTACCTGTAAGGGTAATCGGAGAGGCTTTGGGAGCAAATGTTAAATGGGAGCCTGAGAGCCAGTCTGTTGTTGTATATGAGCAGGCAACAACATCTGAAGCATTATAACGTGCTGTCAACAAAAAATGGTGTATACAGAAAGGGCGCCTGGCTGAATGTCAGGCCCTTTTTTGTTTTGCTATTTTGTACCGAGCTATTCGCATTATGTTCTGGTCATGTGTACAATTAAATAGAGAAGTCTCAGAAAAGGGAGTGTCATCATAAATGGATTTAGGATTAATGGGAAAAGCAGCCTTTGTTGCAGGTTCCAGTAAAGGACTTGGCAAAGCAAGTGCACGCGAATTGGCACGTGAAGGTGCGAATGTTGTTATTTCGGGACGAAATGAAGCAGAGCTTCAGCGGACGCAGGCCGAATTACAGGAAACAGCGAGTGGTCGCGTTGAATATGTAGTTTGTGATGTAACCAAACCTGAACATATCTCCCAGGCCATCCGCCGTACAGTTGATTGGTTTGGCACCGTCGATATTTTGGTTAACAATGCGGGCGGCCCTCCTGCGGGCACCTTTGATGATTTTACAGATGAAGTATGGATGCAGGCCTTTGAGCAAAATTTACTTAGTCATATCCGGTTGATCCGTGAGGTGTTACCCTATATGAAAAAACAACAAAGCGGTAGAATTTTAAATATCGCCTCCTCATCAGTTAAGCAACCGATTCCGGGCCTGATTATTTCCAACACACTACGTACTGGGGTCGCTGGATTAGCGAAAACATTGTCAATGGAATTAGCCCCTTACAATATTCTGGTACATACTGTAGCACCAGGGAGAATTGCAACCGATCGCGTACGCAGCTTGGACGAGCATCGAGCCGAAAAATCCCACCAAACGACGGATCAAGTTCGCAAACAAGCAGAAGAGGGCATTCCGTTGGGACGGTACGGAGAGCCAGAAGAGTTCGGTAAAGTCGTTGCTTTTCTGGCATCATCGGCTTCATCCTATTTGACTGGCAGCACCATTCTTGTGGACGGCGGAATGATTAAATCATTATAAAAAAATAAAGAAGCGTGCCGCATCAGGTGTAATTGGTGCTGGCACGCTTTTTCATAAGTTATTTAGAGAGAGGTTTAATTTATTGACTGATCAGCTCTCACGGCTTGGAAGCTCGCAACCGTCATCGGTACATACACCAGCTGCATCCTGTTTGGACGAGCTGCCGCTAATCATAGTAAAAGGTGAACGTTCATCCCATGCTTTTTGAAGCGCATCGTGAAATACCTCTTCCGGCTGAGCACCAGAAACAGCAAATTTTCGATCAAATACAAAGAATGGCACACCCTGAACGCCTAACTTAGCGCCTTCAGCTTCATCAGCTCTAACTTCGTTGGTAAAGCGGTCACTGGCTAAAATAGCAGCGGCTTCGTTATGATCCAAACCCACCTCGGCTGCCAACGCTGCCAGCACTTCATGTTCCCCGGTATGCTTGCCTTCCATGAAGACAGCCTGAAATAAACGCTCGCTCAATTCCAACATTTTGCCTTGTGTGTGAGCCCAATGCGTTAGGCGGTGAGCATCGAGAGAGTTTGTCGGCACCATGGCATGAATATTGTAGTCCAGACCCGCAGAACTAGCATTTTCGGTCATGCGATCATTCATGGCATGAGCCTCTTGCAGACTGACACCATATTTTGCTGATAGTTCTTCATTAATCGTTTTACCACTATCTTTCACAGCATTCGGATTTAATTCAAAACTCTTGAATGTCAATTGAACCTCATCGCGATGTGGGAACTGCTGTAAGACTTGCTCCAAACGGCGTTTGCCAATATAACAGAACGGACACATATAATCAGACCAAATTTCGATATTCATCAGGAAATACCTCCATATATACATATTTTATTGAGCAACTGGGAGTGAATCTGCCTACTTTAGTGTAAGTAAAAAAGGTGAAACTTCATCAGTTACAAAAAGAATTATACGGCTAATGCTTTCGACGTGCAAATAATTAATGCTTGTCAAAAAATAAATGCTATGATATTTTATATGTGTAACCGGTTACACAATTGGAGTTGAACCTACATTATGACAACAATTAAGCAGGTAGCAAGTTTTGCAGGTGTTTCGGTAGCGACCGTATCCAGAGTTATTAATGAAACCGGATATGTCCACGAGGATACACGGCGGAAGGTTGAAGCTGCAGTGAAGCAGCTAAATTACAAGCCTAATGAAGTTGCACGTTCTCTGTATAAAAAGAAATCCAGATTAATCGGCCTGCTGCTGCCGGATATTACGAACCCTTACTTTCCCTTGTTGGCTCGTGGGGTAGAGGATCGAATGCAGGAAAATGATTTTCGGATTATTTTTGGTAATAGTGATGAAGATCGCCAAAAAGAATTAGATTACATGGATACTTTTGTTCAGAATAATGTTGTTGGGGTTATTTCATCTACCAATGACCCTGCTGCCGACTGTTACGCCAAACTGAAAATACCAGTCGTTTTTCTCGACCGGACTTCCAGTGACAGTCTCTCCGTTTATGCGGATGGAGCTCATGGCGGCCGCTTGGCTGCTCAGGCCATGGTTGCCCGTGGCAGCAGACAAATTACAGTTATGCAGGGACCTGCTCATATTCGTCCAGCACAAGATCGTTTTCGCGGGGCGGTGGAAGAGCTTCAGCATTCCGGTATTGCTTACCATGTCGTCGAGACAACGTCTTTTTCGTTCAAGGAGGCTGAATCGTGGGCCAAAGAGCTGTTCAGCAAGTATCCGGATACGGACGGAGTGATTGCTAGTAACGATATTGTAGCTACAGCGGTGATGCATGAGGCACATAGATTAGGAAAGAAAATCCCGGAAGATGTTCAAATAATCGGGTTTGATGATATACCATTAAGCAGCTTGTTATTTCCGCCATTATCAACGATCCGACAGCCTGCTTATGAAATGGGCTGGGAGGCGGCAGGTTTGCTCATTCAGTTAATTGAGCAGGTGCAAGCAACGAAAACAAGTGTACCTAATCTTCATTCGAAAGTACTTACCTATTCAAGCATACAATTGCCCGTCAAATTTATCGAACGGGAAACGACGAGAAAGGTGGATCATCATGGCTAAAATTTCGGTTATCGGAAGCAGTTCGATGGACCTCGTAGTGACTTCATCCAAGCGTCCCGGTGCTGGTGAAACCGTATTAGGAGAAAGCTTTACAACCGTGCCTGGAGGTAAAGGAGCCAATCAGGCAGTAGCCGCAGCACGACTCGGCGCGGACGTTAAGATGATTGGACGTGTAGGGGATGACCATTTTGGACAACAGATTTTACGCAATTTTGAAGAAAATCATGTTTATATTAACTATGTGAAACCGGTTACACATATGGAAAGCGGTACAGCGCACATTGTACTGGCTGAGGGTGATAATAGTATTGTTGTGGTAAAAGCAGCAAATAATGAAGTTACTCCTGCTTACGTGGAAGAAGCGCTTGATGTCATTCGAAGTTCGGATATTGTGTTAATTCAACAGGAAATACCGGCGGAGACGATTGTCTATGTAAGCGAAATTTGTGCGAAGTATCAGGTACCATTGTTGCTAAATCCAGCCCCTGCTCGTGAAGTTGAAGAAAGCGTAATTGCCAATGCAACCTACATTACGCCAAACGAGCATGAAGCTGCCATCATGTTTAAGGATATGAGTCTTCAAGAAGCGCTGCGCAAATATCCTAACAAGTTGTTTGTAACTGAAGGCAGCAACGGTGTACGATTTTTCGACGGAGAACAGGAAGTTGTGGTTCCTACTTACAAGGTAGAAGCCGTTGATACAACAGGTGCAGGAGATACGTTCAACGCTGCTTTTGCGGTAGCCCTTGCTGAAGGGAAATCGCTGGCAGATAGTGTGAAATTTGCTAATCGGGCTGCATCCTTGTCTGTTACCAAATTTGGAGCGCAAGGTGGAATGCCAACCCGTCGTGAAGTGGAGGAGCAATTATAATGAAGAAACATGGAATTCTGAACAGTCATATATCTAAAATACTAACAGATCTCGGCCACACGGACTTTATTGTCGTGGCTGATGCCGGCTTACCAGTTCCTGAAGGCGTTACCAAAATTGATTTGGCGTTGAAACTGGGAGTTCCCTCCTTTCAGGATGTTGTTGATGTCATTGCGGCAGACATGGTGATTGAAAAAGTAACATTAGCAGAAGAAATCAAACAAGAAAATGAACAAGCATTACAGTATATTATGCGCACCTTTGCTGGAGTGCAATTAGGGCATTCACAGATTATTGAGCCGACTGCCGTCATTGAGTTTTGCTCGCATGAACAATTTAAGATATTAACCCGGCAAGCCAAAGCTGTCATCCGTACAGGAGAGGCTACGCCGTTTGCCAATTGTATTTTACAGGCAGGAGTTCATTTTGGATAAATCAGTGTGGAATGAAAAGGGGGGGACAGTATGCAGATTCAAATGAAAGGAATTCACAAAGCCTTTGGAACCAATCAGGTACTGAGTGGTGTTGACTTTGATCTCCGTGAAGGAGAAGTACATGCCCTCATGGGTGAAAATGGTGCAGGCAAATCAACGCTGATGAACATTTTAATCGGACTGCATCGACGCGATGAGGGAACGATCATTATTGACGGTCAGGAAACCTATTTTGCCAACCCCAAGGAAGCCGAGCAAAAAGGAATTGCTTTTATTCACCAAGAACTGAATGTGTGGCCGGAAATGACGGTACTGGAAAATCTGTTTATCGGCAAGGAAATGACTTACAAGTGGGGATTACTAGATAGCTCTAAAATGAAAGCGCTAGCAAACGAACAATTTAGTAAGCTTTCAGTAAACCTTCCTTTGAACGGTGAAGTAGGCGAGTGTTCAGTGGGGCAGCAACAAATGATTGAAATAGCTAAAGCACTCATGACAGATGCTAAAGTGATCGTAATGGATGAGCCGACAGCAGCCTTAACCGAACGGGAAATACAAAAGCTGTTTGAGGTTATTACTTCGTTGAAAAAAGATGGTGTTTCAATTGTGTATATTTCCCATCGGATGGAGGAGATATTCACGATCTGTGATCGGATTACCATTATGCGTGACGGGAAAACCGTAGATACTCAAGCGATTCCCGATACAAATTTTGACGAGGTTGTACGGAAAATGGTTGGCAGAGAGCTGACTGAACGCTACCCGGTAAGAACGCCTGCTTTGGGAGAAGTGGTGCTAGAGGTCAAAAACGCATCACATAAAGGTCTATTTAAAAATGTGAATTTTACAGTGCGCTCTGGGGAAATCGTAGGTTTTTCGGGCTTGATGGGCTCGGGACGGACCGAGATCATGCGGTCGTTATTTGGACTGGATACTTTGGATAGTGGTGAGATACACGTACGTGGGAAAAAGGTATCTATTCGCAAGCCGGATGATGCAGTGAAACTAGGAATTGGCTTCATTACAGAAGACCGAAAAGATGAGGGCTTAGTGCTGGATTTTTCCATTCGGGAAAACATGGTGCTGACGAATCTGTTCAGTTTTACATCAAAAGGATTTATATCAGGCAAAAAAGAGATGGATTTTGTTAATACATTAATTAAGCGCTTACAAATAAAAACCCAATCAGCCGAAGCGACGGTTGGCAGTTTGTCAGGTGGCAATCAGCAAAAGGTGGTTATTGCCAAATGGGTAGGTATCGGCCCCAATGTGCTCATTCTTGACGAACCGACGAGAGGCGTGGATGTAGGAGCCAAACGGGAAATCTACCAGTTGATGAACGAACTGACCGAACGTGGAGTCGCAATTATCATGGTATCCTCAGAGCTTCCCGAGGTACTTGGCATGAGTGATCGTATTGTCGTAGTGCACGAGGGAAAGATCAGCGGAGAACTGAGCAGGGAAGAAGCCACACAAGAAAATATTATGACGCTAGCTACAGGAGGACAGTAATATGACAACTATGAATGAAGCAAAAGGTAGCAAAGGCATTCAAATATCACAAATCACACAGAAGCTTGGCCCATTGTTGGGGCTCATTATTTTGGTGATCATTGTATCGGCCTTAAATCCCAGCTTTTTGGAACCGCTTAATATTTTGAATTTATTGCGCCAGGTATCTATTAATGCGTTGATTGCGTTCGGTATGACCTTCGTTATTCTTACAGGCGGAATCGATTTGTCCGTTGGCTCCATATTAGCTTTATCCAGTGCGTTTGTCGCAAATATGATGTTGGCCGGCTTCGATCCGATTTTGGCGATTATCATTGGGTGTGCATTGGGTGGCGTGATGGGAATGGTCAACGGCTTGATGATTACGAAAGGTAAAATGGCTCCGTTTATTGCCACACTCGCAACCATGACTATTTTTAGAGGATTAACATTAGTGTATACCAACGGTAACCCTATTACGGGGCTGGGAGACAGTTTGGTATTTCAATTATTCGGTCGTGGTTATCAGTTTGGTATTCCGGTCCCGGCGATTACGATGCTAATTACCTTTGCTGCTCTGTGGATCATTCTGCATAAAACACCTTTCGGACGTAAAACGTATGCCATCGGCGGCAACGAGAAAGCTTCGATTGTTTCAGGTATTAAAGTACCACGTGTAAAAATCTGGATTTACTCTTTGGCTGGAATGCTTTCTGCGTTGGCGGGTGCTATCTTGACCTCACGTTTGAACTCAGCGCAGCCGACAGCGGGTACTTCTTATGAATTGGATGCTATTGCGGCTGTTGTACTAGGTGGAACAAGTCTTTCAGGAGGACGCGGACGAATCGTAGGTACATTAATTGGTGTGCTTATCATCGGTACCCTAAATAACGGCTTGAATTTGCTGGGGGTTAACTCTTTTTACCAAATGGTCGTAAAAGGGATCGTCATTGCTATTGCTGTATTGATTGACCGTAAAAAATCCGCATAATACACCTAATCTGCATAGAAGGAGACACACAAATATGAAAAAAATTACATTAATCATGACATCCTTGCTGCTCCTGCTCATGACAGGGTGTTCCCTGGAACCGCCTGAATGGGCGAAGCCTAAAGCGGCCGCAGACCTGAAGGACATAAAAATCGGCTTGTCGATCTCAACATTGAATAATCCATTCTTCGTTTCTCTTAAAGACGGAGTTGTTGCAGAGGCCAAAAAACAAGGGTTGCAGGTTATTGTGGTCGATGCACAAAATGATTCTGCGAAGCAAAGTAATGACGTGGATGATCTGATCCAACAGGGAGTAAATGCGTTACTCATTAATCCGACAGATTCGTCGGCTATCTCCACTGTGGTGCAGTCAGCGAATGCTTTGAACATTCCTGTAATTACACTGGACCGTTCCGCTGACAAAGGTGATGTGAAAGCGCTCGTCGCTTCAGACAACGTCGAGGGAGGACGAATGGCTGCCAGATACGTAATTGATCAAGTCGGAAAAGGTGCCAAGGTCATTGAGTTGGAAGGCGTTCCAGGCGCATCGGCTACCCGCGAACGTGGGAAAGGCTTCCATGAAGTAGCAGATAAGGACCTGAAGGTTATCGCCAAGCAGTCGGCTGACTTTGATCGGACCAAAGGTTTGAACGTAATGGAAAATCTGCTGCAAGGCAACCCGGATGTTCAGGCGGTATTTGCCCACAATGATGAAATGGCGTTGGGTGCCATTGAAGCCATTCAAAGCTCTGGTAAGAATATTCCAGTCATTGGCTTTGATGGTAACGAGGATGCGCTTAAATCAATTAAGGAAGGGAAACTAACAGCCACCGTGGCTCAGCAACCTGAGTTGATTGGACAATTGGCAGTACAAGCAGCCAAGGATGTTCTTCAAGGTAAAACCGTGAAAACATCCATTCCCGCCAAACTGGAGTTAGTGGATCAATCCAAATAAGAATGGATATGTGAACCAACCTATATTAAACTTTCGAACTGATGCGTATTCTTGCATCAGTTCTTTTTTTTGGATATTCTCCCAAGATGATATATACACAAAAATGGAAGTTTTTAATTTTTGTATTGTAAGAAGGGATGGTAAAAGATAGAATAACAATTGTATGATAATGAGAATCACTATCATTTTGTGATAGCATATATCTAAGGAGGACGTTTATTGTGCAACAAAAGTACAGATTAAATAGGGGAATCATGCTTGGACTTGTCGTTTTTTTGATGGTTGTATTGGCTGCATGCGGAAACGCAGCTAGTAACAACCAGACCAATGAAAAGACTGGAACAGATACTCTTAACGGGCAATCCAAATCGGTTGCCATGCGCGAATATGTCGATGCCACTGGCAATAAGATCAATATTCCTGCAAATCCGCAGCGGGTTGTCACAACACAATATTTGGATGCTATGCTGGCCTTGGGAGTTAAGCCTGCAGGTGCTGCTTCCCATTTGTTGGAAGGCGATTATTTAAAAGGTAAGATTGATAGAGTTGCGGATATTGGGAACCCGACAAATGTAGAAAAGGTGCTGGAGTTACAACCGGACCTGATCATCACAACAGAATATACCACGCCAGAAGTGAAGGAGCAGCTGGAGAAAATTGCTCCAACCGTGGTCGTTTCGTTTGGAGAGGGCGATGTATTTGAGCAACTGCGGAATGTCGCAGCCGTGCTGGATAAGGACAAGGAAGCCGAGCAGTGGATCGCTAGTTTCAACAAAAAGGCTGAAGAAAGTCGAAAGAAGCTGGCTGGAAAATTCAAAAAAGATGAAACGGTTACGATTTACATGGCCTACGATAAGAATGTGTTAAGGGTTTACGGAGCGCGGAATGTAGGGCATGTTATTTACCGTTCACTGGAATTGAATCCCCCTGAGTACATACGCCAGAAGCTGGCGAAGGACCCGAGATTTAATTATGTTTATGATGTTATTTCAACGGAAAAGCTGCCTGAATTGTCAGGAGACCGAATTATTATGCTGGTTTACGATGAAGCGACTAAGGACGGAATGATGAAGGAAATTGAACAAAGTGCGCTGTGGAGAAATCTCCCGGCTGTCAAGAACCACAAAGTGTATTTCATCAAGGCCGATCCTTGGTTTACCTACTCACCACTGGCTATCGATCAATCACTGGATGAGGCCGTTAACATGTTTTCCGTCGAACCTAAATAATCAGCTCATTTAAATGGAAGGGAGAAGTCATATGCTGAGACGATTTTTTGAATATTACCGTCCATACCGGACTTTGTTTATCATTGATTTTACTTGCGCTATACTAGCTGCACTGCTAGAGTTAGCTTTTCCGCTTGCAGTCAATCGGGTGGTTGATGATTTGCTACCTAGCGGAAACTGGAAATGGATTTTATTTGCCTGTCTAGCTTTGCTTGGGATTTATGTCGTAAGTGCTGGATTGAATTATGTCGTTACCTATTGGGGACACAAGCTCGGAATTAATATTGAGTCAGATATGCGTAAAAAGCTGTTTGATCGCGTACAAAAGCAATCCTTTCGCTTTTTTGACAATAACAAAACAGGCCATCTGGTCTCCCGTATGACCAACGATCTGATGGATATTGGAGAGATTGCCCACCACGGACCAGAGGATTTGTTCATTGCACTGATGACTTTGGGCGGGGCTTTCGGTATCATGCTCAGCATTAACTGGAAGCTGGCTGTGCTGACATTCATTATTGTTCCACTGATGATCTACCTGTCCTTGTATTTTAGTCGCAAAATGAATGCTGCATTCCATCGTATGTTTTCTGATATTGCGGATTACAACGCCCGGATTGAAAATAACGTTAGCGGTATCCGTGTTGTTCAAGCGTTTTCCAACGAAGCACATGAAATGGATCGTTTTGCTGAGAATAATGGACGGTTTCGTAAAACAAAGCTGATCGCATATCGTATTATGGCATGGAATTCTTCAATTAGCTTTATTCTGATGAAGCTGGTCTCATTGTTTGTGCTTGTATGTGGAACATGGTTTGTTATTAAGGGGCAGATGTCCTATGGGGAATTTATCGCATTTGTAATGCTGTCCAATGTATTCCTTGCACCCATCAAACAAATTAACTCTGTCATTGAAACGTATCCCAAAGGAATTGCCGGCTTCCGGCGTTACTTGGATTTGCTGGAAAGTGAATCTGACGTAGAGGATCTTCCAGGTGCGAAGACCGTTAAGCATCTCAACGGAGATATTCAATTTGAAGGTGTAACGTTTGGCTATGAAAACAAAGACAAGGTACTTCGCAAAGTGGACCTTGCTATTCATGCGGGAGAAACTGTTGCCCTTGTGGGTCCTTCAGGAGCAGGCAAAACGACACTTTGCAGCTTGCTGCCACGCTTCTATGATGTCGAGGAAGGCAGCATTAAGATTGATGGCATGGATATCCGTGAAATGAAACTGGATTCGCTGCGGTCCATGATTGGAATCGTACAGCAGGATGTATTCCTTTTTGATGGAACGATTCGTGAAAATATCGCTTACGGCAAACTTGATGCTTCAGAAGACGAAATCTGGGATGCTGCCCGTCGAGCCCAGATTGAAGAACTTGTTCGATCCTATCCAGAGGGGCTGGATACGATGATCGGTGAGCGAGGCGTAAAGCTGTCTGGTGGTCAAAAGCAACGTTTATCCATTGCCCGGATGTTTCTGAAAAATCCGCCAATTCTCATTTTGGATGAAGCGACATCGGCATTGGATACAGAGACAGAAGCTGCAATTCAGCAAGCCCTGACAGAGCTATCTCAAGGTCGCACGACACTCGTGATCGCCCATCGTCTGGCAACGATCAAAAATGCTGACCGTATTATTGTAGTTGCAGATCAAGGGATTGCCGAGCAAGGAAAACATGAAGAATTAATGGCTGTTAAAGGTGCATATAGCCGCCTGCACCAAGCTCAGTATGGAACGTAAGAGTCAATTGCGACTTCGTAAATAGAGAGAGGAATGAATGAGTTTGACAAAGAAAATGTGGATGGTGACGATGCTTTTGTCAGTCATTGTCATTCTTAGCGCCTGTAGTGGAAAGGTAAATCAGCCAGACGAAAAGCAAAATCAAGCTTCTGGTGAATCAAAGTCAGCTGCAACGAAAACAGTCAAGACGATTCATGGGGATATTCAGATTCCGGTTCACCCTCAGCGGATTGTAGTAGATATGTACCAGAATGATTTATTAGCACTAGGAATTAAACCTGTGGGAAGTGTTAAGTATTATCTGGATAATCCGTTTTCGAAGGATCTTGTACAAGGCATTGCAAGCATTGGAGACCGCGGTAGTGTATCCATTGAAAAAGTATTGGCTTTACAGCCGGATATGATTCTGATTGGTTCCAAAGATGCTCAAGAATATGAAAAATATAGTAAAATTGCTCCGACCATAGTCATTCCTTATGGAACATACAAGAATGTCCATGAGGAACTGACAGCTTTTGGTGAGCTGCTGGGAAAAGAGCAGGAAGCTAAAACGTGGCTTGCCCAATACGATCAGCGATTGCAAGCTGCACGTGACAAATTAAAGGGAATTGTTCAACCCGGGGATACTTTCACGGTAATGGAAGCCACAGAAAAAGAATACTATGTATACGGTGATAATTTTGGCAGAGGAGGACAGGCGGTTTATCGAGGATTGAATTTGATACCTCCACCACTTGTCCAAAAAGAACTATTAGGCGAGACTCAATGGAAGTCAATTTCCAAGGAAGTTATTAATCAATATGCTGGCTCTTACATTTTTCTGACGGTTAACAAGGATTTGAGCGGTTATGAAGGAGACAGCATATGGAAATCACTGAGTGCGGTCCGGAATGGGAAGGTTTTTGAGCTTCAGGAGGATCGATACTGGTACTTTGATCCTATCGCTATTGTGGGGCAAGCTGAAGAATTGGCAGATATGATCGTCCAGCGGAATAAAGAGAACGTCTCACAGTAGTAGTTGTTTCGGTATTATTGACAGCCCTTTGGTATTTTTGCCGGAGGGCTTTGTTTTTTCACAAAATAGCAGGGCATTAGAGAATCGTCGAAATTTTGCTATTGAAGCCGTTGCCACATTAATTTACAATAGTAAAGATTGCATGATAATAATTCTCATTATCAGACATTATCTCCACTACAGGTTTTCGTGATACCTACATACTATTCAACAGTAAGGGTGAACCATAGTTATGAAATTATCAGAATCTTCGGATAGTCCCGCTCAAAGTAATCACAATCAGCCGCCGACTCAATTCCACTCGCGGCCATGGGCGGCTTCGCTTATCCTGACAGCCGGATTAGCACTGTTAGCGTTCGGTATCGCTCTTTCTTTATCATTTGGTGCAGCCTCAATCAGATTGGAGGAGGTCTGGAACGCCGTCTTTCATTTTAATCCTGAGCTGCAAAACCATCAAATTATATGGGAAATCCGTCTACCTCGAATTCTGGGTGGTGTGTTAATCGGAGTTTGTTTTGCCGTAGCAGGGGCCATTATGCAGGGGATGACCCGCAATCCGCTTGCAGACTCTGGCTTGCTTGGGCTGAATTCGGGCGCCAGCTTGACCATGGCGATATGCTTTGCTCTTTTTCCGGGTACTTCCTTTTTGCAGTTAATGTTGTATTCCTTTGTGGGTGCAGCCTTGGCGGTTGTGCTGGTCTATGGTACAAGCGCTATGTCCAAATCAGGTATTACGCCAGTTCGTCTTGTATTGGCAGGTGCAGCTGTTACGGCGTTGCTGTCTGCCTTAGGAGATACGATCAGTTTATACTTTAATGTTGGACAGGACTTGGCCTTTTGGTACGCTGGAGGACTTAGTGGAACCAAGTGGGTTCAGCTAGGCATTGTTGTTCCATGGGTTGCGGCAGCTTTTATCGGTGCTCTCATGTTATCACGCTCCATTACGTTACTTAGTCTAGGAGATGAAATTGCGTTGAGTCTTGGTCAGCGAACTGGGATGGTAAAGATCGCCGGGATGATTCTCGTATTGATCCTGGCAGGTGCCGCGGTATCGCTGGTTGGTTCTATAGGCTTCGTGGGTTTGATTATTCCCCATATTACGCGCAAACTGGTTGGGGTTGATTATCGCTGGATTATTCCTTGTTCGGCTATAATGGGAGCTTTACTTATCGTGTTTGCCGATCTGGCGGCCCGTATGATTAACGCACCTGAGGAAACACCAGTGGGCGTACTTATTGCTTTAATTGGTGTTCCGTTCTTCCTTTATTTGGCACGTAAAGAAAGGAGGGCACTGTAAGATGAGTAACGTTACGAATGGGGCTATTGCCAAAGCGAGTCACCGTAAAAAAATCCATGATTGGGTCGTTGTTATCATATTGCTTGTATTGCTCATTACTGCATTCACCATAAGCGCGAATACAGGAACGATTCGGCTTTCGCCAATGGAGCTTTTTAGAACCTTGTTCGGACAAGGGACTCCACAGCAGGAATTAATTCTCTTTGAATTCCGGCTGCCGCGAATGGTTATTTCCATTCTGATTGGCGCAGGTTTGGCTGTTTCCGGTTGCATTATGCAGGGGGTATCGCGTAACAGCCTAGCGGACCCTGGTATTCTGGGGATTAATGCAGGCGCCGGGTTGATGGTTATGCTGTTTGTGCTGCTTTTCCCATCGATGCAAACGATGAATTCATTATTTTTACTTCCCACTCTTGCACTCATTGGATCGGGAGCGGCTGCTATTCTGATTTATGCTCTTTCTTACAAAAAAGGCGAAGGTATTTCTCCGACAAGGCTATTGCTGAGCGGAATTGGGGTAGCGGCGGGTATCAGTGCTGCCATGATCATTATGACTCTTAAGTTAACACCTGAAAGCTACACGTTTGTAGCTAATTGGTTAGCAGGAAGCATATGGGGTTCAAATTGGAAATTCGTAATGGCTCTGCTGCCTTGGCTAATTGTATTGCTTCCCTTCGCATACTATAAAGCAAACGTAATGAATGTGCTTAATTTGGGGGATCAGACGGCATCCGGGTTAGGTACACCTATTGAAAAGGAACGCATTCTTCTCCTCGCGGCTGCAGTTGGACTAGCCAGTTCAAGTGTGTCGGTTAGTGGCGGGATCGGTTTTGTCGGTTTGGTAGCTCCACATTTGGCAAGAAAGCTAGTGGGTCCGAAGCATAAAATGCTGCTGGTAACCTGTGCTTTAGTCGGAGCACTTCTGGTACTTGTAGCGGATACGATCACACGAGCCTTACCTTTACAGAAAGAAATTCCGACAGGATTAATTGTTGCCATCATAGGTGCGCCATACTTCTTATATCTTTTGAGTCGCTCAAAAGGATAACATAAAAAATAACCTTCAACACCACTAAAGAAGTGGAGCTGAAGGTTATTTTTTGTTTGATGTAGCAGCCTTTCATCTCAACGGGAAGTATTCAAGGCATGAGAGGTTTGATGCAGCTCTCTGATCATTTTATGCAACGTGTAATTTTCCTGCCGTGTCACGCCGTGTTGATTTTCCTGAACCAGCAACTGATGGATGTTTCGTTTTAAAATCTCACTTCGACGTTCCAGCATTTCGGTACTCATAAGTAAATGAACACTCCCTTTGTCATGAATAAATCTACATTTTAGAAATAAGCATAGACTGAATATAAGGTTGCCTTTCGACTTCTTTAAGTATATCGTGCTGGATGATCAAGGGAAAACAGAATGAGATAGCAAAATACTTATCCTCATCATCCATACCGCGTCGACAGCTGCTCACCCCCTGAGTTCTTAGATATACTTCCTTATGCTGGCGATAACAGGAGATTAGGGACATTAGCTTCATGTTTATGCAATCACTTATCAGTTTGCTGGAAGCTAGGGAGAGGAGCAACGAGAACTGCAAGGGTGTATTCAATGCAATCTTTGGTTTATTCCATATCAGCGATCTCAGGTGACCAAATTTTGCAGCCCTAAATGTCGAAGTCGTTACAACTACCTAATGAGAAGAAAAGAATAAGAGGCTATAACATTTATCATTATTTGTATTGTGGATATACCGGCTGAACGACTACCTGCTCAGGATCATGACCGAAGAACAATAGGTTCGGCTTAACCTCCTGCACAATCTGCTGAACGCGGGCGATTGACTGGCGTGCCTGTTCACGGTCAAAGCCGTCAAACGGCACGTCGTTTGCGTAATTCTCCTGCGTGTAGGCAACATCAATCGTCAGCATGACCGGACCCGATTCCTTTGTTGTGACCAGCGCGGACTGATGACCCGGCGAATGACCCGGAGTATAGAGCAGTTGCAAGCCCGGAACCAGCTCATGGTCCCCTTGGAGCAATCGGTAATTCAAGTTCGTCTGCACGCATTCCGGCGGCGCATACTCCAGATTACCGATCGCAGCGTCTGCTTCGGTCTGCTGCACATAAATCGGTGTATTCGGAAAATGCGGATTGCCTCCGGCATGATCCATATGCATATGAGAGATTACGATGGCATGGATATCCTCTGGTTGATAGCCGATCCGATCCAGTATAGCTACGATACTATCATCGGCTGACATATGGGGAATGAAGCGCCCTTCAAACGGTGTATTTTTAAAATAATCTGGATTGTTGATAAACGAATCCGGCATACCGGTGTCAATGAGAATCGGACCGTGATCTGTCTCCAGCAGATACGACCAGATTTGCAGGCGCACCAGTTCACCAGGCTGTGCATGATGGTTGAGTGAGGAGCGATCAATATCAAGCTGACCGACCGGTAACCAGTACAATTTGTTAATCATACATTCATCCTCCGCTCTTAGTTTACATAATAATTATTATGTATTTAATAAACGGGATTACAGCTGGCAGAAAGTGATGCTTGTATTACATTGTAAGATGGGGTGATGGAGCCTCATGCTTTCGCTGTAATCCCGTACTTTCAAAAATTAATTTCTAATAGTTTAAATGATAGGGCATGTAGGCGTCCAGCAGGAATCTGCCGTCACAAAGGCCAGTACGTGCTGATGTATAATCGGATGAGCAAAAAAGGGTAAGTACATAGGCTGGACAAGAGGGACACGCTTTATTTATACTTAAAAAGTGCTCAAAAAAACTGCGTATAATATAAATTATACGCAGTTTAGGTTTAAAACGACTTTTATATGCTCTCCTGCATAAGATGTCGATTGGATTGTCGATAAAAATCAGACGAAGATGATCGTTTTACAGCATATTTCGAAATTTGAACGGATATGGGGGTAAGCGGAATGAAAAAAGAATTACGACATATGGAGCTAGATACGATAGAAGAAATTGATGAAGTGTATGCTGAAGAACTGGAAGCTTTTTTGATTTGGATGAAGGATGCGGGGTATACGATACATACGCAAAAAAATTACATGGGGGATGTAAAACAGTTTTTACGTACGTTGCGTGATAAATCACTTGACCAGGTGAAAAAGATTCATGTGATGTCGTATTTGTCTAAAGCGCGGGAAGGAGGCGCCGGAGATAGTACACGGAACCGGAAGCATGCAGCGGTGAACAGTTTTTTTAGAGCGCTACAGGAATTTGAGTTATGCAGTGCAAATCCGGCAGCGGGAATCAAAAAAGCAAAAACTGAAAAGAACCGTATGCCTGTCTATCTGGATGAAAAGGATATTCAGCCGTTTTTGCTCGCGGTGGAAGGGAAATATGCAAATCGTAATATGGCTATCTTTCTGCTCATGGTCTACATGGGATTGCGGGTGGGGGAGGTTCATTCGTTGAATGTCTCAGATTACAGTCGAGAAAGACGCACATTAGATGTGTTCGGTAAAGGGCGTAAGTGGCGTACCCTGCCAGTACCGGCGGCCGTTTGTGAATTTTTAGAGCATGCATTGGAGGAAAGATTGACGCCGTGGAGAAGTAAAGAGGACGCGATGTTCGTATCCCAAAAAGGCCGCCGTCTGGCCGTGCGCTCTATCCAACAGATTGCTACAGAAACGTTCGAACGATTCCAGCAAGATAAGGGCTTAGAGCGTCGGGAGGCTTATTCCAGCCATAAGCTAAGACATACATTTGCCACGATGCTATTACGCAAGGGAGCAGATCTGCGTACAGTACAGGAGCTGCTGGGGCATTCATCCATCCAGACCACCACTGTATATACACATGTCACTGATCGGGAAAAGGAAAAAGCGATGGATAAGCTGGATATTCAGATACCCATAACGGGATTGTAATTATATTCCACGATTATATTGTATAGTTTATCTAGAGTTAGTTTACATAATTATTATTACGTAAACCGACTAGAAAATAATTGAACCTGACTTGTAAATTAAATCCATGATACTATGTTCTTAATATTATGAACTTGTAATCTTTATCATAAGCTTTGTCTTGATTTTTACAGCTTTGTTTATTTAATGCCCAGCATACTCTGGTCTTGACAAAGGTAATATTTTGCTACAAAATTAGTGGGACCACTTCGTAAAGCATCTTTATAAAGTGATCCCACTAATTTTGTAAAAGAAGGAGCACCGATATGGAAAAAGCTAATACAAATTTAATTAAAGAAATAAATCTGAATCTGGTTCGTAAAGTATTAAAGCAGATCAGCAAGGCCACAAAGCCCCAACTGGCCGCATTGACTGATTTAAGTGTGGTGACTATCAATACGCTTATGCAGGAATTGCTTAATAATGGGGAAATTTTTGAGGATGAAATTGTCCCTTCAAACGGAGGTAGACATGCCTTAACCTATCGTTTTAATTATGAGTATAGTCTGGCACTGATTATACATATTAATGAAAAACAAGGAACGGATGTAGTATCAACCACGGTCGTTAATTTAAACGAGGACGCTCTCATGAAAGAAGAACACCCCTTTCAAGTTTTTGATGATGCACAATTTTATTCCACGATTCAAGGCATCATTTCACTTTATCCTTCTATTAAGGTTATTGGTATTGGAATCCCGGGACAATCGGTTGATGGAGAGATTACAGTCAGCAGTCATGAAAGGTTGAATGGAATCCGGTTAGCAGAGGATGTGCAGAGCAAATTTGGTTTGCCCGTTATGGTGGAGAATGATGTAAATGCCGCTGTGTGTGGATACGTTTACAGAGAACAGTTAGATGAAGATCAATGTGTGCTAGCTATCTATTTTCCTGAAAATTCTCCACCAGGGATGGGGATTTATTTACGCAATGGAGTTTTAAAGGGCAAACATGGATTGGCTGGTGAAATCAAATTCCTCCCGTCTATAGTGTGGGATGAAAGCAAGGGAAGAGAAGTTTTTTTCAATAGTATATGTGAAATTATTCAAATATTACAATCCATATTTGATCCGGATCAAATTGTAGTCTATAGAGAGAATATAGAAGAAGACTCTTTCTTTCGTTTTTTGGAAACCTACAAAGGTAAGCATGAGATGCCTTTGTATCCTGACATTGTTCTCTCCGATTTATTTTATGAGGATTTTAAAACAGGGTTGAGAGAGTTAACCCTAAAAGAATTAGAGCGTCCTATTATTGTTTTTAGATAATGACATCTATCGTTTGAGCAGAGGAGGAGAAACATGATGGCAACCTGGTTTCTGACTATTATTTATCTAGCGTTTATTAGCTTGGGAATCCCGGATTCCCTGTTTGGGGCAGCATGGCCTGTGATGTGGCCGGAACTCGGGGCTGATTTTGGGTCAGCCGGAATAGTATCCATGGTCGTTGCAGGCGGAACCATTGTATCAAGTCTAGCCAGTGGAACTATCATTGAAAAAATAGGTACAGGCAAGATTACTCTAATGAGCTGCTTTTTGACTGCAGGAGCGTTACTCGGGTTTTCTTTTGCACCTTCATTGTTCTGGCTCGTACTCTTAGCAATTCCTCTTGGCCTCGGCGGGGGAGCTGTAGATGCAGCACTCAATCAATATGTGGCTACTAATTATAAGGCACATCATATGAGCTGGCTGCATTGTTTTTGGGGTGTTGGAGCTACGATGGGACCAATCATTATGTCTTTCTACATTTCGAACTACAATTCATGGAGAAGTGGCTATACAGCCGTATCCATGATTCAGTGGGGACTTGTTATTATTTTGCTTATTACACTGCCATTATGGAAACGTGTAAACGCGATACAAGATTCGATTATTTCTGAAGCTCAATCAGACTACTCACAGATGGATCACAATATAGCACAAGTTGAGAACACACCCAAACAAAATCTAATTCGAATGAAAGGAGTTAAGAACACGCTCGTTGCTTTTTTGTTTTATTGTGGTGTAGAGGCAACGGTAGGTTTATGGGGAGCCAGCTTTTTGGTAGGGGCTAGAAACATCCCAGCTGAAACTGCTGCTGGTTGGGTATCTTTGTACTACGGTGGAATCACGGTAGGCAGGCTGATTACGGGGTTTGTAACTTTAAAAATAAATAATCGTATCCTAATCCAGATTGGCCAACTTACTGCTGTTGCAGGCGGACTCATTTTGCTGCTTCCGTTGCCTGTTGCCTTTTTATTGCCCGGTTTTATCCTTATTGGATTAGGGCTTGCACCGATTTATCCTGGACTTCTTCATGAAACGCCAACACGGTTCGGTAAGGAAAACTCCGCCAAACTCATGGGTTATCAGATGGCAGTTGCTTATACAGGCACAACATTACTCCCGCCCATTGTTGGGCTGATAGCATCTCAGGTAAGTATTTATTTTTTTCCGGTTGCAGTCCTTGTTTTCCTTCTTTTTATGCTACTCAGTTCAGAACAAGTGAATCGTATAATGAGAAAGAAAAATTTGAAGGGTTAAGATAAATTACAACTTGACTTGAAACGCGTTTCATCAGCTAAAGTAAATGTATACCCTAAAAGAGAAAGGAGAGCACTCTATGATCTCACTTATTTTTTTATGTTTAGTTATATGGTGTGGTACTTACCGGTGCTTAGCATTATCAAGACAGCCTATGGATGTAAAACCTTACCGCTCCATCGATGATTTTTTTGAGTAGTTTTATAATCACTTAATAAATGTGCTTTTTTTACTATCTTTATTAACGTCTTTATTTAAATATTTTATGAAGTGGACTGGAACTGTATCGAGCTATTTAAATGGATTAGATGTTGTATAAAAGTTGCAGATACGACAGAAGGGAGTGCGACAATGTGGGGATTGAAGGAGTCTTATGCGTTACCGTTTTATGCATTACGTATTTCATAATCAGTAGTTTGGCTCATTCTTCTTTTGTTCAAAAGCTTGCAGCACGTAAGTTTGAGAATTTTAACAGAGACTTTGATGTTGATCCCTGGAATGAACATAAAAAAACGTAAGTATGAACTGACAATGAGTGTATCAAACAACTAAGGGAGGCTTATTTATGTTTAAACTGGTAGTAAGTGATTTGGATGGTACTTTTCTGAACAATAGTGGCACGTTTGATATTGAATTATTCAATCAAGTGTATGAAGAAATGCAAGAAAATAATATCTCCTTTGTTGCTTGTACAGGTAAGTAATGTGAAAGAGTAGAAGAATTGTTTGGTGAACATGGAAAAGGGATCTGGATTTTAGGGGACAGCGCGACTCGCATTAAAAAGGATGGAGTCGTTGTAAAAGAGTTTACAATTGAACGTAATTTAGCATTACAAGCGATCAATCAAATTGAAGCTTTTGCTAAGGATTTTATTATCATAGCATGTACAACAGAAGGAGCTTATGTTCATTCTCATATTCAAGAAGAGTATTATAAAATTGTGAAGGGCTCTTATAAGGAAGTTAGGAAGATTGATCCGTTTGATCAAATAAACAGCAACTTTCTAAAAATAACTGTATACGATCCATCCGGGAGAAGTTCCTTGTTAAGAAAACATGTTGAAGAAACGCTGCTAGATCAAATTTATATTGTCGATTCTGAAGCAAATTGGCTGGATATAACAGCGCTTCATACTCATAAAGGGGAGACGGTAAGAAAACTCCAAGAGATATTGGGCGTTACTATGGATGAAACCATGTCTTTTGGAGATGGTGAAAATGATGTGGAGCTTATGAGTATTGCCAAATACAGTTTTGCTGTAAAAAATGCTTGTGAGAATACTAAAAATGCAGCAAGTTTTATTACCAAATCCAATGAAGAAAACGGTGTATTGTTAACGATAAAGAAAATGATGGATTTACAAAAGCACTAATATTAATTATCGTTTATGAGAGATAGACCTCCAGATTCCACACTACCGAATGAAGGGACTATACGCAGCATGAAAAATAAAATACTGGTTTTTGATATTGGCGGCTCTTTTATTAAATTCAGTTTATATTCTCAAGGTGAATTTATGACAAAGGGCAAAGTTGCTACACCGTTAGATTCACTAGAGAATCTGCTTATAGCTTTGAAGCAAATTCACAGTCAGTTTATAGATGAATGTGAAGGTATAGCCGTCAGCATGCCAGGTATTGTGGACTCTGTCACGGGTCATATGGTGCATGGTGGTTCATTAAGGTATATAAACGATATCAATATGATTGAAGTTTTTAAGAAAGCGTTTCATTTACCCGTAGCCATTGAAAATGATGGAAAGTGTGCTGCTCTTGGAGAAGTATGGCGCGGCTCACTACAGGGGATCGCTGATGGTGTTGTTTTGGTTGTTGGAACAGGGATGGGCGGTGGAATCATCTCTCAAGGTAAATTGCTGAAAGGCCATCATTTATCGGCTGGGGAATTCTCCTTCATCAGAACTAACAACGAGCATGCAGACAATGTGGATTATCTGCTTGGTATGCAGGGTAGTAGTTCTGTTTTAGCTAAAACGGTTGCCAAGGCTAAAGGACTTCCAGCAGATTCTATTACAGGTGAAAAAGTATTCAAGCTCATTGAAGAAGGTGATCACACGGTACAAATGATTTTTCGAGAATACTGCAGGAACATCGCAACACAAATTATTAACCTACAAACAATTCTTGACCCTGAAAAGTTTGTGATTGGGGGAGGCATATCTGCCAATCCTTTGCTGGTTGTTACTATTAAGGAAGAGCTAGAGAAGCTTTATTTGCATTCAATCTTAAATTTTGTGCGTGCAGATATTGAGCAAAGTAAATTAGGCAATGAAGCGAATTTGCTAGGTGCTATATACAACTACATGCAATCACACCATCTTGAAGTATGAGATAAAATAAAAGCAAAAGAGCGTGTCTTTAAACTGGGACTGACCCCTTAACGTGAGACAAATCAAAACACCTTCAAGAGAATGCAACCATGTCGTAAGATATGGAGACAACCTTGGAGGTGTTTTTTCGTTGGCAACAAGAGTCAGTTATCCA
>NZ_JAOYTP010000013.1:0-96316 GCF_025846815.2 Paenibacillus sp. BT-177 | reverse complement strand
CATGTATTAGGCACGCCGCCAGCGTTCGTCCTGAGCCAGGATCAAACTCTCCATTAAAGACCAACCGAAGTTGGTTTATCGAAAGAGCGATTAGCTCATTTGAAACTGACGAGATAAAATATCTCATTGTTGATTTCGCGAACAAAATCAGTTTACTCACTCGTTGTTCAGTTTTCAAAGATCAAACACTTCTTTTTTTGAATCAGCTCATCGCCTCATCAACTCTTATATCATATCACTTCCGAACCAACTTTGCAAGCATTTTTTTAAAATCTTTTCTTGTATCTCTCGCTCGCAACCACTATATCTTCTTGGCCGGAATTAGAGTATATCATTCTGGATTTTTAAATGCAAGGTTTTTTATTAAGTTGTTTTACAACGTTTATGATTGTAACTAGACCCTGGGCTTTTGTTCAAATGGTTCTTAATTGTATATTCTTTTTTTCTTTAATATTGATGATTTGACAAAGAAAGGATGGGTATAAATAATAAGGCACACCCGCGCCATTCCCCCCAGTCTTTAATAGTGAATAGGTGGATATTACGGAACTCCAATTTAATGGTTAAGCATGAAATGTTCATCAAGACCAAACCACACCAAAGCGATTTTACTTCATATGAAATAGATGATGATTAATTAAATAATGACATTATAGAGGAGTAGATTTTAAATGAAACAACGAAGGCGAACCTGGACGAGAGTCGTATTTGGGGTTATCTCTTGCTTACTGCTTGTCGTTATCTCTGGATTTGTGTATGAATCGATTGCATCCAAACACGATAAGTCGCAATATCCTCCTCTGGGGAGAATGGTCGACGCTGGAGGCTATCGTCTCCATATTCATAAAATAGGTGCTGGCTCTCCGACGATCGTGCTTGAATCAGGAAGCGGGGAAAGTAGCCTGTCCTGGAGGGATATTCCCGAGAAGCTGTCATCCTTCGCCACCGTTGTATCTTATGATCGGGCAGGCTATGCATGGAGCGAAGAGGCAAATACACCACGCACCGGTGAAAACATCGTTCGGGAGCTTCATACTGCTCTAAAGAATGCAGACATCCAACCTCCTTATATCTTTGTAGGTCATTCTCTCGGGGGGATGTACTCAAGGCTTTATGCACAAACATACAGAAACGAAGTAGCAGGACTGGTTCTAGTGGATGCTAGGCCTGAGAATGATGCTCGCCGGACCAATAAGATCTATGCCAAAGAAAGACCTAAGGGCAATCCCTCGCCACTCATATCCATTCTCCTAGAAAAAGCAGGGGCTTTCCGTCTGTTTCCCAATTTTATGCTAAACGGACGGGTGGAGTATCGAGATAGAAAATCTTTTGTGAATATTGTTGCTTCCCCTAAGTACTTCCGCTCTGTTGCCGAGGAGGGTGATCTGGCGAGCACTACCGAAGATGCCATACGCGGCCAGCATTTGGGTAACCTCCCTGTGCGTGTGATAGCCCGAGGCATTCAGCAAGATTTGACTCAGTTTGGTATTAGCAAGCGTGGAAATGATCAGATCGAACAAAGCTGGCAAATTGGGCAACGCGAGATGCTCAATATCTCTACCAATAGTAAATTTATTGTTGCCAAGAAGAGCGAGCATATGATTATTCATGATCAACCAGAGCTTGTCATTCAAGTCATCCGTGAGCTCATCTCCAATATCCATTATTCTCGGTCAACCGTTGCTAAAACAAACACTGATCATTAGAGGCACTACTCTCTGCATGTTGAGGATTTCATAAAATAAAAAAGACGCCCGGGTCCCTCCTATATAAAGGAACCCGGGCGTCTTTGCTGCTCACTACTATTCTCGTTGTTTGATCTTAGGACAAAATAGGCTTGTTTTTAGATGAGGCTTCCACAATTTTACCAAGTATTTGTCTCAGTACTTTAGCATTTTCCCCGACAAAACCGGAATCAAGCAGCACATCATGCGTTCCGATGACTTCGTATTCTTTGTATTGGCCAAGTGTTGCCTGTTGCCATAACAATTTATCTAATGATGTATCCGGTCCAATACTATCATCCTCTGCAATCAGAGCATGGATATTTGCATGAACTTCACCTGCGTTAATAAGTTCATCGCGGTAGGTGGAGTAAACTAGCATTTTTTCCATGACTCGCTCCCTGTCCGCTGGATCTGCGAGGAATGCTTTGTACTGCTCTCTAATGCTGTCCAACACTGTCTCGACAATCTCTTCAAGCTCCTCTGGTGTCGATTCATCCTTGGACATCTTTCTCATAGCATCTACCATAATAATGTCGCCAACATGGTACCCTCGCATTTCCATGGCTTTAGCTACCTCGAAGGCCAGATTTCCTCCAAGTGAGTATCCCAGGAATACATATGGGCCTTCTGCTTGAATATCCACGATGGCATCGATGTATCGATCCAGCATATCCTGACCCTGGTACCGATCGCCGATAAATTCCATCCCGTACACCTCGCAAAGCCCTTCCAGCTCCTTGGCCATCTCATAGTACCCCAAAGAGTGGCCTACCCGTGGAGGGAAGCAAAATACTTTAAGTGTTCCTTTCCCTGGGAAGCGGATAATTTCCATTTCTTGTTTATCCGCGGCAGTTGTTGCCTGCAGCTTGAAAATTTCATGCGCCATTTCTTCCACAGTCGGCAGATTAAACACGGCCTGGAGTGGGAGATGGACGCCCATACTGGACGAGATCCTTTGAATCAAGCCCAATACTTTCAGGGAATGGCCCCCAAGCTCGAAGAAATGATCCCTGATTCCGATTTCCTGTACACCGAGCACCTCGGACCAAATCTGAGCGAGCTCTACTTCTGTCTGCGTACGCGGCGCGATATACTCCGCTGTGCTCCGCAGAAGGGTTTCCGGCGCTGGTAGCGCTTTGCGATCCAATTTGCCATTCGGATTCAGCGGCATTTGCCCCAGCTGCACGAAAGCAGATGGAATCATGTAGCTTGGCAGCTCGCTGGCCAGTGCCTCGCGTAGTACGCCCGCTGTGAGCCCTTCCTCGGCCACAAAATATGCGCAAAGCTGAGTACTTCCGCTGGAGTCAGCCAGTGCTAGAACAACCGCTTCCTGCACCGACGGCACCTTCAGGATTTGCGCTTCCACTTCTCCCAGTTCAATGCGGTAACCGCGGATTTTCACCTGGTGATCGATCCGTCCCAAATACTCAATATTCCCGTCTGGCAACCACCGGGCCAAATCGCCCGTTCGGTAAATCCGTTCTCCCGGTTTGTACGGATGAGGAATGAACTTCTCTGCCGTCAGGTCCGGCTGGTTGAAGTACCCTCTCGCTACCCCTTCACCTGCAATGCAGAGTTCCCCCGGCACACCTACTGGTGATACCTGAGCAGCGCTATCCATCATCCATACTTGTACGTTAGCGTACGGTTTGCCGATAGGTACATGCGTTAGAGCAGCAGTCTCAGGACTCGTTGTATATCGAGTCGCATATACGGCCGCTTCCGTAGGACCGTAGATGTTTTCCAGTACTGCATAAGGCGATACTTTATAGTACTCTTCCACAAGTTTGGCAGGCAGCGTCTCGCCGCAGGCAAACAGGTATTTCAAAGTAAGGAATCCTTGGGTACTGCTTTCCTTCAAATATTGAACGAGCACGCTGAGCATCGAAGGTACCAAATTAAGATGCGTGATTCGGTTCGTATCCACAGCCTCCAGCAGTGCCACCGGGTCTTTGTCCACGCCCTGCGGCAGGATCACAAGCGTCCCCTGTCCAAAGAACCAGCAGAACAGCTCTGGCACGGAGAAGTCAAAGGTGAATGTCGTTTTGAGCAGGAATCGATCACCTGCCAACATCGGATATTCAGCTTCCAACTGGCTCAGTGTATGGACGGCGGAGCGATGCTCAATCATTACACCTTTCGGCTTGCCGGTTGAACCCGACGTGTAAATGATATACGCCAGATGCTCTGGCCCTGCAATTGGCTCCAGATTGGAGTCATCCGCATGATACGCCTGCGGATCATCCAGTGCCAGGATCGTGCCAGTGAATGGGAAACGATCTTTGAGATGACTCTTCGTCAGCAGAAGCTTCGCTCCCGAATCCTCCAGCATGTGGCGGATACGGTCTTCCGGAAACTCCGGATCAATCGGTACATAGGCACCGCCCGCTTTTAGAATGGCATGGATGCCAATGATCATCTCAAGCGAACGCTCGACCATGATGCCGACTGGCTGATCCGGTCTGACCCCTTGCGCACGCAGCGTACGTGCGAGGCGGTTGGCCTGCTGATGAAGTTCTCCGTAGGTAAGCTCCGTTTCGCCGAAAATAAGTGCTGTATGATCCGGTGTGAGCGCAGCTTTTTCCTCAAATATACCGTGAAGGGTCTTCTCACGCGGATAAGGAGCTGCTGTGTCTCCCCATACCTCTATAATTTGTGATTTCTCTTCTGGCGTAATCAGCTCCAGCTCATCAATACGGATAGCAGGTTGTACAGATACGCTTGTCAGAATTTTCGTCAAGTGTCCTTGAATCCGTTCCACGCTCTCCCGGTCATAGACACGAGCATTATAACGATACAAGAACTCTAGACTACGTCCCGGCAGCACAATGAGGTTAAAGTCATAATTCGTCTGTTCAAACATCTGAACATCCGTAATTTTGTATTCGGCCTCATCATTGGCAATTTTCTCTTCCAGATGCTCTTCTACCGGGTAATTTTCAAATACCATGATATGGGAAATCAAATCTTGCTTTTGTTCGCTCTGTGCCTGAATCTCATAGAGCGGATAGGAATCATAAGCATGTCCTGCCAAATATAATTCCTGCTGTCTCTTCATCACATGCGAGAACGAATCGCTTCCCTCGGCCTGAACCCGAACTGGAACTGTATTAATGAAGAGACCGATCATGCTTTCGATACCCGGAATCTCGGCAGGTCTGCCTGATACCACACTTCCGAAGACGACATCCTGGCTTCTATTATAGCGTTGCAACACGATTCCCCAGGCTGCTTGCATCAGTGTGTTCATCGTCACCTGGTGCTGCTTGGCCACTTGTTCCAGGCGCTCGGTCAATTCCGCATCCAACGTGAATACCAGCTTCTCTGACAAGTAGGCTTCTACTTTGGCCGATGGCTGTGTAATAGCCTGTGGCAGCTTCGTCTGCTGCTCGTAGCCTTCCAGATATCCTCTCCAGTAAGAGGATGCCTCTTCCTCGCCTTGTTTCTCCAACCATTGAATGTACTGGCTGTACGATGCTGCTGCAGGAAGCTCAGGTTCCTTTTGCTCACGTAGAGCTCCGTATGTTTCAAACACTTCCTGGAGCACAAGCGGCATACACCAGCCATCCAAAATGATGTGATGAGAGCTCCACAACAGATGGTAATGCTCTTTTGCAGTACGTAGAATAGCAACACGCAGCAAGGCTTCGTTCGCAAGATCAAAGCCTCTTGCTTTGTCTTGGGCAATGTAAGCTGCAAGACGCACTTCTATTTCACTGGATTCCAGCTCATGCAAATCCTCGTATACGAAATCGCATGCTCTTTCTTTGAACACAATCTGTATGGGGAAATCGCCCCATCCGGCATGGAAATTCGTTCTCAATATGGCATGCCGTTTCATCAGATGCTGTAAGCTGCGTTTGAAATCCTCAGGATAGAACACTCCCTGGATTTCAAATGTGGCCTGCTCAAAGTAGACCTCTGAATGAGGCTCCAGCAAGCTGTGGAACAACATTCCCTTTTGCATTGGTGTCAGTTTATACATATTTTCAATGCTACCGATGTGCCGTGTCTGCTCTTCCAGCTCCTCGATTTCCTCCAAGCTGATATCTTTGAGGAGTACATCGCTTGGTGTAAGTTCGGTTCTTTCCTTGCGCACACAGTGCCCAATAACTTCACTGAGACGCTCCTTCAGGATACCGACAAACTTCTCTACCGAATCTGCATGGAACTGCTGATGGTTATAGCTGACCGAAAGCTGAAGCTGTCCTTCGGTAATCAGCCCATTGATGTTCAATGCCTGATGCTGCACCATCTGCTCACTGACCTCAGATCCTGCCGAGTAAGGTGATACCTCCATCGTTCCCTCTGCAAGATCCTGGTCAAACTGCCCTAGGTAGTTGAAGATAATCTCCGGTTCTGCCGAGAAGGAGGAGCCAGCGGATACGTCGCTCAAATATTTCAAGATACCGTATCCTACACCTTTGTTTGGGATACGACGCAGATCTTCCTTGACACGCTTGATTCTGGCGCCGATCTCCAATTCGCCTCCCATCTCAAGAGCGACAGGATACTGACTTGTAAACCAGCCTATCGTGCGAGTGATATCCAATTCCGGTACTACAGGCTCCCGTCCATGTCCTTCCAGTAGGATGCCTATACGTTCGATCCCTGTCCACTCGTGAACCGCCATACCGAGGGCCGTCAAGAGCAGATCGTTAACTTCCGTATTGTAAGTTCGATTCGCCTCTTTCAAGAACTGCTCTGTCTCTTCTGCCGACCATGTTACCGTAACAGCCTCGCTGTCTTTTATAAGAAGAGTACCGTCCACCTTGTCTTTTGGAAGAAGGGCAAATCCCTCTCCTTCCACCTCAGCCCAAAAGCTGCGTTCTTGTTCAGCCGCCGGGCTGTTGGCGTATTGCGTGATTCCATCAACCCATGCACGGTACGAATCCGTCTTCTGTGGAAGTTTGACCGCTTCTCCACGTGCTGCCTGCTCGTAGCCTTCCTGTAGGTCCTCAAAGAGAATACGCCAGGATACGCCATCCACAGCCAAGTGATGAATAACGATCAACAAATGTTCGCCTTCCGTACAGCGGAACAGACCTAGTCTAAAGAGAGGTCCATCCTCCAGAGAGATGCTGCGCTGAATGGCTTCTGCACCTGCTTCTATTGCCAAAGCCGGATCTTTTTCATCCCGCAAATCGTGGATTTGGAGGCTGTACAGTTCACCTTCGCCCAAGCTACGGTTCCAGGCTTCTACTCCTTGCTCTCCTTGGCGGAACACCAGTCGCAGCGCATCATGGTGCTCTGCAATTTTTTGAATAACCTTGGCGAGCGCATCGGTATTAAAGCCTTCACGTCGGTACAGCATAACCGACTGATTAAAGTGATGAAGATCCGTTGACTGCTCTTCGAAAAATCTGCGCTGGGCAGGTCCCAGTTTTACCGTTCCGTGTACCTCGCTCTGATCTGCAATTCGGCTGACTGCGCTAACGCGCTGAGCCAGTTCCGCAATTGTTGGATAGCTGAACAAATTCTTCATTTCCAGTTTGTAGCCTGCGTGGAGAAGTCTTGATGAAACCTGAATCGATTTGATCGAGTCGCCTCCAAGTTCAAAGAAATTATCATGTATGCCAACAAGCGGCACGCCGAGCACACCTTGCCAAATCGAAGCCAAAATGTTCTCCACATCCGTCCGCGGAGCAGCAAAGGCAGCTCCTGCCTTCACACCCAAGTTTGGTTCAGGCAGTGCCTTACGATCCAGCTTGCCATTCGGTGTCAAAGGCATTACGTCCATTTGGACAAAGTAAGACGGAATCATATATGCAGGCAGTTCAGCAGACAGTTCATTTCTCAGCTCGCTGACAGACATTTCCCGATCCGCTACAAAGTAAGCACATAGAGACTTCTGCCCATTGGCATCTACCCACGCAACAACAAGAGCTTCCTCGACAAGTGGTATATCCAGCAACTTGGCCTCAATCTCACCAAGTTCAATACGATAGCCCCGGATTTTGACTTGATGGTCAATACGCCCAATGTACTCAATGTCTCCATTAGGAAGGCGACGAGCTAAATCTCCGGTCCGATACATATTTCCTTCCGCGGCGAACGGATTCCTAATGAATTTTTCTGCGGTAAGATCCGGACGGTTCAGGTATCCACGGGCTACTCCGTCCCCGGCGATGTACATTTCGCCCTCCACACCTAACGGTACGAGACGAAGCTGTTCATCCAAGATATGAATGTATATGTTATCGGACGGCAATCCAATCGGTACGGATTCCCGTGTATCCTTCGCAGGATCGTACAGGTGAATCATGCAGCCGACGACGGTTTCGGTTGGACCGTATTCATTGTAAATCTTGATGTTGCCACCAAAGAGGTCGGTAATCGTTTTTGACAAATGCGTAGTCAGATTTTCTCCACCCACAATGAGCTGCTGAATGCGACTTTCCGCTGGAATGGTCATGTCTTTTATGAGACTGAGATGTGTCGGCGTCAGCTTGAGAATATCGACCGCATTTTCGCGCAAAATATGCTGAACAACCTCCGCTTTATCTATACCATCATAAATCCGTACTATTCCTCCGTTTATTAACGGAGTAAACATTGATGTCATCGTCAAGTCAAACGAAATGGATGAATACAGCGGGAAGTCCGTTGGTTGCCCTGCACAATAGACTTTATTGGCCCACCAGATGTAGTTCACGATTCCTTTATGGTTAATCATGGTTCCCTTCGGATTTCCTGTTGTACCCGAAGTATAGATTAAATACACCAAATCGTTTCCTCTCACAGGAATATTAGGATTATTCACTCCAGTTCCGTAGATGTGCGGAGAATCCAATTCCATAACCATTCCCTCAAAGGACGCTAGCTTCGTCAGGTGGCTCTGTGTGAGCAGAATCTCAGCGCCAGAGTCCTTCAGAATATACTGTATCCGCTCCTGCGGATATTCAGGATCAATCGGTACATAGGCTCCGCCCGCTTTGAGCACGCCCATAATGGCAACCAGCAGTTCCACTGATCGATCCGCCAATAGACCCACTACTTGTTCGCTCCGTAGTCCTTGGGCTATCAAGGTCGAAGCCAGTCTGTTTGCCCGCTCGTTCAGCTCCCGATACGTGATCTGGATGTCACCGCTTATTGCCGCGATCTTATCCGGCGTACGGGCAACCTGTTCTTCAAACAAGGTGTGCAGACCCTGATCACTTGGATAGACATGAGCCTTGCCACTCCAGTCTAGCAGGTTCGTCCGTTCCTCTGTTGTTACAATCTCCAGCTCCTGTATCGTTGCTTGCGGACGAGTAGCTACCTGATCGAGCATTTGCAACAAATGTCCTCCGATTCGCGCAATACTTTCTTGCTCGTAGACCGAAGCATTGTAGCGAATGCAGACCTTAATGTCCTCGCCTGGAATGACAACCAGGTTAAAGTCATAGTTAGTTTGCTCAAACATGGCGAAGTTGGCGACTTCGAGATTGTCCTCTGTGTGGTTACCCGACTGTTCTACCTGTTCGTCAAGCGGATAATTTTCAAAGATCATAATATGAGAAATCAGGTCTTGCTTTTGAGTTGTTTTCCCCTGAATCTCATACAGCGGATAAGTGTCGTAGGCACGACCAGCCAACGAATGTGCCTGTGTACGTTTCATCACCTCGACGAAGGCCTCGTCTTTGGATGAGTGTACACGGATAGGTACTGTATTAATAAACAGACCCACCATATTCTCGATCCCTGCAATCTCAGCAGGTCTACCCGATACAACACCGCCGAAAACTACATCCGAGCTGGCATTGTAACGCTGGAGAATCAGTCCCCAGGCTGTCTGCATGAGTGTGTTGACCGTCACATGATTGCGCTTCGCGACAACGTCCATTTTGCGGGTCAAGGCTGTACCCAAATGGAGAACATGCTCATTCAGAACGTAGCCCTCTTCTTTAGCTTGAGATTTCGTTTTAGCTTCTGGCAATACCGTATTGCCGTCATAGTCTTCGAGATATTGACTCCAATATGTTGAAGCCTCTTGATCGTCCTGTGCATCAAGCCATTCAATATAACGGCTGTAGGGCTGAGCCGGCGGCAGTACAGGCTGTACTTGCTGACGCAGGGCAGAATAATAATCGAACAGCTCCTGTGTAATAATCGGGATGCACCAGCCGTCCATGACAATATGATGGAAGCTCCACAATACAAGGTGGCTTTGTTCTTTTTGCAAGACAGTCACTCGCATCAGCGGATCTTCTGACAAGCTGAATCCCTTAGCCATATCTTCAGTAGTGTAAGCCTGAATCTGGGCTTCTTGCTCCTCCAACGTAGCGGCACGCAAATCTACGTAGTTCAGAGGGATAGGCCGTTGCTTAAAGACAACTTGCAGCGGTACATCAGTAATATTGTTGTAAAAACCGGTACGCAGTATGGCATGTCGTTGCGCCAAAGCCTGGAAGCTCTCGAAGAAGGTATCTACATCGAAGCTGCCACGTAGCTCAAACGTTGCCTGCTCAAAGTAGGAAGAGGAGTCCGGCTCCAGCAAGCTGTGGAAGAGCATGCCCTTCTGCATTGCCGTTAGCTTGTACACATCCTCAATCTCTCCAATATGGGCCGTCTGAGCTGTGAGTCGATCAAGCTGCTCCAGGGTCAGACCTTGGAACAGAACATCACTTGGAGTAAGCTGTACACGCTCCTGAGCCACACAATGCCGGATAACCTCGCTAAGGCTTGACTGTAATAATTCAGCAAAATGGCTTACCGTCTCCTTACGGTACTGCCTATTGCTATACGTAATCGTCAGTGATAGCTGTCCTTCGGCAACCATGCCATTCACATCCAGAGCATATTGCTGTGGTGTGTGATCGCTGAGCGCCTTACCGACTGAATGTGTAGACAAGCTAAGAGCATTGCCCTCCAAGTCCTGGTCAAACTGTCCAAGGTAGTTGAAGGAAACTTCCGGTTCTACGCTGAATCGAGCGCCATTTTCCGGTGCCATATACTTCAGCAGACCGTAGCCGATACCTTTGTGCGGAACCTCTCGCAAATTCTCCTTGATGCGCTTGATCCGGGTAGATACTTCCTGCCCATCTTGCAGGTTCAGCAGAACAGGGTACTGAGTTGTGAACCAACCCACGGTACGGGTAATATCCAGATCTGGTATGATCATTTCCCGTCCATGTCCTTCAAGGTTAACCAGAACCTGCTCCATGCCTGTCCAGTGCTGAATAGCTGCTCCCAGAGCAGTCAAGAGTAAATCATTCGTCTCTGTATGATAAGCCCGGTTTGCTTGTCGCAGCAGCAGGTCGGTTTCTTCAGCAGACCACGTTACCGTAACCGACTCGGTATCTCGAATGGTGCCTGGCTCCTGATCCTGATCCTTTGGCAGTGGAGTCAGAACCGTCTCCTCAATCTGCTGCCAGTATGAACGTTCCTTGTCCAGAGCAGGGCCTGCTGCATACTTCGCCGCTTGCTCGGACCATACAAGATACGAATCGGTCTTTTGCGGAAGAACAATCGCTTGTCCATTCAACGCCTGCTCGTATCCTGCTGCAATGTCCTCAAACAGGATGCGCCAGGACACGCCGTCAACCAAGAGGTGATGAATGACAATCAACAAATGATCGCCATCATTACAATGGAACAAACCTAGCTTGAACAGAGGGCCGTCTTCCAAGTGGAAGCTTGCCTGTGTGGCATCGGCCTGGGCTTGAACAGCAGCTGCCTCGTCATCTGCCTGTCGCATATCGGCGATGTCCAATGTGTAAAGTTCGCCTTCGTCAATTCCCCGATTCCAGGCCGCGTATCCAGCTTCTGTAGGCCGGAAAACCATACGCAGCGCATCATGATGGATCGCAATTTGGTCCATTGTCAACCGGAGTGCAGCCTCATCAAAGCCGTCTTTCCGATGGAGCATGACAGCATGATTGTAATGATGCGGCTCTGCTGTGTGGCGTTCAAAGAACCAACGCTGAATTGGCATTAACTCCGCTGCACCCTTGATCTCACCTTGCTCTGCTGTGCGTCCGGCTACCTGAAGATACGGGCTTAGCTCGGCAATGGTCGGATATTTGAAGAGATCCTTCATCTCTAATTTATATCCAGACTGGAACAATCTGGAGGATACCTGAATCGCCTTAATAGAGTCACCGCCCAGATCGAAGAAATGATCATGGATGCCGACCTGCTGTGCTCCCAGCACACCTTGCCATACGGAAGCTAAAGCTTCCTCAGCTGCATTCCTCGGCGCTTCATAAACCGCTCCAGTCTGCACATTGGCCTCTGGAGCCGGAAGCGCTTTGCGATCCAGCTTGCCATTTGGGGTCAACGGCATCTGTTCCAATTGCATAAAGTAAGATGGAATCATATAAGCCGGCAGTTCAGCAGCCAAGGCTTTTCTCAATTCGCCTACCGTCAGCATCTGATCCGCAGTGAAATAGCCGACCAGCACTTTTTGTCCACTTCCATCCTCTCGGGCAAGCACAACGGCCTCCCTTACAGACGGAGCATGGAGCAGCTTCGCCTCCACTTCGCCCAGCTCAATGCGGTAACCCCGAATTTTAACCTGATGGTCAATCCGTCCGAGATACTCCATGCTGCCATCCGGCAGCCAGCGTGCCAAGTCACCTGAGCGGTACATACGCTCGCCCGCTTCAAACGGATGAGCTACAAACTTCTCTTCCGTCAACTCCGGTCTATTTAGGTAGCCACGCGCCAGCCCTTCGCCCGCAACGTAGAGTTCACCCGGAATGCCAATCGGTTGTGGACGGCGTTGTTCATCCAGAATGTACGCACGTAGTGTCGGAATCGGGATACCGATATTGCTGCGGCCCTGTTCAATTTCCAGTTCCGTAATTTCCTTATACGTCACATGCACGGTCGTTTCCGTGATGCCATACATGTTGATAAGCTGCACTTGCGGATATTTCGCTCTCCAGTCTTTGAGCAAGGCTGGGCTCAACGCCTCTCCACCAAAGATAATCATGCGGAGGCTCAACTCTGCCGCGCGATGACTAAGTTCTTCCTGTAGCAACTGGTAGAAGTATGTTGGCGTCTGGTTCAAGACGGTGACCTTCTGGTCTTTCAGCAATTGCAAGAAACGCTCCGGGCTCTTCGCAGTCAGCGATGGAACGATGACCAGACGACCTCCGTTCAGCAATGCCCCGTACATCTCCCATACAGAGAAGTCGAAACAGAACGAATGGAACAGCGTCCACGTATCCTGAGCATCGAAGTCAAACATATTCTTATCATTAAAGAGCAAGCGGACTACATTTTTATGCTCGATCAGTGTTCCCTTAGGCTTGCCTGTCGTACCCGATGTGTAGATGACGTAGGCAAGATGATTCGGTCCAGCTGCAGGCTCCAGATTTGAGACATCTTTCTTGTAGGAAGCCGACTCATCCAGATTGATGACGTCTCCGGTAAAGGAGACACGTGTCTCTAGATGTGCTTGTGTCAGCAGAAGCTTGGCTCCCGAATCCTCAAGCATAAAGCGAATGCGATCCTCTGGATATTCAGGGTCCACAGGGACATAAGCTCCGCCCGCCTTCAAAATGGCTAAAATCCCAACGACCATTTCAAGGGAACGTTCCGCCATGATTCCAACCAGACCATCTGGTTGCAGACCACGCTCGCGCAGTGTTCTGGCAAGTCCGTTGGCCCGCTCATTCAGCTCGCTATAAGACAGGGTTGCCTCTTCACATACGACTGCTACTGCATCCGGATTACGAACAGCCTGTTCCTCGAACAGTGCATGAATCGTTTTGTCACGAGGATAATCTGCTTTGGCTTCGTCCGCATCTTTCATCAACATCGATTTTTCCTGCGGTGTCACGATATCCAGGGATGACAACGACATTCCCGGATTGGCGATAGCTTCCTGAATAAGCTGTACAAAGTGGCCTGCCATCCGCTCAGCGGTCTCCCGCTTGTAGATTGCAGTCGCGTATTCCAGCGTGCAGTTCAATGTCCCATCCACTTCGCTCACCGTCAGTGTGAGGTCGAACTTGGCAGCAGGATGTACATGATCGTAAGGAGTGAAACGCAATCCCTCGATTTCTTGTTCTCCCTGCTCGATATTTTGCAGAACAAACATGGTATCAAATAGTGGGTTACGACTTAGGTCACGCTGAAGCTGCAGCTTCTCTACCAGCTCCTCGAACGGATAATCCTGGTTTTCATAGGCCCGCAGGGCTGTTTCCTTCACTTCCTGCAAGTAAGCCTCGAAGGACTTTTCGCCCTCTGGATAAGTACGCAGTGCCACTGTGCCTACGAACATACCGATGAGACCTTCGAGTGTGGTATGGGATCTTCCCGCCACTGGTGAACCGACAATGACATCTTCCTGACCCGTGTACTTATGCAAGAGCGTCGTATAGGCTGCCAGCAGCACCATGAACAGCGTAGAACCTGTTCGGGTAGCCAGCTCCTGAAGTGAAGCGCTCAGAGAAGCATCAATCTGGAAGTCAATCCGATCTCCCGCAAAGCTTCGTACCGCAGGACGAACTTCGTCCACTGGCAAATCCAGCACTGGCAAGCTTCCGCGGAATGCATCCAACCAGTAAGCTTCCTGGGCTTTGAGACGCTCTCTTCCGAGCTGCTCTTGCTGCCATACCGCATAATCTGCGTACTGGATTTGTAGCGCAGGCAATACGTCCTCTTCTTGGTAGAAACGGAGAAACTCCTCTATGAGAATATTCATAGAAACCCCATCTGAGACAATATGATGCATATCAAACAATAGTAAATGGCGCTCATGTGCAATTCGAATCAGGACCCACCCGCAGCAATGGAGCTTCACCAAGATCGAAAGGACGGACAAATTGCTGAAGGGTAGCTTCTGCCTCTGACTCGCTCAACTCCGCATATTCCACCGTAAACGGAACATCCGGTAGGATTTGCTGTACAGGTTCACCGTTAATGGTCACAAAACGGGTGCGCAGCGAACCATGACGACGAATCAGACGACGGAATGCCTGCTCTAGCCGTTCCCGGTCCAGGTCTCCCTCAACCGTAAGGATACCTGGCATATTGTAGCTCAGCTCTCCACCTTCCAGCTGACTAAGGATAAACAGCCGTTTTTGGGCTGAGGACAATGGATAGTGCTCGCGTGCTTCGGCTGTATGAATTTCTTCGAAATTCAGCGGTGTATAGGCTTCAATGGCCCGAGCCAATCCTTCAATGGTAGGCGACTCGAACACTTCTCTTAGACTAATCTCGCGATTCATCTCCTTACGAATTCGTGAGACTAGCAAAGCTGCACGCAGTGAATGGCCTCCAAAATGGAAGAAATTATCCTTTACTCCCGCGCGCTCTACACCCAGCACCTCTTGCCAGATTTCGGCTAATTGGATTTCTACAGGTGTCTTTGGAGCCTCAGATGAAGTCACTGCCCATCCACGCTCGCCTTGCAGCGCTTTTCGATCTATTTTTCCGTTCGACGTTAAAGGCATGTCCTCCAGTTGTATGAAGCGAGAAGGGATCATAAATCCAGGCAACATCTCCGACAGAACTGCCCGGAGCTCGGATACCTCAAGCTTCTGAGCAGCTACGAAGTAAGCGACTAGATCCTTGTAGCCATCATCGCCCTCCACAGCCAAGGCCACGACTTCCTGTACGGACGGCACCCTGAGCATGTATGCTTCGACCTCGCCCAGCTCGATCCGATAGCCACGAATTTTGACTTGATGATCTATTCGACCCAAGTACTCAATGGTTCCATTCGGTAACCAGCGAACCAGGTCGCCTGTCCGATACATACGCTCTCCTGGAGCATACGGATTGTCCACAAATTTCTCATCCATTAACTCAGGGCGGTTATGGTACCCCCGTGCTAACCCGATACCCGAAATGCACAGTTCTCCAGCTACGCCGACAGGCAGCAATCTGAAATGGCCATCCAAGATATACACACGATGGTTGGCAATTGGTTGTCCAATGGATACGATTCCTACGGTTTCTTTACTGTTCTGGGCATTCCATATGGTAGTGCATACCGAGTCCTCAGTTGGTCCATAGGCATTGAAGTATTGTACATGCTTTCTCCACTTTTCGATCAATTCGACCGATGTGGCTGACCCAGCTGTTAGCAGGCATCGCAGGGTCGGCAGACGCTCTGGCTCGAGATGGATAGCGTAGGCTGGTGGCAAAGTCGCTACCGTAATCCCCTTATCGTTCATGAACTGCTCGAACAGAGCATGATCCAAAATCTCTTGTGTAGAAGGAATACACAGAGTAGCTCCGTGGCTCAATGTCGTTAAAATTTCCGAAACCGATGCATCGAACGACAGGCTTGCAAACTGAACAATCCGATCCTGCGGTGTAACTTCGAAGAGTCCGCGGTATACGTCCGACAGATTTTGTAGTCCCCGGTGTTCCACTAATACGCCCTTAGGCCGACCTGTCGTGCCTGAGGTATAGATCACGTAAGCCAAATCGTCAGGGTCGGCCGTATCCTTCAAATTCGAAGTGTCGGCATCATAGGTCGACGGTTCATCCAGCAACAGGACATTTCCCGTCCAGCCTCTATGCTCCAGAAGATGAGCTTGTGCAAGAATCATCTTCGTCCCCGAATCCTCAAGCATGTAGTTGATCCGCTCTTTCGGATACTCTGGATCAATAGGAACGTAGGCGCCCCCGGCTTTCATAATGCCGTACATCCCAACGATCATATCCGTTGACCGTTCAACAATCAGCCCCACCAGGTCTCCCGTCTTGATTCCCTCAGCACGCAGTCTTCTCGCCAATCCATTGGCTTTTGCGTTCAGCTCGGCATAGGTTAGTACCTCGTTCTCAAATACAATGGCCGTGGCGTCCGGCGTTCGACCTGCCTGCTCCTCCAACAGCCCGTGAAACGTGGTACGGTGTTTGTAGCTGGCGCCCGTGTCTCCCCATACGTTCAGAATCTGCTCTCTCTCCTGTGGCGTAACCAATTCCAGAGCATCCACGGAAATTGCAGGATTCTCCACAATTTGTTCCATCAGGTGGAACAAATGGCCCTTGATTTGCTCAATCGTGGCTGGATTATAGACGAGCGCATTATATTGGAACAACAATCTCATCTCTTTGCCCGGTAGAACAATTAAGTTAAAATCGTAATTCGTTTGTTCAAGAAGCTCCGCTTCCTCAATCTCAAAGGCAGCCTCGCCACCTCCCAGACGTTCTACTTCCTCTTCCACAGGATAGTTCTCAAATACCATAATATGAGAGATGAGATCCTGCTTTTGGTCCGTCTGAGCCTGAATTTCAAACAACGGGTAGGTATCGTACATATGAGAAGCCATATACTGCTCCTGCTGTTGCTTCATCAGGACTGTGAAGGGGAGATTTTCTTCCGTCTTCACACGAACTGGAATGGTATTAATGAACAAACCGATCATCCGGTCAATACCTGGGATTTCAGCTGGTCTGCCTGATACTACACTTCCGTATACAACATCCCGACTACCGTTATAGCGTTGAAGCGCAACGCCCCAGATAGACTGCAGCAATATATTCATCGTGACATGAGCATCTCTGGCCACCTTTTCCAGGCGTTCAGTCAATTCCCTGCTGACAGGATAATTCAGCTTCTCTGCTACATAGCCTTCTCCTTTAGCTGCTCCATCGACTTGAGGTAAAAGCGTCTGTTGTTCATAACCGGCCAGATATCGGCTCCAATAGTCGGCCGCAGCTGCTTCATCCTGCTGTTCGAGCCATTCAATATACCGGCTATACGGCTGAACCTCTGCCAGGTGAGGCTCTCTTCCTTCCAGGAGGGCAAAATAGTGTTCAAACACCTCCTGTGTAATTAATGGAACACACCATCCATCCATAACGATGTGGTGAAAGCTCCATATGAGACGGAAGTTCTCTTCATCTGTGTGTAGAATCGATACACGCAGAAGCTCATCTTCAGCCAGGTTGAAGCCCTGCGCTTTATCCTTAGCGGCAAATGTCTTCAGGTAAGCTTCACGCTGCGATGCATTCATCTCACGCAGGTCTTCATACACCAATTTGGCGCCTCTATGCCGGAATACAACCTGTAAAGGCTCACCGCCCCATCCGCTGTAGAAGTTCGTACGCAGGATAGCATGGCGCTCCACCACTGCATCCAGACTGTGTCCAAAAGCGGTCGGATCAAAGCTACCCTTAAAGTCAAAGGCGGCCTGTTCAAAATAAGCCCCTGTATGCGGCTCGAACATATCATGAAACAGCATGCCCTTCTGCATCGGCGTCAGACTGTATACATTCTCAATATCGCCTATGTGATTGGTCTGCTTAGAAAGCTCCTCCAGATCAGCAATACTCAGTCCCTTGGCAAGCACGTCACTTGGCGTCAATACAGTTCTTTCCTGGGTTACACAATGCTGAAGCAGCAGCCGTAGGCTTTCTTCGATATATCCAGCGAGCTGTTTCATTGTGGATAACTTATACTGTTTTCCGTTATAACTCATCGTCAGAGTCAAGGCTCCGTCTGTCACCATACCATTGATATCTAGCGTATAGGCTGACTCTCCCAGCAAGCTTTGCGCGCTTCCGGTTGGATAAGGAGAAACCTGCAACGAGCTTCCTTGCAAATCCTGATCAAACTGCCCCAGATAGTTAAAAGAAATCTCAGGCTGCAAGTTGAAACTGTCTGCGTCCTCCTGACTGGCCATCGTTTTGAGCAACCCATACCCGATACCTTTATTCGGAATACGGCGTAGCCCCTCTTTCACAGACTTGATCAAGGCTGACAATTCAGTATTATTTCCCAAGTCTAAAATGACTGGGTACTGACTTGTAAACCAGCCGACAGTACGGGTAATATCGATATTCGGCACAATCGGTTCACGACCATGCCCTTCCAGATTCACAGCAATCTTGCCAATGCCAGACCACTTAGATACCGCCATGCCCAGAGCGGCCAATAGCAGATCGTTCGTTTCCGTTTGGTAAGCACGATGGGCTTTTCTCAACAGTTGATCGGTTTCTTCCACAGTCCATTGGGCGGTCACCATTTCGCTATCCTTCAGTAAAAGGCTTTCCACAGCCTCATCCTTCGGCAACTGCTCGAGCGGCTGATCCCCCAGTTCTCTCCAATACGCCCGATGAATCTCGATTTCTGGGCTTTCCGAATAACGGGCAAGGGCATCTCCCCAGTCACGGAAGGAATCCGTCTTCTGCGGGAATGTCAGTGCTTGTCCTTGAATCACCTGCTCATAGCCTGCTGCGATATCCTCAAACAAAATCCGCCAGGATACTCCGTCCACCACCAAATGGTGGATCACAATCAGCAGGTGGTCTCCATCCTGACAATGGAAAAGCCCTAACTTCATCAGCGGACCTTCTGCCAGATTGATGCTGCGCTGGATGTCGTCCGACAGCGTTGTAATGGCTGCAACTGGATTGGATTCGTTCCGTAAATCAGCAGTGAACAGACTATACAGCTCTCCTTCTTCAAGATCACGGTTCCAAGCCTCGTAGCCATGCTCGGTCTGACGGAAAACCATACGAAGGGCGTCATGGTGCTCGGCCAATTTTCTCAGCACATGATGCAAAGCCTTTTCCTCAAATCCCTGTTCACGATACAGCATGACCGCTTGATTAAAGTGATGAGGCTCTGCTTGATTCCGCCCAAAGAACCACTGCTGGACTGGAGTCAAGCGAGTCGCTCCACGCACAACTCCCTGTTCAGCCATATGCACAGCCATTTGTATTTCTGCACCTAGCTCGGCAATGGTTGGGGATTTGAACAGTTGCTTCATCTCTAACCGATAGCCAGCCTGCAGTAACCGTGACGACACCTGAATGGCCTTGATGGAATCTCCGCCCAATTCAAAGAAATTGTCATGGATCCCCACCTGTTCAGCACCCAGCACCCCTTGCCAGACAGACGCCAAAGCTTCTTCAGCCGGTGTACGAGGAGCTGTATACTTCCGTCCTGTATGCGCACCTACTTGCGGAGCTGGCAGAGATCTGCGGTCTACTTTTCCGTTTGATGTTAATGGCATACGATCCATCTGGATAAAGTAGGATGGCATCATATAGCCCGGAAGTACCTGCGATAGGGCAAGGCGTACTTCGCCTGCCGTGAGCGCACGGTCCGCCACATAATAAGCGCAAAGCTGCTTCTCTCCAAGCTCATCTGCACGAACGACGACTACGGCTTCAACTACTGACTCCACCTTGGCTAATTGAGCCTCGATTTCGGGGAGTTCGATACGGTAACCGCGTATTTTGACCTGCTCATCAATTCTTCCCTTAAACTCCAGGTTCCCATCTGGAAGCCAGCGAACCAAATCTCCAGTTCGGTAGCAGCGTTCCCCTTCCTTAACAGGACTAGGGACAAATTTTTCTGCTGTGAGGTCAGGACGATTGAGATATCCGCGCGCTACACCTTCACCGCCGACAATCAACTCGCCCCAAGCACCAATGGGCTGTAATTGCAGCGATTCATTCACTACATAAGCGGTCGAGTTACTAATCGGGCGACCAATCGGCACGCCCCCTTCAACACGACCCGGAATCTTGTAGGTGGTGGAGAAGGTCGTATTTTCTGTCGGACCATAGCCATTGATAGGGACAAGATCAGGATTAGCCTCGATGACACGGTTTATATGAGATATGGACAGTACGTCACCACCTACCAGCAATGCTTTCAGTCCTCTGAACAGGTACTCATCCTGCAGTGAAAGCTGATTAAAAAGCGGTGAAGTAAGCCACATGGTTGTAATCCCGTACTTGGCAATAGCTGCTTTGAGCCGATCGGCAATCAGGATATCGTCGTTCTCCACGAAATAAAGCTGTCCGCCGTTAAGCAACGCCCCCCATATCTCAAAGGTCGAGGCATCGAAGGCCACGGCTCCTGTCTGCAAAATTCGCGTGGATTCGTTTAGCTCCACATAGTTGGTTTCTTTGACCAGACGGACCACGTTCCGGTGTTCAACCATAACGCCCTTCGGTCTACCTGTCGTACCCGATGTATAGATAACATAAGCGAGTCCCTGTGGTCCCTGAACTACCTCCTCAGCTTGGACAGGCTCAGACGCATAAGCCTCTGCACTGCTGAGGTCAACAATCGGTAGACCGTAGTCTACATTTATAAGCTCGCCCTTTTGTACCAGTAGTAGATTGGCATCGGAATCTTCGAGCATATAACGAACCCGATCTTCCGGGTAATCAGGATCGATCGGCACATAGGCTCCACCAGCCTGAAGCACTGCGAGCATACCAACCACCATCTCGATACCCCGTCCGCCCATAATAGCCACTGGTTGCTCCCTTAGTGTCCCCAAACGACGCAGTGTTTGGGCCAATCGGCGTGCCTTATCTTCCAATTCAAGGTACGTTAATCGGACATCGCCGAATACCAGTGCCGTCTGCTCCGGCGTACGCTTGACTTGTTCAGCGAACAACTCATGAATAGTCTTATCCCTTGGATAAGGAGTAGCTGTCGCGTTGAATACTTCAATGATCTGTACTTTCTCCTCTGGTGTGATCATCTCAATCTCGGCCAGTTGCAACTGAGGATTAGCCGCGACTGCATGCAGAACCCGAAGCAAGTGCGTTGCCAATCGCTCTACAGTTTCCCGCCGATACAAAGCCGTACTATACTCAAGGCCAAAGGCTAGTTCAGCACCCTTCTCCTCTACATTAAGGGACAAATCAAACTTGGCTGTGACGGTGTCCATTGGGTAAGGAGTAAAGTGCACTCCATCCATGTCCTGCTCTTCCTGCTCGGTATTTTGTAATACCAACAGGGTGTCAAAGAGCGGATTGCGACTGACATCACGTCCTACGCCCAGTTTTTCGACCAATTTTTCAAAAGGATAATCCTGATGCTCGAACGCCTTGAGTGCCGTTTCCTTGACTTCCAGAAGATAATCCTGAAAGGTTTTCTCTCCTGCCGGGTAACTGCGCAAGGCCAGTGTATTGACAAACATCCCAATGATGCCCTCAAGCTCCGCCCGTGGTCTGCCGGCTACTGGAGATCCTACGACGATGTCCTTCTGCCCCGTATATTTGTGCAGCAGCACCGAATAAGCGGCCAGCAATACCATATACAGTGTAGTGCCAGTACGGGATGCAAGCTCTTGTATCGCCTTATTGCCAGACTCGTCCAATGTAAAATCAATTCGGCTTCCCTCGAAACTCCGAACCGAAGGGCGCTGAAAGTCGGTAGGCAACTCCAATACCGGCAACTCTCCTTCAAAGGCTTGCAGCCAATACGCTTCGAGGTCTTGCCACTCTCTCTCAGACTGTTCCCGTTGCCATACCGCATAATCCTTATATTGAATATGCAGTTCTGGTAGGTGTTCTCCTTGATACAATTGCGTGAGTTCCTCCACCAGTATTTGAATGGAAACACCATCTGAAATGATATGATGCATATCAAACAGCAACAGATGACGCTCCTCCTGCAGCTTCACTAAGCCAACACGCAATAATGGAGCCTGACTCAGATCAAAGGCACGGGTAAAGCTGTGAATGAGCGTATCCGTTTCCTCCACCGACGCCTCGGTGTAGTCCAACGCAAACGGAACATTCTTATGCACACGTTGAACAAGCTCTCCATCCTGCATATAAAAGCCGGTTCTCAGCGATTCATGACGCTGGATCAGTGCTTTGAACGCAGACTCCAGCCGCACGCGATCCAACGGTCCGTCCACGGTGAAGGCCCCCGGCATATTGTAGCTGAGCTCTCCCCCGTCCATCTGTCTCAGCACGTATAACCGCTTTTGCGCTGAGGACACTGGGTATGCTTCGCTTTTCTCAGCCTGTGGAATAGACTCGTACACGGTTGGAATGCGTTCTTTCACCAGTCGCGCCAGAGATTCAACCGTAGGCGACTGGAATACTTCACGCAGCGAAATGCTGCATCCCAGCTCTTTGCGAATTCGCGTAACGAGCAATGTTGCCCGTAGAGAATGACCACCGATCTCAAAGAAATTATCGCGGACGCCCACGCGGGCAACTCCCAGGATATCCTGCCAGATGAGCACCAGCTGTGCTTCCACTGCCGTTCTTGGAGCCAGATAATCCTCGCCAGATTGCACGCTGCCCTCAGGAGCCGGCAACGCACGGCGATCCAGCTTGCCGTTAGGTGTAAGCGGCATTTGCTTCAGCCGGACAAAATAAGTGGGAATCATGTAAGCTGGTAATTCCGTTGCCAGCTGAGACCGCAATTCCCCTGGCGAAAGATCGCTGGAGGCTACATAGTAGGCGCACAGCAATTTTTGTCCCTGTTCGTCGTCTCGCGCGAGGACAATTGTTTCCCGTACGTTCGGAGCCTTAAGAATTTGGGCTTCGACCTCGCCCAGCTCAATTCGGTAGCCGCGAATTTTGACCTGATGGTCGATCCGGCCCAAATATTCAATATTGCCGTCAGGCAACCAGCGAGCCAGGTCCCCGGTTCGATACAAGCGTTCACCCGCCCGATACGGATGTTCTACAAATTTTTCAGCCGTCAAATCTGGTCGGTTCAAATACCCACGGGCCAGACCGTCCCCCGCAATGTATAGCTCCCCCGGAACCCCGACAGGCTGCAGGCGTCTATGCTCATCAAAGATATAAGCGCTAAGCGTTGGAATGGTTCTACCAATATTGCTTTTGCCTGCTTCAATCTCATGTTCTGTGATTTCCTTGTAGGTGACATGAACCGTTGTTTCTGTAATTCCGTACATGTTAATCAATTGCACAGCAGGATACTTTGCCCGCCAGTTTTTCAGAAGAGATGGGCTCAAGGCCTCTCCGCCAAAAATAATTTTTCTAAGGCTAAGCTCTGTGGATGAGTGCGCTAATTCTTCCTGTATCACCTGATAAAAATAGGTCGGCGTCTGGTTCAAAATAGTGACTTGATTGTCTTTCAACAGCTCCAGGAAAGCTGCCGGGCTCTTGGCTGTAAGGGATGGGACAATTACCAGTTTCCCTCCGTAAAGAAGCGCTCCATACATCTCCCATACAGAGAAATCAAAGCAGAACGAATGGAATAGCGTCCATGTATCCTGGGAACTGAAATCAAATAAATTGTTATCATTAAAGAGCAGACGAACTACATTTTTATGCTCGATCAGCGTTCCCTTTGGCTTGCCAGTTGTACCCGATGTGTAGATAACATAGGCCAAATGACTTGGTCCCGAAATGCTCTCCAGATTGGAAGCATCTCCTGTATACGTTGCGGCTTCGTCCAAACTCACAAGCTTCCCGTCAAACGTGGTACTCTCCCATAGATGGCTTTGGGTGAGCAATAAGCGGACTCCTGAATCCTCTAGCATGTAACGAATACGTTCTTCAGGATAGTCAGGATCAATTGGCACATAGGCCCCTCCTGCCTTCAAAACCGCCAACATGCCGATGACCATCTCTAGGGAACGATCAGCCATAATCCCCACGAGTACATCTGCACCCACGCCTTCAGTGCGTAAATATCTCGCAAGCTGGTTAGCCTGCTCGTTTAGAGCTAGGTATGTAATGCTCTGCTCGCCCATCTGAACAGCTACATGGTCCGGCGTGCGCGCGGCTTGTTCCTCGAATAAGCCATGAATCGTTTTCTCACGCGGGTAATCCACTACATCACCTTCCGAAAGAGCCAGAATGGATTGCTCCTCTGCTTCTCCCAAGAGGTTTACCTCTGCGATGGTAAGCTGCGGTGTATGAATGATTTGCTCGGCGATCGTAAGCAGCTGGGACACCATGTCCGTTACTTCACTGCGTTCAAACAGCTTCGTCCGATAATCGACATCCAGTACCAGCTCGCCTTCATCCAAGATCTCCACGATATGAAGCACAAAATCATTCACTTCATCGCCGCAAAAATCATAATCCGTCAAAATGCGCACGTCATCCAAATCAACCCAGTTGATAAGGCGGTATTCCATGGAAACACCAAAAAGCCGCTGAATATCCTTGTTGCCGTGCATTTCTCTAAGATCCTGAATTAACTGATTGTACGGATATTTCTGATGTCGCAAGACTGACATTTGGTCCCTGGCTACATCCTGCAGGAAACTCAACACTTCTACATCCTTGTCAACGTATGTTCTGGCTGCGGCCGTGCTGACAAACATACCGATCTTTTGCTTCTCTTTCTTGTTCCCCCGGTTAGCAAACGAGGTGCCGATCACCACATCCGGCTGATTCGTCACTTTGTGTATGTAGATATACATCGCACCCATGAAGAATTGGAACAGAGAAATCCTGTTTTGCTGGCAAAATGCCTGTAGCTCGCGATATAGCGCCTCTGGCACAGTAAAATGCTCCCGAACAGCTTGGGTACTTAGCGATAACGGATTATATGATTTCCAACCTGTCAGTTCAGGCAAATCAGAAAATTTGTCCAGCCAGTACGCTTTATCCTTCTGGTATCTATCAGAAAGCTCATATGCGTTCTCATCTGCAATATATTCAATATAAGAGCAATCATCGCTCAGCTTAGGTTCATTTCCTTGAATTAAATCCATATAAAAGGCTATCAGTTGATTGCCATAGACCACCATAGAAATCCCGTCAGAAATGATATGGTGCATTTTGATATTAATCCAATATTCTTCCTCACTAATCTTTACAATTAAAAACTGGAAGAGTTCAGAGTCCAATAATGGCAAAGGTTTACTTTTGTGCTGCTCAAGCAAGGCTTCGACCTCGGAAATGCTTTCGATGTGGGTAAGATCCAGACACTCCAACTGTCTCTCCTCATAAGGAACGACATACTGCTTAGGTACTCCATCCACTGAGGTAATACGAATGCGGAACGCATCATATTGTTTGATAATCAAATTGATGGACTGCATGAAGGCAGCGATATGCATATGACCCTTCATCTTGGCTGTACCGGATAGCTGTGACACAGATGTATCCGGATAGAGTAATTCGGTATACCATATACGCTTTTGCGCATTCGTTAAATCATATAACTGCATGTCATTCATCTCATTCACTCCTATTTCCGTGATGTGAAATCCTCCCGCTGCACCTTGGCAGTCAGGAGGACAAAAAGACAGTTTAACGCGCGCTTCCACTCCGTCATTGATCAAGTGAAACAATTTCCTCCGCCTCAGCCACCAGTCGATCGCCTACGGTAGCCCGACCACTTCCGAGAGTATAACCACGCCGACGCTTGACCACTTCAAAATAGAGGTCAATTCGGTCCCCAGGCTTCGCGAAGCTATGGAAACGAACGCCATTGAGGTTGGTCAGATATGAAATACCCCTCTTGTCAATCGCAGCAAATGCCGCTAATTGTGCGAGCGACTCTACGATCAGCATAGGAGGCATGTATGGATTAGCCTCTGTAATAAACCACTCACTCCGGGTAACAAGCTTGTACCCCTTCGCCCATTGCGACGTTTCGTACCCGGTCACGCCATCGAGCAGAAGAAATGGGTACCTGTGCGGAAGCACATCCTCAATACGGATTAGTTCTTCGCTCACAGGCTTATACCCCCTCCCACTTACGAACGGCAAGACAGACGTTGTGCCCTCCAAAGCCAAAAGAGTTACTAATCGCCGCACGGACTTCACGTTCCTGATATACATGCGGTACAAAATTCAGTTCAGGGGCTTCGGGATTGTCGCAATTGAGTGTCGGTGGTACTTTGCTGTGGATCATACTCTGTACCGTTGCAATTAATTCGACTGCCCCTGCACCGCCCATTAAATGGCCTGTCATGGATTTAATAGACGATATCGCCAAACGGGGAGCATGCTCTCCAAATACTTTTTGAATAGCGTTAATCTCCATTCGGTCATTAAACGGCGTACTCGTACCGTGGGCATTGACATAGTCAATCTCCTGCGGTGTCAAGCCCCCATCTTGCAGTGCTATATTAATCGCTTCTGCCGGGCCGGAGCCCGAGGGATCTGGAGCCGTGATATGATATGCATCTGTTGTGCATCCGTAACCCGCCACTTCAGCCAAAATGGTGGCCCCCCGGTTCAAGGCATGTTCCAACTCCTCCAACACTAGAACCCCTGCTCCTCCACCGATGACAAAGCCATCGCGATCCGTATCAAACGGGCGACTGGCCTTCTGTGGCTCTTCATTACGTCTGGAGAGAGCGTGAATATTCGCAAAAGATGCCAAATCAAGCTGACTAAAGTTGGCCTCTGCTCCTCCAGCTACTACGACATCAGCCGTGCCATACTGGATCGTACGTAATGCTTCACCGATGGCATTGCTTCCTGTAGCACAAGCTGTAACCACGGCAAACGAAGGTCCCTTAGCTCCAATAGCAATAGAGATTTCGCCAGGCGCAGAATTAATCATCATCGAGGAAACAAAATAAGGAGAAACCCTTTTGGGACCAAGCTCTGTTAATTTCCGGTAGTTCTCCTCTATGACATCGAGACCGCCTGCCCCAGAACCGACGATAACACCCACACGGCCTGCATTCCGTTCATCAATGACTAACTTCGATTGCTCGACTGCCTGGCGGGCAGCCGCCAAGGCAAATTGAGTGAACTGTGCAACCTTTTGCGCTTCCTTTTTGCTCATATACTCCAACGGGTCAAAGCCCGTAACCTGCGCACCAATTTTTGTTGGTATATTTGCTGTATCGAAAACAGTGACAGGTCCGATTCCACTTTTTCCTTCCAGCAGTGAATTCCAGAAATCTGTAAGATGAAGCCCGACCGGCGTTACGACTCCCTGTCCTGTCACTACAACACGTCTTCTCACCATACCCACGTCCTTCGCTGAAATTAATTCTTGGAAGCCTGTTGCTCGTAGAGAGGAAAGTCGCCATATACATGACTAATTTTCTCATGCACATCTGCAAGATCAGCAAATACCTCGACGACCACAAGCTTGTTCTCCTTGTACTTTTGCCAAGCAAGCTGAAGCTGTTCCCGAGCCTCCCCCTTGCTCCGGATCGCCAGACTTTCGACAAACTCATACTGGGGAATTTGGATACCTGTTTTGACCTCCTCCGAAACAAATGGGAAGTCCTGTCCTGAGATATGCTTATAATTCATCTGATTTTGCAGCCAACCGTAGCCGCCATTATTAAGTACAAGATAAATTACTGGTATTTGATACTGTACCGCCGTCATAAAATCTGAACAAAATAGATTGAATGCACCGTCACCTACAAGCGCTACTACCAGGCGTTCTGTCGCCACACTTGCCCCCAGAGCAGCGGCCGCACCGAAACCGAGACTCGTTTGATCACTGGGAACAATCGAAAGTGAGCCTGAGGCAAAACGGAAATATGGATAAAAGTAAGACCACATATCCTGCAATCCGTTCTCTTGTAAAAGCACCAGGTCTTCAGGGAACTCTGCCTGAATCATGTCCAACAGCTCTGGAACGTGGATGCCGGGGGCCCTTTTCAGCTCTTCCAGATAATTAGCCCTCTGAGAAAAAGCCTTCTGTTTGCATCTTCCGATCGTTTCAAGCCATGCTTCATCAGGCTCTTGCCCGCGTCGTTCAAGCCATTGCTCCACTGCCGCATATCCGTCACCAAGCAACTTAATGCCCCTGAATTCGTGAGCGAAATCCTCCAGCTCTACATTGACTTGAATCAAAGACGTATCCTGCAGCAAAATATCCCACTCGAACGTAGCCGTTTCTTCCAATCGGCTGCCCAGTGTAATAACTACATCAGATTCATTCCAGATTTGCCTCAGACTCAGATCGGTATAAAGCCCAGCAACACCACAGAAAAGCGCATGATCTTCATTAATTACGCTTCTTCCCGAGGCAGTCGCGAACAAGGCTGCTCCATGTTGGCTGGCGAACCGCTCAATGACATCACCTGTTCCTGACTTCATTCCACCCCCGACTAGAATGAGAGGCCTGCGGGCTGTCTCAATAATGCTCCATGCAGCATCCAACTCCCGAAGTGATGGAGAGCACGACAGCTTTTCTGGCGGGGCAAACTGAAGCTCGGTTGGCACAGGCTGGTCCATCAGGTTTTCGGGTAGTTCGATATAGACAGGTCCCGGTGCTCCATTGATAGCCAAAAAGGCAGCCCGCTCCATTGCCCATACAAGCCGATCCACATGCTCGACACGGTAAGCCCATTTTACGAGTGGCTTCACGAGTGAGATTTGATCGGCTTCCTGAAAGGATCGGGTACCCAGCTTGTCTCCTCCGGTGCCAAGCGCCAAAAGCAGTAGCGGGGCACCCAGGTTCTTGGCTTCCAGCAGCCCCGTAAGTGTATTACTAAGCGCAGGGCCTTTCCCCACAACACACACGGACATCTGGTTAGTTGTGAGCGCATAGCCTGCGGACATAAATACAGCATTACGCTGATCTTTGCAGAGAATAAAATCCATACCGGATGAGGGGAGTGACGCTACGATATTGAGATCGTCACTTGGTAATCCAAAGAGGTGCTGAACCCCAGCCGACTGTAAGTAGCCAATGATGGCATCCCAGGGGGATATACTTGCGGTCATACCAAACTCCTCTTTTCTGACAAATATTCTGCGACAATTTCCGAGATCAAGATCGGCTTCGAAACGAGCTTATAATCATAAAAAATATAGTTCGACATCGTGCCATAGCCACCAAAAGGCTTATTGCCTTGATCCACATCCTCAAGTGTTTGATTAATGGTCAATGTGTGCTTCTTTCGTAGAACATCAGTCAGATGCTCCGACCCGTATAAGCTGCAACCCATTGCCCGTTCGCTGAAATAACTGGAGGAAATGCGCTTGACCAATTGCTCGTCGTCTTGGTAGCTAACTACATTGAACACTGGTGAAAAATACTCAATAATCTCCAAGTTCTGATCCAATTCGCTATATACAACCGTTGGCTCCATCTTTTTCGTACGGAAATCAATGCCGCCGCCATAAATAATAAACTTATCGTTTGTATTAAAATATTCAGAAACCGAATATAGCGTGTCTTTATAGAATATAGGGGAGTAGTTCGCATTCGGGTCATTGTTGGCTCCAAATACGAGTTTGTCAAGCCGTTGAATCAGCAAGTTTTTGAATGGCTCACTCACCTCTTGATGTACCAAGATGATGTCAGGTCCCAGGCAGTCCTGTCCGGAGTTGAACAATCTCATGCGGATCACATCAGTAACCGCCAGCTCCAGATCGGCATCTGGTCCAATGATGAAAGGATTGATCCCTTGCCCATAAAAAATGTAGAGCTGATCTTTGCGGATCTGCTTTTTGATCTTCTCCGCATTGGTGTAGCTTCCGGTAAACACCACAATATCAGCCGGCATCACGGAGTTTTCCATGAACACCTTCTGGCTAACTTTACGAATATAGATGGGTAATTCATGTACAGCCTGGAGCTTTTCATGCAGCATATTGACGTACTCGTTTACGTGAGAAGAAGGGCGAAAGTCTATATTTTCAACGTACAGGGATGGAATCAAGAGGTATAATGCATAAGAGTACAAAATGACGTTGGAGGGCATGAATACAGCCATAGATCGTTGCCAGCTTGGCTGATGGGTCTGCACTTCTTGCAATGCACCTTGAAGTGTGAGGATCGTGGAGTCAATTTCTGCATTGGCGGCCCGATAGGATGAAAACTGCGTGAGAATATCCATCACTTCTTGCCGATTTTCAATCAAATAATTGAGGCATTTCAGAATAGATTCATGCCTTTTCAAAAACAGCGTGTTTTCTGCCAGTTCTGGATTTATACTCATGGCACATTCTCCCTTTCCTATATGCGATTTTGATAAATATTTTGTTATGCTTTGCGAGAAGCAGCTTTCTCTAGAGCAGTTCGCTCCATCTCCAGACGATCTACTTTTCCATTGCGATTTAAAGGAAAATGATCGAGTGGAAGCAAAAGATCGGGAAACATGTAAGAAGGGAGCACCCGATTCATCTCTTTGCGGAGCACAGGTAAGACCTGTGGGGATTCACTTTCGATGAATGCAACAAGCAAAGTCCCTTTTGCCTCATCCTCCAAAGTAATCACGCAGGATCGGTAACCTAGCGAACCAATTCGGTCTTCGATATAGACTGGAGAGACCATGTAGCCCATCCGATTGACCGTCTTACCGCTGCGACCAATAACATACAGCATTCCGTCATCCAGATAGCCTAGATCTCCCGTCTTGAACCAGCCATCCTGTAGAACAGATTGTGTCAGGTCTGGACGATTCAGATAACCTTCCATACATCCGTCACTTCGTATCCACACTTCGCCTACGATACCGTCTGCCTGCTGGTTGCCTGTAGAATCAAGTATTTTCAAATCCACACCGGGTAATGGTTTGCCACAACCCTTCGGACAATCCAGCGTCCCCAGCGTAACGTTGCCCAGTTCAGAAAGGCCATAACCATTCAGCAGGGGCTGTCCAAATATGTTGTTAAATTTCTCTTCGAGGTCTTGGGTAAGTGGAGAACCGCCTACGCACCACATGCGGACTGGAGATTGCTTGATCAATTCCAGCTGTTCGGGTTTTCGGCTTAGCATACGCAACAAGGTGTAAAAAGCAGAGGGGTTAGCGTCTACGACCGTCGCCCGGTCTTTCGTAATACTTGCAATGACGCTCCAGAGGTTTTTTGGATTGCAGATGATGAGAGAACATGAGGTTAACCACCAGGAGAAGATAAGTGAAACTCCATAAAAATGAGAGAAAGGCACCACGGGGAGCATATGGTCAGACGGTATGTAGTTCATAGCGTGTATAGAATGCCTGATATTCTCCATAAAAGCTGAACCAGCTTTCACGATTCCCTTGGGTTTTCCCGTCGTACCTGAAGAATACAGAATGAGCGCATCAGATCTCTCGCACCACTTGTTAAAGTCGAGGGCTTCGGACTTTGGCTCTCCCACCCAATACGGATGTACTGCTTCTTCTTGAATGAGATCTTGAATCAGAATAACGAGAGCATGAGGAAGTTCTAAATCGGAATCCGTCAGGATGCAACAGGCACCTGCTTCATCATAGATTTGGGCCACCTCATCAATTACAGTCTGCTCGTCCACCACAGTTACCGAGACTGCCAGATGACACAGGGAGAACAGAGATACAACAAACCAATAGGAATTGGCCGCTTTTAGAATCACTCTACCATCTTCAGGAATTCCTCTGAGAGTCAACATCCGTGAGAAGATCGCCACGTCCCGTTCCAGACGCTCCCTGCTCATAATTCCTTCAGGTGAGATAATACGGCAATCCGTATGCGTAATAAGCACAACGTTCCCTCCTTACATCCCCGTAATATGGTATCCAGCATCTACATGGATCACTTCACCCGTAATGCCTCTCGATAAATGGGAAAATAGGAATAACGCCGTATCTCCGACTTCGGACGTATCGACCGTCTTGCGCAGGGGCGTAGTTTCTTCAATATGCTTTAGCATTGTGTTAAAATCTTTAATGCCATAGGCGGCCAAAGTACGTATAGGACCAGCCGAAATTGCATTTACGCGAATTCCATAAGTACCCAGATCATTCGACAGATAGCGCATGCTGGCTTCTAGTGAAGCCTTTGCTACACCCATAATGTTGTAATTCTTGATGGCTCGTTCTGCACCGATATACGTCATGGTGACGATACTTCCACCCTCCGTCATCAGCGGATATACGCGGCGGGATACGGCAGCCAGAGAATAGGCACTGATTTCTTGAGCAACTGCGAATCCCTCGCGAGAAGTGTCGACGAACAAGCCCTCCAAATCCTCAGCCTTAGCAAACGCAACACTGTGGAAATATCCGTGTAAGACGCCTACCTTCTCCTTAAGAAAATCCGTCAGCGCGTCCAATTCTTCATCGCTCTGTACATTGCAAGGACAGACAATGGAACCCGGAATGGTTTCAGCGAGCTTTAGCACTCGTTCTGCAACCCTCTCATTTTCGTAAGTAAAAATGAGATTTGCTCCTTCCGCAGCTAAAGATTGGGCTGTCCCCCAGGCAATACTCCTGTTATTAGCTACACCCATAATCAAAATGTTCTTTCCACTCAGTAGTACTGCCACAGAAACCACCTTTCTTTTTTACATTTTTAAACATAATAACAACTTAATTGCGTTTATCTACACATATATACATATATAATCTTTCCTGGAATATTATCTCGTCAGTTGCCAAACTTATATAGGCGCCGTTTTAGGCAGATGGCAAGAATATTTTAAAAATTGTGAATGTGGTTTCTGTTGGTCTGTGTTCAAATCGAAAGGAGTCCATGCGTGTGAAAAAAAAGTGAGGCAACGATAAGATAACTGTCAAAGCGAGTTTAACATAAAAATATCATACTCTTATAAATATTTCCATTCTGACGATAGACTCATCCCATTATCGAAAGTAACCACTTCATTTTCACCAGCAATGACTCTCCCGATTTGAACATCCTGAGTGACCAGCCTGATTCGTTTCAAGCTTGAGGCTCTATTCTTCTTGGCTAAGCCTTATGGTTATGTTTTTTAGGAGCTAAGGTATAGCTAAAGGAGACAACAAAGTCGATTGCCAGAACGATCGCCCATGTTTGCATGATGCCCTCCAATGCCGCCGTACGCTGCGGATCACCTACATATACAATGATGGCGAGCAACAAAGCGTTGCCTATAGCCCAGCCCAACAGGTGAAGCAACCAACCAATACGCTCCTCTTTGGCATGCGCAGCACCATACTTGCGTTCAGGCTTGGGTCCTTTACCAAACCAATGAGAGAATCGTACATCGGCCCACTTAATTAACCTATGACCAAACGCTACGGTAATACCAAAATAACAGGCTGCCAGGCCAGTAGCAGTCGTAATCTCCATGCCACTTCTCACCGTGATGAACACCGCAATCAGCAACAGGATATCAATAATTGGGGTAAAGAGTAAAAGAAGGCCCCCTAATTTCTTCAACCCAAACATATACCTTGCGACTAACCCTGCAACAACAAAAACCCAAAATAAAACCTCAGCACTAATAATAAATAAATACATAATGGACGATTCCTTTCAAATTTGAAATTGGTATTTCCCTAAGTCCCCCCCTTCATGCCCACTATCATACAATATTATACATAATATTCCTAGTATTTTGTCTATAATTACATAAAAGGAAACAAATAGCCGTTTTTTTACAATAAAATTGCGGCTATTAAGTCCATTTCCTCTTATTCTCAAATTGGGCATTTTTCATAATATGCTGCAAATAAAGGATTATGATATGTGCAATAAAAAAAGATGCACCCCTGTCATCAGCACGGGTGCATCTTTTATATAGAAAAGCTATCCAATTACAATATGTCCTTCAGGACGACGGTACAACGTCTTGGTCGAACGTGGGCGAATGGCATAGGCGATCGTAAGAGGACCGATTCGACCAATAAACATGGTCACACAAATAATCAGCTTGCCTGCGTCAGACAATCCTGGCGTCACTCCTACAGACAACCCTACCGTTCCGATTGCAGAAGCCGCCTCAAAGGCAAGAGAGAGAAATGGAGCATCCTCTGTCATTAAGAGCAGTATAACCACAATCGAGAATATAAATAGCGCCATTACAATGATGGTCAACGCCCGCATCATGATATCTTGAGGAACCCTATGACGGAAAAACACAATCTCCTTCTGTCCTCGCATGACGGCGATTAACGCACCTACCATAAGCAGAAACGTAGTTGTTTTAATTCCTCCTCCAGTAGAGCCTGGAGAAGCACCGATAATCATCAGCAGCATAATAAAAAATTGACTGGCCTGCCTTAACCCGCTGATGTCGACTGTGCTTGTACCCGATGATCTCGTGGAGACGGATTGAAAGACAGCGGCATATACTTTGCCTTCCCAGTTCAGTCCACCCAAGGTTCGTGCATTGGTAAACTCAAAAATAAATATAACCAGCGCACCAATTACAATGAGCGCTCCCGACACGCTTAGCACCATTTTAGAGTGTAAAGTCAGTCTCCGGGCACGACGAAAGTCGAACAAATCGCTTAGTACTAGGAAACCCAATCCTCCCGAAATTACAAGCACAGATGCAATCATATTGAAAACAAAATCTCCTGCGTATTGCTGGAAGCTGGTTCCGAACAGATCGAATCCCCCGTTATTAAAGAGGGATACGGAATGAAAAATCCCATAATATATCGCCTGTCCGACCGGCATCTCTCGCATCCACCGCAAAGCTAAGACGACAGCCGCAATCGCTTCAATGGTAAAAGAAAAGATCAGCACCTTACGAATAATGCGCACGATCCCTTCCATGCTATCGGCGTTAATCGCCTCCTTAAGCAGTAGCCGATCCTTCAACGAAAGTCGTCGTCCCAATAACAGCGCAAACAAGGTCGCTAAGGTCATAAAGCCCAACCCGCCTAGCTGCATCAGCACCAAAATGACGGTTTCTCCAAATACCGTATAGGTCGAATCGACGTCAACAACGACCAATCCTGTGACACAAGCAGCAGAGACGGACGTAAAAAGCGAATCAATCCAATGCGGAGCATGTCCACCATGATTGGCAATAGGAAGCATCAGCAGTAAAGTACCCAATGCAATAATCAATACATATCCGATGACCAATATAAAAGGAGGCGATGCAAACCGACTAAGCTTGACGCTGCGTTTCATCAGAAGTATTCCTCTCCATCCGTTCTTATGAAAAAGAGGAACAAGACACGGGAACCCCGGCTGATCCTCTATATTCATAATGTTATGTTATTCTACGGTACGGTTACGCATATGCGGGAAAAGCAGCACATCGCGAATGGAAGGCGCATCTGTCAGCAACATCACCAAACGATCGATGCCGATGCCCAGCCCGCCTGTTGGCGGCATACCGTATTCCAAGGCGCGGATAAAGTCATCATCCATTTGATGAGCCTCATCATTACCATGCTCACGTTCCAGCAATTGTGCTTCAAAACGTTGACGCTGGTCAATTGGATCATTCAGCTCAGTGAACGCATTCGCATGCTCACGAGCAACCACGAACAACTCGAAGCGATCCGTAAACCGCGGATCTTGTTCGTTTTTCTTGGCCAACGGTGAGATTTCAACCGGATGTCCAGTAATAAAGGTCGGTTGAATAAGCGTTTCCTCTACAAAATGCTCAAAGAATGCATTCAGGATATGACCAAATGTCATGTGCGATTCAACTGGAACTTTATGCTCTTTCGCAAGGCGATGAGCTTCTTCATTACTCATCTGCACGCTAAAGTCTACGCCTGTTACTTCTTTAACAGCATCAACCATGGAGACTCTGCGCCATTGCGGCGTCAGATCCACTTCCTGACCTTGATACTGAATGTGCTGTGTGCCCAGTACTTCCTGCGCAATATGTGCAACCATGTTTTCCGTCAATTGCATGATATCTTTATAATCAGCATACGCTTCATACAGCTCAATCATCGTAAACTCAGGGTTATGGCGGGTCGAAATACCTTCATTACGGTAAACACGACCGATCTCATATACTTTCTCCATTCCGCCGACAATTAGTCGTTTCAAATGGAGTTCAATAGCAATACGCATATAAAGCTGCATGTCCAATGCATTATGGTGCGTAACAAATGGCTTCGCTGCCGCCCCGCCAGCAATAGAATGCAATGTTGGAGTTTCAACTTCCAAATAGCCGAGCGAATCGAGATAACGACGCATGGATTGAATAATACGGGACCGTGTAATGAACGTTTTTTGTACTTCAGGGTTCATAACCAGATCGACATAACGCTGACGGTAGCGCAATTCCACATCCTTCAGACCGTGGTATTTCTCCGGTAATGGGTACAAGGATTTAGACAAAACCTCAATATCCAGCACTTTGATCGTCGTTTCGCCTGTCTTGGTTTTAAAGAGCACGCCCTTAACACCAACAATATCGCCGAGATCCAAAATACCAAATGCTTTATAATTTGCTTCAGGTACAGTGTCTTGACGAACATAAATTTGGATCCGTCCGCTAAGATCCTGTATATGAGCAAAGCTGGCTTTCCCCATAACTCGTTTAGCCATAATGCGGCCTGCTATGCTAACTTCAATATTCTTTTCTTCCAATTCTTCTTTGGTCAAGCTGTCATACTTGCTCAGTAGTACGCCCGCTTCAGCCGTGCGTATGTATTTGCGTCCAAAAGGATCAATGCCCAATGAGCGAAGCTCGTCCAATTTGGCACGACGAATTTGCAATAATTCACTTAATTCCTCGCGATTTTCTTGTAATTCCTGGTTAGTAGTTTCATCCGACATGGTGCTAAATCAGCTCCTTCAATATGAATAGACGGGCCGGGGTCCGTCTCGGGTGTAGAGAAAAAAAGCTTCCACAAGGAAGCTTTTACATTAAATTCCAAAGTCCGTGTTTTTATTTCTTGATATCCACGATTTTATATTGAATAACTCCTGCTGGAACGGTTACATCTACAACAGTTCCTTTTTTCTTACCGAGAATGGCCTTGCCAACCGGGCTTTCATTGGAGATCTTGTTTTGGAGCGGGTCGGATTCGGCAGAACCTACGATAGCATACTCTGTAATATCCCCGAATTCCAAGTCTTCAACGGTTACAGTTGCCCCTACTCCCACAACATCGGTGTCAATTTCATCACTATTGATAATACGGGCATTGCGTAGCATCTTTTCCAGCGTAATTACACGGCCTTCAATAAAGGCCTGCTCATTCTTCGCATCCTCGTATTCGGAGTTTTCACTAATATCTCCGTATCCGATGGCTACTTTAATCCGTTCAGCCACTTCGCGGCGTTTGACAGACTTTAAGTTTTCAAGCTCATCTTCGAGCTTTCTAAGGCCTTCCTGTGTCAGAATGACTTCTTTATCGCTCATCTCAACCGATTCTCCTGTCATGGGAAAAGTTTAAAAGTGCATCGGAATGCACGCTTTCAAAACATAATATGCCACTCTGAGGGAATGAGAACATTTCCTGCTGTTGTCTTGAGAGCTGCATACAATTTGTAGTATACATCAAGATTTTATACTGAACGATTATAGGGCAAGCAATTGGAAAAGTCAATCGCGTGCGCAGGCCGGAACAGCTTCCTTATTGCGCAACAGTAGCAAGAGAAGCAGCGTTTGTAGAAGGCCCTTCGTTTTCCACCATGTGCAATTGAGATACAAATTGATCCAAAATACGTACCATATCGTCGCGCTTTGTTTCTTCCATAATTAAATCCTTAATACGTGCAGAATCTTTAAGGCCCTTGAGGTACCAAGCCAGATGCTTGCGCATTTCACGAACAGCTACTGCTTCGCCCTTCAGCGCCACCAGCCGATCCATATGCAGAATGGCAATACGGATTTTTTCCTCCGGTGATGGATCAGGCAAGAGCTTTCCCGTCTGCAAATACTCAATCGTACGGTACAGCATCCATGGATTCCCCAGCGCGCCGCGTCCAATCATAACGCCATCACAATGGGTCAAATCCAACATCCGCCGAGCATCTTCCGGTGTTACAACATCACCATTTCCAATGACAGGAATGGATACTGCTTCTTTAACTTCTTTTATAATATCCCAATTCGCATGCCCCGTATACAGTTGCTCCCGTGTACGGCCATGTACGCTGACGGCCTGACCTCCGGCACGTTCAACAGCGCGAGCGTTCTCTACAGCGTAAATATGCTCGCTATCCCAACCGATACGCATTTTCACGGTAACTGGCTTGCTCACCGATTCTACTACTGCCGATACCATCTCATAAATCTTATTTGGATCAAGCAACCACCGAGCACCTGCATCACATTTGGTCACTTTGGGAACCGGGCAGCCCATATTAATGTCAATAATATCTGCATTCGTTTCCTGGTCTACGACCTTCGCCGCTTTCACCAAAGATTCACGATCGCCTCCGAAAATTTGCAAGCTAAGCGGCTTTTCGCGCTCATCTACAAACAGCATCTCACGTGTACGCTTGTTGCCGTGAATGATGGCTTTATCACTAACCATCTCTGCACATACCAAGCCTGTACCAAATTCCTTGGCAATCAAGCGAAAAGCAGGATTGCACACGCCTGCCATGGGTGCCAAAACGACTTGGTTTTTCATTTCAATATCGCCGATTTTCAACATATCTGTTCACCCCTTTATTCCTTCTTTTATATCGTATACTTATCGTCAATCCGTCAATTCCCGGACTTCAATCTCTAGCGTTTGGGCGATGATGTTCAGCATATCTGCTTCTACTGTACGATTACCTCGCTCCACAGCACCTAATACAGTCAAAGATATGCCGGTTCGGTTTGCCAACTCCTGCTGGGTGAACCCTTTTAGCTTCCGAAAGGCGCGGAGTCGTTGCGCCAGCTGCAAGTTTTCCAAAGCTGTATGCCGTCCTTTCCATCCACAGAATTCAATGCTGTATGCACGATACTGTACAGACCGGACGAATCTTGGCTCGGAACAATGTCAGCCAGAGGAACCAGCACAAAAGCACGCTCCAGCATACGAGGATGAGGAAGTTCCAAATCTGGCGTAGCCAGTTGTGTCGCTTCCATCCACAACAAGTCCAGATCAATGGTTCGTGGACCGTTAGGAATATGCCTTACCCTCCCCAGGCGACTCTCCACCTCTAGCATATAAAACAAAAGCTCCTCTGGAGCAAGTGTTGTAGAGACGGCTACTGTCATATTCAAAAAAGAAGGCTGATCCAGATATCCAACAGGCTCTGTTTCGTACAAACTGGAGCAGCGCAGCACTCGTATCGCAGGATGTTCGTCCAGTGCGGTAATGGCTTCATACAGGGTATGCTCACGCTCCCCCAAATTAGCCCCTAAAGCAATATAAGCCTCTGATGCCTCAGAGGTCGAATGTGCATTCATGTATCGTTCCTACTTTCTTGCGCGATAAAGCTCAACCGTCACACCCTGAAAATGAATATCAAACGGCGGATGTGGCTTCGTCACTTTGACAGTCAGTGCATTGACACTAGTATAAGTGTCCAGTAGGGAAGATGCAATACGTTCGCCCAAAGCTTCAATCAATTGGTAAGATTCCTTTTCTACGATATCTTTCACGGTGTAATGCACCTCAGCATAATTAACCGTTTTGTCCAAAGCATCCTGCTCCCCTGCTTCACGCAGATCAAGCTCCAGTTCCAAATCAATATAGTAACGCTGTCCCAGCTTACGCTCCTCTGGAAAAACACCGTGATATCCGTAATACTCCATGCGATGCAATTTCATTTTATCCATCGTAGGTAAGTCCCCTTTTTTTTGATTTTATCTATATAAGCTCCACTTAAAAGTTCAATATCGTGCCACTGCGCAGTCAGATGATTTTTTCCTTCATCCTACATAAACTTCTCCCTAAAAATACAGTGACTTTATGCTGGTGGTAGCGGAGCGAATCATTTGAATTCGAAGAAGCGTAGCGCTCGCCTTTGCAACGAGATTCTTACAGATATATAATTTATCAATTCAAAGAATCCCGTTGCAACAGCGATCGTAGAATCAAAGGATTCGTGAAGCGGGCTTCACCCACCATAACTCAGTGGATTTTTAGCCCCGTACACCATCGCATCACACATACGTACGGTGCGCTTGATCTGTGCCACATCGTGGACACGTACAATCTGGCACCCTTGAGCAATACCAAAGGCCACGGTAGCCGCAGTTCCCTCCACCACATCATCCACAGGCAAATCCAGTGCTGTACGGATAAATCTTTTGCGCGATGTAGCCAATAACAGCGGAAACCCCAGCTGACTTAATATATCGAGAGAAGTCATAGCATGGATATTTTCATCGTAATCCTTGGCAAAACCGATGCCTGGGTCTAAAATGATCTGCTCCTTACGGACCCCTGCATCCAGCGCCAATTGGATACTTTCTTTTAAATCGGACAGCATATCAGAAACCAAATCGCTATAGTTACGGTCGTGACGATTATGCATCAAAATGACCGGACAATCGAATTCCGCAGCTACACGTGCCATATCGGGATCTGCCTTAAAGCCCCACACATCATTAATGATGTGTGCGCCTGCTTCAAGCGCCTGCCTGGCTACTTCTGCTTTGTAAGTATCCACAGATAATGGGATGTGCGGTGCAATACGATGGATCGCCTGGACGACCGGAATGACCCGAGCCAGTTCCTCTTCCACACCTACTGGTTCATGGCCCGGACGAGTAGACTCCCCGCCAATGTCAATGATATTCGCTCCATCCTCCACTAGTTTCAATGCATGTAAAACAGCTATCTCTGGATTATAATGTAATCCTCCATCAGAAAAAGAATCCGGGGTCACATTGAGAATGCCCATAATCTGGGTGGAGTGTCCGAGTGTAAGCTTGGCATCCCCCATTTGATAGCTACGTTGATAAAGAGTTGGTATATTCACTTCATCCCTGCTTTCTGCCTATAATCGTGCAACAGCAAAGCTGTTATGGACTCGGTCTGCGCCAAAGGAACCGATAAATGGCTTGCCACTTCTCCCGGCTCCAACAATAAATCCACAGGTCGTATTTCTTGTATAGAGTTGGTCATAAAAATTTCATCAGCCTGTTTCAGCTCATCCCAGTGGTATAACCCTTGCTCACATGGAATGCCCCGCAAGTCCGCCAACTCCAAAATGAACTCACGTGTAATGCCTGGCAGAATTCCTGTAGACAAGTCAGGGGTATACAGCGTATTATTCCGCACAAAAAACAGATTGCTAACTATTCCCTCTGCTAGAAAACCGTTGGCTGTAAGCATTATTCCTTCAGCCTTATAACGAACAGCCTCAGCATATTGCTGAAGTTCCCGCTTCGCAAGAACATTATTCATATAATGGAGCGATTTTAATCGAACCTCACCCTCCGGAGTGTTTCTGGGGGTTCGCAGCAGCTGAAGCGCCGATGATTGCCCGGGTTGTGTATTTATAGAGGGCAACGGCTTGGCGAACAAAATATGGTTGGGCCGCGTGTAGTCACCAGATGGCAAGCCCAGAGCCTCTTCACCTGCGGATACAGTGTAGCGGATATAGGCTTCATTCAATCCATTTGCCGCCATCAGATGCTGGATGTGTTTTGTAAGCTGCTCTTCATCCGGTTGAAAAGGAATGCCAAGCATTCGACAGCCTTCCTTCAGTCGATGCAGATGCCGATCCAGCAAAAATGGAACACCCTTATAAGTTCGGAATGTTTCAAACAAGCCCATACCGTATAAAAAGCCGTGATCACTTACGTGAATCACGGCTTTTGCGGCTTCCGTGAGGACGCCATTGACTCCAATATATCTCATAAATCAGACGCCTACCTTGCGTTTTAGGAAATTGCGCAACAGTTGATGCCCGTAGTCCGTAATAATGGATTCGGGATGGAACTGAACTCCTTCTACGGCAAACTCTTTATGCCGCAAACCCATAATTTCACCCTCTGCGGTTTCAGCGGTAATCTCTAGACATTCAGGCAGGCTCTCACGCTCTACCAACAATGAATGATACCGGGTGGCTGTAAATGGAGAAGGCAGGCCTTCGAATACTGAGGTATTGTGATGGAGAATCGGTGATGTTTTGCCATGCATGAGCCGATCAGCGCGGATAACCTTACCGCCAAAAGCCTGTCCGATGGCCTGGTGACCGAGACACACGCCAAAAATCGGAATCCGGCCTTTAAAATGGTTGATTACATCCAGCGATATTCCCGCCTCATTTGGTGTGCATGGACCTGGCGAGATCAAAATATGCTCTGGTGCCAGCTCTTCTATGCCTTTCACATCAATCTCATCATTCCGTTTTACGGTTACTTCTTCGCCAAGTTCACCCAGATATTGAACAAGATTGTACGTAAATGAATCATAATTATCAATCACCAAAATCATTTGACTCACCCTCCTGTGATACCGCTCCTGTTCAAAGCGGCTTCTTCTTCCCCACATTGTACCGCCTTCATGACAGCTCTGGCCTTGTTCCGACACTCCCGATATTCCCTGTACGGGTCTGAATCAATGACGATACCCGCACCTGTCTGTAAATAGGCAGTATTGCCCTGAACAGCTAGTGTTCTTATTATAATATTTAATTCCATATTACCATTATAGTCAATCCATCCAAGGGACCCCGTATAAGGACCCCGACGGACGGGCTCCAATTCTTCAATAATTTCCATCGTGCGCACCTTAGGAGCTCCGGTAATGGTTCCGCCCGGGAAGGTAGCAGCAATTACGTCTATAGCTGTACGACCCGAGGCTAACTTCCCCTCAACCTGAGAAACCAAATGCATAACGTGCGAATAGTATTCGACAGTCAGCAATTCAGGAACATGCACCGATCCGTATTCAGCAATTCGTCCGATATCGTTACGCTCCAGATCAACGAGCATAATATGCTCGGCGCGTTCTTTTTCACTTGATAGAAGCTCTGCAGCCATAGCGGCGTCTTCATCAGGTGTTAGCCCCCTTCTTCTCGTACCTGCAATAGGTCGAGCGCTCACACGTCCATCCTCCAGCTTCACCAGCAATTCCGGTGAGCCACTGACGATCTGTAAATCTGGCATTCGCAGTACCCCCATATAAGGAGATGGATTCAGCAGACGAAGCCATTCATATATATTCTCAGGAAGGGCTGCAAGCGTACGTTGCTGACGAATCGACAAGTTAACCTGAAATACATCCCCTTGGGCAATATATTCCTGCACACGTTTCACGGCATGTTCAAAATCTTGTTGACTGAATGCCGTTTTCCAGCCTTCAGATTCTTGATGAGCAGCCTCTAATCCTTTTTCAGACAGCCGAGCATAACGACGAGGATGAGCTGGATCAGTCTCTCCCGCACGTATGATGTCCTTCCACTGAGTCAGCATGCGTTCTGCACGTTGGACCGCTTCCGCATAAAGCTTGCCAAGTATGGATGTGGTCTCATCCACCATAAGCTCATTCGCCAAATCAGTCTGGCTACTGAATTCACCGGAGCGGGCAGGATTAGGCATATGAACAGCACAATATAGGTATGATGTTTCGTGATCATAAATCCATAGCTCATTCACCCGCATCCATACATAATCAGGTATATCCGTGTCGTCTGCAGCTTGAGTTGGCAAACGCTCCAGCGAGCGAGCTACATCGTAGCCTAGATAACCCGCAAATCCCCCAGAGAAAAAAGGCATGCCAGGCACACGCGGCGCACGGTAAGAAGCGATCCAATCGTTCATGACTGTCAAAGGTTGTCCATGTATATCACCATGCTCGCCGCTTTGCAAATCAGTCCAAACTGCTTGTTCTCCCTTGCCTTCCAATATAGCAACCGGATTCAAGGCCAGATAGGTATACCTTCCACCTTTAGCGCTCTCCAGCAAGAAGGCATATGGCGACGAATCCTCCCAAGCCCTCCGCCACGATGAAGGTAAACCGCCTACGGGCAAAGGGTACTCAGCAATATAGGGAAGTACACTCCAGCCTTCCTCCTGCCAGGTTTGCCACTGCGCCTCCGTCACTCTAGCTGTCCATTTCATCTGTGTGTGCTACCCCTTCCCTTACTATACCAAAAGTCTGCGTTCTTCTCCCTACAAAGAAACCCTCATCCCCCCGGTTACAGGGAAATGAGGGTTTCCTTACGTATAGTATACACAATTACGACATAATTACAGCTCGAAATTGTATAGTGGTGTACTCAGGTAACGTTCGCCATTACTTGGAATAATGACAACAATCCGCTTACCCTTGCCCAATTGCTTAGCAAGCTTCAAGGCCGCATGAACAGCCGCGCCAGAAGAAATACCGGACAAAATGCCCTCTTCCTTGGCCACTCTACGCGCTACCTCGAAAGCTTCATCGTTTTCTACATGAAAAATTTCATCATAGATATCGCGATTTAGAATTTCAGGAATAAAGTTTGCACCCAGCCCTTGAATTTTGTGAGGTCCTGGCTTGCCGCCTGCTAGCAATGGGGAAGAAGCGGGCTCTACAGCCACGATTTTAATATCAGGGAATTCTTTTTTAAGCACTTCTCCAGCACCGGAAATGGTTCCACCAGTCCCTATACCTGCTATAAAAGCATCCAGCGTGCCGCCAATGGAGCGAATCGCTTCTACGATCTCAGGACCCGTCGTTTCACGGTGAATTTTGATATTGGCTTTGTTCTTGAACTGCTCGGCAGCGAAATAATCCGGGTTTTCGCTCAATAGCTCTTCCATTTTTTTAACAGATCCGTTCATACCCTCTGAGCCAGGTGTTAACACAAGCTCGGCTCCATAAGCACGCAACAAATTACGACGCTCTATACTCATCGTTTCTGGCATAACAATTACTGCTTTATATCCCTTCGCAGCAGCAACCATAGCCAGGCCGATTCCTGTGTTACCGCTAGTTGCTTCAATAATGGTACCGCCCGGCTTAAGCAGACCTTCACGCTCAGCTTCTTCCACCATACTAATCGCAATACGGTCTTTTACACTGGAGCCCGGGTTCTGATATTCCAGTTTCAAATAAATTTCGGCGCTATCTTCCGGTACGATCCGGTTGAGGCGAACGAGGGGAGTCTCCCCGATAAGGTCGGTGATGTTATTAACAACTTTAGCCATGATAATTCCTCCCTGACTGTAGATGATATATTAAAAATTGCGAAAACATATTGTAGATGATTCTAGGTAAATCTATCTTAGTTTTATGCCGTTCATTTAATTTCCGATAAAAATAGTTGGTTTTATACGCTAATCATAACAATCTTCAATTCCAATGTCAATACAAGTAAATAAGCCAATAGGCTGTTCTCCCGCGTTATCGGCACCGTATCTTCATCAAAAGCAAGATCCTTTCACTATGCTAAAGAGAAGCAGAGGGTGCCTCTTTCCCAGATAAAATACGAGCTCCATATTTATCACGCAGACTCTTTTCGACCTCGTCCAAAGGAGCGGCTTGTGCAAGCGCAAGAGAGCGGCGGATTTGCTGACGAATTTGCTGCTTATCGGGAGAATTTTTTAGTCTGACATCCTGTACATAAATGACCGCATAGCCATCATTAACAGAGATGGGACCTGCAACATCCCCGGAGCTTAGTTCTCTCGCCGCCTTCATGACTGCCTCTGGTTGAAATGGATCATATTCATCCAACCATCCCAACTGTCCGCTGTGATCCTCGCCAAGAGGGTTACCTGAGACTGAATGCTCCCGAAGCAGCATGTCGAAGCTTTCTCCTTGCTTGACCCGATCGAGCAACGTCTCTGCTTCCTCTGCTTTAGCCACATAAATAGCTGCCAGTTTGATCTGCTTACCAACGGCAAACTCTTCGGGGTGCTGTTCCCAATACTCGTCAATCTCCGTTTCCTCAACCTGAATACCTTGGGTGGCTATTTTCTCCAAGCCAATCCGGTACTCCGCTTCATTCCGCAAGTCAACCGGATTTAAGCCAAACTGTCGCTGCATTTCCTCAAAGTAGGCATGTTCTGAGTCGTACCCTTTACTATCCTGCTCCAGCACTTGCTGTAAATCCTCTTGGGTGATCTTAATACCGAGACGCTTGGCTTCAGCCTGCACGGCTTTACGATTCAACATTTGCAACAGCGTATTCGTTCCATATCGCTTTTTCAGTTCCGCTACCCACTGTTCCTCCGATATGCCTTCCTGACCCATCTCCGCCACAGTATGATCGCCGTCATCCTTGCTTACATCACCCGGCTTTAACAGCCCCCGAAGCATGATAAGACCACCTAAGGCGGCGACGCTAACGGTCAGAATAATGACAGCTGTCCATAATCCCTTTTCCCGTGTAGTCATCGCTTGCACCGCCTATCCGGTTAGGCCTTGGCTTGATCTAACAGATTTTGCAATTCATCCTTATTAAACTGATAAGCCTCATTACAAAAGTGACACACGACCTCAGCCTGTCCTTCTTCTTCAATTAATTGCTTTAATTCACTTTCTCCCAGACTGATCAATGTTTTTTCCACGCGCTCGCGTGAGCACTCACATTGAAAATGGATATCCATTTCATCCAGAACTCGAACGTCCGGCAGCATCCAACGCAGCATTTCATCAAGCTCCAGCCCTTGATCCAGCAGAGCGGTAACGGGTGGAATTGAGCCAACTGCATTTTCGATAGCAGTAATCTCATCATCATTCAGACCTGGAAGCAACTGAATAATAAATCCGCCGGCCACAATAACGGAGTTATCCGTATCTACCAGCACACCCAAACCCACCGCTGACGGAGTCTGTTCGGATTTGGCAAAATAATAGGTAAAGTCCTCACCGAGCTCGCCGGAAATAATCGGGATACTACCGCGGTACGGTTCTTTTAACCCCAAATCCTTGATAATATGAATGAATCCTTCTGTACCTACGGCACCCGCTACATCCAGTTTGCCCATACTATTGCTCGGCAAATGCACGTGTGGTTCAGTAACATAACCCCTCACTTCTCCTACAGCATTGGCATCAACGACAATTTGCCCAATCGGTCCATCGCCTTTGACTTGAATGGTCAATCGTTCTTTGCCTTTTAGCATAGAACCCATAATTGCACCCGCTGTAAGGGTTCGTCCCAAAGCAGCGGTTGCCGTAGGATAAGTATCATGTCTTCTCCGCAACTCCTCTACCAATTGTGTTGTCCGAACTGCAAAAGCTCTGACCCTTCCATCCATGGCTGTGCCGCGAATAAGTCGATCCTGCTTATTTTCCATTTTGATATCCTCCCCTATTATCCAAGGCAGCCATGCTGCTTATTTTCGTTAGTATTCCCTCATCCTTGAAGCATCATTTCCTACTATATAAACAACCTGCATCGACAGATCACGCGAATTGTTCAAAAACGTAACATATTTCAGTATAGACGAAAAACGCCGCTAATCCAAACCGATAAGATCGTCGGCTTGACTCAGCGGCAACTTATATCTACTTTTTATTCGGCGTTACGTTGGTAAATGATGCGTAATCCTTCGAGCGTCAACATCGGCAACACTTTCTGAATGCTCTCTGTCTCTGATGCGATTAGCTCTGCAAGACCTCCGGTGGCAATAACCGTGGGTTCCACCTGCATTTCTTCCTTAATGCGCCTCACAATGCCATCCACTTGTCCAGCATAACCGAAAATAATCCCGGCTTGCATGGCGTGGACTGTATTCCGACCAATAACCTTTTTGGGTTTTTCCAACTCAATACGAGGGAGCTTGGAAGCCCGTTGATACAGTGCCTCCGTCGAAATGCCGATACCCGGCACAATGACTCCACCCAGGTAGTTTCCCTTATCATCAATACAATCAAACGTGGTCGCTGTTCCAAAATCCACCACAACGAGAGGTCCGCCGAATCGTTCTACAGCCGCAACAGCGTTCACGATCCGATCCGCGCCTACTTCACGCGGATTCTCGTAACGCAGATTAAGACCGGTCTTGATTCCCGGTCCGACGATTAACGGCGTTTTGCCTATATATTTATCGCACATTTCCTCTAATACACGGACCAATGGCGGAACGACAGAGGAAATAATAACTCCCTGAATGTCATCCTTTAATACGCCGCCCATACTAAAAAGATTATGTATGAGTACGCCGTATTCATCTGCGGTTGCCTGTCTGGAGGTGCTGATCCGGTAGTGATGCAACAGCTCGCGCCCTTCATAGATCCCCAGAACAATATTGGTATTACCTACATCCACTACAAGAATCAATGGGTGTCACCTATCTTTCTTAGCGTTAAGGTCAAGGCTGATATCCAGATTATGAAAAGAGTATGTCAGCCTGCCTACAGAAATCACATCTACGCCGCTCTCAGCCATCTCACGCACTGTATCCAGCGATACATTGCCTGAGGCTTCTGTTTTGACGTGTGGGGCCTGTTCACGAATGAATCGAACGGCTTCCTTCATATCTGGGACGGACATGTTATCCAGCATAATAATATCCGCCCCAGCCTCCAGGGCTTCCCGGACTTGCGTCATGTTTTCCGTCTCTACTTCAATCGTCATTGTATGCGGTATGTGCGCGCGCGCTCGGCTCACCGCCTGTGCAATCCCACCCGCGCCCTTAATATGATTATCCTTAATCATAACAGCATCGTATAGACCAAAGCGATGATTCGAGCCGCCACCTACACGCACAGCATACTTCTCCAACAGTCGATGCCCTGGTGTTGTTTTACGTGTGTCCACCAAGCGCGTGGAAAGTCTGTGCAATTGATCTATAAAAGTTCGCGTCCGCGTTGCAATACCGGACATCCGCTGGAGTAAATTTAACGCCAATCGCTCCCCGGTCAAAATCGCATGAGTACTTCCACTCACTTCTGCCAAAACGCTCCCCTTTTCAATCCACTGACCATCGGTCACCAACGGAGCGAACGACAAGGAAGGGTCCACTACTCGAAATACAATTTCCGCCACAGGTAAACCCGCAATCACACCGCTCTCCTTGGCATGAATGACAGCCTTGGATTGGTGGCCCGGCTCAATCGTCCAACGTGTGGTCACATCGCCAGAACCTGTATCTTCTCGCAGCCAGCTGCGAATTTGTGCCGTCAGTTCTTCCTGATATCCGCTAAACTCTCCATAAAGCTCGCTGTTAGATGTCATGAACGCTCTCCTCCGTTATGCCTTGCTCACGTCGCTGCTGAACATGCTTTCGCCACTTGCGATCATCTGTCTCAGGGAAGTCCTCACGATAGTGTGCCCCTCGACTCTCCTCACGCAGCAACGCACCATCGGCTACTAATAAAGCACAGGTGAGCAAATTGGCGAATTCGATCTCTTCCCGACTGGTGATCACAGCCTGAAAAGCAGTCACTAGCCCGCGCAGCTCTTCTAAAGCTGCTTGCAGCCCTTCACTATGCCGACGAACTCCAGCATAATGAACCATCGTTTCTTGCAGCTTATACCGCTGTTCCGCGACGGATGAAGCCTGAAATTCTGCACGGTTATCATTGTAAGATATCAAAGTATGACCAACCAGCGGTGGCAATGAATGCAGCCGCTCGATAATCCTGCTGGCGAACACAATAGCTTCAGATAACGAATTGCTCGCCAGACGATTAGCGCCGTGAACACCAGTGGAAGAGGTCTCACCACAGGCGAACAACCGTTTAATGGAGCTTTCCCCGTATAGATTAGTCTGGACACCACCCATCATATAATGGGCAGCAGGAGCAATAGGAATCCAGCCTGTCGTCATATCCAAACCATATGACAGACACGTCCGATAAATCGTTGGAAAGCGTTGCTTTACCCGCTCAGGCGGCTCGTGTGTAATATCCAGGTATACAAACGTAGCCTGGGTGCGTTCCATCTCATGGATGATCGCACGAGCTACGATATCTCTGGGTGCAAGCTCCTGCCGGGAATCATACTTGTCCATGAAGCGTTCTCCATGAATGTTGCGTAATACGGCACCTTCTCCCCGTACTGCTTCAGAAATTAGAAACCTTGGAGCGCCCGGATGGCACAATGCCGTAGGATGAAACTGTACGAACTCCATATCCCGTACAACCGCCCCAGCACGATATGCCATAGCAATACCGTCCCCAGTTGCGATATCCGGGTTAGTCGTATAACGGTATAATTGCCCGCTACCTCCTGAACACAAAATGGTTGCATTGGCAGTGATATACGACCTTTCTCCATCTGGCATTTGGACGAGGGCTCCAATACACTCACCATGCTCAGTCAGCAGGTCAATGACCATACACTCTTCCCACACCTCGATACCGGGATGGGCAGCAACCTGCTGTGATAAGGCACGCACGATTTCATAACCGGTGGCATCTCCATTTGCATGCAAAATGCGACGATGACTATGCGCCCCTTCTCGAGTCAGCGCTAGCTCACCATCCACACGGTCAAAGGCTGTCCCCAATCGTATTAACTCTTTAATGCCGTCTGGGCCTTCATGAACAAGCGTTCTGACCGCCTCGGGTTCACACAGACTTGCACCAGCAATCAGAGTATCTTGCATGTGATAAGCTGGTGTATCCTCGTCCGATGTGACAGCAGCAATGCCGCCTTGAGCATAACGTGTGTTGCTTTCCATTAAAGTTTTCTTGGTAATCAGCAACACTTTCCGATTCTCCGCAGCCTTAATCGCCGTGTATAAGCCCGCAATGCCGGAGCCGATAATCAAGACGTCGGCTTCGTATTGGGTCAATTCCGCTACATCAAAATCAACTAGATATCTTGGAATCATGCCTTCACCTGATTTCACAGAAGAATAGCGCACACCATAGATTGTACAGTATGCGCTCACGGAATATGTTCAAAATGATAGTAAGTCGATTGCAACGACTGTTGGCCTTTTAAGCTAAGAAGGCGACAGCCGTTTATTTAACAATAAATGTACACAACGTTCCTTTGTCTGTCAAATCACGTTAGCAATAATCTTCCATATTTAAAAAAGCTCCGGAAAACCAGTAGGATCTGGTTCCCCGAAGCTTACATATATGCTTATTCAACTATCCATCAGATGATCAGGTTGTTGTCGGTGGAGTACCACCGGAATTCCCTGAATTGTTATCATCCTCTGGCTTTTTCAGATTAGGGATATCGTTTGGTTGATCCGTTGTATTCTTAGGTTCGTCATCCTTACCTTGAATACGTACACGAACATCTCCGATATTATCGATCACAGGTTCACCGTTTTCTGGTGTTCCTTCTCCCTCATTCGTATTGCCGTCCAAAGAACCTGTCTCGATCAAACGTTTGATTTGTTCAAGTTCCAGAGTTTCTTCTTCCAGCAATGTTTGAGCGATCAAATGAACCTCTTTGGAATACTTCGTCAAGAGTTCTCTAGCACGCTCATAAGAGTCAGTGATGAAGCGATTCATCTCCTGGTCAATCTGATAAGCGATCTGATCACTGTAGTTCTGCTCATGACCGATATCGCGTCCAAGGAATACTTGACCTTGGGAAGTTCCAAACTGCATCGGGCCGAGCTTCTCACTCATACCGTATTCTACGATCATACTACGCGCAATGCTTGTCGCTTGCTGGAAGTCACTATAAGCCCCTGTTCCGATCTCACCAATAAACAGCTCCTCGGAAACACGTCCACCCAGCAATCCAGTGATTTTGTCCAGCAATTCCTGCTTGGTTGTCAGCATGCGGTCTTCCTTCGGAAGCATGATGACATATCCGCCTGCACGTCCACGTGGAATAATAGTTACCTTGTGAACCATATCGGCATTCTCTAGGAAGTAACCGATAATCGTATGCCCTGCTTCATGATAAGCAACAATTCGTTTCTCGCGGTCACTGATTACGCGGCTGCGTTTTTCAGTACCTACGATAACGCGGTCGATCGCTTCATCTACTTCTCGCATCGAAATATCTCTGCGATTGCGACGAGCCGCCAGCAAGGCAGCTTCGTTCAACAGGTTTTCCAGATCAGCGCCCGTAAAGCCTGTTGTACGTTTCGCAATGACGTCCAATTTAACATCCTTCGTTAATGGTTTGTTGCGTGCATGTACATGCAATACTGCTTCGCGGCCTTTAACATCTGGACGGTCAACCGTAATTTGACGGTCAAACCGACCTGGACGAAGCAAGGCCGGATCTAGAATATCCGGACGGTTAGTAGCAGCAACGATAATGATGCCTTCGTTTGCGCCGAATCCATCCATCTCTACGAGCAATTGGTTGAGCGTTTGCTCACGTTCATCATGTCCGCCACCCAATCCGGCGCCACGTTGACGTCCAACGGCATCAATTTCATCAATGAAAATGATACAAGGTGCGTTCTTCTTCGCATTCTCGAACAAGTCACGAACACGGGAAGCACCGACCCCGACGAACATTTCTACAAAATCAGAACCCGAGATGCTGAAAAATGGCACTCCGGCCTCGCCTGCAACAGCTCTCGCCAAGAGTGTTTTACCCGTACCTGGAGGGCCCACTAACAGAACCCCTTTTGGAATACGAGCACCCACAGCTGCGAACTTGCGTGGGTCCTTCAAGAATTCTACGACTTCGACAAGCTCCTGTTTCTCTTCGTCAGCCCCTGCTACGTCTTCGAAGGTAACTTTCTTCTTCTCTTCGTTATACAGACGGGCTTTGCTCTTGCCGAAGTTCATTACTTTGCCGCCACCGCCCTGTGCCTGATTAAACAGGAAGAAGAACAACAGGAACATGATCACCAAAGGAATGATAGAAGTCAAAAATGTCAGCCAAATGCTTTCGCCTTCCATTTTCTTCTGCACGTATTCAAACCCGTTCGTTTCGCTGGCATTCACCAGTTCACTTAGTGCTTGATCCGTTGGCGGAACGTATACGGAAAAATTGGTTGATTTAGCATTAGCCGGCTGCTTCTTATATGCACCGGTTACAAGATAGGCGTAACCGTCAAATTGGACCGTTACTTTAGAGATGTTATTAGCTTTAACCTCTTGCCGTAATTGGTCATATCTAGGGAGATCGGAGGCTTCGTTACTGTTGCTAACAAACTGAACGATACCCACCACAACTAAAAAAAGAATCAAATAAAAACCAGAATTCCGGATGAACCGATTCATCCCCTACCTCCTCTCGAGACACTTAAGTTATTTTACCATAGCCTGTAAGCCCTTCTCAACAAAGGACCCTATTTAGTCCTAGGACTGGAGGCTGAGATTAGCTGGTGTAGATTTCCGGCTTCAAAATCCCTATGTATGGGAGGTTCCGGTAATGCTCGGCATAGTCCAGACCATAGCCGACAACAAACGCATCCGGAAGTGTAAATCCGGTGTAATCAGCTTCAAGATTAACGGTCCGGCGTGCAGGCTTGTCGAACAAAGTTACGACACATACCGAATTGGCATTACGATTCTTAAGCAATTCAATCAAATGTGTCAGCGTCAGACCACTGTCGATAATATCTTCGACAATCAGAACATCGCGTCCTTCCACTGAAGCGTCCAAATCTTTGATGATTTTAACAACGCCTGATGATTTGGTGGATACTCCATAACTAGATACAGCCATGAAATCAAGTTCCAACGGCACTGTAATGGATTTAACCAAATCCGCCATAAAGATAAACGCACCCTTCAGCACGCAAATCACCAATGGATTTTTTCCTTCATATTTCACGCTAAGCTGTGCGCCCAATTCCTTGATTTTACTCTGAATCTCTTCTTCACTGATCAATACTTCCTGAATATCATTTTGCAACGGTGTAAACCTCCTAAGTTTATACTATGAAAGCCGTTCCTGCGCAATTACTGGTGCCCCGGACTCTCTCGTCTTTGCCATGACATATATATAACCGAAGACGTGTGCTTTTGCACCGCAGCATGTACAGAACGTCGTACGCCCGGAATCCAGAGAACAACTCCAGAGTGGTCGCAGACGATAGGAATAACGGAACGCATTAAAGGAGGTATTTTTTCATCAATAAAAATATCTTTAACCTTTTTTCTTCCGTTTAATCCCATTACATACATGGTATCTCCAGGTAATCGCGAACGTACAGTCAACGGCAAAGTCAATTCGTCTGCGTCGAACCATGCTTCTTCCTCATTCGCCGGATGGTGTCCATCCCAATAGGAAGCTCTTCGCCACCGGAGTATACCACCCGCTTCAGGCAACTCCAGCTCACCGGAAATAGGCAATACGCTCAGTCCATAGCTCCATTCACCCATAACGACTTGCGTACGGTCAAACAAAACCGCCTGGTCATATTCGCGGACTCCAACCGCACCGCCGCCCAAGTCCAAGCTCCACGTAGAAGATGTCTCTTGGAGAAGTCTTAGTCGAACGGTCTCAATTTTACGAAAATCAAAATTTTCACTGCCCGAAGGCAGATAATTTAATATTAGTTTAATCAACCTCCGTTGTAAAGCAACGGATAGCTTACGATATGAAGCGATGGAAAACATGTACCTGCCATTATTGAAGTGCACCATTTTCTCATATGCTGACAGTGTAGCTGCCTCCATAAAATCATTTTCGTCAGCCATCGTTTCGGCCAGCCGATTCAGGGACGGTGTCAGTTGCTCATTATATTGCCCCAAAAAAGGGAGCACATCCATGCGGATAGCATTACGACGGTATTTAGACGATAAATTAGTGCTGTCTGTCACATAGGAAAGACCATAAAAGTTGCAATACGCAATCAAGTCAGCCTTGTACATACGAAGTAGCGGGCGAATGAGTTGCACATTTTTTTCATTGCGTGCCAAACGCATACCCGCCAAACCCGCCGGTCCGCTACCGCGCAGCAAGTGCAAGAGAACTGTTTCCGCTTGATCATCGCCATGGTGAGCCATAGCAATATGCTGTGCCTCCCACTTCGTAGCCGTATCATGTAGAAAGCTGTACCGTAGCTCACGGGCGGCTTCCTGTGGACCCTTACCGCTCTCCTTCATATAAGCCGGTGCATCCATCCGAATCATTTCAAATGGAAGCTTGAGCTTTCGGGCAATATTGTGTACCTCTTCAGCCTCCGCATCCGATTCCTCTGGCCTGAAGCCATGATGAACATGAGCGCAGACGAGTTGTAATGGCATATGTATAACGGATATTTCATGTAAAATGTGCAAAAGGGCCACCGAATCCGGTCCACCGGATACAGCAACCACAATGCAGTCTCCGGGGCTCCACAGTGAATGTTCTCGCGCCAAAGCGAGTACTTCCTGTACAACACCGGTCGGTTTTGTTGTTCCCATTTACGACCCTCTTTTCTCCCGACCGTAAAAATGATGATCCTCTGTTATCTTATGTAAGTCATGCTGCTACCTTAACGCAATCCAGAGCGCTCCGGCAAGCAGCAAAAGCGATACCGTAAAAGCATATCCCAGCCAGCGTGGATTTCCCCTTTTGACAGATGATTGCCTGACATGTGCGGAAGCCAGACGCGACCAAGCTCGGGCCGCTGCACGAGTATCGGAATATTCTCCACGCACTGCACCCAGCAGCCATTCGGCGTAGGGGCGCAATATACGGCTGCGACGAATGATGACTGTCAATTCTGCCGTATTACGTAGCTGTGGTAGCCTGCTCGCAGCTGCCTTTAACGATTCGCTCTCTAATATATGAATCGTTAGAAGAGCAAAGGCAAACAGGTCATACTGGGGATCAGCATTTCGGCTACCAGCATTCCAGAATCCCCTGTCGTACCATTCTGTAAATTGTTTAACACTCCGACCTGCAAGGGACACCCCGCCATAATCAATCAACTCAGCCTCTCCATAGGCATTGACCAATATATTTTGAGGCTTCAGGTCGCCAAACACCCATCCTGCCTGATGGAGATCGGCCAGACGATTCAGTATGCCGGTTCCAGCCACACCATACCACTCAGACCCTTTGGCTGCCACAAATTTATGAAGCGGATCTCCTTTGACGTATCGCATAACATAAAAGGGGATCTCCCCACTACGTAACACTACATCATCCACCTCAAACAAGAAGGAAGGATTTCCATTGCGCTGGAGGGCAGCCTGAGTCCCTTGAGACTGTAATGTGGTCAGCACATTAATCTCCGATTGCAGATCAAGCGTGTTCTTTCCCATTTTGAGAGCAAATTGCCGATCGGCCTGTGCTTCTTTTACCAAATATACAGTTCCGTTCGCTCCCCGGCCCAGCAAGCGCTGGATGACATAGCTACTCCGCTTCCACTTGCCCTTGATGACCGTTCCGGGTGCAAGAACGGGATCAGACGACGTAGTCACCGAGCATCCCTTCTCCTTTGCTATAGGATTCTTCCAGATCTTTCTGTTCCCCTAGTGTAACATATCGGTAATAATCAATCACTTGTAAAATGGCCGGTCCTGTCGGTGTCGCTCCTTTCATCCGCAAGCGTCCGAATATCGATTTGATCTGGTCAAGCTCAGAGGTCCACCCGATATCCATGACTGCGTCTTCTCCCATTCGTCCGCCCGGGAAATGAAATACAGATATACGGCTGAGTCCGCTTCTAGACTGTAAGCTGAGCAGCAAATCGCGGATACTGTCCTCTACAGCAGGCAGCTTAGGCTTCATGCTTGCACTTGCATCAATGAGTAAAGCAATTTCCAGAGGGCTAGTTTCTGTCAATTCATCCATTACCTCAACTACCTGGGCTCGTTTGGCCGGAGGCAGTTCACCGATATGCCGGGCACCGCCCTCACCCAAAATGTGCGTTAACTCTCTATTAACCGCCTGCTGAATCGTTTGAACCACTGTTTTGCGCGTCATCATCTGCATGGTTTGCGCCAACTGCTTCGTACCGACGATTTGGCTAAACCCTCCCCCTGCTTTAGCAATTTCCTGAATTTCTGCGCTCCCAAGCTCGCCGATGGTTCCGTAGTCTATGACTCCAGCGACGTTCACTGTAATTCCCTCCCGTAAAGCTTGGGCAGCCGCCATAACTGGGCTAACACCTACGTTAGAGCATCCATCTGTAATGATCAAAATTTGCTTCATCGCTTTTTGACCTCCGCTTCCTCTTAATCTATTCCGATAGATTCTATCTTTGCCTAATCCGGAACGATTCAAACGAAGGATGCGGATTTTTAAAAATGTATAAGGAATTTCCCGGGCAATGTCAGTCTAGCTCACCGTCCGTGGACGTTCTAACCACCTCATGCCGGGTACATGGAGAGTTGCCCACTCTGGGTGAAAATGATCTATTTTACTAACAACTACAGTCATATCATCATAGATTTGATTTTGTTGGTATCGAATAACCCGTTCTAGCAAACAGTCAGCCAATTGCTGTGGATCTTCACTTTCAATTTCCTGAATCATGCGTTTCATCCATATCTCTTTATTGACTGCATAACCCGGTGAATCGTATATACCGTCTGTAATCATAATGAGAATATCCCCCGGCTGGAGTTGCAGCGAAACCAAATCAACTTCGATATCCTGTATAATGCCAATCGGTAAATTGCTGGCAGATACGGGAATGACCTCCTCTCCTCTTTTAATAAAGCTCGGTGTAGATCCAATCTTCATAAAGGTTGTCCGGGCCGTATACTGATCAATCAGCGCCATATCCACCGTAGCATACATTTCCTCAGGTGATCGGAGCATCAGCACAGAGTTAACCGACTTGATCGCCAATTTTTCGTCCATACCCGATTGCAGTAGTTCTTCCAAAATGTTAAGTGCTGCACTGCTCTCTTGCTGCGCACGCTCTCCGTTCCCCATACCATCGCTTAAAGAGACTGCGAAAGTCCCATTCCCTAGCTCCATCATGCTGTAGCTGTCTCCTGAGAAGAAATCGCCTCCTTTGGCGGCACTAGCTACTCCTGTAGCAATCTCATATGTTTTGGCAGAGCCGAACATGACTGTAGCCAAGCCTTGGCGGCGATCTGCCTCCGTTTCGCGCATGACAGCTATATGCTCGTCTAGTATGTCCGACAGCAGTGGAGCAATAATTTTCCGACATTCATCAAATCCCCTTGTATAGGCGTGGACAATCTCAATTTCAACCTGGCCTGCATCCAGGCTAATAATTTCGATTGATTGGATGGACAAGCCCAGCCTATCAAGAGCCTCTCGGATTTGCTCTTCCTGCCGATGCATGGTCTGCCCTTCCCGCTGAATTTCCCGCGCTAAATCCTCCATAATTTGCGATACACCTGAGAGTTGGTCAGCAACAAGCTGACGACTATCGTATACTTGGCGCTTCCACTGCATATTATGCTGGTAGAGACTATACTGCTGTTTCATAACCTGCAGGACAGCGCCCGTTTTGGCACATGCCTTGCTCCATTGCGGCGGCATCTGCTCCGGCTCCAAATCAGGATTATCCTCAATGGCACTCATCATTTCTGTCATATACTGATGGGTTTGCATAAACTTGCCGTCCCAGCACTGCTCGCACTTAAAGCAAGAGGCACATGTTCCTTCCGCCACCGCATTCATAAAGTGTTCGATTTCTCCGTCCGGTTTTGCTCCCTCACTCGCAGATATCTGATGGAAACTGCGGGACAGCTGGCTAAATACACGGGAGAATTTCGTTACCCGCTCGGCAGTGAGATCACGAACCCTTTTGGCATATTCATGCTGTGACTTGGCGTGATCCTGCGTACCCGGGACATAGGTAGAAACCGCTTTAAAGAAACTTTTTGGAGTCATTAAAAATAATAGGATTGCCGCGCAGCTCTCCCAGGTTGATGTCAGCACGTCTCCAGTCCCATCCAGATAGATCGTCAAAATGGAAGATCCCAACAGCATACCAAGGGCCACTGCACCTTTCCTCCCTTCACGCAGCATCCCTGCCAGCAAACCTGCAAAAGCAAGTAGACTCATCTGCACAATTGCAGACATATTGGCCAGGCTCAAAATTAAACCGGTAATCACACCGACCGAAGCACCCAGGGAAGCACCTCCCACCAAAGCAAACACCAAGACCAAATATCGTGAAAGTACATGATCGACAGACAGTGAATGAACGGTCCATCCTACTGCTCCCGTCATCACAGAGGCTAATAGAATAATAAGACACAAAATTTCTTCATTTTTGAGCTGGCTTGCCTTCTTGCGGTACGTAAACAGCGGTATGGCCTGTGTGAACACCAATGTAAGCATAAAACTGAGTACCGCATCCGTTCCCACAATGACAAGCTCATACCATGTAAAAGCCGGAGCCATCACGGCGTTAAATAAATTGACCATAAACACAGACAAGAAGACCATAAGTGGGGCATAGGATAATTCCAGACGATCGAAGGTGCGTAACCCGCGATACAAGAGATAAAATACGATTAACTCACCACCAATCATGAATAATGATGGGTAAGGAGCTAACAGGCTGCCTAGCACAACGGATACAGCTACAGGCAGCATCAGATCACGCCGAAGGAACGTAATGACCGCAAAATAAGCGAGGGCAAAAGGAGAAAGCTCGTCCAAAATAGTGGCGCGTCCCAATAAAACTCCCATAGCTGACAATAGCAGCATCCATCTTTGCGCGGTTACCCATTGCACCATTTTATGTGAATCGAGCCGTTTCTTGAGTCTGGAAGGCCAACCTTCCGTACGCTCTTTGGATTTGGACTTTCTAGATTTTAACCCCGGAAAATGTACCACGTTCCATTTCTCCATCATGCGTCAGGCACCCCATTCATCAATTTGATGTTCCCATCTTAAACCGGAACGATTGAGAAAGTTTGTCAGAACCTCACGTCTTATTCCAAGAAATTTCCGACAAAAAAACGTGCCGCGCGAAAGGACAGAGCATCCCCCTGTACATCAAGCTGCGCCCGTATGGAAGCAGATGGAAGTTGTCTCTCTCTACGCTTTGGACGACCTCTCTATGTCAGTCATCCTGAAACCAAATCTAGCGATTTGCACAGAAGATAGACGGAAAACCGTTGGAGTTTGTCGGACGATTATGTCCACACGACAAAAAAAACATCCAACATTTCAGTAGATGCTTCTTCTCTTCTTCATAAAACTACTAATCTTAAAAATGTGCCCGTACAACCCCACCCAAATGTATTGCCCGTAGCCACGGCTTGTCGCATCTCTTGTCGGTAGAACGCAAAAAAACCGTAGCAGTCTTTCGACTGTACGGTTTTCCGTGTATGGTTGATACGGTTGTCAAAGTGAATTAAACACGCTTCGCGCCGCGTCCTCCGCGTTTACCTTCGGTGTTCTTTTTCAGCGACGAAATGCGTTCCTCACTATCTTTCAGGAAGCGTGACATTTTATCCTCAAATGAAGGTTTACCCGGTGCAGGCTTGAAAGAACGGCCTCCACGATCGCGGTTGAAACCACCACCGCGTCCCTGACTTGGACCTGAACCTCCGCCGCCAAAACGGTCTCCTCCGCCTGATCCTCCTGTACGCTCCGGTCTTGGAGCTCTTGGGGGACGGGCTTCACTTGCCGGCTTATCAATCGTTTGCTTAATGGAAAGTCCGATTTTGCCATCTTTGTCAACATTAATGACTTTCACCGTCACAACATCATTAATCTTCAGGTGGTCGTTAACATCCTTAACATAATTATCGGCGATTTCCGAGATGTGAACGAGACCCGTGACACCTCCAGACAAATCCACAAATGCTCCAAAATGCGTGATGCCTGTCACTTTGCCCTCTAACTTGGTGCCCACTTCAATTGCCATAGAATAAAATGATCCTCCCTTAAAATATACAACCGATTTTTTTGCAAAAAAATCCCGCTGTGGTGATTTGATTATACAAAATGGCGGAACCAAGGTCAACTAAGCATTGGCCCGATAATACTTCTATTTTTGATCTCCGATGATTGGCGTCTCTTCCGGTTTGTAAAGACCGTACTTGCTTCTAGCAATTTCTCCAATGTACTCAGGGTCCTTGAGACGATTCACTTCGGTTTGAAGCTGTTGTTCCGTTTGTGTAGCAGCTTGCTTCTGTTTTTCCTTCTGGGTGAGCTGTTCATTTCGATCGGCCATGATCATACCTTGAGAAAAAAAGGTGAATATGGCCCAACTACCAAAGGCGGCAAGCGATAGCAACCAAATCATGATTCGCCTGCGCCCGCCCGCATTGGACTTGGACGTAGGAGATGAATGGCGATCTACAGACGAATTACGCATGATACTACCCCCTTCCAAACCATCTTTTTGCTGTATTTTTCAGTCTGATACCTAGCTTTATGAGCGGATCTGGCGTCTTCCAGCGCGCTATAAGCGGACGGATCAACCAAAGAATCGGCTTCCAAACCGGCATCAGGATGTATATCAGCATCCTTCCTAGGAACACAATAAGTGCCCATGTCCATCCGACCAGCTTGCGTAACAGCCGATACAGCGCTAACACCGGAAGAACAATCAGGATGCGCAGTATGCTGTTCACGATCAACGTCAGTCTGCGAACGATCTCTATTAACATTACCACAAAACGTTGGGTTGTAACACTAAAGGCCCAAAAATAGAGCCAAACCCCCAAAAGTAGTCCTAAAAAGACATAAAACCGCAGCTCACCGCGATTACTCGCGTATAGCACACGGAAAATAAACAAAGCCGAGGCCACCCAATACAGCACGTCCAACATATGAACACTCCAACGGGCAAAATGAAAGCGGATTGACAGCACCCGGTAGCTGTCAAATACCACTCCCATCGCTATGCCCGACAATAGCATCCACGTCAATGTCAGCCATTGTGTGTAAGGGTTCATTTGAAGAGCTTGCCGAATAGGCTTTTTCCGTTTTTGGCCGGGGCCCCAGGCTCTAGGTAGACGAGGGAAGTAATCAGACCTTCAATGGACAGCAGCCCCTCTTCCAGACTGAGGTTTTTGATATGTAAATGTTGTCCGCGAATGGTGAGATGGCCCAGCTCGGTCTGAAGCAAAAACTCTTCACTGTCAAAGCTCTCCACATTGCTGACGCCTGAAATGTCGAGCTGCTTGCGGCTTTGCATGCGCAGATCATGGTGCTTGGACTTCCCTTGTTCAATCATGGCATGTACCCCTCCTTCTGTTCTTAGCTTATGAAGGGGTGGGCATGATTTAGAACCGCATTGGCTATTCACGAGCATATATTAGACGAAAGCTCATTATCCAAAAGAAAAAAGCATTCCTTCATAAAATATGAAGGAATGCTTCTATGTACAACGTTATGAGAAAATCAGATGTCTGCTTACCAGTTCAAACCGTTGTCCCTGGCAATAGGCTCTTCCTTTACCAAAGTGTACATACTTGCAGCCTCGTCCTTGCGTGTAGTGTCGGCGAGCCGTTCCACTCGCACGGTCACCAGCTTCTGGCCAAATTGGACGGTAATTTCATCGCCCACTTTGACCGCACTGCTCGGCTTGGCTTCGCGTCCATTCACCACGACTCTCCCTTGTTCAGAGACGTCCTTAGCTACTGTACGACGCTTAATCAGCCGCGAGACTTTCAAGAATTTATCAAGACGCATTAGTTAACGGCTTCTTTAAGCTTATTACCAGCTTTAAAAGCAGGAACGGTCGATTCTGGAATTTCAATCGTGTTGCCGGTTTGTGGATTGCGACCTGTACGGCTGGAACGTTTGCGCGTTTCGAAAGTACCAAAGCCGATCAGTTGTACTTTGTCACCACTAGCAAGTGCATCTGTAATTTCACCAAGAACGCCATTCAATACAGCTTCAACGTCACGTTTGCTCAAACCGCTTTTGCTGGAAATATTGTTGATCAGATCTGTCTTGTTCATAAGATAAAAGCCTCCTAAATGTCAAAAAATAATCATCACGCTACATGTCCTTAAATGGAGCATACGTGAGGTCCAACTGTGGCCGAAGCCCTTCCTGAATACCACTGTAACATGTTCAACTATTAGCTACAGTTATTTTCAGAATTACTACAAGTTATTCTGGCTTGTCCTTAAAAATCCTGCAATGACAGGCGTTTTTTTATTCGACCCCAGTTAAGCCAACATCCTACTACAAAACTCTGCCCATTGGCAAGTCTGCTCAAGCCGGGCGTATTTTCAACCCTGCATATGACTCATTTTACTGTCCAATACAGCCAAAGATCAAATCTATGGAATCAATCTCTGTCAAGGAGCTTTTTCGCTTCCTGCCAGTAGGTCTCCATTTCATCTACACTGCTGTCCTCAGGACGACGCCCCTGCTCGCGTAGTTTCTGCTCAATATACTGGAAGCGGCTTACAAATTTGCGATTAGTGGCTGACAGCGCCTCCTCCGGATCTACGTCCATGAACCGGGCCGCATTCACGGCAACAAATAGAACATCCCCCAACTCCAGCAACTGAGCTTCCATGGAATGCCCTTCACGAACCGCTTCCTTCAACTCAGCCACTTCTTCGTCCAATTTATCAAATACGCCTTCAATGCTATCCCAGTTAAAGCCTACTTTAGCTGCCTTCTTCTGGAGCTTGTACGATTTCATAAGAGCAGGCAGATCACGGGGAACCCCATCCAGTACGGAAGGATTGGCTGCCGCCGTACCTTTTAGCCGTTTTTCCTCTGCCTTCATCTGTTCCCAGTTTTGCAGCGCCTCTTCCGCATCATTGGCTTGATTGTCACCGAATACATGCGGATGACGGAAAATAAGCTTATCGTTCAGTCCCTGGATCACATCATACACATTGAAGGTTCCGACTTCCTCCTCCATTTGGGCATGCAGCAAAATTTGCAACAACAGATCGCCAAGCTCTTCCTTCATATGCTCAGGATCATCCTCATCTATGGTTTCAATGACCTCATACGTTTCCTCGATCAGATTTTTGCGGATTGATTGATGTGTCTGTTCACGATCCCATGGACAGCCTTCCGGACTGCGCAAAATATCGACAATCTCATGTAGACGGTCAAAAGAACGCCGTTTCAGGGCCTCATCTTCACTGCGAGGTATGTATACCAAGGATAGGTTGCCGTAGCCCTCTACTCGATCCAGCTCGTATAGCGGCACCTTGTGGACCGCCTCCTCACCTTCTACCCCAAGCGCGTGGCCGACATACACCTCATAATCGTCAGGATACCGCTCCATCAAACATAGCTTCACATCGGAAGCCGTAAAGGTGTCATATACCTGTCCGATCAGCGTATGCAACTGGGGCTGGAGCCAGCTGGCATCCAGTGTACCTGCATCTAACAGCTGAAAACCCTCAATTGGATCAAAACCAAGACGCACAAAAGCCTCATCCAGAAAACTTTCTCCACCCAAGATGTTTAGTTCAATCCCTTGCGCAGGACAACGCTCCTTGAGCAACTGCACCGCTGCTTCCGCCACCATCGGGTGACCGGGAACTGCATAGACGATTTCGCTCCCGTCTGCCGCCTTAGCAGCCTTTTCCATCAGTTGACTGGTAATTTCCTCATATACCTCTGGAAAAGAATCCTTTGTCTCATATACCGCATCAAACGACTCAAAAGCCACCTCAAACTCATCCAGCACTCGAACCGCCGGATGTTCCTTGGTTCGCAGATAGAGCGCTGAAGCGCCCCGCATTTTGTTCAATATCCCTATCGTAAGCTGATCGGGATCTCCCGAGCCCAGACCTACGATCGTTAATGTTACGCTCATATCCAATCCTCCGTTCCGCAAAAGCAGGATTCATGCTCCGAAAAAACACCCGGCACAGCCCAGCTTCCGCTTCCTTTGCTTTGGCATTTACTATACCACAAAGTGGTATAGGCTCATAAAATGGCTTGTGCAGCTTTCACGCGGCAAGCCGTATAACCCCGGGCTAAGCCAGTACGCGCAGTCTGCGCAGCACAGCTGCCAGCGGGCGTCCGAGCTTGGGCACTGCCACAAGCTCGGCTTCCGTGATCAACCTCAAGCGTGCGAGGCCGATCACGAACACCACGGCGCCTGCTGCTACTCCCAGCAGGCTCTCCGCCGCTGCCGTGGCACGACCTCCGGCAGCCCATCCCAAGGCACCCAGCACAGCACCGGTGCCCCACATCGCCGCTCCGGCTGCACCAGCCAAGGCGACAAGCAATGCTGCCGGTTTGAGCACACTGGCGGACCAGCTCCCGCGCAGCCCCACCAAGCGGGCCAGCAGCGCGATGTTGATCACAGCCGCCAGCAGATAGGCGACAGCCCCCGCAATGGCGGCGCCCGCCGTGCCGAGCTGCGGCACGAGCAGCCAGTTTAGCAGCGCCTTGGCCGCAGCGGCCGTGAGCATAGCCAGGGCTGGCGCACGAACCGCGCCAAGCCCTTGCAACAGCGCAGCCGAGATGATGCTGAGCGTGCCGCCTACGGCGGTCAGCGCCATCCAGCGCATAACCGTGCTGCCCGTGTCGTCTGCATACAGCATCACATTGACGGGCACGGCCAGCACGATCAGACCTGTCGCAGCGGCTAGTCCCAGCAGCCAAAACCAGCGCAGCGATTGCTCGCACTGACGACGTGCCAGCTCCGTACCTCCGGTCACCCGTGCCTCAGCCAGCGAGGGTATGAACAATGCCGACAATGTGGTGGCAAACATCATGACCAGCTGTACTAGCGGAAGCCCCCGGTTATACACGCCGAAGGCCACCATAACCGCCGTATCATCCAAGCCCTCCTGCTTTAACAGGCGAGGGACGGTAAATGTATCTACCAGGTTTATTAACGGAACAGCTAGCGCTCCAAGGCAAACAGGCAGAGCATAACGCAGCAGTGCCTTTAGCAAAGCACCACTGCTTTCCGCTGGGTGAAGCTCACCAGTCTGTGCCTGCACTGTTGTCATGACCGTCTCTTGCCGTCTAAGTCTCTTTCTGTGGCCTCGCCAATACAGCAGCATGATCACCAGGCCCGCTGCTCCGCCTGCTGCTGAACCAAACACTGCTCCGGCGGCAATCATATCCGCCCCTGCTCCTTGTGACAGCATGAACAGCAACAATATGATCATCACGCTTACCCTTATCGCCTGCTCCGTCACTTGGGAGACAGCCGTCGGAATCATATTTTGCAAGCCTTGAAAATAGCCCCTCAGTCCCGCCATAATCGGCACGAACAAGAAGGCAATCGCCGCCGCCCTCACCGATGGAATGACGTGAGCATTGTCGATCCACTGGCCGATTAGTGGCGCACACGTATACATCAGCAGCCCCAGAAACAATCCGAATATGCCCAATACAAGCGAAGATAGCCGGGCAACACGTTGCCCCGCTGCCTGATTTCCCACAGCCTCATACTCAGCTACAAATTTGGATACAGCCGCCGGGAATCCAGCAGCTGCAATGGTAATGAACAGCGTATAAAAAGGATAAACCGTATTATAAATGCCAAACACGCCATCGCCGCCAATATTTTGCAGCGGGATTTTTTGCAATGTGCCGATCAGCTTGCTTGCTACAGCTGCCAGTGTCAAAATGACAGCGCCTCGTAGCAGCCGCGAAGCGGCGCGATTTTCCTGCATTCTCCGTCTTCACTCCCACCTGGAATAAGCGTTTTTACGAGTCCTATTATACCGTCTCTTCTCCCGGAAAGAAAAAAATCCCTGTACAACGTTGAACGGCTTTGTCCGTTCTGTACGTCATACAGGGGTGAAACGGGGTGTTACTGTTCCATTTGTTTGCCCAGGAAGCCAGCGGCTGTTTCAGCCATCTTGACCTCCATTTCGGACATTTTTACATTTTCATCCTTGTTCAACAATATAACAGAACCAATGGGATCACCACCCGAAACAATGGGAGCCGTCACAAAGGACGAGAGTGTTTCTTCGTGGTCTCGCGTCAGCTCGTAAGAGCCGCTGGCTGTCTCCAGCACAGTCTTGCGATTATCCATGCTACCTTCAATAATGCTACCGATTTGCTTGTCCAGAAACTCTTTTTTTGAGCCTCCAGCCACCGTAATAATGGTGTCACGATCGGTAATCATCGTAATATGGCCAGTGCTTTCAAACAGGGACTCAGCATACTCTTTGGCGAAATCACCAAGTTCACCAATAGGTGAATACTTTTTCAAAATGACTTCTCCGTCACGATCCACAAAAATTTCAAGCGGATCTCCTTCACGAATTCTCAAGGTGCGGCGAATCTCCTTTGGAATAACTACCCGCCCAAGATCATCAATACGGCGAACTATACCAGTAGCTTTCATTTCACATGTTGCCCCACTTTCTCAAGAAGAATTTAGTAAACTACTGACGGTATCGAAAGACGCTTCCACTCCCCCAGAAGCGGTCACGAAGAACGTCGCGGTCATGGTGTTTATGGTGATATCTGACCATAGTATTCATCTGTTCCCAATTCCTTATGCATGTTCAGTTATTTACCTTCGTTTGCAGCTCCATCTTTAGCTGTTCCAGCTTTGCTATCGCCCGTACCGCTTGTTGTTCCGCTCGGCGTAGTTGTGCTGCCCGCACCGGACGTTGCACCACTTTTCTCTTGCGTAGCAGGTGCCTTCGGCAGATTGATTTTCAAATCAAGCTTCGTCAAATCATTTTCGGTAAAGTTTTGGATACTTTCCCCAGCTAGTTTATTTTTCAGGGCAGCCTTTTCGTTGTCCTTCAATTTATCAAATGTCGGCTCATTGCGGGACTCCACTTTGATCACGTGATATCCGTATTCTGTTTCCACGGGTTCACCAATTTTGTTAATTGGTTGAGTCTCGGCAGCCTCTTTAAAAGCAGGTACCCATTGCGCTACAGATGCATTCTCATACAGCCCGCCATTAGATGCGGAACCTGGGTCTTCCGAATACTTCTTAGCAATCGTTGCAAAATCCGCTCCACCATCCAATTTTGTCTTTACCTCTTTGGCCAGCTTGAGAGTAGCCTCTTTTGTACGCTGTTTCTTTGTTTTTGGATCTTCAAAATTAATCAATACATGACGTACAGTTGCTGTCGTGAACTGATCTTTATTTTTTTCAAATTCCTGTTTCAGCTGATCATCCGTTACTTTATTGGTTTCGCTGTTGATTACCGTCATTACACGCGTGAAGTAATCTTTCACACCTTGTTCGGTCAGCTTCTGATCACTTAGAAATGTCTTAAACTTATCTTCTCCGACCGACTTTTTATACTGCTCCAACTGCTCGTTTCCTTGTTTGGCGCCCTCTTCCTTGGCTTTGTCGTCCGCTTTGGCTGCCAAAAGCTTGTACACTACTTCCTGCTTTACAATTTGCTCACGTACCTGATCAGAAGCTAAAGCAGCCTCATACTCTGGGTACAGAAATTTCATCATGCTGATTTCTTGGTTGAACTCATTTTCGGTAATCGTTCCACCCTTATAGGTCACGACAACCTTGCTGTTGTCTTTCGGCTCATCCTTGACCTTATTCTCATCCGCTTGCTTCGTACATGCTGCGAGCACCGATATAGCTAGCAACGCTGCCATGCCCAAGGAGAGCATTCTCCAAGGTTTTCTTTTATTTAGTTGTGACATTTTGCAGTTCCTCCTTCAATGTGAATGCTTCTTTCAATGCACTCAAAAATTGCTCCAGCAGTTCTAGCAGTTGTGCATCATTTAGACCTTTACCCTTTATGCGTACGCTCATAGAAGTACCCTGTTCAAATTGTACACGTCTTTCAAAGCGATTGCCAATCTCGGCAAGTTTGGCAGTCTGCAGCGCCTGCTGACGCCCCTCGTGAAATTTCAACACCATATTGTCATCCCGTTGAACAATGGACTCGATGCCATACATCCGTCCATACACCTTGAGACGGGCCACGGCCAGCAAATGACGCACTGCCTCTGGCAGATCGCCAAACCGGTCGACCAACTCATCCTCCAGCTCGGAAGCCTCGTCAAAGGTACTGACTGCCGCAACCTTTTTATAAATCTCAATCTTCTGAATGCTGTCATAAATATAGTCTCCCGGCAGGTAAGCATCGACGCTCAAATCAATCGATGTACTCCAATTCCGGTTGGATTGATCCTCTTCTCCAAGCACACTGACTTTACGTTTATTGATTTCCTCAGCCAGCATTTGTGAGTAAAGATCAAAACCGACGGATGCGATGAATCCGTGCTGCTCGGCGCCAAGTAAGTTACCCGCTCCGCGGATGGACAAATCACGCATTGCAATCTTGAACCCGGAACCCAACTCCGTAAATTCTTTGATAGACTGAAGTCGCTTCTCCGCTACCTCTGTAAGCACCTTATCTCGCTGGTACGTGAAATAAGCATAGGCAATCCGGTTGGAACGACCTACACGCCCACGCAGCTGATAAAGCTGGGAGAGCCCCATTTTATCGGCATCATGCACAATGAGTGTATTCACATTGGGAATATCCACACCGGTTTCGATAATGCTCGTGCTAACGAGTACATCATATTCACCATCCAGGAAATCCAAAATGGTTTTCTCCAGTTCCGTTTCAGACATCTGTCCGTGGCCTACGCCCACCTTGGCGTCTGGGACAAGTGCATTGATCTCGGCAGCCATCTCCTGAATACCCTGCACGCGATTATACAGGTAATAAACCTGCCCTCCGCGTGCCATCTCGCGTTCAATGGCCTCACGAACTAGAGTCTGGCTATGCTCAACGACATAAGTTTGCACTGGAAAACGATTTTCCGGTGGCGTCTCAATGACTGACAAATCACGTACACCCAGCATGGACATATGCAGTGTACGCGGAATAGGTGTAGCCGTTAGCGTCAATACGTCTACATTCGTTTTCAGTTTTTTCAGCTTTTCTTTGTGCGTGACACCAAAACGTTGCTCCTCATCGACAATAAGCAGCCCCAGATCTTTAAACACCAGATCCTGTGAAAGTAGACGGTGAGTACCAATGACAATATCAACCGTACCTTGTCGAACTCCCTTGGTCGTCTCATTCTGCTCTTTGCGCGAGCGGAAACGGCTCAATACCTGAATATTGAACGGATACCCAGAAAAGCGCTCACGGAATGTCTCATAGTGCTGTTGCGCCAAAATCGTCGTCGGTACCAGCACAGCCACTTGTTTGCCCTCAATAGCAGACTTAAAAGCAGCACGAATAGCCACCTCAGTCTTGCCGTAGCCTACGTCACCGCACAGCAAACGATCCATTGGACGACTCTGCTCCATGTCCTTCTTAATTTCTTCAATAGCCCGAACCTGGTCACGTGTCTCATCATACGGGAACATATCCTCAAATTCCTGTTGCTCCGGCGAATCCTTTTCAAAAGCAAAGCCTGGTGCTGACTGTCTTTCCGCATATAGCTTGATCAAGTCATCTGCGATGTCCTGAACCGAGCTGCGCACCTTACTTTTAACACGTGTCCACTCATTGCCGCCCAGTTTGTAAATTTTGGGCTCCTTGTCCTCTGAGCCCACATACTTCTGAATCAGATCAATTTGTTCAATCGGTACAGACAGCTTATCTCCGCCTGCATAGAGGATATGCATGTAATCTTTATGGATACCGCCAACCTCCAGCGTACCGATTCCCATATACTTCCCGATCCCGTGATTTTGGTGTACGACATAGTCGCCCACCTTCAGCTCGCTATAGCTCTTAATCCGCTCTGCATTGTCTACATGTCGGCCCTGCTTACGTGCTTTCCGCTGCTTCTGGGAGAACATCTCACCCTCGGTAATCACCGCCAGATGAATAGACGGCATCTCAAAACCGCTTTGCAGATTACCAATCGCCATAGTCGGCTCATCAATACCGTAGTCTTGAAGCACTCGCCGCATCCGATCCAGACGTTCATCTCCACTCGCCAGCATCATAACCTGTGTGCCTGCCTTGCGCCAACGATCCATCTCTGCCTTGAGTACATTCATTTGACCGTGGAAATCCTGCATGCCCCGGCAAATGAAGTTCAAAATATTTTGCGGCTGCGTATGCGGAACCTGGCGAAGGAAGATCGACAGGAACAGGGTTTGAAATCTCCGATTATACAGCAGATTATCCGAGTTATCCGATAGCTCCAGTTGCGGTAGAGTTTTACCGTTTTGAAGCAAATGCAAATTCCATTCAGACTCATCCCGCTCTAGCTGCCTGGCTGTTTCTAGCATCCGTGCTGGTTCATCAATGATTAGAATCGTATCTGCCGGCATATAATCTGCCAAGGTTTTACGTTCAGGATACAGCAGGGAGATATATTTATAGATTTCGTCAAAATACACATGCTCCCGCAGCAGCTCAATTTCACGATGAATTTCCTCTTTCAGATGCTGCTTAGCCTGACGATCTGTCATTTTGTCCAGCTGTTCCTCCAACAACAGAGCAGCGGCATCGGCAGCTTGATCCATACGCTGGTGGCTTGCAATAACTTCCTTACATGGCGTTACAGTAACTTCCTGTACCTTTTCCACCGAACGCTGATCTTGCGGATCAAACATACGGATGGAGTCAATTTCATCGTCAAACAACTCCACACGATAGCCCCAACGGGTGGTCATTGGATAAAAATCAACAATTCCCCCGCGTACACTCATCTCCCCGCGGGATTCAACACGCTCTACACGCTGATATCCCATCTCAACCATATGCAGCAAAAATGCTTCCAGCTGAATCGTTTCTCCCTCTTTCAGTTCAACACGAGCCTCACGCCATGTTTCCGGGATTGGTAGTAGACGCCGGACCCCAGAAAACGGCACGACAACAACCCCACGAAAACCCTGGGCGCATCGTATCAATACATCAATTCGTTGGGATAATGTCTCTGGACTGGATATGGCAGCTTCAGCAGCTACCAACTCGTTGGCTGGATACAATAAAACCTGATCAGGAGAAAGCGCTTCCTGCAAATCATCTGCTATTTTTTGAGCGGCAAACATATTGTGCGTCATGACCATTAACGGTCGTCCAGTATCTTCAGCAAGTGCGGCCATCAGTACCTGTCTTGAAGAGCCTGACAAGCCTGATATCAGCTGTTCCTTCATGCCTGAGGATATACCTGCCGCAATGGATGCATAATCAGCATCCTTCGTAAAAGCCTGAATAAGTGCTTGTAACAAAAAAGGCACCCCTTTATGCTTATAAATAGTTACATGTAAACCGAAAAAGAAGCCTCAGCAATGCTGCCAAGGCTCCATAAGCGGAACTACCGCTTCACCTCTCAAGCTGGTACATCAGACCAGTTGAATACCTGTTATTGGAGCGGGTTTACGAGCAGACTCAACTCCGGATTATTCTCCAGTGCCTGACTGCAATGCTCGCAAATGACTTTAACAGTCACTTCACCACCCGAATTATACGCTATTATATCTCTACGTTCAGCAGGGGTCAAGGAATGGAAGCCCAACCTTTCTTCGGTTATTACAGCGGAGTCAATTCGCCCTAAGAAAGTTCGACAATGTCTGCATACATAATTAACAACCATGTAATGTATATGCCTCCTGAAAGTTTTCTATACCTTTCAGTATGTCCAACAATCTTCCATTTAAGCCCGTCTACCTGCGTCAGAGCTTACTTGTTGAATTCAGCCATCGTCCGCTCAAACGGATGATTCAAGCTGTATTCTAAAGCGTTGCACGTATCTTCTATCATTCCAGTCAATAGTTCCTTTTCCTTCTTTGGAAAGGTGCCCAGAACATAATCGACAATAGCATGTCCAGGCTCTGGACGGGAAATGCCCATACGAATCCGGTTGAAAGACTGCGTCCCTGTATGCTGAATGATCGATTTAATGCCATTATGACCGCCTGCGCTACCTTGATAACGCAGTCTTATTTTACCGACCTCTGTATCCAGATCATCGTACACGACAATCAGATCTTCCATATCGGCCTTATAGTAGTCCATATATGCACGTAGAGACTCGCCTGAGAGATTCATATATGTCATAGGCTTAATCAGTACCGTTTTCACGCCACCAATGTGACCCTCACCAATCAACGCCTTACATTTGCTTTGGGTAATCTGGATATTATGACGTGAGGCAAGTGCATCTAAGGCCATAAATCCGACATTATGTCTCGTTTTCTCGTATTGGGGACCGGGGTTGCCCAATCCTACAATCCACTTCATTAACCTTGACACCCTCTTTCGAAGTCTTGATTTTTTGGTAAAATAGTTGTAGTGAACAGGAAGGTGCGTGCCGATATGCTCAATCAAGGTGATATCCTCTTATATGACAGCCATTTTCTATATCATTTAAAACATTCCGTTCCTGTCCAAATTTATGACGGGAATGTACATGTTCAAATTGGCATCGTTGCGCGTTTTAATGAGCATTTCGTCGAAATCGAGGACACACTATACAATCGTCAACGCTTCACATTCATATCTCGGCCAGGCTTTTAGCCTGACATGCTGATAGGGGTTACCTTTTCCATATGGAAAAAGCAACCCCTTTTTTAATGAGCCAGTGCTTATTCGATTTCAAACAATTTGCTGATCGACAATTCCTCATGCACACGGATGATGGCTTCTCCCATTAATGGAGCCACAGACAGTACCTTCAGCTTGCTTGTCGGATTTGGGTGAACGATCGGGATTGTATCCGTCACAACCACCTCTTTTAATGGCGAATTCTCCAGTCTTTCCATCGCAGGACCAGACAGCACGGCATGTGTGCAACATGCATACACATCTTTTACGCCGCCTTCTTTAAGCGCATTTGCACCCAATACAATCGTTCCGGCTGTATCAATGATATCATCAATTAAAATAGCCGTCTTACCCTCAATGTTCCCGATGATATTCATCACTTCACTGACATTCGGCTCTGGACGACGCTTATCAATAATAGCGAGCGGAGCACTCAGGAAGTCCGCCAGCTTGCGCGCGCGAACAACCCCACCATGATCGGGTGAAACAACAATCGGGTTCTCAATTTGCTTGGAACGGAAATATTGGGCCAGAATTGGTGCTCCCAGCATATGATCCACTGGAATATCAAAGAATCCCTGAATCTGCATCGCATGCAAATCCATACTGATTACGCGGTGAGCTCCCGCCTTTTCAATCAAGTTAGCGACAAGTTTCGCTGTAATCGGATCACGTGAACGAGCCTTACGATCCTGACGAGCATAACCGTAATATGGCATAACAACATTGATACTTTTGGCAGAAGCACGTTTAAGTGCATCAATCATAACCAATAACTCCATCAAGTTGTCGTTAACTGGCAGACAAGTGGACTGTACAATATACACATGGCAGCCGCGAACACTTTCCGACAGCTTAACCTGAATTTCACCGTCACTAAACGATGTGGTATGGGATTCCCCCATTGGGATTCCGATGTAGTCCGCAATCTGGTGGGCTAACTTCGGATTGGAGTTACAAGTAAATATTTTGAGTTTGGAATCGCAATAAGTCATTAATAGAAACCCTCCGTGCTGGTTCATTCATTACAGATTCAACAGCTTGCTGATTAAGGTCATTCCGATCTTTTTTTCTTTGCTTTGGCACGCGCGCGGATTTTGTCCGCATATCCGGCTTTGTTCTCTTGACGTGGTCTGGCAATGGCCAGATCGTTATCAGGGACAGCATGTGTTACAGTGGAGCCTGCGACAACATAGGCACCTTTTCCAATCTTAATTGGGGCAATCAGATTCACATTGCTGCCAACAAAGGCATCATCTTCAATTTCTGTAATGGATTTATTATATCCATCATAATTGACCGTTATTGCCCCGCAGCCAATATTTACGTTTGTACCCACCTTGGCATCACCGACATAGCTCAAATGAGACACCTTGGAATGATCTCCAATAGTCGCATTCTTCACCTCTACAAAATCACCAATTTTCACATGTTCGCCAAGCTTCGCGCCTGGACGCAGATAAGCAAACGGCCCTACAGATGTACTGCTTCCCACTTCCGCTTCGTTCAACACCGAATGTTTCACTGTTGCCCCTGAGTGGATAACCGTATTCTGGATCTCTGCCTGCGGGCCAATCACACAATCTTCTCCGATTTGTGTTTGACCATGCAGCCATGTATTTGGGTACAATACTGTATCGGAACCAATGACAACATCGCTCCCGATGTAGGTAGAAGACGGATCAATGACGGTGACACCATTCAGCATATGTTTGCGAACAATGCGCTCACGCATATAACCCTCAGCAACTGACAAAGCAACTCTGTCGTTTACACCGATAGATTCCGACACGTCATTGGTCAAATACGCCTCAACCTGCTCACCTTCGCCATGCAAAATACCAATGACATCGGTCAGGTAGTATTCCTGCTGTGCATTGGTGTTCGTTACCTTGTCCAGCGCTGCAAATAACTTGGCATTGTCAAAGCAATACGTGCCTGTGTTAATCTCACGGACAGCATCTTCCTCAGGTGAACAATCCTTCTGTTCCACGATCTTAAGCACGGCCCCGGAAGTATCACGGATAACTCGTCCATATCCTTTCGGGTTGTCCAACTCAGCGGTCAGAATTGTTGCAGCCGCTCCGCGGCTTTCGTGCAGTTGCACCAAACCTTCCAGCGTTTCCGCTGTGATCAACGGAGTATCTCCACAAATGACAATTGTGGTGCCCTGTTCCTGGCCGAGCAGGTCCTTGGCTTGCTTGACAGCATGACCCGTTCCCAGCTGCTCTGCCTGAAGCGCATATTCTGCCGACGGTCCCAAATAAGACTGTACCGCCTCTGCTCCGTGACCCACGACGACTACACTTCGGGACACACCGATTTCACGAACCGTGTCGAGTACATGTCCGACCATCGGTTTTCCGCACACCGGATGCAGAACTTTATATAATTTGGATTTCATACGTTTTCCCTGCCCTGCGGCAAGAATGACTGCCAACCTTTCCAACAAGTCCAACCTCCTATCCTGAAAATAACAGTTACCCCTTGGCTAAAACGTTAATTCCCAGATCAGATTTTGCTTAACTTTTCACAATCCTCCTGAAAAATAACGGCGAACCTTTGGTTAATGGCTATTTTTTCAGGCCAGCTTGTGCTGGACGTTCATCCCCGGGACGCATCGCTGCCTAGTCCCTGTCTTATGAAAAAGCCGCTTCGGCAGCCCGGATGGCTCCAAGTTGCCTTAAAACTGACTGTTAACTCACTAAAGAATATATCTCATTCCAGACAAAAAGAAAAGAGAGCCACAGTTAGTGGCTCTCTTTTTCTTTTGTACCCCAATCCTGCTTTAGGCGAATTAAGCGCCTTCTTCAATAGCAACTTCTTCATCAACAGCTGCACGTTCGTACTCAGTCAATACAGCAGCTTGAATCTTTTCACGGGTTCCTGAAGATATCGGGTGAGCGATATCGCGAAACTCTCCGTCAGGGGTTCGTTTGCTTGGCATAGCTACGAACATCCCGTTATTACCGTCGATAACTCGGATGTCATGGACAACAAACTCGTTATCAATTGTAATGGATGCAATCGCCTTCATTCTTCCTTCTGAGTTCACTCGGCGGAGTCTAACATCCGTAATCTGCATGTGTGTTTCACCACCTTTTTCCAAATAGGACTTGGTGTATACATTCCACACAGCATTTCGAATTCCTTCTTTTTTTGGACAATTCGTATCCTAAATTCAGGTAATTTTTTTGAAAAGATTTCTTTTCGACATATTTAGGTATTTTATGATGAATTGTGACAATTTACTGCCCTGTTAACTCATCAAAATAATTACCCAGCTTGACTGTAATTTGCTTGCTTCGAGAATCGACTGCAGTCAGATTTGCCAGTGAAATATAATCGTGCAACAGGCGCTCTTCATTCTCCACCTCGCCCGACTCTACCAGCACACCGACACCAGCTACCTCAGCATCAAACTCTGCTAACAAGTCGACCATTCCTTGTATCGTGCCGCCAGCCTTCATAAAGTCATCTACGATGAGCACACGCGATTTCTCACGCATTGCACGTCTGGATAAAGACATCGTATGCAGGCTCTTTTGTGATCCAGAAACATAATTAATACTTACAGCTGAGCCTTCTGTCACCTGATGGTCACGCCGTACAAGCACGACTGGCAAATTAAGCTGTGCTCCGGTTGCATAAGCGAGCGGAATGCCCTTCGTCTCCACGGTCATAACCACATCAATCTGACGATCGGCAAAAGCGGTCGCAAATATTTTACCCGCTTCGTTCATCATCGCTGGTTGGCCCAGCAAATCGGACAGATACAGGTACCCTCCCGGTAATATGCGATCAGGCTGCTCCAGCTGCGCGCACAAGTCGTTCGCAAACGCAAGCGCATGTTGCTTGGAGAGCCTAGGGATCAGCTTGACGCCCCCTGCCGCTCCCGCCAGTGTCAGAAGCTCGCCAGTACCCTCGTCCTCAAATACTTCTTTGATAATAGCCAGATCCTCGCTTATCGACGACTTAGCTGCCCCGTATCGATCTGCAAAATGAGTAAGAGGCACCAATGTATGCGGCCGTGACAATAAAAATTGCGTCATTTCCACCAATCGTGAGCTTCTTTTAAGTTTTTTCACAACAATTCCTCGCGATCTATTCTCCTGCCGCCCGCTTCGTACAATAAAGCACCGGCGGACTGGCCGGTTGCTGGCGGAATGTAAGTGATATAGTAAAATCCGAATATTTAATAGTGAATATATCATCTTCGTACGTATTTGTACAACAATTGCCACTATAATATGAAAAAAATATCTAAAATCAGGTCAAAAGTCGTACTGCGTAAACATCTTTGCAAAAGCCTCTTAGTCCGTTATAGATCCGTGGCACTTTGGCTTCCTTCGATACCAGTCCGAACACTGTAGGTCCGCTACCTGACATCAGCACCCCATCAGCTCCTAAACGGATCATGGAGTTTTTAAGATGCTCCACCTCTGGATACAGCTTTAATGTCACATCCTCCAGTACATTCCCCAGGGCATTGCATACATCGGTAAAAGAAGCATTACGAATCGCCTGCTCCATCTGCCGGGCAGACGGGTGGTGCGTAATCTGATCCGCTTTGACACGACCATACACTTCAGCTGTCGATACATTAATCGGCGGCTTGGCGAGGATCACCCAGCATTGTGGCGGATTCGGCAGTGGCTTAAGCAGTTCTCCACGTCCGCTCGCTAAAGCTGTGCCCCCTGTAATACAGAAAGGTACGTCTGAACCCAATTCAGCACCCAGTACTCTTAATTCCGCATCCGAGATACCAAGTCTCCACAGCTTGTTCAGCCCACGCAATGCTGCGGCAGCATCGCTGCTTCCGCCTGCTAATCCTGCAGCCACCGGGATATGCTTATCCAGATGGATATGGACGCCTGTAGACACGTTATAACGTTCTTTGATCAGACGCGCAGCCTGAAAAGCCAAGTTCTTTTCATCTAACGGTATGTACCCGGCTTGGCTTGAAATAATAATGGTATCACGCGGTAACTCGGACATCGTCAATCGGTCGGATAGATCGACCATAGTCATAATCATTTCGACCTCGTGATAACCATCGTCCCGCTTACGTAGAACATCAAGCATTAAATTAATTTTCGCCGGTGCTTTTTCATATATTTTCAAGGCGTTCACCCACCTTCAACTTTTCCCTCAAGACAGCTTAACATATTATATCAGACTCAGCCTGTCAAGTCATGAGGTTCAAAAAAGCGGAGATGCCCCGGTATGACCCCGGATATCCCCGCTTTTTATCAGCACCACCGATGGCTACGATTTGCGAGAAGCCGCCTGCTCTGCAAGCTGAATGGCCCGCTTGACCATATTGCCCGCATCCTTGGCTTTAATGCCTCCCCAGCCTTCTTCCTTAACCGTGTCGTAAAACCCAAGATCTTTGGCCAGTTCATACTTCAGCTCTTCCGACATAACACTCCGTCTTCTTCGGCTCATGCATACGCCTCCTTCGGCAATGGAATAAGGAAGATCATTCCCGCCTTAGTATGTGCAGAGATATCATGCTTCATCCTGCTCTGTAAATACAAAACGACCCCGCCATTAAAAATGACGAGGTCGCCGTTAAACCTGCAAAGCTGGTATAAATCACGTAAAAAAGAATTAAGGTGTTTCGAAATATTCGACTACACTTGTGTGGGAGTCGGGATCATATACACTGACCTCCACCGACTCGGTAAGAATGTCAGCATAGCTGTAGGAGACACGTTTAAACGTCTGTTGCTCCTGATCCAGCTTGACAATAAAAACAGAAGGGTACGTTTCTTCCAAGACACCAGTTCGTTCGACGGTCTTACGGCGTCCGCCGTTAGCCCGCAGCAAAATTTTTTGCCCTACATGTGCGTCGAGACTGCGTTTGATTTCCAACAGCGTATTTTTAGCCATTGCCTAACGACCACCTCTTTCCTTGTCCATTATAACGAATTTTAGAGGGATTGTCAAATCAAGCTAAATATTATAACAACACGAAAAATAAGTTGTCAATTTAATTTTTTGCGAACAGGAATAATATGCATAAAAAATGACAAAAAGCCTCTAAAAAGAGACTTTTGTTCAGATATATCCTATCAGGCACATTTGAATTTCAGATCGCTGAAGGCGTTACTTTAAGCGTTGACAAATTTTCAAGCTTCGGCAAACCGATGCGGTAGCTTCCCCTTGTTTCAATTCCACCCACTCCGCGGCTGCCACTGATGGTCTGATGAAATAAGTCTCCCATATTGACTGTATCACGGATTGAAGTAAATGCGGCCTTGGCAGCCACGTAAACGGGGTCCAGAGCGTGAATCAGGATACGCCCTGGGGAGCTAGCAAAATTGGCTCCCGCACGTAGCAGCGCCTCAAAATGGGACTGGCACGCCCCCGCTACAATTGTCAGTGAATCCAGATGACGCTCATATTGTCTGGCTACCTGAATCGCTGCCACAAAATTTTGCGAATTCTTGTAGCTTTTCAAGCTGTACAAATCGTAAGGTTGCGGCTGCTTCAGCACACCATCATGTCCAGTGATGACTACAATATCAGGACGAATGCGGGGAAGCAGTCGATATAACGTATCCGCCATTGCCGATTCGTGAACGTGATGTCCCTCAGCGGGAACACGGAGCTGTTCATATAAACTGAGACATTTTCTTAAATAGCCAGGATCTCCATCCAGATGAAGAACCTTTCCTGGCATTTCAAAATACGTCGACTCTACCGGATCACTCCACTCTCCAATCAGAGCCGCCTGGCTACGGGCAGCTTGCTGCTGGCGTGCCCGTTGCAAAAGATTAAGAGACTCCCCGGCCTTAATGTGGGCCTGTTGAGTCTTACCGCTAATCTGGTCTGCAGGCACTCTGACCAGATCGTTCACCGGGGAATCGGCCAGTAGCCGAAATTCCGTCCCCTTAATGATCGCTTTATCCCGCTGGATGTCTTCAACGCGAAACGTGACATCACCACCGTACGATTTCCGAACGACCAAGTCTCCTAAACTCATCACACTGTATCACCCCTCCTATATCGTATGGGTAAATACACAGTTTGGTTCCAACTTAGGATATACCGGCCTCCAATAGCACGGCGCTCAGACGCGCAAATTCCTCGATACTCAGCGTTTCCCCTCGACGGGAGGGCTCAATATCAGCTTGTTGCAACAGCGGCTCCAGCGTGTCCCTGTTCTCTTTGGTGAAGAAGCGGCTTTTTAGGTTATTTGAAATGGTTTTACGACGTTGGGCAAAAGCGGCATGAACCACTTCAAAAAAGTGTTTCTCGTCCACCACTTCCACCGGAGGGACTTCTCGTACACGCAGCCGAATAACTGCCGAATCAACATTCGGCTGAGGAATAAATACTGTATTCGGCACCGTACAGACTAACTCAGGCTCGCTGTAATATTGCACGGCTATGCTTAAGCTGCCGTAATCCTTCGTACCAGGAGACGCAGCCATGCGCTCAGCCACCTCCTTTTGAATCATAACGACGATATTCTCCAAAGGAAGCTTGTCCTCCAGTAGACGCATCAGAATCGGTGTAGTGACGTAATACGGCAGATTAGCGACGACACTCACTTTGCTCACGTCTGCAAAGTCAGCTGCAAACACTTCACGCAAATCCAGCTTTAACACGTCTCCATGGCGAACCTTTACATGCTCGTAAGGGGCCAGCACTTCTTCAAGAATGGGCAACAGCCGCTGGTCAATCTCAACAGCGGTAACTGCCTTAGCGGATTGCGCCAACTTCTCGGTCAAAGCTCCAATGCCCGGACCGATCTCAAGCGCGCCCTTTGTATCATCCAATCCGGCAGCATTTACGATCTTGCTCAGAATATTTTGATCAATTAGAAAGTTTTGTCCCAGACTCTTTTTGAACGAAAAACCGTGCCTTTGAATAATTTCCTTCGTACGCCGCGGTGTTGCTATATCTTGAATCCCTGTCATACGGATATCACAATCCTTCACTTTCGATTTGTGCCAGCGCACTGGCAAATTCCTCACGACTGATCTGAAATACAGAGAGCCGCTTATGTAGCTGCTTTCCGTTACAATAGCCAATACCCAGTACATTCCCCAAGGCCATACGGCGTGCAGCAGCATTGGGGTGGGTAATAAGTCCAGCGTCAATCAGGTCCGCCATTTCAATCAGCGGTTCGGCGCCTTCCACTGTCGTATGTACCCGCGCGAGAGCGTGTCTGATGGCTTCCGGGGAGGCATTCTCCACGCCAATATCCCCTTTGCGTGTCGCCTCTGCCTCAGGTATAAAAGCCTGCTTGCAGCCGGGGACCTTGGAGGCGATGATTTTACGGATACGCTCCCCTGCATGATCGGGATCAGTTAAAATAATGACCCCTCGCCGTTCCTGCGCCAATGCAATTTTCCGCAGCGTCATTTTATTAATGGCTGAACCGCCAGTTTCTATCGTATCTGCTTCGACAGCACGGCGAATGGCTACCGTATCATCCCGGCCTTCCACCACGATCACTTCCTTGATCATCTTCGTTTCCCTCCACTGCTACACAGCAACATATATTATCTTTCCCTGCTTTTGAAAACAAAATAAGAAGAGGATATCCTCTTCTTAGCATGGCATTACTATGTTGTTAATACTATCGCATTGTCCTCAACATACACAACCTGTTTTAGTTGATTTCCGGCTTTACAGGTCCGATAACATATACGGTTTTACCGTGCTTACGACCAAATTGGTTAGCCCGGCTTAAACTCTCATAATACACATCGATTTTGTGGCCTTTAATCGCGCCACCGGTATCCTCCGCACGGCGGAAGCCTACCCCTTCAATATACACCCACCAGCCGATTGGAATTACACTCGGATCGACAGCGATGGTGCGTCCTTCCGTGACACGCGTGCCGGAGGCGGTACGTGTACCGATACCTGGCTCCTGGGCGGAGTACGCCGTCATGGAGACATTTTGTAAAACTTTTTTATAATTAAAATTAATACCTGCTTTACGGACAGCACTGCCCGAACTAACCTTTGTAGCCTTAACCGCATCTTTAGGGCTGATGGAAGCAGCTAGAACGACCGGTTTTTTCTTCGTTCCTACCGCAATTACCTTATCCACACGATTTTGTGCGACTTCCTTGTTGACCAGCTGTTTGGACACCAATTTTCCATCATGGTATACCTTTTGAACATGCTGGACTACCACACCCGATTTGCCACTTTGAATGACTCGATTATCGCCTTTATAGAGACTTGGATCTGCCGTTTTGATGACCTGATAAGGCACTTGTTTTTTCTGTTCGACCTGCTGTTTCTTCACACGGACGATTTTTATGTCCATGTTAGCTGAAACAGAGGCATCCAACGCAGGGTAAACTTTATCCGTTGATGATAATTTATAGCCCGAAGTGCGAATGGCACCCTCTACTGTATTTTCTGTTGTGTACAGCTTTTTCGTCTCATTGCCTGAGGATACTTTAACCTGATTGGCACGTTTAATGACTACGCGATCCCCATCCTGTACTGCCCCGTTTAGCGGCATGGAAATTGTATCATGCGGCTGAAGTGAAATAGAATGCTCATTGAGCAAATCTTGGAGCTTGGATTCCCGGGTTTCTACCGCAGATGCCTTACCATCGATGACAAAAAAGACTTGTTTTTTAGATTGCGTGTACATCAGAATTGAAATCATAATCGTTAGTGCGATTAGAAAAATAGCAACCAAAGCAGCCTGGCGCACATTCTCTTGCTTCCAACGTAATACGTAAGACATGCTGGATGAGCGTGACTCATGGGTCTCCTCTTTTCGGAAAATGCCCATTTCCTCCGTCCTCCTTACATAGCCCGCCGTCTGGAGTAAGACATAGTTGATCGTTGACGTGACTATAACAGATTTTCTACAAGACAAGCCCGTACTGCGACTGTCCTGCACCATGTACCCGTCTTCGCGGCATGCTGTCCTCCCCTGTTTAACCACAGTATGATGACAGATTTTCTTTTATTCACAACAAAAAAGCCAAGGAAAGAGACTAGAGAGCTCTTTCGTGGCTTCCGACATGTGTGAATATGCGGGAAAACTCATGCACGAGATGGCTTCTCTCTTGTTACGCTTACGGGGTTAGCTGTCGGGTTCGGACGTAGAGAGTCGCCCTAGCTTAGGTCAACCGCTCATGGCGGTCGCCTTCACATTCACCCCGAAGACCCAGAAAGAAATCGAAATACGGCTTCTCTACCTGTTCAATCCCATCCAGGAAATGAATTTCGGTCGAGCCGACTGCTGAAGAGATAATATCTCTTGCATATACGCCGGACGTACTGTAAGCCATATCGGTTCCCCCGTTCCCTGTAAAAGGGACTCAGCGAGACTGGTTCATGAAATGATTTGTTGATGTTTACACTCAACAACAATTCACTGAAAAGATGATATCCTGTTTCCATGCATGTTGTAAAGCAGGTTTCAAGTACATTTTTCAAAATATTCGGTTAAAAAATTGTAATATTCTTGAGTTTCCTGCAACAAAATCATAATTAGCTCCGTCTATCTCTTTATTTTGATTGATTTCTTCGCTTTTTCACTGAATGTCAAATCGTTCCAAGCCATTTTGGGTCGTAATGGATACCAATTCCTCCACCGTAATTCCCTTAATTTGGGCGGCTGCCTCTGCCACCAATCTCACATATGCCGACTCATTTCGCTTCCCACGAAACGGATGAGGCGTCAAATAAGGCGCGTCCGTTTCAATAAGCAGACGGTCCAGCGGTACCTGGGCCAGCACCTCTTTTGGCTGCTTGGCATTTTTGAACGTTATGGGCCCGCCGAAGGAAAGGTGGAAACCCATATCCAGCACCATTTTAGCTGTCTCCCAACTCCCAGAAAAGGAGTGCATGACTCCGCCAATCTCGCCCGCCTTTTCCTCACGTAAAATCCTCACAATATCTTCATGTGCATCCCGGTTATGGATAACAATTGGCATGTTGAGCTCACGTGCCAGGCCAATTTGATTTCGAAGTACCCGCTGCTGCACATCCTTTGGTGATGTATCCCAATAGTAATCCAGACCGATCTCTCCGATCGCTACAACCTTTTTATGACTGCATAACGATGCAATCCATTCTAAATCACCCTCCTGCATTGTAATGGCATCCTGCGGATGCCATCCAACAGCTGCATAAATAAAATCATACGTCTCAGCCAGCTTCATGGTGGATGGAATGGTCTCACGATTAAATCCGATATTGATCATCCGTGTTACTCCTGATTCGACAGCACGTGCTATAACTTCTTCACGGTCTTCGTCAAATTGTGGCGCATCTAGGTGAGTATGAGTGTCGAATAAATCCAAGGTTTTCATCTCCTTTTCTTACTTACATTTCTATATATTTGTCTATTGTTTGACAAAATAATTCCTTATTTCGGCAGGGAGCCTTTCTTTTACCCCGTTCAATTTATTCTGGGGAAAATACATGTGATATTTTCCTCGGTGAATGCCACTTATTGAGCGTACAATTTCTGAAACTTCGGATATTTCCCGCACCTCGCCCTGACGTCCAAGCAGTAAAATCTGGTTGTCCGTTGAACCGCCCTGCCGAAACACATCATAAGGAAGATCTGTCGGAAAATCAATTTCAAGATCATATTCAGGATGCAAGCCAGCCTTTTCCAAAGCCTCTCGAATATGGTCAACGGTATCTGTATCCATATTTTCAATCTCTACATATTTATACAATCTACGATCCATAAAACGGCTGCTCAAATCACTTAAAATTTCGTCCTTTTCTCGTTTCCATTGGCTAAATACCGTCTGAATCAAAGACTCATCCAGCATCAAATACTGCTCCACTGTTAGCTCTCCTTTTAATAGATCGGGCAGCGGATCTAGCAGAAAACCAAACTCATATCCGTTTTTGAACAATTCCTTAGCTCTCTTGAAAATTTTACGTAACAGGATTTCTGAGCTGCGTGTTACAGGATGGAAATAAATTTGCCAGTACATCTGGTAGCGTGACATTAGATAATCCTCTACTGCATGCATACCCGACTCTTTTACGACAATTCTCCCATTGTGAGGGCGCAGCAAACGTAAAATACGATCCAAATCAATTGTTCCGTAGTTAACACCTGTTGAATGAGCATCCCGCAACAAATAATCCATACGGTCAGCATCCAGCGGGCTTGTTACCAAGTTGACAACAATCGGCTTATCATACGTTTTGGCTATAACCGCCGCGACCTTGTGGGGCAACATCTCATCAACTAGCCGTAGCACAGCGTTGATCTTCGTGTCCCCCAGTACAATGCGGCATGTCCAATCCTCATGGTTCATATGAAAGGCTTCTTCAATTGAATGAGAAAATGGACCGTGCCCCACATCGTGCAACAAAGCGGCACACAGAGCAATCAGTCTTTCTTCCTTAGGCCAGTCGGGAAAATCTCCACGTTCAAATTGAGAAATAATACGTCTCGTAATCTCATATACGCCCAGTGAATGTGAAAACCGGCTATGCTCCGCTCCATGAAACGTAAGATAAGATGTGCCTAACTGCCGAATGCGTCGTAACCGTTGGAACTCCGGCGTATTGATCAATCGCCATATCACAGTATCCTGAACATGGATGTAATTATGTACCGGGTCCTTAAAAACTTTTTCTTCACTGAGTGGCTGGTGCAAGATATCAGCTCCTTTAATATTCGGAATAATGGATTAAAATACAATAAAATCCTAAACGTTCTCCCTTATTCGACATCATTTGTCGTATTTTGTCGAATTATCACTTTTCGACATTTCCAAATCAATAATAAGGCAAATCATCCGTAAAATAAGGTAAGGTACATGAATAAAGCTCTTTGTTCTAAATACTTTTGCATAATTAGGCTGTTACTACTTTTTTTAGGTTGACTGTTTTGGGAATCGTTGGTATAGTAAATATCAGAAAAGAGAAAATTTTGTCGAATCATGACACTTATATTATTTTAAACGGCGAGAGGAGCCTGATTTATTATGATGAAATCCACTGGTATTGTAAGAAAAGTTGACGAGCTCGGACGTGTTGTTATTCCAATCGAATTGCGCCGTACCCTGGGAATCGGAGAGAAAGACGCTTTGGAAATTTACGTTGATGGCGAGCGCATCATGCTTAAAAAATACGAGCCTGCTTGTATCTTCTGCGGCAATGCTGAGAACGTAATTTACTTCAAAGGGAAAATTGTTTGCCAAGATTGCATTTCTGAAATCCCAACACCTGTGACAAACTGAGAATTTTAGTATATAATAGACTTATCAGAGATTGTTAATTCTAACCTTTTTCATATATACTCCTTGTTGCCTTCCACGGTTTGAACCCAACCGTTGGAAGGCCCTTTTTTGTTTAGACACGTATTCATAAGAGTGCGTTGTACACGTCCCTCTTGGAAATTGAACGGTCTGTGGCTGTACGTTTCATGGCATCCTTGCGAGTAAGCCCCTCTGACTCGTAATGCGCGACATGAGACTCCAAAGATAAATCCTGCCACCATGCCTGCCGCTCCTGTTCTTCTTCCTCTTCGTTTTTCCCCTCAACGACCAGACAGTATTCACCAAGCGGCGGATTTTCCTCTAATTTTGCAAGACAATGCTCCACCGTTCCACGCACCCATTCCTCATGCAGCTTGGTCAGCTCACGGGCAAGCACCACTTTGCGTGATCCTAATGTTTCCTTTAATACCGTCAATGTCTTTACAATACGGTGAGGAGATTCATAAAAAAGAATTGTGCCATGGGATACCTGAAATGATTGCAATAACTTCTCTAGATCCTTTTTTTCCCTTGGAGGAAAACCAGCGAAGGTAAACCTCTCTGTATCCAGTCCTGAGGCAATTAAAGCCGATAGTGCCGCATTTGCTCCTGGGATAGGAATAACACTGATTTCTGCTTCAAGTGCCAGCTTGACCAGATCCGAACCAGGATCAGAAATGGCCGGTAGACCTGCATCGCTAACCAGTGCCAAATTTTTTCCTTCTATTATATAACGTATCAGTTCAGGCCCACTGGCAGCCTTATTATGTTCATGATAACTGAAGAGCATTTCCGGCGTGATGTCGAAATGTGTGAGCAGTTTGCGTGTCTGTCGCGTATCCTCAGCAGCGATAATATTACATAACTTTAGGGTGTTAATTGCCCTAAAGGTCATATCATCCAGATTGCCAATCGGTGTGGCAACGAGATATAACTTTCCCCGTTCCTCTTCACGGTTACTAAAGCTTTTTTGTACAGCTGCTGTCACACTGAATCCTCCTTACTTACTTCTCCATAGATTTCTCTTATTTCCTGAGTATAGTTCCCATCTTCCTGATATACAATGAGTGGGGGTAATAGGCGAACCTCCGGTTTGCCGTCACGCATCGCTTCAACAAGTACCATATTCGCTTCCATGTGAATCCGTGGGTGAACAAAACGTATCCGCTTGGGTTCCAGGCTATAACTGCGCATCAAGGATATAATCTCACCCAGCCGCTGTGGGCGGTGAACCATCGATACTTTCCCTCCATTACGGACAAGCCGGGTACATGCCTGAATAACTTCTTCGAGTGTGCAGTTCACTTCATGACGCGCAATAGCCTGGTGAGGATTCAGCTTGATATCGCTACCATTTAGCGGCATATAGGGAGGATTCACGGTAATCGCATCATACACACCATGTCCCGTGATTTGAACCAGTTCACGCAAGTCTCCTTCCCGGATCTCAATCGCTGCTTCTAATCCATTCAAACTGACGCTCCGTCTAGCCATATCTGCCAGGCGTGGTTGAATCTCAATTCCTTCAATAGATGCTTTGGTGCGTGTCGTCAGCAGTATGGGAACAACCCCATTGCCCGTGCACAGATCTAGAATCCTCCCGCGCTGGTACGGAATACCTGCAAACCGTGCCAGCAAGACCGCATCCATCGAAAAGCTGAACACTTCATCACTTTGGATAATACGCAGATTATGTGAAAGCAGATCATCAATTCGTTCAGACTTATTTTCATTTTCGTACATAATGCTCTCCCATCCTATAACCTAAATCGCTTTTTACTCATACTTCCTTACAAAAAAGCCGTAGGCATCTTGCTCCTACGGCTTGTTTTTATTTATTCAAAAATGACAGACAGAAGAGGCAATCGCCTTCTGTTCGCAAATGTCCGTAATACACGTTGCATATATGAAATCCTTCATGATACAGCCTTGCCAGATTGTCGTAGCCTTCGCCCACGACCTCACCCGTTTCCTCTTCATCCTTAACGACGATCGGAGGAGGAAGTTTCGGCTTGCTTGCCGTCTTTTCTTCTCCAGAGGTCTCACGTTTGAGCATCTTGCGCACCTGTTCGTTTTCAATCGTTAGTCGTTGATTTTCCTCCAGCAGCTCTTTTACTGCCAGTTTCAATTCACCCAGATCGCTATGCAACTGTCCCATTTGGGTTTCCATTTCGTGAATACGCGCAAAAACATTTAATTTATCCAAGTTTCCACCCCGAAGCAACCTAATGGTTTACTTGACGACTACATCGTCCATTGGAAGTTCCTTGACCTTACTGATCTCAAACAGTTGAACATGTACCGTACGATGGCCTGCATTGACACCTACCACTTTTCCTTCTCCCAGAGAAGTGATAACCATCTTACCTACCTGAGGTAGCTCTTCTCGCATGCTCTCGTAGTTATCATGTTCAAATTTGAGACAGCACATCAATCTTCCGCACAACCCGGAAATTTTCGTCGGATTCAGCGACAAGCTCTGATCCTTCGCCATCTTAATAGATACCGGGTCAAAATCCCCCAGCCATGAGGAACAACACAGAATACGCCCGCAAGGTCCGATTCCACCAAGCATTTTAGCCTCATCCCGTACTCCGATCTGCCGCAGCTCAATTCGTGTACGAAAAATGCTGGCCAAATCCTTTACAAGCTCTCGAAAATCAACTCGACCCTCTGCCGTAAAATAAAAAATGATCTTATTGCGGTCAAATGTAAATTCCACATCTACCAGCTTCATTTTAAGGTTATGGTCTTTAATTTTATTTAAACACGTACCGAATGCATCCTTGGCCGCCAATTTATTCTCTTCTACAACAAGAGCGTCATCATCTCCGGCAATACGAATGACTTTTTTTAAGGGTAGGACAACATCCGAATCATTTACTTCTTTTTTGCCCACCACAACCTTGCCATATTCAATCCCGCGTGCGGTCTCTACTATGACGCAGTTTTCTTTCTCCACTGGAAGGTCCAGCGGATCAAAATAATAAGTCTTGCCCGCCTTCTTGAAACGGACACCCACTACACTATACAAAAATTAACCCCCTTGTATGCCACTAAACCTCATTTGTAGCCGACATTGTACGAATGGCCGCAATTGAAGTCTCACTGTCGCACAAACCGGGAACCTGGCGTCGCGGATTGTGCAGAGTGGAACAAGCGCGCCTTCCTGTTAGCCGGTGATAGAACCGCTTGTATCGGACAACCCAATCAGAAGCTGCTCCACGCATAATTGTCCGTTGACGTGAAAACGGAGCTTCTTCCTGCAATTCGCGGCCAAATCCATATAAGAGACCCATTGTTCCGTGCTGCGGGTGATTGCCAATTTGGAGACGGACTCCAAATGATCTATGAAAACAATGCTTTCGTGCCTTCCGTAACGGAAATGAAGCATATCTTTGAACCACAAATGAAACAGATGAAACAGAATATCCAGGTGATCAGAAAGTCCAGTTTTAAAAATCTTCTGTTGAGCCAGAATAATTGACGAACTCCCCCGGCTCATGGACTCCTTCACTAATTGTAACACTACGTTTCTAATTTCTGCAAACCAATTCTGCTGGAGAATTTCTCTACATGATTCCAGTCCGGAAGCCATATGAACCACTGACCGGACAAGTCCTGCCGTATAGCCTTCCCCAATTAACGCCTGCATCATCATTTCCGGCTGTAAAGCGTGGAAAGGTACCTGCTGTGTCCGCGATTGAATCGTAGGCAGCAACGCCTGTCCATTTTCAGAAATGAGTATACCGACCACAGGAATCTGAGGCTCCTCCAAAAATTTAAGCAAGCTGTTAGCAGCTTGCACTGTCATGGTATCCGCCTGCCGAATGATATATACCTTAGGGTTGGAGCTTTCAGATTTGTATGAAAATATTCGTTGAAGCCCACGAATCTGATCAATTTTAATCGTTGCCCCATCAGGCTCTACAATGTGCAAGTCCGGGTGATTCCCGTGCTCTACCTTGCGGCATGACAAGCACTCCCCACATGCATCATCCGTCTGTTTCTCACAGAATAAAGCCTTGGCAAAGGTCTGTGCCATGTTCATCTGTCCGCTTCCCTGCGGTCCGCTAAAAACATAAGCATGGCTGACTGTGTGATTCCGCAATGCACTCTGCAGCATTTTTTTGGCTACATCCTGCCCCAATATATGTTGGAAAGACATATTTCCTCACTTTCTCCACTGAAAACAACGATGAACCATCAGCTAACCGTTATTTCCCCGGGCGAGTTTGTTGCTGGTCCGATGATCTCACCCTCAAATCATGGTTCTTCAGTATAACTGTACTGCTGTTTGCATACTACGTTTGCCCACATGTACATAGTCAAAAATAATCTGCCAGCATGATCAGCAAGCAGATTATTCCATCGTGGCAACAGCCCATCTGTATTCATTTATAACATAAGACTGCATTTTAAAATGAAAGATTAATCAACAAACCTCTAATCTCACCGACTCCTTGTAAAAGCTCAATCTTCCCTTGCTCGGTATCAAGCAGCTCATCTGCCATTTTGAGCAATAGCTCATCCACTTCATCAATGAGCTTATAACGCTTGCTGCGTCCCCGACGATCCCATCCCTTTGTGTCCTTCATAGACACGCCACGCCGAACTGTATCTTCCAGAAACCGTTTGACCAGCATCTTATAGGCCTTCAACTCACGAATCGTCATTGAGCGAGCAAGCCGGTCTCCCTGCATTTGAATTTCCTTAAAGCGCCGGTTCAATTCCTCCTTCGAAGCCTGCTCCCCATTTTGCTGCATAACATCGGAGAAGCTTTTCGGTTGAATTGGCTTAGCACTCGTTTCATTTGTAGACAATGTACTGTGTAAAGGGCGGTAGCCCGGATTTATTTTCATATAAACCTGCTTTCTCCCCGGATGCTTCCCTTTTCCCTCAACGAACAGTTCAATAAAGAACTCGGGAGTCTCTTCGGCTTTCCGGGGGCTGCGCTGTAGCGCTGCCGTTTTAGTGGATCTGCTCCTCATTCCCATCATGAGCGAGAAACAGTCATTTCCACTTTCATATCGGCAAAATAGGTTCTATTGTGTAGATTCAGAAATGCTCGAAACGGTCTACAGGCATCACGAAAACTGTCGCTCCACCCACCTGCACTTCAACAGGCAACGGCAGATAGGAGTCCGTCGTCCCACTCATAGGGGTAACGGGTGTGACCAGCTGTTCACGTACCTTGCAACTGCTGCGAATGACATTCATCAACGAGTCTACCTGATTGTCATCAACACCAATCATAAATGTCGTATTGCCTGCACGCAGAAATCCTCCTGTACTGGCCAATTTGGTAGCACGAAAGTTAGCCTTCACCAGTCCGCTGGATAATCTATTACTGTCCTTATCCTGTACAATCGCAATAATCAGCTTCATCCTGTATTCCTCCTTCAAGTCATACTAGGGACACCTTGTCCCTAGATCAATTTTACCGTATATCCTTCGACAATTATACGCTAAAATTCTGAATAAACCGTTTTTTCAGCAAATCCTTCAATACTTGCTCTACCTGCTCTGGTGCGGGAGATGCGTCCACAATCGTAATTCGTTCCGGAAATTTGCGAGCCAGCTCCAGATAAGCCTCTCGTACCTTATGATGAAACGATATGCTCTCCATATCGAGGCGATCCATTTCCTCTCCCCGTGACGCATTAATTCTTGCCAACCCCAATTCGGGCTCAATATCCAGATAGAACGTGGCATCTGGCTCCCAATCATCTACCGCAAAGCGATTAATCGAAGCTACCTCTTCAATTCCGATTCCTCTTGCAAACCCTTGATAGACCAGGCTACTGTCCACAAAACGGTCACACAATACGATAGCTCCTTGTTCAATAGCCGGCTTTACCTTCTCCACCAAATGTTGGCGCCGCGCCGCCGCATATAAAAGTGCCTCTGTTCGGGCATCCATACTGGTATGAGCAGGATCCAGAATGATAGAACGAATCTTTTCAGAAATTTCGATGCCGCCCGGTTCCCTCGTCGTGACGACTGGATGGCCTTCTTCCTCCATATACTTTGCCAGTCGTTGGATCATGGTTGTTTTACCGGAGCCGTCTCCCCCCTCCAGCGTAATAAAAATGCCTTTGCGATTCATGTTATTCCCTGCTTTCCTGCCTGAAAAATAAAAGTCACCCACAGGCTGCGTATGCTTCTTTTATCCAGTCTTCTGTATTTGTTAATTCTCTAGTATCTAATCTTTATTGTAAACGGAATACCCGAATCGTAAGCATACTTTCATCTGCTATCCCTTGCCATTTAGCTCCTAGCTCACGTAGACGAATCATCCGTAGAGCAATCACTTCTGTGATCATTTCCCCTGCATATAGCAGTGGGATACCTGGAGGATACGGGATAATCATTTCAGCAGCTGTCCTACCAGCTGATTCCTCTACAGGCACGATCTCCATCTGATCCGGATTAATCGGTTGAAGCCCAAACTGCACCGGACTGGAGTAAGCCTTCACTCCATCATTGTTCCACGTGGAAAAATCTAATTCTGGCCTCTGCTGCTCTTTCCCCGCTAACTCCGGCTCATCAGCCGTCCCCTTAAATCTTATATCATTATTTATATGCACAAGAGCCTGCAACAGGTGACTCGCATCCCTAGCTATAGAGCCTAACGTAAACAATAAAACCACATGTTTCTCGTCACTCATCTCTGGAATACATCCGTAAGTCTCCAACTCACGTTTTAACCCAAACCCATCTAGTACACCCCATGTATCATACAGCACCATTTTAAAAGGGTCCTGAGTTGAGTACCCATTTGTCCTCTCCTCAGCCCTTTCCAGGGCCTCAGAGATCCCCTTCTGAGCGTCACACTTTTCACTTGCCTGCTGTGTAGGCTCTACCAAGCGAAAGCGTGGGAGCTGCGCCAGGCCCTTTCTAAAAGCGTCTGCTGCCGCTAAGCCCTCTGTAAAGGCATCCGTGCCATAAGCATCAATATACCATCTTGCCAAATCCAGCGAGGCCATTAATGGATACGAAGGGCTGGAGCTTTGCACCATAGCCAGCCGCTGACGGAGCAGTTCCCGGTGAATTCTCCGTCCTTGCACATGTAGCATGGCTCCCATAGTCATAGCTGGAAGCATTTTATGTGTCGATTGGACGACTACATCAGCCCCACAGGAAAGAGCAGAGACTGGCAAATGAGGATGCAGCCCATAATGAGCACCATGTGCTTCATCTACCATCAACGGCACATCGGCTGCATGACAAGCTTTAGCTGTAACAGTCAGATCATGCCCCATCCCATAATAGTTAGGCAGCGTAAGTAATACTCCTTTAGCCGAAGGATAGTCCTTGAGTGCAGCCTTTATCGTGTCTGTCGATGGAGCAACCGCCAGCCCGCTTAGTGTATCTATTTCTGGATCTAGAAATACGGCCTTGGCCCCTGATAGCATGAGACCGTTCAGTACAGATTTGTGTACATTTCGCTGTACCAATAGTACATCTCCTGGCTTCGTGCATACGGTCAAAATCATAGCCAAATTACCGACTGTGCTGCCTCCAATAAGCCAAAAGCTCTCTTCTGCACCAAAGCACTTCGCAGCCAGCTCCTGACCTTCACGGATTACGTCTTCTGGGTGATGCAAATCGTCCAGTCCGGTAATTTCCGTCGCATCAATAGACATCACCTCTTGCAACAGAGACGCCATTTCTTCATGCCTATAGACTTGTCCATTTTTATGACCGGGTACATGGAAAGAAGCATTTCCCTGAGAACTGTAACGTATTAGAGCTTCCACTAATGGTGCATGAACCGTCTTTTTCCCCATCATTCTGCAATCCTTCCAAACAAAGCTTTATATCTACCCTATTTTATCGTAAAATCAAGCGGAATCCTACTTTTACTCACAGAAAAAAAGGCCCGTATCGACAGACCTTGGAATGCCTATCCTTCAAACACTAGCTAGCGAAGGATATTATGCATTTTTCTGTACCCAAATTTGCTTTAGTTGATCAATAAAAAAATGATATTTGGCGTCAGTTGCATCCGTGTGCACCATTTCGGCTTCACACGTATCACAGATAAACTCGGAAACGATAAAAATGCCTTCATGTTTGTGTTGTCCGCATATGATGCAGCGGTGGTCACCTTGATCATGCATATCCATCCCACCTTGTTTCTTTTACTATCAGTATGGGTCACTTTCTACTATTTTAAACCTTTTCATAGCCCAGTTCGACGATATACTCTATATATATTCCCCTTGGGCTATTATGGTGTTTGTACCCCGTATGTTTAAAAAAACAGCCGCATATGCCGATATAATAAGAAAAGCTTCTATGTATGGATGCCCTTTCATCGAAGCCTTTGTACACTTCATCAGTGAGAGCTTTTCCTGTAATTATAGAATAGGTTAGCTAACGCTAGATGTCGTCGTTCTATACTCTTACAAAAAATAATTGATGCTTATTAAAGCGGCATGAGCGAAGTACCGTCCCTTTTTCCGGCCGTGGACGGGAAGCCACTTGTGATGCAGTAGATTAATGAAAGGACTGTTCGCATGACAGAGGAAACCGGAACCAAAGCTACCTACTATCACTACAAGCTCATCAAAAAAATCAATATACCGCGTCAGCTGATATGGAGTCACCTCACACTACCTGTTATTATGCTTCTCTTTCTGATTCTTGCCTTTTCCTGGACCAGTGTATTTTTGTTTGCTCTTGCCTTTTTCCTAACCTTATGGGTACACTTCGTAATCTCGCGATCTGTCCTATACATAGGTGGTGGGACAGCCTTCCGCAAACGCTGGGCATTCCAGCGCAGGTTGCCTTGGCTAGGCTATATGACAGACCAGTACATAGGCTATAGGATTTTTCGTCGTGTGCACATACATACACTCTGGATTGGTATCTGCTTGTCTGCCGTATTCATTCTCTGGTCTCCACCAGCCTTTACCGTATCCTTACTCTTCTGGCACCTATGGCTCATTGCACCGCGTTTATACGTCTTGAGTCGGCTTACAGGGGAGAGAAAAGACGGCATGTTGAAGTTCACCGATGAAGAAGCCTCCTACTATCAACAGTAAATCAATTCACCTCCTATCTGTACAGATCGAAACTTCAACTAATGTATCTTCAACGCTTCAGCCTAAGAATAATAAAAAGGAGCAACCCGACCCGGGTTGCTCCTTTTTTGTAATTTAACAATTATAATCCTTTTATTCTCTCACTAAATAGACTTTATCCACATTATATATGTCGTTAAAGTAGTAAATCAATCTATACACAAATATATAAAAGGAAGCCACTCTCTACACAATGGCAGTTTCAAGTGCTTCCCCATCTTATCATTCATCATTATACGCACAGCAAACCAATACGGTATGAGTTAACTATGACCCCACAATACATCTTGTGTTGCATACTTAAGTGAAAATCGCACTCTTAATTAAGGTTTACACTTTTACTCTTCACGGTAGCTTTTCTGTCTTTTGGAACCAATACGGTAAAAGAACCATCATGCACAGACAAATGCACCATGTGTTTATTTTTCTGGAACACCTTCTGATTCGAAGTAGATAAATTCGGTTCCTCAGTCCAGCCCCAGGCTGCAATCTCCTCCAGATAAGGAGCAGGTAGACTATCGCTTTCCTTCAACGCTGGCAGCGCATAGCGTACATAGTCCATATCCGAATTGCTGCTGGCCCGATCAGTTTTACTAGCTTCTTTGGGAACCGGAAACGTCTTCTCGTTAGCAGCGCCCTCAAACGATGTCCAAGAAGGCTCCTCTTCCACGCACCCGGTAAGAACCGCGACAGCGACACTGAATAGCATCAATAGAGCAAGCCATTTATTTCGCCGCATGATCTTCCCTCCTTACCAGCCTGATTGACTATACAAAATCCTATAATGGAGTTTGCATAATTCTGCAATATAGCAGCGTATGTGTATGGGATTCAATACCTATATTATACAGGGTTTGCTCTTACATTCCGTAACAAAAATGTTACCTTCCTTTTGTAAGGATATTTCCAAATTACATCTATATGCAAAAAAAGAACCATAATCTTAATAAGATCATGGTTCTCTACTTGTTGCTTGGCAACGTCCTACTCTCCCAGGACCCTGCGGTCCAAGTACCATCGGCGCTGGAGGGCTTAACGGTCGTGTTCGGGATGGGTACGTGTGGAACCCCTCCGCTATCGCC
>NZ_JAOYTP010000012.1:0-106276 GCF_025846815.2 Paenibacillus sp. BT-177 | reverse complement strand
GCACGCCGCCAGCGTTCGTCCTGAGCCAGGATCAAACTCTCCATTAAAGACCAACCGAAGTCGGTTTATAGAAAGAGCGATTAGCTCATGTTGAAACTGACGAGATAAAATATCTCATTTTCGTTTCCATTTCATACAGCCAGATGGCATGTACCAAAATTTCAACGTTGGATTTTGTAAACAAAATCCGTACTCACTCGTTGTTCAGTTTTCAAAGATCAAATCAACAGCCGTCTAACTGGCTGGATATATAATTTATCACGTGTATACCCAACAAACAAGTTGTAATATTTACCAGTAAATGAGTTGTGTTTCTACACGGTGTAATTTTTTACTGAACCACGCCTACACATAGTGCTTTGTCTATAACAACCGAAGATATAAACGTTATAAATTATAAAAGCAGTAGCTCTTTATTGATGGAGCTGCTGCTTTCGCTTTTTTATATGAAATCCTGAAATGAACGCTTAGCTTAAAGCTGTAGCTAGATCTTCTATTAAAAGTTCAGCAGGTTCATGCCCCACAGCCAAGCGAATTAGCGATTCGGGCATGTGTTGTTTTTTTAGACTCTGCTTATTGAAACCGTAGTTCGGTGAGATCACCTGGCTCTCCATAGAACCCCACGATACACCGATCCGAATCAGTCGCAGTTTATTGATCACTCTGCATATATCCTCATAACCCGAGTCTTTTAGTTCAAAACTGAATAGTCCGGCATACCCTTTAAGCTGTCTACATGCCAGCTCATGCTGTGGGTGAGAAGGAAGTCCAGGATGATTTACTTTAGAAATGGCCGGATGATCTGATAGAAAACGGGCAACCAACAGAGCATTCCTTTGATGGGCTTCCATACGAAGCGGGAGTGTTCTTAGACCCCTAATGAGTAGCCAGGCTTCAAAAGGGGCTAACGAACCGCCAATTAACTCATATTCTTCAGCATACATACGATTTATTATCTCTTTAGAAGCGATTACTGCCCCTGCAATTAAATCATTATGCCCCCCCAAGTACTTGGATGCGGAGTGAACGACGATATCAACGCCCCATTCTAATGGTTTTTGGAAAAGGGGTGTAGCCCATGAATTATCTATAATTGTGCGGATACCCTTAGCTTTGGAAAGCGCAGCTACTTCCTGAATATTTACCATATCGAATGTAAACGAGGTAGGAGACTCCATAAGAATAGCACGGGTCTGCGGTTGGATGGCATTAGCAACTGCTTCCGTAGAAGTCGAATGTACAATGGTATAGTTTATATCGAACTTCGTTAAGTATTTGGCTAGGCTGACGGAAGTTTCATATATGTGTCCGACCAGAATCAGATGATCCCCTGCGGATAAGCTACACATTAGAGCGGCACTGATAGCAGCCATTCCGGAGGCAAAGCACTTGCAGTCCTCCCCACCTTCCAGCGCAGCAATCATTTGTTCTGCAATCCGAACGGTAGGATTGGTTCCTCTCGAATAGACATAATGCTCCTTTTCATGATTAGCTGCTTCAGCATAATCTTCGTAGGTATCAAAGAAAAATGGAGCAGTCTCATAAATAGGAGGAACAGCAGCCTTAGCAAAATACCCTAGTTTGTCCTCAAACCCAAAACAGATGAGCTGATCATCTGAGAAACTCAAACCTGATCACCACTTTCTGAAAAATTCCAAACCCATGAAGGTAGTCTCCTCAATCAAGGACTCAAATATTCTATAAGTCAAATTGCTTTGGACCTGTGCTGTTTAATTTTCGAAACTGATCAGGCTTCCACATGTCTTTCACTAAGTATCCAATTCATAAAAATAGCGTATATTTTTGGATTACAAGGAAAAGATATGCTTTATCAAAAAAGAGGGGGTTCACTTGTGTTAACACGTTGGATTAGAAGTGTTCTGAAGCCTGGAAAAAGGTACTCACAGGATATCGAAAAATCCAAACAGCAAACCGCTACCGAGACAATCCATTCATCATTATCCCATACTCTGTCTTTACTTAAATTAAAACTCGGGCAAGGTCCCGATTTTGTCATTCGTGATTTTTCCGAAAGTCCTGTACATGCTGGCCATCTCGCCGTTTGTTATATTGAAGGACTGATTGACCAAAACTTGCTTTCCGATTTAATGGAGAGCTTGATTACAGAGATGGGCTCCGCAGATACTTTTATGTTTAAGGAAAATACTGCAGCTTCTTTGTTAAAAAACACAATTCCGTCTGGAAATATTCAAATGATACATTCGCAAAATGAAGTATATCAAGCCATCCTCTCCGGGAATGCTGTCATTGTCATCGACGGAAACAACTATGCATTGGTAGTTTCCATCGCAGGCGGAGTAAGACGGGCTATTCAGGAACCCAGTACTCAGACCGTAGTACGGGGTCCTAAAGAAGGATTTACGGAGGATATCTCAACCAACATTACACTGATCAGAAGAAAATTGCGGACACCTGACCTTAAATTTGAAAGTCACGTTATTGGGCGATATACACAAACCAAAGTCATGTTAGCTTACATTGAAAATGTCGCTAATCCAGAAGTCATACAGGAAATTACAAAACGGCTTCAATCCATTGATACAGACAGCATACTTGAAAGTGGCTACATCGAAGAATTTATACAGGATGAACCACTTAGTCTCTTTCCCACCATGCTAAACTCAGAGCGTCCGGATACAATCGCAGGTAGCCTTTTAGACGGACAAGTAGCTGTCCTGGTTGATGGGACGCCATTCGCTCTGATTGCACCTGTAACCTTCTTTAATTTCTTTCAAACGGCGGAAGACTACTACCAGAGATATGACATTTCAACTTTTTTAAGGGCTCTTCGTGTAGTATCTTTTCTAGTCTCATTGTTGCTTCCCTCTCTATTTATAGCCCTGACGACCTTCCAACAGGAAATGATTCCCACCACGCTGTTAATTACGCTGATGGCTCAACGGGAAGGAACTCCTTTTCCTGCATTATTGGAAGCTTTAATGATGGAATTAATGTTTGAAGTGATTCGTGAAGCAGGTGTGCGAATGCCACGGGTCATCGGACCAGCCGTTTCCATTGTAGGAGCTCTGGTTATCGGACAGGCGGCGGTGCAAGCCGGACTGGTCTCAGGTGCAATGGTGATCGTTGTTGCCTTCACAGCTATATCGAACTTTGTCATCCCGTATTTTGCTATGGCTTCAGCGGTCAGGTTATTGCGTTTTGCACTTATGCTACTGGCGGGGGCTCTAGGCTTATTTGGTATTCTGATAGGAATTATCCCCCTTCTAGTTCACCTTGTATCTCTCAAGTCATTCGGAGTTGATTATTTTGTGCCCTATAGCCCCACCTTTAAAACTAATATGAAGGACCTTATCATCAGAGTTCCGTGGTGGGCTATGAAAACCAGACCTAGCGAAAAATCAGGCCATAACCAGACAAGACAGGCAGCTCACCAATACCCTGCTAGTTCGGATGATACTGAAGGTGGTCATAAGCCTGATACCCAAAAATAGGAGAGATCAATGGTGCGGCAATTAAGAGTTAGTTATGTTCTGTTTATTGCAGGGTTATTACTTACAGGGTGCGTAGATCGAACAGAATTGAACGAATTAGCCATCACAACAGCAACTGGAATTGATGGACATAAGGGCGACTGGATCAATACTTATCAAATCATCATTCCATCAGCCATGACGACTGGCTCAGGTGGTACTTCCTCGGGGGCATCGCAAAGCGCTGTACATACCTTTTCTACACATGGAAAAACATTGAGAGAGACCGTTACGAAGAGTAGCCTGGAATACCCACGCAAACTATATTTTGCCCAAAATAATATACTCGTTATTGGAAAAAAAGCAGCAGAACAAGGCATTGAAGAGATTATTGATATTTACCTCCGCAACCTTGATTCACGAGAAACTGTAAAAGTATTCATTGCCAACGGAGAGGCTCGTAATTTTTTAAAAAAGCTTGTACCACCAGAGAAAATTCCTGGTCAAGCTTTAGAAAAGATTATAGAAAGAGATAGCAAATTAGGATCAATTTACCCTGCAATATCCATGTATGAATTTATTTCGAAAATTAGCTCCGATAGTGCAGCCGGAGTTCCAGAAATATCTCTTGAGGGTTCCGAGCCGGAGAAACTAGAATCTGTTGATGTTTTCAAGGAAACCTCCGCCAAAAATAAACTCAAGTTATCGGGCTTAAGCATTTTTCAGAAAGACAAGAGAGTCGGCTTCCTAAATGAAAAGGAAAGTATAGGGGTTTCATGGTTAAACAACCAGATTAAAAACACTACTATAAACTATGTGGATGGGAATGTTACGTCCGCTTTCCTCATCCGGAAAGCTAAGGTTAAGGTTACGCCAATCAAGAATTTAAATCATTATTACCTCAACGTTGACGTTAAAGCTACCGGGGATCTTCTGTCAGCCTCTTCGCAAAGAGAAATGAAAGATATGCAAAGTATAGGTCAATTGCAGATGCAAGCAGCAGAAATGATCAAACTGCAAATTCAGGAAGGCTGGAAAGCCTTACAGCAAAAGAATATCGACCTTATTGGTGTTGGAAATAAAATTCATCACAAGTACCCAAAAGACTGGAAAAAAATAAAAGAGACATGGCCTGAAGAGTTCGCAAACATGGATATAAAAATAGGTGTAAAAATGAAGCTTGCACGTCCAGGGTTATTCGAAAAATCTTTTAACGAACTGTTGAAATGAAATAAACAGGGAGAGGTGAAATGAAGCAATGCGTCAAAATACAATCCGAGTATCCGAGCTGATCATTTGTATGTCTTTATTTGAAGTTGGAAGTACAACTTTGTTTTTAATGGGGGCTGAAGCAAAGCAAGATGCTTGGCTAGTCATGTTGATAGGAGCATTAGCAGGACTTCTTCTGCTAATGCTCCATCTTGCTATTCACCATCAAGATCCTGAATTAGATTTGTTCATGTTGTTTCGCCGTTACACAGGGAAATATGTGGGTACACTCATCAATTTACTTTTTGTGATGTATTTTACATATGAAGCTTCTCGGAACATACGCGATTTAGGCGAGGTGACCGTAATGACTCTGCTCCGCCAAACCCCTTTGTGGATCATCATCTTGATCACAATCGTGGTTGTATCCAACACGGTTCGTTACGGCTACAAAGCATTGTTCTTATTTTGCTTGTTCCTTTTCCCTTTTTTTGTACTTGGATACGCCATAATTAGTATATTAATTCCGGCAACTGGTCTCTTTCACTTGGAAAATTCCCTTCCGGTTTTAGAGGAAGGATGGAAACCGATATTTAAAGCCGCTATTCCTGAGCTTATCTCCTTTCCATTCGGACAAACTTTGTTATTTCTTGTATTTTATCCGCTTGTACATAAAGGCCGGAATCTCACAAAACCCGTTTCCTTTGCCTATATAATGACCGCACTTGCTCTAACATTTGTTAATCAATTGGATATTTTTGTTCTCGGACCCAAGATCGCTGCAAATAGCACACTTCCTCTTTTGGAAGCCGTTCAGTTGATTGAATTAGCAGATCTGTTCGAACGAATGGATGCCCTTTTCACCTTGCTTCTTTTTCTTGGCTTGATCATCAAAATGTCTTTATTTTTTAATGGTGCTGTGATAGGACTTGAAAAAATAACCGGAGTCGGATTTAAAAAATGGATTCTTCCCCTTGCAGCACTTATTTATGGACTTTCTTTTTTGTCGCCCAACTATATTCATCACATGGTAATCGGTCGAAAATTTGTTCTTAATTCCTGGTTTCCTATTTTTCAAATTTTTCTACCTTTGTTACTATTTGTATTTATTGTTATTAAAAAAAGAAAAAAGACAAATAAACAGTCCTCTTCATGAGGAGATGATCATTCATTTAAATAGATCCACCACTTTTTTGATTTTTATTCTCTTTCATCGGCACTATATGGAGCGTTCCATCCTCGCTAAGCTCTGCATAGGCAATCTCATTGATGCTGTCATATCCCTGCTCTCGCGCCTTCGCTTTTATCAGCTCTACATCAATTGTTTTCCCGCGCATAGATTCATTTAGCAACCTTCCCTTATCAATGACAGTAACAGAAAAAAGATCAGGCTGTGCATCTATTCCCATATCCTGAGCAGCGGGTGGCTCATATTCGGGTTTGCGCATGACTGACAATGAGCCGTTCGTCTCTAACGTAGCGTACAAGACCTCACGCAGAGAAAAAATATTTTGCTGGCGTAGCATGGAGAGTAACTGTGTAAATTCTATATCATATTTCTCCAGCAATTCTTGATTAACCTGCCCTTTATCCACGAGCAGCACTGTTCGACCTTCTGCCATGTATCCAAATTTCACAAAATGGGTCGTCGCTTTTTCGAAAAAGTAGGCCAGCGCGCACCATAGTGCCAAAGCAAATAAAAGATGCCAAATGGTCACCTTATCGTCATATAACGTATTCCCCACAATTTCGCTCAATACCAATGATGTCAGAAAATCGAGCGGTGTTAACTGACTGAGTGTTTTCCGACCTGTAATAAAAGTAATAAGCCATAGGCCAAAAAAGCTGATGATCAATTTGACACCAATCGTGACAAATACCTCCATACCTATGCCCTCCGAAAGAAGTTATTTTTCTTATGGGTTATTTACACTCCTATACTTCTGTATAAACAGAGGCTTATTCCATTCCTAAAGTTGTCCGAAAAAAAGCCCGCTACCAACTAGGGCAGCGAACCTTTTTAATTCGGCTATTATTTAATCTTAGTCTTTCGTGTATTCACTATAAATTATCTACTTTTCACCAGCAACTGAATTGCCTCTTTAACCAGCTTATCCGTATCTCCTCCAGCTTCTTGCTCTTCCAATATGCAGCGTTGCAGATTTTCTGCTACAATCTGGGCGATTGCTTTATCTGATGCATTGCGTACAGCTGATAGCTGGCTGACTACATCCTTGCACGACTTGCCCTCATCCATTAAACGAAGTACTCCACGTACCTGGCCCTCAATCCTTCTCAAGCGCGTTTTCAGTTCATCACTGTAATTGTAATCCATAAGCAATGCACTCCTTTTTTGACTTACCATATACATGTATAGGTATATTATAAACCAAAAAAGTAAATAGGATACCCTAAATAAATAGATTCACCTGTCCTTGCGATGCATCTCCCAAGTAGGCAGCTACTCCAGCATATTCCACACCATCTATTAGCTCTTCTTGTTGAAGTCCTAACAAATCCATGGTCATGGTGCAAGCGACGAGCTTGATCTTCTGCTCTTGTGCTAACTCTATAAGCTCTGGAAGAGAGAGCGCATTATGCTTTTTCATGACATGCTTGATCATCTGTGGTCCCAGTCCGACGAAATTCATTTTGGAGAGTGCTAACTTTCTCGGTCCACGAGGCATGATCCAGCCAAAGGCTTTTTCGAGCATTCCCTTATGGGTGCGCATGAGTTCATCCTTACGCAGTATATTTAGTCCCCAAAATGTAAAGAAAATAGTTACTTCATGATCATATGCTGCCGCTCCATTCGCAATAATGAATGCAGCAAGCGCTTTATCCAGCTCACCGCTGAATAAAATAATCGTTGTTTTGGGCTGAGCCTGCTTTTGATTCTCTGCATAAGTTCTTGCTGCTGTACTCATATAGAATCGTACCCCATCATTTCTCCTGCCCAGCCGGACATGCCTGAAAGCACAGATTTGACGTTTTTAGCGCCTTTGTCTGCCAATAACCGGCAAGCCCTTTCACTGCGTGCTCCAGCTTGGCAGATCACTGCGATTTCATCTTCCAGATTTAGCTCAGCGAGTCTGTTCTCCAGTTCTCCGAGGGGGATGTGCTTAGATCCTGGGATGTGTTGAAGAGCAAATTCGGCGGGTTCACGAACATCCAGCAAAATGAAGTTCTCCTTTGCAGACCATTTTGCTTGCAGCTCTTTATGACTTATCGTGGAAGGAAATGCTTGCTCCTCTTTCACATCAGTCGGATTTGCTTTGCGTAGATAATGTCGCATGACAACTCCTTCTTGAAAAGTACCCAAATACTGATGTCCGGTGCCTTGGGCCCAGCTCTGAAAATCTGCTAACGAACCTTTGTCAGTCACTTGAACCTCCATAATCTGCCCGGCAAGAAGCTCATCCATAGCTTTTTTTGTTTTTACAATTGGCATAGGACAAGCAAGCCCTTTGCAATCAAGAATCTGATCTGCTTCGATATGACTAGTTGATGACATAGTGGTACCTCCGCCTTTTTTTTGTGGGGTTTAGTTTAGTTTTAATTTCTTAATACATATACCCCTATAGGTATAAGAATAGCGAGGCCCACTTCTCTTGTCAACTTAGTTAGTCATTTTCATTCAAACTAATAATTCATGTCTTGTACAATTAAAAGCAAACAAAAAAGCCGCGTAAAAGCGCGGCTCTACTGCATACATACCAATTAATCGTCTGTTTTCATCAGTTCTGGCAGATCCAGCGACATCGAAATATTACATAGCATTCCTCTGGCGAGAAAAAGCATTGTTCTTTCCAAGGCTTGTTCAATACCAGCCTGACGGAAAGCGTCATAAACTGTCGTATGGATCTCACATAATCCCTGCTGCATCACGGTTACAACCACATCCTCACGGATTGTCTGTGCCTGCATTTGCAAAAGTATTTCATTTCGATATTCCGTCATAATCTGCGAATAGGCTGCAATCAGTTCTTGCTCTAACTGTTCCGACGAAGCCGATTGAATGACCCGGTGAAAAGAGTCTATGATACGTGCAAATGATACCTTTAAGGCTTCAATAAGCAAGGCTTCTTTAGTAGCGAAAAAGCGAAAAACATAGGGCTGAGAAATATTAGCCCGTTCCGCAACTTTGGCCGTCGTAGCTCGATAGTAGCCCATCTCCGCAAAGACTTCAATAGCAGCAGATATGATTTCCTTTTGGCGATTTATTGATGTTGATGTTGCTTTAGCCATATTTTCTCATCCTTTTGTTTATTACAAATTTCCTGATTAGTGATTAATCAATCACTTAACATTATAAATGTCATCCTCTAAAAATGCAATGAACCGAAAAAGTCGCCTCCATCATTGTGATGGAAACGACTCTCTTTTTTATACATCTAATTATGGCGTCATCGAGTTAAAATATAATCGAACATAACTGACCTTTTGCGTTTTGGTTTGATAGGAAAATACTAAATAATAACTAAGACCTGATGTGTTGTTGATTTTATAATTAGCTTCTGCTGTGCCGGATATGTCTCTAGAGGTGTCAACTGTTTCTGTGGGCTGGCCCAGTTCGTCAATAACTTGTTTGATAAGCAACTTCTTATATTTTGAATCGGAAGAAGTAATTTCTGTAACTTTATCATTTCCATCCAGTACGAGATCTGTATGATATTTAGCGTAACTTCTCATTGGGCCTGTAGAACCAGAATCGGATTTCCCCCAAAGCTCAAACAAAAGATCGCTGCTAGTTCCCAAACCAAGACCTTTAGGCAGATTGGGTAACGTCCCCTGCTTGGCTGCACTCAATATAGCAGTTGCAGAGCTGTGTTTACTGTCAGGTGAGGCTGTACTACTAGCGGGTTCCTGGTGTATTGAGGTTGAGCCTTGACCAGACTCTTTTCCAGGCTTCTCGGAATTTCCTCCATCCGTACTAGGCTTACTGCTATCTGTACTCGTCTTGTTATTGTGGGTATCTTGCTCATTTGTATTGATGTCTGTGTTCTGATCTGTTGAATTACTGGCAGATGGTGTGGCTGATTTTGTTGTAGAGGGAGCAGTTGAGTTTGCTTCTCCGCTATTGCCGCATCCTGTCATTACAGCAAAACCTATAGCCAATAAAGCGCTGGTGGTGACCAGCTTGCAAGCTAACTTTTTACGATTACGAGATTGATGTGTAGGTTTCATTATAAGATCACTCTTTCCTTGTTCTTGGGTACAAACCAAGTGTAACCGAACCTCGTTTCGAGAATACCTCTACTTGTATCCAACTTGTAAACAAGCACATTTGTGATTTTCTAACATACCCTACCTGCGATCATAAATTCCTAGCTGTTGTTTAGAAAAGGCGTAAGGGGAGTCACTCTTCTTCAACCATATATTCCCTTTGATAATGAAGATGTATACAGCAAAAACAAAGTAGATTGTGCCTGCAATCCAGTCTATTGCCGTTGGGATATCTCTCTTTACGATTTCATGAATATACCAGATTCCTATAGGGACATGCAGGAGAAGTGCCGTACACAAACCAGGGTTATATACCGTTTTTGCTTTGAGATTGACAACAATACCGTGCCAGACGACCTGGAAGAATCCCATCAAAACTGGTGCGAGTCCGAGCCAGATTACGTGGGGGAACCATACGGGGAGCAGATAAAATACATAGGCAATTGCCACATTAATGATCATCGCTGAATTAGGGTTCAAGGGGTAATGATCTGGGGCTTCACTTTTAAACAAAATATTGTTAAATAAACCCGCAAAATATCCAGGCCAGCGGTATTCCTCAAATTGGTGAAACAATATATTCACAAAGCTCAACCATAATATTCCTGATATATCAGAAAACATGGCGGGATTCAAAAACAAAACAATACATACAGCCACTCCAATGATGGCTCCTGCATCTTGCCAATATTTTCTCAAAAATTCCATGGTATTCACCCCTGAGATTTATTTTTGATCGAAATATCTTTCAAATAGCAGGTTTAATTGTTCCTCTATTGTGGGCATTTCCACAACTGCTCCAGACTCAAGAATCGGACTCATCAGTGCAGGCAGAAAAATAGCTCCGAATATTTGCAGCATCATTGCTAACAACCGCTCCGGCTGTTGCTCGCCTGTCAGCTCCTTGATCGTGTTCTGGACCTTTGGAAACCCCATCATGTTTAAAAATCTTCCATATTCGTGTTGAGATGTAAAGGGTGTGCTGCCCATCACAATAATTCGTGACAGAAGTTCTGGATATTGGCGAATGACCTGTAAATAGTTAAGTAAGAATTGTTTCAGTCTATCTCGCGGGGGCATCGCTGTATTGTCCAAAACAGAAAATGTGTGCTGAAAGCTGTTTAGGATCACTTCAATAGCTTCACTGAGCAAATTTTCCTTAGAGCCAAAATAATAATTAACTAGAGAAATATTAGTACCAGACAGGTCAGCAATTTTTCTGATTGTAACCGCCTCGAAGCCTTCCCTTTGAATAAATTCCAGCGTAGACTGTAGAATTTTTTCTTTGGTCTGTTGTTTTTTGTCTGGGTGACTCATCTTTTTCCTCCTCCTGTTTAGTTTAATCCTAACGGACAAATGAAACGGACTACTTTAAGCAAAATAACAATCCAAACAAAAACTTAAACAAAGTTTAAAACATTGTTTAAATTGTTATTTGAACAAAGTTTAGCACTTTACATTTCACAAAACAAGTAAAGATATGAGAATTAGGCTATAAAAAACCCGCAAAACGAATCAGCTCGTTTGCGGGTTGATTGAATAGAGATTAAGAAAAGGCTAAACTAAATAGCCCAATTTCCTTTGCGGAACACAGCCTCTTTGCTTCCGTCTTGCAGTTCACCGTCAATATCCAGCTCAGCTGAGCCGATCATGAAGTCAACATGAGTCAGGCTGACATTGGCACCGTTCTGGAGTAGTTCCTCCCGGTTCATTTGTGTCCCATTTTCTATGTTAAATGGATACGCACTGCCTAAAGCCAGGTGGCAGGAAGCATTTTCGTCGATACCTGTATTATAAAAGATGCGATTGAGATTGGAAATCGGCGAATCGTGCGGTACCAGGGCAACTTCTCCCAGATAGCAGGCCCCTTCATCCGTAGCGAGCAAATGAGTCAGATGCTGCTCGCCGGATTCTGCTGTATATTCGGTAACTTTACCGTCCTTAAAGGTAAACGTAATGCGATCTACCAGTTGCCCATTTAAATTAAGCGGCATGGTACTTGTGATGTGACCATTGACACCTGTACGCTTAGGCATCGTGAATACTTCTTCTGTCGGCATATTCGCAACAAAATAATCACCGCGCTCGTTTTCACCACCACCGCTGCGCCAAATATGTCCGTCGGCCAACTCAATTTTCAAATCTGTTCCGGGCGCGCGGTAGTGCAAGCTTTTATATTTTTTTTGATTCAGCTTGTCTTGTACCTGTTCAAGGTTTTTCAAATGATTGTGCCAATTCTGAATTGGGTCAGAGCCGTCTACACGATTCATTTGAAAGATCGTATCCCACATGACACGAACCCGATCTTCTTCTACTACATCAGCAAATACTTTATCAGCCCAAGCCTTCGTCGGCGCTTTAATCAGGCACCAGCTAATCTTAGCATTCCGCGTATAGTGAGCATAGCCTTCTCTCGCCGTAGCCGCCGCCTTTGTTGCGCGTGAAACGTGTTCCGGGTCAATACCTTGATATAAATCCGGGTTCGGCACTTTAATCGTTAGCGTAGCTCCACCCTCTTCGGCGAATTTCTCCATCATCTCTGCTTTCCAAGCAGGGTAGTAATCAAAGCTGGCTTCGTCACCATGTTCAAAACGACTGCGTGTAATGGAATCGTCCTCAAACTCTACCTGTACATATTTAGCGCCTGCTTCATAGGCTTTGCTGACAATCAGGCGTGTAAACTCAACAGTTTCCAGTGGTGCAGTTACCAACAACGCCTGTCCTGGCTGAATGTTGACCCCTACTCTTACGACCAGTTCTGCGTATTGCTCCAACAATGATTCAAATGTACTCATTTTTCCACGCTCCTGTTTCGTTTTAATAATATTGAATGGCTTCATCACTACAGTGCAGATTGCTCCTCCAAATCACGCAGCTCCACTCTCCGTATTTTTCCTGAGCTGGTTTTAGGGAGTTCCTGAATAAATTCTATTTTTCGTGGATATTTGTAAGGTGCCGTCCATGTTTTCACATGATGTTGCAGTTCCTTTACTAACTCCGGTGATCCTTCCACCCCGGCTTTGAGCACGATGAAAGCTTTCACAACATGTCCACGGATTTCATCCGGGCTGGCTACCGCTGCACATTCCTGCACAGAATCATGCTTCATCAGCGCTTCTTCTACTTCAAAAGGACCGATGGTATAGCCAGAACTGATAATGATATCATCGCCGCGTCCTTCAAACCAAAAATATCCATCCTCGTCCTTTCGAGCCCGGTCTCCTGTAACAAAATAATCTCCATGCACACTAGCTAATTTGCGTTCTGGATCATGATAATACGTATGAAACAATGCCGGCAGATCAGCACGCACTGCAATATCGCCCACTTGCCCTGGAGCCAGCGGAATACCATCCTCGTCTACGACCTCAACAAGTCCCGGTGCAATGGATTTGCCCATCGAGCCTGTGCGCAGAGGTGTGTCTCTTAGATTTCCAATAATTAACGTACTCTCGGTTTGGCCGTAGCCATCACGAATCGTAATGTTGAACTGCTCCTGAAACTTGTTGATAACCTCCTGATTGAGCGGCTCCCCCGCAGAAACTGCGCTGCGCAATTGGGATAGATCGTATTGATCCAAACCATCCATTTTTGCCATAATTCGATATTCAGTTGGCGTACAACATAACACTTGGACTCCGTATTGCTGCAGCAACTGCAAATAACGACCCGGACGGAACGAACCATTATATACGAATCCAGTCGCCCCATTTCCCAGTACCGATAAAAACGGACTCCAAATCCATTTTTGCCAGCCAGGTGCGGCTGTGGCCCATACTATGTCTGAAGCTTGAATGTCCAACCATGGTGATGTTATCCGCAGATGGGCATATCCCCAGCCATGGCTATGTACAACAGCTTTAGGATTTCCTGTGGTACCCGAAGTATAGGCCAGAATGGCCATGTCGTCACGGTGTGTCTTCACAGCTTCAAAAATATCTTCTTGTCCTTCCATCAGCTCATCCAGCACAAGCCAACCAGGTGCATTTGCTGTGTGGTCCCCGGGGACTACAATGCGGTGAGCCAACGCAGGCAAATCATCACTTATTTTATCTACTTCACCTGTTACTCCGGTCCAGGCAATGACTGCACGCGCTTCCGAATGGCGAAGGCGATATGCAATATCCTTGGCCCGCAGCATTTCTGAAGATGGGATGACAGCAAGCCCTAGCTTCAAGCATGCCAGATAAATGACATATGCAATAATACGCCGTGGTACTACGACCAGAACTCTATCTCCTTTGTTAAATCCCAGACTTGCAAGTCCACCAGCCAGCCGATTTGCCTTTTTCAACAGCTCTCCGTAGGTGATTTCTTCGTATTCCCCTGTCTCACTTAACCACTTGAGTGCGGTCTTACCAGCCTCATGGTGTTCCATCTCCGAAGTCATATTGTAATATTCAGGCGCAAGCCATTGTTGCTGATCAGTCAAGTTATACCTTCCCCTTTATACATAAGATAAGAGCAACTTCCTTTATGTAGTATAACACGTCTTAGTACCAGGTTCTAATACCAGAATTAATTTATTTGGAAAAAAATAAAATTTGTAAAACAAACGACAAAAAGAAAGAGCCTGAATACAGACTCTTTTCTTTACTATTATTGTAATCTACAACTCAATGTCTACCACTGTAGAAGCCGCTTCCTGCCCGTTTACGAGCAGCACAATTCGGTGCGCTCCCGCATAATGACGACGAGTTGTCAGGTCTGCGAACCGGTGTGTTCGTGTACCCGTTAGACGGGTTCCTCCAGGGACCGTTTTGTCAGAAAGCAAAAATAGTTTGCGTGAAACTTGTCCTCTCGCCTTTACAAAGTCGATGCCATATTCGATGCGAACTCGTACAGGTTCACCTTCTCGAAGCTGAAGCACATAGCTCAGTTCACTGTGATCCCCGATCTTTAATACGGCAGGGTCTGTGGTGAAAGAGGCTGCTGTGACCAGCGGCACCCCATCCGTATCATCCGCATAGCCGAACATGGCCATCACTTCAGGGATGGATTTGCGAATCAGGGATCGACAGCCATGACGCACAATCCAGTCGGTATCAGGATGTGCGCCCTTCCACCGTTGAGCCGTTGCGATGACAATATCGGGATGATCCTTGGCAATATCGTTCAGGTTGTTGGCTACACTTTTACGTACATACAATGATGGATCGGCCTTCAGCAGTTCTAATACAGCCAATACCGGAGCAGGATCACGTTTGAAGACAGGCAGCACCTGTCCCCAAGGCAGCCGTGGACGACAACCTTCGCTGGCAAGACGGCGGACGTGTTCACTGGGGTGTCCCGCCCAGGTCATCATCTGCCGCATCATCCGTTCTGGTTCACGCAGGAGGAAGGGTCTCACAGCGAACTCCGCAGAGGATTTTGATGTAAATCGCTCCAGTGCATTCATGGACAGGTCCCAATGCTCTTCTCCCTGCCCATATACCTCTACGAAATCAGGGAAAAACAAGTACGGAAATCCGCTACAGTACTCATCAATGGCAAATAATATAGAAAGAGCTTCTTCATAACTACTGGGCAAAAACGCCCCTAATGTTAACGAAATACGCCGTATTCGTTCTTTTAGCTCCAGCTCTCCCCATTTTTTATCCATAATTTGATGGATAAATCCGTCAATGTCGAACGGACTGTATGCAGCCTGTACTCTTTCACCGAATAGACGAAGGAATTCCTCCGTGTACATATTTTTTAAGGGTTCAGCCATTGTATATCTCCTTTTAAATATGAATGTAAGCAAGAAGCGATGAACGAACAATATCTTCGTATATGATAACCGTAAATCGTGACCCAGCACCAGCACTAAATGGGGTTAAGAGAATGGATATAAGACACATTAAAAAATGCCAAGTCCTAAGATTAGGACCTGACATTTTTCCATAATCACTACAAATCGAATGAGACTTATATTTTGTGTTGGACAAACCAGTCGGTAATACGTTGCAGTCGTTCCACGCGAAGCTGTGGGTGCCCTTTACGTGAAAGCTCGTGACTCGAAGCTGGGAAACGGACAAATTGGGTGGGCTTTCCCAAACGACGCAATGCTGTAAACAGCTGCTCTCCCTGCTCAATAGGGCAACGTAGATCCTGCTCTCCATGTAATATGAGCAGCGGTGTATTGATTTGCTGTACATAAGCCAACGGGGACTGCCTCCACAAAAGCTCGAAATCATCCCATGGATTCCCGCCAACTTCATCTTCCGTAAACGAGTACCCTATGTCACTAACCCCATACATTGACAGCCAGTTAGATATGGAACGCTGGGTCACAGCTGCGCGGAAACGATCCGTATGCCCGACAATCCAGTTTGTCATAAAGCCACCATAGCTGCCTCCCGTGACACCCAGTCTTTCTGGATCGATGAATGGGAATTGGCGTATAGCCTCGTCCACGGCGCTCAGTAGATCGGTGTAATCACGTCCGCCGTAATCTCCAAGGACAACATTGGTAAAAGACTGTCCATACCCTCGACTTCCTCCCGGGTTCGTATAGATGACTGCATACCCCTGAGCCGCCAGCAACTGAAACTCATGAAAAAAGGAATTGGAATACATGGCATGGGGACCGCCGTGAATTTCCAAAATAGCAGGATAAGCCTCCCCCTCCTTAAAACCAGCAGGCTTCATCACCCATCCCTGCACGCGTCGACCATCCTCGACCTCCGTCCAGAATCTCTCAGGCGCACTGATCTCAATCTCATCAAGCAGAGCGTCATTCACTCGTGTTAGCCGTTCCTCGGTCCCTGAATGGATCGCAATCCGAAACAAATCGCCTGGTAAAGCGACATTGGTGGAAGCAGCAATGATATGCTGCTCATCCGAAGTAAGCTCGAATTGGTAAATTTCCCGTTCTCCTTGGGTTAAAATTTTAAAAGTTCCATCAAGCGCAAACTGATATACGTGCACATTTCCTTCAATGGTTACCAGCGTATACAGGGATTGACTGTCCGCACTGAAGCGTGGTGGTCCTACATGAAGATGTGAACGCATGTCGCTCATACCCGCATTACCGAGGTGAGCATCAAGTGTCTCACTAACACATACTGCCGTCCCGCCACTGGAGGGAACCGTATACAATCGAGTCTGAGTAGCGCCTTTGGCATGACGATCATGACCGTAAAAGGCAATCAATGTACCATCGGGAGAGAATGCAGCGCTCTCGATTTGAAGCTCGGAATGAGTCAGCTTAAACGGTACTGCCGCATTGCTATTAGAAGTCGCAGGAGCTACCGTAAACAAATCATTTTGCTTGCGTAAATCCGTATCCTCTTTGGAATGCTCCGCTATCCTAGCGACAAATAAAATCTGTTGGCCATTCGGTGACCAGACAGGCTCCGCGACATCATAAGCGCCGGATGTCAGTTGAACCGTGTGCGCTGAAGTCACATCAGTTACATACAAGTGATCACGAGTATCATCACACAGCCCATAGCCGTCGGATTTAGCTTTTGTTCGATTAACTACTCGTCCCTCAAGCTGTGTCTCCTGCTTTCCTGCGTCGCATGTAGGAGTTGACTGGTTCTCAGCAGTTTTAGCTACAAACGATATGTAGGCTCCATCCGGCGACCAGGATAATGAACGAACATTGTTCTCTACGTGCGTAAGTTGTCGGGCTTCTCCCCCGCGTGCTGGAATAATCCATACCTGGCGCTTGCCGTCTGTCGAACGGAGAAAAGCAAGTTGTGATCCGTCCGGTGACCAGACAGGCGTTTCATCTTTCGGCCCGTATGTAAAGGGTATCGGAGCTTCACCTTCAAACGGCAACAGCCAAATTGCCGAGTTATAGTCTGTCCGTTCTTTATTAATACACTGCTCTACGTAAGCGATTTCGCCACTCGTGGGATGAACAGCCGGATCACTAACCCAGTGAAATCGATATAAATCCTCAGCTATTATACGGCGTTTGGTCGTGCCAGATTGCGAGTTGCTCAAATAAATTCCTCCTTAATATGGTCAGACTTCTACAACTTCAGATTCGATTAATCCGATTAATTTTATATGAATTAAATAAATATACAATTACGTTACTCTTTTTATGTATCTCTGTCAATTTGTCCAAAGCTCAAAGAACCCTCTCTCAGTCGCAATGACTCGAAAACACCGCCGCTTCGGTTGCTTTCTTGAGAGAAGGTCTGGTCTCTTATCGTTCTTCTATACCATACGCATTAAAAGCAAGCTCCTCTGCAAGCACAGCCTGCCTGACGACATTTTGGAATTTCTGCTGCGAACTCTAGGCTCCCCCAGTGATCGGGTCTACTTTCGGTTAGCAGTCTCGGCTTCATTCTTTTCATGGATGTAGGCGGAGAATAATTCAGGATTCACTACTTTACGCAGTAAATGCATCGTCCCGTCCCCTGTTCCATGGTCAAAAGCATGAATACGTTCATATCCCCAACGCTCATACATGGACAATAAATAAGGATGTTTTTCCGCAGTCGCTAATGTCACTGCAGGAGCTCCGACCTTATCACGAATAACCGTTTGTTCTACCCAGTTCAGCAGTTTTTTACCATATCCTTTGCCCTGGGCAGCCGGATCTACGGCAAACCACATCACAAACGGAAGATCAGTTATAAAATTAAGGGCTCTATTTTTTAGATGACTAACGGTAGCCTGGATGACACCATCGACTTCCAGCACATAGCAATCATTATTTTTAATGTTCTCTTGAATGAGAGCAACGTCTGCCTGAGCGGCAGGCCATTTAAGCTCTAACTGCCGAATTGTTTCATATGCCTCATACGTTACATACTGCAATCTTTCTGCGTCCTCTTGTCGTGCCAGACGATAGATCTCGCTCATAGTCCCCCGCCTCCCCGTAGTGCTGTAATAATGTACGCAAACGAATTTACAACTAATCCTATATTTTTAATCAGATATAAAAGTTAACATAACTGTAGCATGCTAACCATTCAGCGACAAATTAAATTTTTCTATAACTTCATTTAAAATAACAATATCCCTTGAGGGTTGGAAAGTCCGTAATTAAAATGAAAGCAAAAAAGCCCGAAAGCCGGGCTCCATTACTTTGTAGACCCAAAGAATGCTGTCTCCTGTCTCTGGGAATTTCATGCGCAACCTGTATGCTGTGTTATTCCGCAGGGGCAACAAAGCTACGTTTTGCAAATTCGCTGTCCAGCATATAAAAGGCATTGCTGTCTCTTTCAATGCGCTTAAGCTTTTGGATAACACTATCGAACAGAGCTTCTTCCTCGACTTGCTCATCAATAAACCATTTCAGGAAATGGATCGTTGCATGCTCACGCGCATCGAGGGCCAAGTCAGCCAAATGATAAAATTTTTGTGTGTTTTGCTGCTCATGCTTGTAGCCATGCTCAAATACATCCAGCATGGAATCATAGCTATTTTTGGGCTCCGGTAATGCTGCCAATGTGGCGCGTCCTCGACGGTCATTAATGTATCTATACAGTTTCATGGCATGAAACCGTTCCTCCTCCGCTTGTACCAGGAAGAAGTTTGCAAACCCATCCAGACTTTCACTGGAGCAATAAGCAGCCATCGCCAGATATACGTGAGCGGAGTAAAATTCAAAGTTCATTTGCTCATTCAGAGCCTGTGCCAAATTGTCATTCATGTCTCAGGTCACCTCGGTCAGATATGTAATAATGTAACGATCATAGTGTACCACGAATCCGATCACAAAAAAACGGACGGAAGTGAATTCAAGCATACTCACGTTCCGCCCACCGTGCTCAACATTTAGTTCACAATCAAGGCTCCAGACCCCAGACACGTTTATCGTTTATATACAGAGGTGCTTTCTCCCAATCTGTATAAGAGGTCTTGGTTGCATCATAGGAAAAATCATCGCTTTCGTTATAGTTGCTCCAATCTGACTTGTTCATACGAATCTGGATATCTCCCGTATTTTCTCCAGCTGCCAGGCTTCCCGCACCAGCTCCAAAGGAAATTTCCAGATAGTAGTCTGCCCCATTAACGGCCTTATCCAGTTTCACAAAACGTCCCTGAATGTTGCTACTGCCTAATTGCGCATAATCACAGTGGAACTCCTGCGCCTTATCGCCATCTACGGTATAGTAGTATCTCAGCTTGACGTTTTTCAGATCCAGAGCCTCTTTCCCCTTATTTACGACACGGAAGAGTGGTCGAATCTGGTTATCTCCCGGGTTGGTGTCGCCCACACGGTATTGGGCAATTACATCTCCCTTTGCCGGAATCGGCGCTGCTGTTGGCTTGGCGCTGACCTCAGCAGAATCCGGGCTGGTTCCTAAGGAGTTTGTTGCAGTTGTTACATAATAATAAGTGGTTTCATTCACCACCCCTGTATCCTTGTAAGTGGCGTCAGTTACCGTTGCTACCGTGGTATACGGACCACCACTGGTTGTGGAGCGCTTAACCGTGTAGCTATCAGCACCTGTCGCTTTGCTCCAAGTTAGTGTAACTTGTGCATCCCCTGCACTTGCCTTCACATTTGAAGGAGCTTTAGGAGCTGTAGGTTCGGCTGGTCCACTCCCATTAATGAGACGGTCATACTCTGCATAAGCAGTTGCCATATCTACTTGGGACCAGAAACGGTGATACGTAAATTCTGGTGCACCTTTATCCCATTTTTGGGTCTGTTTGTTCCATGAAGTCGTGTATTTGTCTTTAAGATAGGACCATTGCGGATCTTTGGTGATATTAGGACGGATGTCGCTATAGCTGGAATACGTACCATTGCCACCCTTGGCCGGATCAGACGGTGTAGCGTCTGTGCCTGGGATCGTGTTTCCTTGCCCAGTCTTGCCACTCCATCCGCTCGGGATATATACTTCTTTAGTAAAATAACGATAATAATCCTCACGTGCTTCCTTCGTTGTAATTCCTATGCCGTCGTTATAGCCCCATGCTGCATCAAGCAAGGCTTTGGACAGATCTTTGGCTTTCTTGCCTAACTCGGTGTAGTCTCCTTTTTCAGCTTTTGTTCCGGCAGCAAAGAAGGTCAGCGCTTTCACATAACTGCCCAACACTCCTGCATCCTGTCCTGGATTTTTTGTTACTACATGAAGATTGGCATTCCCTTTATGATTGGCAAATCCGCTCCAAGTCTCGGGCTTGCCACTCCATTCCAGATTGCTCGGCAGCCAGAACTCACCTTTAGCTGCTGTAGTGGCTACCTTCGGATTTTTGCCACCCAGAATACGCTTGCCTTGTGCATCCAAATAGTATCCCTGCGCGTCAGTTACAGGCCGTTCGTCGGCAAATACATAGCTCTTGGACCATTCGATCCAGTTTTCCGTCACTTGTTTAGCCATTTTAAACTGCTCAGACGAAGTGTCACCTTTCTTGGCTAAAATATAGTACAGCTCCGCAATCCGCTCGACAGGCCAAGCCTGCATTCCAAACCAGTTGTTGGACGGTGGATCTTGGTATACAGGAGCCCCTGTATAAGCCATGCCATAAAAAGTGCTCGTACCAGAGGGATACGCCTTGTAGGCGCCATCCCAGCTATTCGTTGCTCCACCTGCAATGGCCCCCTCATCAGATTGCAGCCAAGTATAAAATTCCAATTGGCGCTTGAGCGAGGTCGCCCAGTCCTGTCCTGCCGTAGGTGAATTTGGTATCAATCCGCTATCCTTATCGGATAACGCATATGCAGCAACGACATTCTGGTAGCCCTGATGCGCATGGCTGGCACCAATCCGCCAAGCCCAGTTGCCGCTTTGGCCCAGCCCGCCGCCCCAAGCCGTATACCATGCCATTAGATAAAGACTGGCATCCTTGCCCGTGCCAGCAATCGGACTTCCATTGGAAGCGCTTCCTACTTTCTGGAAGTATTTATCGTACATGCCGTAACGCAAGAAGTCTCCCATCTTTTTCGCTTTGTCCAAATATACCTGGTTGTCGTAACCCAGTTCTTTCGCCCAGTACATGGCTTGAACCGCCCGTGCGTCCGCATCCGTGGCATTCGTGTAGCGCCATTGCTGTGCAGGAGCATTATTTTCCTTGGTGAACAGGCTCATGAAACCTTCATTAGGCTTGCCAAACTTGTGATTATCCTGCGATGGATGCGGTATGGCCTCCCAGACCGATTCCTGTTCCCCACGCTGGAAGGTGTTCACATAGGTCGCCGTATGCGACGGATTCAGCAGATTGCCAAAACCGTACCAATTGTCTACGTCCAGCAGCCAATGCATCAGGTAGGTCTGATTGTTGCCATAGGTTGCCTTCAGCTCAGAGTCCAGCGGGTCCTTGCCAGCACCATACTGACCACTCAGACGGCTTGGGTACTGATCCGGCTGCGGATATTCTGCGGCATAAGTGGCAGGGCTGTTCGGGTTATAGTTACTCATTGTAGGCTGCTCTTCCTTACCGTCACCCTCATTAACAGGAATGATATATTTCTCCATGTTGTCCCATGCTGATTCCAAATGACCCCAATCCCCGGTATAATGACCATAGAGAACTTCCAGCCACATCCAGTAGCTGTATGCTTCCGAGGTCGTTAAGTGTCCATAGTCAGGAGCCTCGCTCATGAGTGTTTCAACGGAATGATAAGGGATACCTTCTTTTGAAAAATAACCGCTAGCCGGGTCCTTTAGCTGTTTATACATTTGCAGAAAGCGTGTCGATTCAGGGGTTGCAGCTGATGCACGGTCGGGTTCGGCCTGAAATAAGCCCAAACTTAACGGAAATACCAAAATGGCTGACATGACCATAGAGACAGATTTTCTGAACACAGATTTTCTACTAATCACTTTTGCATTCATCCTCTCCATTATCAATTTTGGCTTTACTCAAAATTTGCTTCCGAAAAACGACAGCACAAAAAGACAGCGCCATCACCTCACTTTCCCGTTATAAAGGTGGAGGACACGCTGTCCATGGCTCCAAATGCTTCACATTGGCCCTGGCAAGAATATACCACACTAGTCGCCAAATGAGAGTCGAAAAATTCTATATGTTTAGAGTTGCACAAGGAAAATTGACGAAATCGATAGGAATCGGTACTATTTCACAAGGAGGCGTTAAATCATGAAAGTGTTGCTATTGCTTGGTTGTATTGTGATGTTTTTAGCTGTAGCTCTGGGAGCATTCGGGGCGCATGCGTTGAAAAAAAGACTTTCTGCAGACATGATGAGCATATTCCAGACAGGAATTCAATATCAAATTGCTCACGGTTTGGGTTTGTTGCTGCTGGGAGTTCTTGCAGGCAACCTGGTCCATTCTTCTCTTATTGTAACCGCTGGTTGGGTTATGCTGGTGGGCATTCTCCTGTTTTCCGGCAGTCTGTATGTTCTTAGTGTGTCTGGTGTGAAAAAGCTTGGAGCCATCACCCCGATTGGCGGGCTGGCTTTTTTGGCAAGCTGGGTGATGGTGATGGTGGCGGTAATGCAAGGCTAAACAAATGAACAGAGACTTGGAAAAGTAGGCGCTTCCAAGTCTCCTGAATCATGACCGAATTATTGATGAATATGAAAGTGTCTATGATTTCGTTTGCACTTGCTGTGCTTTCTGAGCCGCAATCCGATGACCTTCGATATAGCGTTTGGATTGAGCCATCTCATGCTCCTGAGCAGCTTCCATAATAATATGGACCCCTGGCTTGTACTGCTCCAGCAGTTCCATATATAGACCATAGTTCATGTCACCAAAACCCGGCGGTACGGTCTCGATCTCACCTGATGATGACAGACGCCGGTCTTTGGCATGCGCTGCGATAATCCGAGGTCCCAGCAGCTGAAAAGCTTCGCGGATGATCTCATCCTGTCGGGCCAGATTTTCCGTTTTTAGCAAATTACCCGGATCAATCACAACGCCAATGTGTGAAGAGGGCACTTCTTCCAAGAAGGAAGCAAGCTCTGCTGCTGTTCCGACCAAGTGATCGTTAGCAGCTTCCAATCCTACGAATACCCCCCATTTTTCCGCCTCATCTGCTAATTCTCGTACAACTTCTTTTACAACTCTCCAGTCCCGTTCCGAATAAGGGGTCCCGTCCTCATTGCGTCCGACTTCAGCTGCGACCATTGGTGCTCCTAACAGACCCGCATATCGGATCAGCTCTTTGAAACGCTCTACATTCTCACGTAACAATTCCTCATCCTGTACAAAAAAATGCAAATAACAACCGAGCACTGATATAGATACCCCATGCTTACGAAATTCCTCTGCGATAGACGATGCTAATCCTGGACTGAACTTGCCAGGTTTATTAAAATCGACATCGCTGATCGCTCTCCATGGAGCAAGCTGAACATGAGTAAAGCCCGCTTCACCTACCTTTGCAGCCAACTCACGATAAGGCAACTTGCCAAACAAATGTGCCAATACACCTACTGTCACTAAAAATCACCTCTTTTTTTAATTTTGTATTCTACTAGTCACTGTACTCAGCTCCAAAGACTCATTGATAATGTTTGTAATTCGTTCTACTTCATCATGAATAAAAAAGTGTCCTCCTTCAAAGGTAAACACACGAAATTGCTGATCCGTATGCTGTGCCCACGCCTCCGCATCTTGTAGGGTCACCGTGTTGTCGGTCAGTCCTGTCAGGGCGGTGATAGGGCAATGTAAAGGCGTATCTTTATCTATATACTTATACATCTCGACAGCTTTGAAATCTGCTCTTAATACTGGCATAAAATAGTCATACAATTCCTGATTGTCAAAAATGGCTTCCGAAAGCTGACCGTACCGTCGCAAATGTGTTCTAAATTGATCTGCGGGCAGATCATGTAACCACGGGACATTTCTCGGGACATGCGGTGCTCGTCCACCCGAAACAAATAGATGAGCCGGCTTCCCATATCCTCCGGCCACCAGCTTATAATACAGCTCGAACGCAATCATTGTTCCCATGCTGTGACCGTATATGGCATAAGGATCGCCAGGAACTAACTCTTGGCTGATTTGGTGCAGCAGATCCTCGCTCATCTCCTCAATGCTATCCTTTAGCGGTTCACCAGAACGAATACCTCTGCCCGCCAATTCCAAAGGGACAAGTTTAATCTGTGGGATCAGCAGCTTTTTCCACTTGAAGCTGACTGATGCCGATCCACCTGCATACGGGATGAAAAATAATGTGATAGGTGCCATTCTTGCAACCTCCTGTCTTGCTAAATCCTAACTTTTTTAGTTTAGCACAAAAAGGTATATTTACCCATTTCAAATATTTTGCAAATTCGAAAAAGAAGGTTGACGAATTCAAGCACATTTGGTTTAAGGCAGGAAATGTCTTCTTTCAGGAAGAACTGCTGAATGTTTGAATATAATCATGTGTTGGGTCTTTTATTTTCCAATTCGAGAGGAGTCCTGCGCCATGAAGTATGGTTTCTTCGATGATGCCAACCAAGAATATGTTATCCACACCCCTCAAACCCCATATCCCTGGATAAATTATTTAGGTAATGAACGATTTTTTGGACTGATCTCCAATACAGGCGGCGGCTATGCATTTTACCGGGACGCTCGCTTACGTCGTTTAACACGTTATCGGTACAACAATATTCCTGTCGATAATGGCGGTCGCTATTTTTATATTTATGATGATGGAGATTATTGGACTCCGGGCTGGATGCCGGTTAAAAGAGAGTTGGAGCAGTATGAATGCCGTCATGGGCTTGGCTATACCTCAATTATGGGTGAACGAAGAGGTATTCGGGCTACGCAACTAGCTTTTGTGCCCCTTTCCTTTGACGGCGAGGTCCACCAGGTCAAGATTCAGAACACATCGTTACAAACTAAAAAGATCAAACTCTTTTCATTCGTTGAATTTTGCCTGTGGAACGCCTATGACGATATGACCAATTTTCAGCGTAACTTGAACACAGGCGAAGTTGAAATACAGGATTCTGTCATTTATCACAAGACGGAATACCGCGAACGCCGCAATCACTATGCTTTTTTCTCTGCGAATCGTCCGCTGGCGGGCTATGATACAGACCGTGAAGCTTTTTTGGGTCTCTACAATGGACTGGATCAGCCCCAAACCATCACCGCAGGGCAAGCGTCTAACTCGATAGCCAGCGGCTGGTCCCCTATCGGATCGCATTGCATTGAGATCACACTGGAGCCTGGCGAAGAAACAAGCTGTAACTTTGTACTCGGTTATGTGGAAAACCCAGAGGAAGAGAAATGGGAGTCTCCGGGTATTATTAACAAAAAACGGGCTCATGCCATGATCGCGCAATTTGCAGATGAAACCGATGTGGAACGAGCATTGAGTGAGCTACGAAGTTATTGGAACGATCTGTTGTCCAAGTATACCCTTCAAAGTCATGACGACAAACTGAACCGAATGGTGAACATATGGAACCCATATCAATGTATGGTTACATTCAATATGTCACGTTCGGCCTCGTATTTTGAATCCGGTATTGGACGTGGTATGGGTTTTCGGGATTCAAATCAAGACTTGCTCGGCTTCGTCCACCAAATACCGGAGCGGGCAAGGGAGCGGATTATCGACATTGCTTCTACTCAGTTTGAAAACGGCGGGGCATATCATCAGTACCAACCGTTGACCAAAAAAGGAAATCACGAGGTTGGCGGTGGCTTTAACGATGATCCGCTGTGGCTTATCGTCGGTACCTCAGCGTATATTAAAGAAACCGGGGACTTTGACATTCTGGATGAACAAGTTCCCTTTGACGGGAATGTAGATCGTGCCGCTTCGTTGTTTGAACACTTGAAGCGTTCTTTTTACCATGTTGTAGACAATCTAGGTCCCCATGGTCTTCCGCTCATTGGCCGGGCTGACTGGAACGACTGTCTAAATCTCAACTGTTTTTCCGCTACACCAGATGAGTCCTATCAGACGACACAGAATTTGGAGGGCCGAATAGCCGAATCTGTGTTTATCGCCGGACTATTCGTATATACTGGACCGGATTTTATTGAGCTTTGCAAGCGCAGAGGTTTGAATGAAGAAGCAGCCACAGCTCAAGCACATGTGGATCGTATGCGAACAGCCACATTGGAGCATGGGTTTGACGGGGAATGGTTCTTACGTGCGTACGACCATTATGGTAACAAAATAGGGAGCAAGGATTGTGAAGAAGGGCAAATTTTCATAGAACCTCAGGGCTTCTGTGTAATGGCAGGAATTGGCGTTAAAGAAGGTCTCGCTCATAAAGCTCTCGACTCTACACGTGATCGACTGGAAACTCCCTACGGCATTGTACTGCAACATCCGCCTTATTCCCGCTACTATATGAATCTAGGTGAAATCTCTTCTTACCCTCCTGGCTATAAGGAAAATGCAGGTATTTTCTGTCACAATAACCCCTGGATTATGATGGCAGAAGCTGTCATAGGACGCGGGGATCGCGCTTTCGAGCTGTATAGCAAAATTGCTCCCGCTTATCTAGAGGACATCAGCGACATTCATCGTACCGAGCCGTATGTGTATGCTCAAATGATCGCGGGTAAGGATGCAGTTCGTGAAGGTGAAGCCAAAAACTCCTGGCTGACAGGTACTGCGGCATGGAATTTTATAGCTATTACTCAATCCATCCTCGGTATTCAGCCGGAATGGGACGGTCTGCGTATTGATCCGTGCATCCCCAAATCTTGGGGAGAATTCACAGTCACCCGCGTCTTCCGTGGCGACACCTATGTGATTCATATCACGAATCCGCAACACGTCTCCAAAGGTGTAGCTACAGTTACCGTAGATGGCACTGTTCTAACGAATAATATTCTGCCGGTTGCAGGAGATGGAACTATTCACCAGGTAAAAGTGTTGCTGGGCTAAACGAGTTCATGCCCTTCAAAAAAATTAGCTTCAACTTCACCACATAGTATCTTATAATACGAGAATGGCTATAGATACATTAAGTGTGGTGACATCATGAACAAGACAAAACGGCTTACTCAAACCATGGATTACAGAACAAAGCAAGCCCGCTGGGTGCGCAAAATGTTATTACTTTACTGGATGATTATAACCGTACATTTTTTCGTCCAGCTGGGCAGCTACTTATTCCTTGATTATCCCGCTTCGCCTTATGAATTTTACGTTGGGGTCCTTATTGTTCCCACACTAATCATGAGTGGATCCAACTTACTTGCAGAGCTGGCACATTTTAAATTTAGTAGGTATTCTTTCGCGATTCTATTTATGGCAAGCACCGTCATTTGTTGGATGATTATTCGCCTAAACTATGATATCCGGATTATTCCAGCGTTGTGCTTGTTGCCCATTTTTTCTTCGATTCTGTTTTTCAATCGTCGCTTAATATGGCTTTCTTTTGCACTGCAAGTGATCGTCTTTTTTCTATTGCTAGCAATAGATGGATCATTCCGCAGCTATTTGTCAGACTTTGATATCGTGGCGATTCCAACATTTTTAATTATGTCTACTTTTCTTGCCCTTATTATTCAGGCCAGCGGCCGCGATTTGTTAGTGGATTTATACAAGACAAAGCGCGCCCAGCAGGAATTAATGATCAGCAACGCGATTATCAGCAAAATGTCTATGACCGATGGTTTGACGAAGCTTTATAATCATTTGTCTTTTCAAAACTTTTATGAAAAAGCACTCGAATATGCCGAACAAGGAGCGATCATCCATCTGGCGTTAGTGGATATTGATAATTTCAAGAAGATCAATGACACTTACGGACATCAGTTTGGAGATAAAATTTTGGAAGGCATCTCGCAAATCATCACAGAGCAAATTACAGCAAATGACATTCCGGCCCGCTATGGCGGCGAGGAGTTTGCTATTTTAATGTTCGAGCATACTTTTGAGGAAGCTTATCAGATTGTGGAGAACATTCGGCGTGAAGTGGAGAAAATGACCTTTCAGGAGAAAATGCAAATCGTTTCTGTAACCGTAAGCATTGGATTAAAAAGCTATACCGAGGATATGAACAAAGACAAAGATGTATTTTTTCAGGAGACAGACGACTATCTGTATCAAGCCAAGCGCTCCGGTAAAAATAAAATTGTTGCTCTTGACCATATCGCTTAATGTAAAAAATGCATTTAATGCAACTCCGGCATAGATTGTCGGAGTTTTTTGTATGTAGAACTCAAAATTGAGAAGAGTTGACAATTTTGTGGGTTGAATCTAAAATCGTTACATGCGTAATGGTTATTTACTTACGAAAAATAAGCTTTGAGGAGATGGTTTTACATGTCAACACTCGTTATTGTTGTTCATCCTGATCTTGCGGAATCTCGTATTAACAAAAGATGGATGCAAGAACTCAAGAAGCAATCCAGTGTGACCGTTCACAACCTATATGAAGTATATCCGGATGAGCAAATCAACGTTGCCCATGAGCAGAAACTGCTAGAGCAGCATGATCGTATCGTTCTGCAATTCCCCTTTTACTGGTATAGCAGTCCTCCCCTGCTGAAAAAATGGCTGGATAAGGTTTTAACTTACGGGTGGGCTTATGGAAGCGAAGGTGGCAAGCTACAGGGCAAAGAGTTGTTGATCGCCTTGTCCGCTGCCAGCGTGGAGGAAAACTATCAACATGGCGGACGAAACAGATACACGATCGAAGAACTGTTGAGACCTTTTGAAGCTACAGGCCATATGATTGGTGTTAAATTGCTCCCTTATTTCGTGCAGTATGGTGCCGCAACTTTGACAGATGAGCAGTTGGAGCAATCTGCACTAAAATACGCGCAGGCGGTTATTTCTTAATTTTCACAAAAAACCCCTTGGAAGGTGGCACACACCTGCTTACCTTACAGCAGACGGCTGCTCCAACCAAGGGGTTTTGCTAATGGAATTACATTTACAGCGTAACCAAGTTACTGGTTATCTGTGCCATGCTTTCTTTAATAATGTTGCAACCCTTGCTCAAGTTCTCCATACTTATCGTTAATGCAGGCATAATTTTGAGCACCGTATCGTTACGCCCAGCTCGCTCAATAATAAGTCCCTTACTAAAGCAGAGAGTTGCTACCTCCTTGGCGAAGGCTTCTCCCAGATGGGTCACATCAATTCCCCAGATCAGTCCCAAGCCGCGAATTTCAATGAGTGGATCAATCTTTTGGATATGTTCACGCAAGAACTGCTGAACAAAAGCCTCTTTTTCCTTCACTTGTGCTTCTAGCCCTACCGTGTCTCTGAACTCCAGCGCTGCCTTGGCTCCGACAAACGCTAGCTGATTCCCACGGAAAGTGCCGTTATGTTCACCTGGACTCCAAATGTCCAGTTCTGGCTTAAGCAGCAACAAAGACATTGGCAGACCGTATCCACTGATCGACTTGGACAAGACAACCATATCAGGAACAATTCCTGCTCGCTCAAACGAGAAGAACGAACCAACTCGGCCGCAACCGACCTGAATATCATCAACAATGAGCAAAATATCGTGATCATCGCACAGCTGTCGCAACTCACGCAGCCATTCGTTATCTGCGATATTAATACCACCCTCAGCCTGTACCGTTTCCAAAATAATCGCAGCAGGCTTTTCCACACCAGAATGAGTGTCTGTTAAAAGCTGTTCCATGTACAAAATCGTATCCATTCCGTTAAACGTGCTGTTATAAGGTATAAAGGTAACATTATTCAGTGGGACTCCTGCGCTCTCTCGCATGGAATTGTTGCTGGTAATAGATAAACTACCCAGCGACATACCGTGGAAACCGCCCATAAAAGCAAAAACGCCATTTCTTTTTTTCACCTTACGCGCAAGTTTCAGTGCTGCTTCTACCGCATTGGTTCCCGTTGGTCCGCAAAATTGAAGCTTATAATTCAAGACCTTAGGCTGGAGAATACGCTCGGAAAAAGACTCCATAAACTCTTGCTTGGCCGTGGTGTACATATCCAGACCATGCATGATCCGATCGGAGGTTAAATAATCTAGTAACCGGTTTTTCATAAAGTCATTATTATGCCCGTAATTTAGAGCCCCTGCCCCGGCAAAAAAGTCAATATATCCCTCTCCTGCCTCCGTGTACAAAACATCATTTTTCGCTTTGTTGAAAACAACTGGAAAACTTCTGCAATAGGATCTTACATTGGACTCCAGTGTTTCGAATGTGTTCATAATAATTCGTCCTCCCGCTGACCTGATTTTTGAAAAACACAAGCATGGAAAGCAAAAAAATGCAAAAGAGTGTAAATATGTAATCTAAAATGAGTAGACAGTCTGAACTCACAATGGGATATCCACACCACAAAATCATGAGTACGATCACAAGAACATATAGAGTACAAAAGAAAACAGAGATGCACATTGAGAGCAGATGAATGGAAGATTAATATAGTGGGTTTTTCTAAGGGGTCTGTCAGAGGATGTCAACTCCTATGTAATAAAATACCATAATTTTCTTTAAAGTCAATGCATGTTTCTGAGATCTTTTGTTAATTTTTTGTAATTTAAGGTTATGTTCTTGCAGTATATTGTTAAATAGATATGAAAAATGTCGTATTATAGTGATAAATCTCAAAAAAAAGTACATTTTCATATCAAATAGATATATATCAAAACTGTCTGGCTACTGGGTTTCCAGAGTAAAACTGAGTTTTTGACAGACTGTCCAAAGGAGTTTACTCTATCAAAAGAACTTGCTAAATTTAAAAATAGATAAGGAAACATATCATGTCTAATGTTTTGATTATTGAAGATGATAATATGCTGGGTGATACTCTTTCCTTATATTTAACAGGGGAAGGCTACAACGTTACTCGAGTGGAACTAGCAGCTGAGGGAATTGCCCTACTCGATAAAGAACAGCCCGATATTATTCTGCTAGATCTGTTGCTTCCAGATTTGGATGGCGTGAATCCCTGCCCGCTGATACGCAAGCATACGGACGTGCCAATCATCGTGATTTCTACAGAAAACAACATTTCAGAGCGCATTCGTACACTTACGTTGGGAGCAGATGATTATATTTGCAAGCCTTTTAGTATGCAGGAGCTCAAAGCAAGGATCGAGGCTCTTTTCCGTCGGATTAAAATCACACGCTTGCAAGGAAGAAACATTTCACCTGAAGCTGAACCTGAAAACGGCATTTCTTTGGATCTGGCGAGAAGAATGGTTATCGTTAATGGCCAGATGGTAGAGATGACCTATTCGGAATTTGAGCTGATGAAGCTTTTTTATTCGAACCGAGGAATTGTATTTAGTAGATATGCCTTGATTCAGGCTCTCCGTGGCACAGACTCCTTTATTAATGAGAGGGCAGTGGACGTACATATTAACCATTTACGCAGAAAGATCGAAAAAGACCCCAAGAAACCACAATTGATTAAGACCATCTGGGGAATCGGCTACAAATTTATGCAATAACACAGTTAGATCCAGGGAATGGATGATTTAATTTGATTAATCTCCTTTTGAACTATACTCAGTTGCTCTCTCCAGTCTGGATACAGTTCTCCCCCTGAGGTTTCATTGCTGCGCTTCAATGCTCTCTCCAACTTTATCACCTTTGCCAGCAGCTCAGTCGCACACAGATTCCCCGTCCCTCCCTTCAGCGAGTGAATTAATCGAAGAGCAGAGGATAACTGACCATTATCCATTTTTCTCACAACTCTCTTATCAAGATACTGGTATTCCTGTATCCATTTATGTAGGGCAAATTGAAAAATATACACCTTGCCATCCATACCGGCTATCGCCTTCTCCGCGTGAATGCCATGTAATTCTTGCAGCCACGCTAAATGGATCCAGTTATTTAATATTCTTGTTGCGGTCAATTCATGTACAGGCTTGAGCAGCACGTCATTAATGCCTGCACGAAGACAAATTTCCTGTTGAGTCTGCACAGCATCCGCGGTAAAAGCGATAACGGGGAGTCTGTTAAAAGCCCTGTTTCTTCGAATATGTCTGGCCGTCTCAAAACCATCCATTTCCGGCATATGTAGATCAAGCAGCACCATATCCCAGGAACATCGCTCCAGTAACTCTATTACTTCTCTTCCATTTGTGACTATCGTTACCTCAAAACCGCGCTCTGCCAAAAACTCGGTTATCACTACTTGGCTAATCTCGTTATCCTCCGCTATGAGGATTTGATACTTTTGTGTTGAGACCCCTACTTCATATTGCAAATTCATGGTTGCAACAGCTTCCAGACTATGATGATCTACCGATACTGACTTTTCCTGCTCGTGGCTAAAGCGGAGCACCTCCAGAAGAGCGTTCCGAGTTACTGGCTTAGACAAAAAGGCATCCACCCCATGTTCTGTAGCTTCAGCGGCTACTTCTTCCAACTGGAACACGGTTGTAAGCCCAATGACCTGAGTCATTTGCTTATCCAGTATATGAAACCAATGCCTCCATGATTCAAGTTCTCTAAAGCCTTCCATCCCCATATCAATCATAACAAAATCAAAATGTTCACCCTTTTGAAAAGCATCTGCATATTCCTGAAAGGATGAAACGGTGAGTGTTTGTAGTCCCAAATTTTGCAGTAATTCGTTTAGGCTGTGGCTCACCAGTTTATGCTGTGCAATGATTAAGGCTTTGCCGTTGATTGGTTTTTCTAACTGCGTATTTCTTGCATTTAAATCCCCGATATCCAACTCCACATTAAAGTAAAATTGACTATACTCTCCTAAACAGCTCTTTACTTCTACGCTACCGCCCATAGCTTCAGCCAATTGCTTGCTAATAGCCAAACCCAGCCCGGAACCCCCATATCTGTAGGTTGATGTACTCACTTGGGTAAAAGGGACAAATAGCTTGTCCATTCCCGTCTTGGAAATGCCTATGCCCGTATCTTCTACCATAAAAGTGACACTCACTCGTCCGTCCTGCTGGCCTACCATTTTTACCTGTAACAAAACATGCCCTTGATCCGTGAATTTAATGGCGTTGGTCATAAGATTTAAAAGTACTTGCTCCATTCGAAGCGGGTCTCCCTTGAAGCTTTTCGGCAATTCCGGGTCTGTTATAAAAACGACCTCTATTTCTTTATGTTCCAGCAAAGTCCCAATAGTATCTGCGAGATGCCGAAGCATGTTTTCCAACTCAAATTCGACCCTTTCCAGTTCCAGCTTACAAGCCTCTATCTTGGAAAAATCCAATACATTATTGAGCATGTCTAAAAGAGTACGCGAGGAGGCGAGCAGCTTGTGGAGGTAATCTTTTTGAACGTCAGTCAGTTGAGTCTTACTCAACAGCTTTGAGAGCTCGATGATGCCATTCAGCGGCGTTCGAATTTCGTGGCTCATATGAGTTAGAAAAATGCTTTTTGCATGGTTAGATTCACTCATCTCCTTTCTTTTCTGCTCGGAAGCTTTATACTCCGTAATATCCAATACATGACCGATGACATATCTGGTGAACCCGTCGTCCCTGACAGGATGCAAGGTAATTAAAGCTGAATATTCCCAAAACTCCAATTCAAATACGGTCCGATCCCCGAACCAAGCCTGTTTGTAGTATTCGGTAAGCTGCTCCAGTGTTTCAGAGGAAAGCTCCAAAATATCCCCAATACGTTTCACATGCTCCCATTTATTGAAATTGACTTGCAGATTCAGACCCATACGCTCCAGCAATTCACCATCAAGCAGCATATAATAAAATTCATCACCCCTTTTCTCCAGCCTGAAGGTAAAGCCAGGTTGAACTCGAAGTAAAGTTAGCAGATCATGATTTTTGTCCAACAATCGCTGTCCATATGTATAATTGGTGGGGGTTAGGGCCTGCCCAAACAGAGTCATGAACAATAGACCAATCCCTATTTCCAACACACAGGTCAGCAGTGTTCTATCACTTATGCCAAAATATAAGAATAGAATTCCTGCCAGTCCATAAAATACGCCTGTGATCACCTGACGAATGAGCTGATGCTGAAAAATCAAAACAAACAATAATATCACGATCGTATATAGCAATAAATCTCGAACCAAGTGTTCGCCCTCCTTGTAATCTCTCATATGTTGCCAGAAGATTTACCAGAAATATAAAAAAAACTCAGGACAGATTCCTTATGCCATAAGGCTTAAAGAACTGTCCCGAGCATTCATTGTACTATAGATTCCATAAGGTTCAAGCTCGTATTTAATATTTGAAACGACTGACCATCACCTTCAAATCAGCAGCCATATTGGAAAGCAACTGAGCAGAAGCCGAAATTTCCTCCATAGAAGCCAATTGCTCTTGTGAGGAGGCGGCAACTTCTTCAGATGTGGCGGCATTACCGGTTGCAATCGTCGCTAGCTCACTGGCTGTTGCTGCAATCTCTTGTACACTAGCTGATATTTGCTGGGCAATCGAGGCAACATCATCTATCTGAGGCGTAGTCTCCCGAATGCCTTCCATCGCATGATTCAGCTTCACAATGGTCTCTTTGGAAATCTGTAGTCCGTCCTTCACCTCAGTCGTGACCCTATCCATCGTTTCCACCGTAGTTTCGGTTTCATGCTGAATTTCGCCAATCAAGTTGGCAATCTGGGTGGCAGAACTCTGAGACTGTTCTGCCAGCTTGCGCACCTCATCCGCAACGATGGCAAAGCCTTTACCATGATCACCTGCTCTGGCAGCCTCAATAGCTGCATTCAAGGCCAACAGATTCGTCTGATTGGAGATATCGCCAATGACCTTCGTAATTTCTCCAATTTCATGAGAGCGGGCTTGCAAGGTCTGAATCATCCGGTTAGAGCGCTCTACTGACTGGTGAATGGAATTCATCTGCTCGCCTGTCTGTTCCACAGATTTTCGTCCTTCCTCAGCTTGTAAGGCAGAACGTCTGGCCAAATCCGCTACTGAAGTCGAGCGTTCAGCAATTCGGGTGATTCCTTGTGCTATTTCATCCAGTGCAATCGAATTATTTTCCAGCCCCGTAGTCTGCTTCTCCGCACCGCTAGCAATTTCTTGCACAGCCTGGGATACCTGCTCACTTGCAGCGCTGGTTTGTTCCGCACTTATCGTCAGCTCATTCGAAGAAAGAGCGACGTGATCCGCACTGTTTCCTACGTTCTGAATAACGGATCGCAAGTTGTGCTGCATATTCTGAAAAGCTGCTCCTAATTCTCCAATCTCATCCTTGCTCATGACTTGAATGTCCTGTGTCAGATCTCCTGCGCTCACATTTACCGCCTGTTCTTTAAGCTTTAAAATCGGTTTGATGATGGAACGGATTAGGAAATAAACAATGATAACACCAATCACAAGACAACCGACAATAGTAAGCAAAGTGCTGAACAAAATCGGCTGAGCTGCTTCATCAACTTCAGATAAATATAGCGTTCCGCCTATCTTCCAGCCTGTCAGCTTATTGGTCGCATAGTTCATATACTTGGGCTGACCTTCATATTCATATTCGTATTCGCCTGTGTCGCTCTGAAACATGCGTGATTCAATATCTGTAATTTTGGCGCCTGCTGCCTTCGTTGGATGAACAATGTAAGTATGGTTGCTATCCAGCAATATGGCATAACCTTCATGACCTACTTTAATATTGTTCAATGTCTCTTTAATACCACTAATTTTCAGGTCAATACCAATAACACCGGATCCATCTGTCGTTGCTCTCGACACCGTAACCGTCATCTGCTTTGAGTCTGCCGAAAGATAAGGTGAACTAATCACTGTCTTTGTATTTCCCTTTATCGCTTCATCATACCAAGGTCTAATACGTGGATCATAATTATCTGGTAATTGCTTTGGTGGATAGGTTGTAAGTTTAGCGTCTTTCGTACCATAATAGATGGATTCTGCTTCTGGGTGAAGTGCAGCATATTGCTTAAACAACTCTTCCAGTTTAGCCGCTTGTTCCTCGGTCTCTACCCGATTGCCTTTTAGTCTTTCTGCAAAATATTCTGCATCGTGTAGCTTGGGTTCAATAGTACTGTCAATAATAAAATTAGTACGAATTATAGCCTGCTCGGCACTTTCCTCGATCTGGTTTCGAATCTGCTGACTAGCGCTCTCAAACGAAAGAGCCCCCACAATCATGGATGGTATGATCAGAAAGGCAATAAAGGCCACCATTAGCTTTGTTTTAAAATTTTTGCTGAGTACCCTTGTTATCTTCCATTTTTCCCCTGAAAACTTCTTCATTACTTAGCATCTCCATTTCATCGCCTGAATTTCGTAACCTATGGTGAGCCGCTTCGTCTTGTCTAGGATGGCAGTCTCCCGACAGATTCCCTTTCACGTTTTTTCACATCTCCTGCTGAAATGCTTGGATATAAAAAGATATAAACACGCTAAACGAATAGGTATATGTACTTATTTTCGAACACCACAAGGCTAAACGGAACCGGTTCTTTGATATAATATACCTAAAAATTATTAAAAAAAATGCAATGTAGATGTTAAGAAAATGTTAGTTTCACTATACTATACCTACCTCTTTACATAAAATAATCCCCTTGAAGGTGGCACACATAAGGTCATTGATCGAAAATCACCATATGCTCCACCCACAAGGGGATTAAATTCGCTTTATTCTATTCTATTCTATCCAGCATAGCCTTAAGGTCGTCGATATGGGTGACAGGTGCCTGACAGGCAAAATGTTCACACACATATACGGCTGGTTTGCCATCCACAAGATCGTAATCATGGATATAAGGAGCTATTTCTGCAATCTCCGGCTGTCCTTTATCCTTAAAAATAACAACCATATTTGGCCTAAAACCAGCTTGAACCTCCTGAACGAACTGGGCAGTCTGCGGATCATTCCTTTGACCTACAATGACAATCTCACTCGTCTTTCCCGTCGCATACAACAACGCGCTGAGCAGCGCTGAGTGGCCTGAGGGGTAATGAGCAACCATCCCGCCAAAAGCCTTAAACTGCTTGGCAGCATAGTCTTCCAATCGAGTTTCCCCCGTTAGCCGCGCAAGTCGCACAAAATTATGGGCCGCAATGCTGTTACCCGACGGAATCGCACCATCATAAATTTCTTTGGGTCTGGATATCAATTGTTCGCTATCTGATCCGGTAAAGAATAACCCGTCCCGTTCTTCATCCCAAAACAGATCAATCATATTCTGATTAAGCGTCAGTGCCCGCTGCAGATATTGTACATCGAAGGTCGCCTGGTACAACTCAATCAAACCCCACACATAAAAAGCATAATCATCTACGTAGCCGAGGTAAGCTGCCTGACCATCCCGATACCGTGCCAATAGGCGTCCGTCTTCCCGTCTCAAATGGTTCCACAAGTACGTCTCTGCCTTTCGAGCTTGCTCTGTATATCTGGTATCTCCAAAAGCTTGCCCCGCCTTGGCCAAAGCAGCAATCATCAACCCGTTCCACGAGGTCAAAATCTTGTCATCCTTCTGAGGATGAACCCGCTGCTCCCTGGCAGTAAACAGCTTGGCCTTTAGCTCACTGACCCGCTGCTCCAGTTCTGGCTCGGTCAAGTCATGCTTGTTCCCGTAGGCTTCTAAATTGATATCAATCAGGTTTGGAATGTTGTGACCTTCAAAATTACCGTAAGGTGTGATTCCGTACAAGTCGTTGAAAAAAGAGGCATCCTCATCGCCCAGTACAGCCTTTATCTCAGAGTCGCTCCAGACGTAAAATCTACCCTCTTCTCCTTCAGAATCCGCGTCCTCTGCCGAATAAAAGGCACCTCCTGCATTTGTCATGTCTCTTGCGATATATGTAAAAATTTGTTCAGTGATCTGTCGGTACAGTCTTTTGCCTGTCACCTGCCAAGCTTCTGTATACGTGATGGCCAACAAAGCGTTATCATACAGCATTTTTTCAAAATGCGGCACCAACCATTTCTCATCCACTGAGTACCTTGAGAATCCCATGCCTACATGGTCGTAGATTCCGCCCCGTGACATCGCATCCAGCGTCTTCTCTACCATTTCCAGTGCCTGCTGGTTCCCCGTATGTTGTGCATATCGCAGCAGAAAAGACAAGTTATGTGGAGAAGGAAACTTCGGTGCTTCTCCGAAGCCACCATATTCATGATCGAAGGTGTGACTGTATTCATGAAAAGCTTTATTCAAGCACTGATCATCCAGTTCTCCGCGATAACCAGCAAGCAAGTCCTGTCGTTCATGCTCGGTAAGTACCTGCTCACTCAGCTCCATCAGCTCATCCGGCTGTTCTTTCCATCGGATTCCCACCTTACCCAGCAACTCCAAAAGTCCGACACGCCCAAACTTCTGCTCCTTGGGCAAATACGTACCCGCAAAAAAAGGCTTCTGATCCGGCGTCATCATAATCGTCAGCGGCCAGCCCCCATGCCCAGTCATCGTCTCACAGATGGACATATAAATATGATCCACATCCGGACGTTCCTCTCGATCCACTTTAATGGATACGTAATCCTGGTTTAATACCTCAGCTACCTCTTGATCCTCAAAAGATTCTCTCTCCATCACATGACACCAATGACAAGTCGAATAGCCAATCGACAAGAAAATTGGCTTGTTATCACGTTTAGCAATTTCAAAAGCCTCATCTGACCAAGGGAACCAGTTTACCGGATTGTAAGCATGTTGTAATAGGTACGGTGATTTTTCCTTGGCTAATCTATTCGGTTTGCTGCTCGTTGACATGGGGCATCACCACTTCCATAGTTGGATTTTATGCTTGGTATTATTTTACCCTAAATGGGTGGTAAAAGTCGGAAGAGTAGAAAAAATATAATGACTCTCAACCGAATCTATCAATTAATTATTTGTTCAGGTCATAAGTAGGTATGAAAAAGCACTGATGGATATTCTCCAACAGTGCTTTGTTTACTGCAATCGTACCTTATTAGCGTTTAGTATTATACTCATTAGAATTTATATCAAATATCTTCAGAGCTTTCAGTAAGGCGTATTCACTTGTTCTAGCCCCTTCTTTTGAAAAATGCGCATTTGGAAAAGCGGGAGACATATGATGGTACCCCGGATAGACATGTAATTCCACTAAGACACCATCAAATACCAGTTGTTTAGCAAAAAATAAGGCTTCGTCAATGAATAAATCAATGGTACCTATATTTATATAAGTCGGTGGCAACCCGGCCAAAGACTTGGCACGGGCCGGCACATAATATTCACTTACCTCCTCGGAACCCGGTTCAACCCCCAATACAGATTTCCAGCCAAAATAATTGCTTTGTTTTGTCCAAATAAACTCTCCTGCGTATGGATGCTCCGATGCGATACTTGTGCGGTCATCTAGCATTGGCCTCATTAATCTTAGATGATGGATTTCGAATTCCTTCTGATCACGAATGTACAAAGCTAAGCCAGCCGCCAAACCGCCACCAGCGCTACTGCCCCCGACGGCAACTTTCTCAGTATCTATCCCTAACTCTTCCGCATGTTCAATACACCATTTTAGGCCTGAATAACAATCCTGTAACTGACTTGGCTGTACATGCTCTGGCGCTAGGCGATAGTACACAGATACACAACAGAAACCATGTTCTGCAGCAAGAGCTGCATTAGCAGGACGATCCACGACTGGACTTCCTAAGACCATCCCGCCTCCATGTATCGAATAATATAGAGGCATCTTATTATGCTTTGATTGTTTGGGCATAATGATTTCTATTTGAATATCTGGACCATTAAAATAACTTGGCACAACCCTTTTTTCCAATGTAACAGGGAACATCTGCGTTACATCTAATTGTTGCATCATTTGAGATTGGTTTTTACGTGATTCCATTAGTGTAGATTTGGTAAGGTCGATTGTTGGTATTAAATCAACTGCACTGATAATTTCTGGATCAATCAGATGTCTGCTTCTACTTTTTTGCTCCCCCATAAATCTTCCCCACTTTCTTGCTTCAACGATAATGAATCAACACATGTTTCCCTTCATTTATTCAGAATCGGCACCGTTCCAAATCCGTTGTTGCTGTCGTTTATATTCATATTTTAAAGATTAAAATAAGCTCTATAAATGAAAACAACGAGTTAGAATCATTTTTGACATAAAAATAATAAATGTAAAAATGAAGTACAGTCTTTGAAATAGAAATTGAAATGCAAAAAAGTATTTGGGAATCTAGATGAGGCCAAAATTAAATTCATTGACGCGAGTATAGTACCACGCCACTTTGTAAATTAGGTATTTATTTATGTTCACTTAATTGAATATCGATCGAATTCACCAGTGCATCCCCTACTTTTTATGTGAATACACAATTTTCTTAATGGTTTCGGTAGAAAGGAAAAACTCCTTAGCTAATTGCTCGATACTGCTGCGATTTTGAAAAGCATTTCTGATTTCGGTATTTCGCTGTTCAAGCAACCTTCTCCCGCCACTCAAACTGCCCCAATTCATATACTCCGTTTTTGGTTTAGGAATATACAGAGTCTCTCCTTGAACATATTTTTGAATTTCCGTAATTAGTTTTTGAGGTAAAACTTTTGTAGCATTCGTATATCTCAATTTTGCTCGCTCCTTATTTTGATTCTTTAAAATAAGGTGCAAAGCCAAAAATATTAAAAAAGCTTATTTAGCGTTAAAAAATTGTTTCGCCCCATACAAAGTAACGCTTTCCTAATAATTGGCTTTGCATGAGTGTAAGAAGTCACAGACAATCCCAATAGATTCTCCATCAGTAGGCACCCCCTTTTACTTCGCAAGTATAGCATAACTCTGCTCACCTGATCTTCATTCGTTTACGAGGTGTTGCCGGGACGTTTGTTTGCTCACTCTTGTTATTCGCAAGCTAATGTTTTATATTGACATAAGAGTAGGTCAAAAATAAAAGAGGTGAACGGACAAGATGTCTCCACGAACAAAGGAACAAAACGAAGAGATCCGGCTGCGGCGTCTGGCGCAAATCCGGAAAGCCGCTGCCGATGTGTTTTTGAATAAAGGGCCTTTACTGGAAATCCGCGATGTCGCCGTGCAGGCGGGACTCGGCTATGGCACGGTATACCATTATTACAGCAATAAGGGCGATTTGCTCCACGATCTGCTTTGGGACGCATTGGAGCGGGCCGGGGGATGGCTGGAGACCCCGCTTGAGGCTCAACCGAAAGCCCCGCCCGCTTCGGCTTCGGAGAAGACGCCGGCAAGCGGGCATTTCGGCTTGGCTGCGGCGGCGGACACCGGGAACTCGGCTGTCGCGGATTCCCAAAGCGGAAGCCGCGAAACGGCCGCTGCCACAGAGCTTGGCCCCGTCGCCGCCGCTGGCGTCCGGCTGCTGCAGCTTTGGGCGGAGGACCACGCCCTGTACCTGCTGCATAAGTTGGCCGGTGAGGGCTTTGCCGCGCTGCCTGAAGGGCGCTCGGCCCCTCTCTCGGCCGCCTTTCGCCGGGAAGTGCTCACGCCGCTTGCCGCGCTGCTGGAAACCGATCGTACGGCGGACGGGACTGCCGCTTCCGGCGGAAACGCGGCGGAGCCGCCGTATCGGCTACAGCGCACGGAAATGCTACTGGCCGCCTTGGTCGGCTGCGCCTCGCTTTCGCTTCGCCGCGGAAAGCTGCACGAGGAGGCCAGAGATATCGTCCGTTTTTTAAAATTATAGAATTAATAAGGAGCGAATAGACAAAGATGATCATTTTAAAATCACCCAGGGAAATCGAAGAGATGAAGCCGGCGAGCCAAATCGTTGCGGACTGCTATCGCGAGGTGGTCAAACTGATCGAGCCTGGGATCACCACCCTGGAAATCAATGACTTTGTTGCCAGACACATCACCAAGCTGGGCGGCAAGCAGTTTACAAAAGGGTACAACGGTTTCCCCGCCGAAACCTGCATTTCGGTCAACGATGTGGTGGCCCACGGCATTCCTTCGAACCGGGTGCTTATGGACGGCGACTTGCTGAAGCTCGACATCGTTGTGGAATACGGCGGATGGTTCGGCGATTCGTGCTGGTGCTATGCGGTGGGCAATATCCGGCCGGAGGCGCAAAAATTAATGAGGGTGACAAAGGAATGCTTGGATCTGGGGATCGCCCGAGCACTCCCCGGAGGACGGCTCGGCGACATAACGTCGGCGATTCAACAGCATGCGGAAGCAAACGGTTTTTCGGTCGTACGCGATCTGCTCGCGCACGGGATCGGGCGGAGCCTGCACGAGGAGCCGAGCTACGAGCATATCGGCGTAGCTGGCAAAGGCACTCGGTTAAAGGAAGGCATGGTGTTTACGATTGAACCGATGATCAACGAAGGTACGTTCCGTATCACGATCGACGACGATCAGTGGACGGCGAGAACGGCCGACGGCAAGTTGTCGGCGCAATATGAGCATACGATTGCAGTTACGCAGGACGGCCCACTGATTTTAACGGCCCAGTAAGAATAAAGACGAACAGTCGGCAATGCGTCATTTTAGGAAATAAGTCGCCGACCCGGCCTGCTTGGACCGGCGAAAGTTCATAATGCGAAACGCGAAAAAGCGCTGGTTCCAGGCTGGAACCAGCGCCTTTTTACATGGTTTGTATCTTTACCGATTTACGAAAAACCATATTGTTATGCGGTTTTTTATTATGACTTTGGTATCATGTTACGGATTTACACTCTCTCTTGGCTAGCCTATCTTGCATGTATGTTTTTCATTGCATATCTTGCTATTGGCTGAGCAATCAATAACTCAATCCAAAATGCTACACAAAAATTTCTAAACCAACTATGAAAGAAGTTCTGGAAAGGTTCTAGGCTTATTTGTTTCGTACCAATCCAAGTTCCTATAATTGTGGTAGGCTACAAGAGTCGTGCTAATAATAGTAAAGTATAATCAAGCAAAAAACTCACAAAGGAGCAATTGAACCAGATGAGCAATTTTCTGAGTGAATTTGAGGAAAGATTTAGAGCAGGATTTTTGGAAGATCTCAAAAACATACTGGAAGAAGTGAAGGATGAGAAAGTTTACGCTTGCGCGTTTGGCACAGACAGCGATTTTGTCACCTTGTTTCTAGCTGTTAATACGGAGGAATCACTTGTTAGACATATCACAAACATGAAAGCCCAAGACCTGTGCAACAGCAAGGAAGATGAAATTTATTACAGATGGGGATTAAGCGAATATCAATATGGCGGTACAACACACCTCAATCATATTAGCAAATTTCTGTATGCAACCGACAATGTGTTGGACTATAAAGATGAAATGATAAAAATTATGGCCAAGGTAGTTAAAGAAACCGACGATGTACTTTTTACTCAATTCGGTCAATCCAAAGAAGATATTATTTTTTTCGTGTCCATGACAGATGATGATATGGCCGAGGAACTGGAAGATCAGTCTGTAATTCAGATGACAAATGCCAAATTAGTTGATGGCTTCTTGCATCGTTATCAATAATACTAAATCATTCTCTTTCACATGGTTCAACTTTTTTTCAATCTCAAACACTCACTTACCAGCTACTTATTTGTAACCTTTTGAAGATAAATACGGCGCTGGAAGATACGTTAAATGGGAAGCAGTGAAATCAACTCCTTGCTTCCCATGATGCTTATTTTGCGGTTACATGTTCTTTCAACCACTGTCTATAAAACTGTAGTTGCTCTTTGGTGTGAAAATAATGCTTTCCACGTTCCATCACTTTTAGCTGGCAATGAAATCGGCTTGCAAACGTAGATATGACGTCATATTCACACAAGTCATCTTCAGAGCCATAAAGTATGGCAGTTGGCTTATTCCATGTATCAATTGGATGCGATTTAACATAGCAGTAATAATCCCAATAAAGTGTTTGCCCAATGGGTGTAGATATTTCTTTTTCAACTTTTAATCTATCCTCACTTACACTGAACCATGTCATCATATTTTTGATTATTCTCTCCATATCTAGCACTGGAGAAAGAAACAGGCATTGTCTAAGTGGGAAATGATTATAAGCAAGCAAACTAAAATACGCACCCATGCTACAAGCGAAAGTACTAATGTCATCCCATTGCTTTTGTGTGTAACGCATGATGATGTCAAGATCATGAACACAATTTTGAACTTTATAGATGCACGCTTCTTCTTTGCGGTCACCATGTTCTGGTAAATCAAAACTAATGACTTGATACCCTTGTGCCGTTGCTTCTTCTGCAAATATAACGATCACATCATCTGCCTTGTTTGACATATTACCGTGGATAGCTATAAATATCTTATCTGATTCACCACCCCACAAAATTGCCGGGATGCCCGTGATTTTCAATTTTTGCTTTATCATTACTTTATCCTCGCTTAAAACAGCTTGTTGTTGTCTTCCTTATCAAAATATTCTTTGTGATTCTATCCTATGATACTACGATGGAAAGAAAAACTACGCTGCCATCATACTTATAGTATCGAAATTCGCTTGTTTTGCTGAGACGTGACTCCAGAGCAACTTATTATTGACGATACTGATCATAACTTCTGGTTCTATTACATCCTGGTACGAAAGCATAACCAAAGTTGCAATATCTCCCATCTGATATGCAGCCGTTAATGCCCTTAGAAAAGTTTTCGATTTTTCACTTTCTGGTAAGGATAATTCGCCTTTTAAGAGTTCCTCCTGAACTGCTCCTAGCGATTTTCGTGCCCGATGAAGTGCAACTTTTACCGCTCCCTCCGTTGTTTCAAGCATGTCGGATGTTTCACGAATCGAATATCCAAACACATCTCGCAGCAAAAAAACAGTTCTCTGAAGCGGAGATAAATGATTCATTAAGGATTGCAACGCGATCTCGATTTCAAAAGATCCATGATCCGGTACTGTTACTTTCGCTTGTTCCCTATTCAATATCCGAGTGTAGACTGCTTTTCTCCGTATATCATCAATCCAGGTATTTTTAGCAATCCGCATCAACAGTGCTTTGGGATTTGTATGCTCGAATTTATTTAACTTTCCTAATGCTTTTACCCAAGTATCCTGCGCCAATTCTTCCGCATCCCAATTTGATTTCGTAAGCGACAGACAGTAACTTTTCAGGACCGCCTGTAATTCATCAAAGTTCTGGATGTCTAGTGTATTGTCTGTCATCTGTACAGTATCTTCTATGTTCATAGGCCTTCTCCTCTACGGTCATATTCTGCCCTCTGCTAAAGCAAAGCCATTTGCTACCTTCATTGTAAACGAACAAGGGGTTATAGAAGTTACACCATATATGCAAATCATTTTTCCCATTAAAACTCCGTATCTTTTTACGGTCTCGGTTCGTTTACAAGAAGAAATCAACTGAACCAAGAAAATGGGGGTATGAAAAATGAGTGTTTATGTTCCTTATGTTGTGGAGCAAACTGCTCAAGGTGAAAGATCGTACGATATCTATTCCAGATTGTTAAAGGATCGTGTTGTGTTTGTAGGGGCAGCCATCGACGATCAATTGGCTAACAGTATTATTGCTCAATTGTTGTTCCTGGCGGCAGAAGATCCGGAAAAAGATATTTATATGTATATCAACAGCCCGGGCGGCTCTACTTCCGCAGGATTTGCCATTTATGATACGATGCAGTATATCAAACCCGAGGTGCATACGATATGTACGGGATTTGCTGCTTCGTTTGGCGCGATCCTCTTGCTGGCTGGTGCCAAAGGAAAACGTTCTGCACTGCCGAACAGTGAAATTATGATCCATCAGCCGCACGGCGGCGCACAAGGCCAGGCCAGCGATATTGCGATCAGCGCAAAACGAATTTTATGGACTCGTGAAAAGGCAACCCGTATCACAGCTGAACGGACCGGGCAATCTTTTGAAAAAGTCGAAAAAGATATGGACCGGGATTTTTACATGTCCGCACAGGAGGCACTCGAATATGGTGTTATTGATCAAGTGATAACTTCTTTGTAGAGTATGTTCAAGATTTCAATGATCTGGCAAGAAACTTCAAGAAAACAAACGAGGTGATATCATGTTAGCAAGCTTACAAGGTAAGGAAGTAACTATTCATTTTATAGATGGGACAAATGTATGCGACGGAATATTGGATCAGATTGACGACAAGTTCGTTAAATACCTTACGCAATATCAGACATTTGTTATTCCTATTACGTCTATTCGCACCGTATCTATTGACATTAAGGAACGGCAACGCCACAGAGTTGGATTCGCCCCTTGAACCTATTTTCATGGGTGGTAATTTCGTTTTACGGAGGCCCGATATTATGGAAATTTCACAGGGAGTAGAAATGCTTCATCTAGATTTTCATGGGCATAGGATTCACCCCATTCTTTTATGGGATCAAGAAATGGCTGTTTTAATAGATACAGGATTCCCTGGACAAATGGAAGATTTACGCGTGGCTATGGAAAAGGTAGGCGTATCGTTCGACAAACTAAAAGCTGTGATTTTGACACATCAGGATGTGGATCATATAGGTTGTCTTCCTGAGATTTTGCAGGAGTGTGGCAACAATATTAAAGTATATGCACATGAGCTGGATAAGCCATATATTCAGGGGGAGATCCCTCTTTTCAAAGATAGTCACCTTGAGAATCCTCCAAAGGGCCAAGTGGATGCTACCTTAATAGACGGTCAGGAGCTGCCGTTTTGCGGAACAATTCGAGTCATCCATACTCCTGGACATACCCCTGGTCATATCAGCCTTTATTTAAAGCAAAATAAGATTCTCATTGCCGGGGATTCGATGTACAGTGAAAACGGGATTCTCAGAGGAATTCATGCTCCGACCACACCGGATATGAATGCAGCTTGTCTCTCATTGAAAAAGTACTTAGATCTCGACATTGCATCGGTGGTTTGTTATCACGGGGGATTAAGTAATGTAGATATACATGATCAGATATTAGGACTTACCCAAGAATTATAAAGTTAAAGTTCAGCAAGCTAACTTTTGGTGAAACGATGTTGCAAACAAGAAGGATTATTAAAAATAACACTTTGTTAATTCGTGATTGACTTTAACAGTATTTACTAAAGAAACGGAGGGTGAGCAGCACTGCCAAGCAGGCCACAGGGAGTTAGCATTTAATGAAACGAAGAAGTTCCTATAACAAAGATGGATAAACACTAAAAGTATTTCACATAAAAAAATTCAGATGTATGTTAATGCTGATATTGCATAAATATTTAAATCAATTATGTATAATGTATGGTTTCCCCAAAAGGGGAAACCGCCTTTTTACGAAAGTATTGACCAAAACATGCATAGTGTTAATTTCTCTATTAATCTTCCAAACTATAAATACTTGCCCCCACTTGAACAAGATCAGGAGATACTAACTTACCAATACATATGCCAATATTTTTCCTTTCAGCCATTGAAGTTGAAATTTGAATAGAGCTAACGTTTAATACCGTCTCATTTTGATCTGTATTTTTAATAAGAATTTTATCTCCTATGATTTTTTTATCTCTGGGTAGGTTAAATGATCCAATTCTTTGTTTGTTCCTACTATGATTGTTCCTTCATCTTTTGACTCAAAAGCCAAACTAACATCCATTATTTTTTTCATTTTAAACGTTGCAACAACAACCACCTACTCTTTTAGATAATGTGTTTTTTGTATTTATGCTGAATCCATCTCTCACATTATCCTCCTAACAATATGTATTTAACAAGAACTTTATGGTAATAGTGATGAAGGGCGTAGTTATACTAGTTACCCAAATGATTTGAGTTGTTATTAGCATACTAAACATCTACATTAAATAGATTTCATAGCTAAATATTACTATTACGCCCTCCAATCTTTATCAAATAAAAGTTTATCCTTTGAAAGTTGGATTACAGAATGTGTAAACAAATTTTTTTGTGTAGTACTTGATTATTTATTTAATTCATCAATTGAAATGAATGTTTGTTTACGTTGCTCATCATATAATTCAATAATATTGTCAACCACACTATTTTCAACATTTTTGAATAATACTGAATCATGTATCAAAATAGGTAGTGGTGTTAAGTCAAATATACATATATCTAAAATAAATAAATTTGTATATGCTTTCCCAGTTCAGGTGCTCTCCGTTTATCTGTATGAATTTTCTCATTAATAGAAATAATCTTTTTGTTAATCCGATCCATGACTGTTGTTTGCTTTCACTAAGAACTGTGATTTCATTTTCAATACCTTCGATTTCACTAGCAAACTTTCTCATCTATAAAGAAAGCCCTCTGTCTTACACGTATTTTCCAAGCCTCGTACTGCACCTCTTGTAATAAAAAAGTAACTCCTAATGTGAGAGCTACGATTCAATAGTCGTTTTTTCTACGAAGCTTCCATTCTCTTTAATAATCATCTTTGCCAACCTTCGTCCCGCTCTCTTAAAGAAAAATTCATCTGCATAGTTATCTGAAACTATCGGAGCAATTTGATTTATGACCACATTTTTTTTGTCATATTCTATTTTCCCCATTATCTCTTCACTTGGTCCATAATTATATACAACTCTTTCTTCATCTTCATATTCTTTTAGCATGAATATATATACGGCCATTATTCTCACTCCTTCAAACCTCGATTCAAAAAGCTCATGATGTAGTAATTGTACATCAGAATCCACGTATTTTTGGCAATGGCTTCTACGTCTTGATTTCCTAAATTCCTAAAATTTTTCATATAACTCCTCTGCAATAGCTTCTTCTCTAAAAAATTGCTCTGAAGGAATATTACGAGCACCAGTTTCAGCATAATTAAAATCGTTTGATTTTATATTAGAAGAGCGCTGTTCGCTTTCTTTTAAAATATTGGCTTTACTAAGAGTTGATTCATACTTAACTGAACCCTCCAAAATATTCTTGGGCTTGATTAGCGCTTTGGTCGACGTAAAACCTATCATCAATCCTGCTGTACCAAACAAATTTGCCATATGTTCCTTTGACCATGCATTGGTAGGATTGAATGCACCCTGAATCATGCCCGTTACTCCAAATGTACCGAAATTGAGCATGTCATTCCATGAATCGTTTTGTTTGGCTGCTCGTTCCATGTACCCTTGATACATTCCTTTGGGTATACCGTACGTCATGTAATCCATGAAGCTCCAAAAAGAATCAAATTATAAGACCTAATCCCTATGACCTCTGACTTATATTTATAAATGCTTCTCTTATACTGTCCACTCCTAAAATACATCTTACTTAAGTTATATGATTCACCTTATAAAAATAAGCCGATACATTGAAAGCTCGATCTCCTAGTTTCGATAGTTTATCCCATCAATTATTTCAATTATCGTCAAAGCCCCTGCTTTTGTACCCTGAAATATAATCTGAGGCAGATAATATAGAAATCAGTACATCATTTAAATCGGATAGTTCTTCAATTAATTCGTAATCTTGTTCCGACAATCTTGCTTTTAATGCTTTTATAGAAGCGGATATTTTCTGATGGACTAGCTCAAGCTCAGGGTTTTTAGGCTTGGTCCGTTGGCTTGGGTACCATTTTCCATAGTATAAATCCTCCAAGATACTCATATATTCATCTTCTTCTCCCTTTTAAATAAGATTTTGTGTAAATTTCAGAATCGTAGATGCATTTTGTTCCCTGAAAATAGAATATCCCATTGTAATGTCACTAATGATTTTTTAGCGAATATTTCACTAAGAATCATTAAAAAACTAATAATCAATTAAGCACAGACTTTTTATTAAATAGAAAAAAACCAAAAAAAGCCCTATCCCGTAGGATAGAGCTCTACATTTCTAATGACAACTTTGAAAAGTTGCATTTTCTACTCTAATTTATCTGATCTAATTGTTCGCTGATTAGACTAATTTGGCATCGAAGTGTGTTTTGAAATTGAATCTATAATTAAATCCCAGTCGTCATAGTGAATCTCATGTCCGGCACCTTCCAATGCGAGTAAAAACGCACCCGGAATTTCGTTAGCAAGATGTATTCCATGTTCATAAGGGATAATCGGATCTTCAGTACCGTGTATAACCAGTGTAGGAACGTTTATTTCCCCTGTCCTGGCCAAATAGGATTCTCCACCTGACAGCATTGCGTGATTATTCATACTAGCCATATTATTGCTTCTTTTCCATTCTTCTTTTGCCAGTTGATATACCTTATTCTCATCGAAGGAATGCTTTGAACCTACTAGAATTCTTGATCTACCTACCACAAAATCAATCACCGATTGTTCGTTCGTCCAATCTATTGCTTCCATATTCGAGAAATAGTCCATAACCTTTTCCTCCATCGGTGGAAGATCGGGAGCAAAATTGGACGTGGCTAAAAGAGTCACCGTTAATACTCTGTCTGGATGTCGTAGAGCTATCATCTGAGTCAGCATTCCGCCCATAGACATCCCTACGATATGCGCTTGTTCAATCTTATAAGCATCCAAAACTCGAATCGCATCATCTGCCATGTCTTCAAAAGTATAATCTGGTTGACCCGGTTCATAAGTTGTAGAACGTCCGACATCTCGGTTATCATAACGAACGACAAAACGACCTGTATCAGCTAAACGCCGGCAAAATTCTTCCTCCCACCAGATCAGTGAGGATTGAGCGCCCATAATCAGTAATATTGCTGGGTGAACTCGCTCGCCGAAACTCTCACTACAGATTTCTATTCCATCGCTTTTTATAAGTAGTTCATTCATGTAGAATTCCTCCCTTCAAAGATATATAACAAAAAAACACCGAATATTACCTTCATCACTTATCCTCATTAAGTACTTCCAGTGCCTCTGCCTTGGACAGACAGGAATTACCGATCTACTCGGTCGCTAGTTTAAGATATTTTGTTGCAAGAAATTTAGAAAATCTCTTTGCATAGAGCCAAGAGTAAGAATTTTTCTGATTATCCTGAACCTACTGTGCTGGCCTTTGATTTTAAATGACCATACTGCAGAAGACAGGTGTCCAGAATGATATTTTTGTTCTTGTAAATCAGCTATTTCATATTCAACTTTTTGTACTACTTTTGTGGAAAATAGATTGAGGAAAAGGATAATAATCCGATCATTATTTAAGAGTAATATGGCTCGACTTGTATAAGCCGAAAAGCTCTGTGGAGTTGAATAGCAGATGAGCATGTCAGATTCTCTATGAGGTTCTGCTAGCTTGTCGATCAATTTTTTTGTAATGAATAGCATGATCAAATCCCTCTCTATCTGGATGTTTAAATGAATTGACAGTAAAGAATATCCGTCAAAAATATTATACTACACAAGTAAACTATTCCAAAAAGGATAGTCATCTGTAGCCTGTTTGAATAATTGGATGAATTGAAATTTGGATAAATTAAGCTCTTTACATAGTATTATTGCAGTTATTGTATCCTCCACCGTTAAAGATGTTATTAATCTTAACGACAATGAACACAACATGGATTATTGTGGTATTATTTCGGATTATTGTTAATACTACGAATCTGAGGAGGGTAACAATGAAGTTACATACCAAATTTTCAAGACAATTATGCCGGAATATCGAGCTCATTTGTGACTTCATGGGTAATAGTTCGGATTTTGTTGTTCGTGAAATCACAGCTGGTCATAAACACGCCGCTCTTTTTTATTTGGACGGAATGACTGACATGCAAAAGGTACAGGACAATGTGATCCGTCCGTTGCATGATCGTGTCTCCTCTGACGAGACCACTTTACCGTTATTGAAAAACGCAATTTTGGACATTGGTGAAGCAAGCTTCACTCAAAACTTTGAAGATGCCTTGGATCAGATTCTCTCAGGTGGTCTTCTCCTCCTACTGGACGATACGGATGAAGGATTGGTCATTTCTTTGCCTGGATGGGAAGAACGCAGCATTTCGGACTCGAAGACGCAGCCAGTGGTCAGAGGTCCGCAAGAAGCGTTTACAGAAACTTTACGTACGAATACGACTATGGTTCGCCGAAGGGTGAAGGATACAAGAGTACGTCTAACTAGCATGAAAGTTGGCGAAAAAACTAAGACCGATATATCCGTCATGTATTTACATGGGGTCGCTGACCCCAAAAAGGTGCAGGACATGATATCCAAGTTAAAGAACATGCATGTAGAAGGCGTGCTTGAAAGCGAATATTTGGAAGAATGTCTCCATGATAAACAACTCACGATATTTCCGCTCTTTTACAATTCAGATCGCCCAGACTCCATTGCAGCAGGAATTATGGAGGGGAAAATAGCGATATTTGTGGATGGATCTCCCTTCGCCATTCTTGCACCTGCGGTGTTTGCAGATTTCCTTCAATCCGCAGAAGATTATTATCAATCCTTTGTTTACAGTAGTATCATTCGAATATTAAGGTACATCTGCCTGGCAATCTGTATGTTGGCTCCGGCCATTTATGTCGCATTAACGACATTCCATCAGGATATGATTCCAACCGTTTTGTTATTAAGCTTATCCGCGCAACGTGAAGGAGTACCGTTTCCCGCATTTGTTGAGGCGATGATCATGGAAGTGGTTTTTGAAATTCTGAGGGAGGCAGGTCTTCGTATGCCACGGACGGTTGGTCAAGCCGTTTCTATTGTCGGGTCAATCGTGATCGGCCAGGCAGCTGTAGAAGCAAACATCGTTTCGGCTGTTATGGTCATTGTTGTTGCAATAACGGCCATTTCGAGCTTTGTCATTCCCTCGTACACCTTTGCTATTCCAATTCGGATATTACGTTTCGCTTTCATAGGCATAGCCGCTATGTTTGGTGTGTACGGATTGACTGTTGGTATTCTCATGCTCTTTGTGCATCTGAACGGGCTTCATTCATTCGGTGTACCGTATTTGAGCCCCTTTGCCAATTACAAATCGTCGGAGCAGAGGGACGCCATATTGCGTTTTCCATATAGAACTAAAAAACATCGCAAAAACTAAAGGAGTAGACCATCATGAACTCGTATCGATCCACCATTTTATTACTGTTTATGTGCATCTGGCTAATGGTGTTTCTTACGGGTTGCTGGAACAGTAAGGAATTGAGCGCAATTTCCGTCGTGATGGCTCTGGGCATTGATGCAGTTGATGACCAATATGAAGTCAGTTTACAAGTGGTTGACCCATCGAAAATGTCTCAGAATTCCCCCACGGAACGGACGCCAACGATCGTATTTTCCAAACGCGCCGATACCATATTTGAAGCTATTCGAAAATTAACAACGGAATCGTCCCGCAAAATGTATATGTCTCACTTAAAGTTTGTCATTTTTGATGAGAAAACGGCAAAAAAAGGAATCAAGGAGCCGCTGGACTTTCTATTCCGTGATCATGAAGTTCGGCCTGATTTCTATTTGGCCGTTGTCAGAGAAAACTCGGCAAAGGAGGCCGTTACTTTTGTAGCTCCAACCGAGGTTTTGCCTGCAATGGATATGTATAAAGCATTAAAGATTTCTGAAAAAGCATGGGCTCCAACTTCTGCGGTCAATGTAAAAGATCTTTTGCAGAAATTTACGGAGGATGGCATTGAACCAGTTCTCACCGGTATTCGACTGACAAACGTAGAAAAAGGTCTGACTATTGATAATGTGACAAAGTCGCCTCAACATGTTAAATATTTTTTCACTGGAATTGGTGTTTTCAAGGGCGATCGACTTATCGATTGGATGGATGATTCACAAAGTAAAGCATTTACCTATATATCCAACCGTGTTTCCAGTACCGTAGCTTCCATCGATTGTCCGAATTCCAAAGGAAAATTTGTTGTTGAAGTAATCCGTTCCAAAGTAAAAATACATCCAGAAATAATAGACCATGAGCCGCGCATTTCTCTTATTGTGGATACAGAATCCAATATCGGAACAATCTCGTGCAATGCCAACCCTAAGAATGAAGAGACATTTAGAGATCTTCAAGAATCAGCTAAAGAGCATCTGCAACAGTCTTTGAAGAAAGGCATTTCGCACGCACAACAAATCGGTTCCGATATATTCGGGTTTGGAGAAGCTTTTCACCGCAAATTCCCGCGTGAATGGCATAGATGGAAAGAGGATTGGCCACAAAAATTCCAAACACTTAAAGTGGATATTCAGCTCAATTATCGTTTAGTTCGGTTCGGAGACATCACTAGTCCAATTGATATGGGAATACACAATCAGGAGTGAATGCATATGCTTTATGTGATTCTCGTAACTTCCATTTTAACATCGTTGTATGAGTTTAAAAAATTTAAAGAGAAACAATATGTACGTGAAATTGTATTCAGCTCAATATTGTTGATTATAGGCGTTATATTGATTATCCTACGGATCGTCAGCATTAAACTGCCGACTCCACTAACGGGCATTCAAATCCTATTTCAACCGATAAGCCGTTTACTTACAGAAATGTTATCTTAAGGAGGTATTAGGGTGAATTCCAACTTGACCGTTCGGCAAGCTATTATGTGGTTTGCATTATATCAAATAGGAAGCGCATATCTGGTACTCCCAGCGGCAATTACAGCTGCCGCTAAACAAGATGCCTGGCTCTCCATCCCAGTCTCCTTGGGGTTTCATCTGTTATTGATACCTTTATATACCTCCATCGCTAGGCAAATACAGGGGAAATCTTTCGTAGAGCATCTCCGTTGCCTCTTCGGTCCCTTGGGCGGAACGATCAGTATCGTTTTCATTTTTTTCTTTCCCTTTCTTGTGTTCATCATGACGCTTCGAAATCTAGGCGACTTTATCACGATAGCTATTATGCCTGAAACTCCCCCCGACGCCATATATTTCATCATGCTTATAGTCATTTATTTCGCCGTTCGATCAGGCCCAGCTGTAATTGGCCGTTGTGCGGAAATCCTGTTTTTTTTCCTTCTTGTTCTGTATCTTTTAGTCAGGATTACCCTTCTTCCTGAGAGCAAAATAGATAATGTGCTCCCTATTTTTGAGTATGGTTTGAACCCTATCGTTCTCGCTTCGTTCAATTTGTTTGCCTTTCCCTATCTTGAGGCATTTCTGTATCTTTTTTTTGCACAGTACATCCCTGATCCAAAAAAGTGGAGAAAGACAGTGATAACATCTGCTTTGATTAGCGGCGGCATGTATTTTCTCATGGTTCTACAAATAATCGCCGTGATGAGTGAAGGTGTTGTATCTAATTTGACATTTCCTACTTTTTTTATTAACCGAACAATCAGTAGCGGAGAGTTTCTTCAACGGTTTGAAATTTTCGTTGCAGTGTTCTGGTTTGTCACTATTTTTTTCCGACTCGCACTGCTTTTATATGTTTCAGCACAAGGGCTTGCAGATGCTTTTCGCCTTCGAAACGCTAACTCTCTCTTAGTTCCTTTGATCCTAATCGCTATAGCAATGGTTCATTCTATTTGGCCAAACATGCAATTTATAAACAAGTTTTTTTCAGTATGGCCTTTTTACGCCATGATTTTCGGTATTGTGTTTCCTATTGTGCTATGGCTGGTGGGTAAATTAGGCGGCTCGTTGAAATTACGTAAAAAGTATCACTAAGTTGCGTTGGCTGTATGAACATATTGCCTTCAAATAAACTTTTGTTGTACTCATTATTGCAATTTAGCGAGAAGTAGCTCCAGTTCCTCCTTCTCAAGATGTCTCCATTGCCCACGCTCCAGATGATCCAATGTAATATTCATAATTCGAACACGCTCCAGCTTGAGCACCCTGTAGCCCAAAGCCTTGCACATTCTACGAATTTGCAGGTTTAGACCCTGTGTCAAAATAATACGGAACTCGTATTCGCTTATACGATCAACCTTGCACGGTTTGGTAATGACGTTCAATATTTCAACGCCACGAGACATGGTCTGTGTAAATTCATCTGTAACAGGTTTGTCTACAGTCACCGCATATTCCTTCTCATGACCATGCTCGGAACGCATCATTTGATTGACAATGCTTCCATCGTTCGTTAATAAAATGAGCCCTTCTGACGCCTTATCCAGCCTGCCAATGGCAAAAATACGTGAAGGATAATTGACATAACGAATAATGTTGCCCTCCACTTGCTCTGCTGCCGTACATACAATGCCGATAGGCTTATTTAATGCCAAATATACGGGTTCACTATGATTAATCGGAATAGGCTTCCCATCGATCAACACGATATCCAGTGGCTCTACTTCCGCGCCCGCTTCGCATACGCTGCCATTAATTGTAATTCGCCCTGCTGCAATCAGCCTGTTCGTTTCCCGACGTGAGCAGAATCCTGTCTCACTAATGTACTTGTTAATTCGCATGATTCACCTATTTTACGTTGTAGTATAAGAAATATGGATCAATACAGGCGGTACGTCTTTAATCCACTAAAAAAACATCTGATTATGCGTACGTAATCAGATGTTAGCCTTTTAAAAACAACCCTATACATGCTCGGCCTACTTACTCCTGCCGCCTCTGTTACCAATTGGCTTGGCAGCGCCGCCTTTTGCAGCTCCTGCCGCTGTATTTCCTGGTGAACCGGTAGCAGCGCTTTTTCTCTTTACAGGCTTTGCCGTTTTGTTCCAGCGTGTCCAGCCTTTACTTCCCGTACCTCTGCCGGTTCCGCCACCCTTACTTTTTCCACCCATATAATCACTCCATGACTAGTCGTTCAGATTTAACTAAGCTATCATACCATTACTTTGATCATAATGCCCATTTGTTTTAAAAATTGAACATGTTAAGCCGCAAATACTTTTGTAAAATGGATCTTATTGTATTTTTGTTTGTTTGCAGGTAAATAATGAAATGAGATTGTATAGTATGGAAAAATAATGATCCTTAAAGGAGTGAAACACATGTCAGTTGATGTTTATCTTAATTTTAATGGAAACTGTCGCGAGGCAGCAGAATTTTACGCAGAGGCATTTGGGACTGAGAAACCAAAGATCATGACGTTCGGTGAAGCACCGCCCAACCCCGATTATCCTCTACCAGAAGAAGCCAAAAATTTGGTCATGCATACGCGGCTTCAAATTGATGGTAGTAATGTGATGTTTTCAGACGCTTTTCCTGGTATGCCTTTTGTTGCGGGAAACAACATCAGCCTCGCCATCGTCAATAAGGACGAAGAGAAAATTCGATCGTACTTTCATAAGTTAAAAGAAGGCGGGACCGTAAACATGGAACTTCAAGAAACATTCTGGAGCAAATGTTACGGCAGCCTCAAGGATAGGTTCGGAATTGAATGGCAATTAAGTTATGACAACGGAATGACCGACAGTTAGCCTTTTATATTGTCTTACGGACAGTTAAGCCCTCACAAGCTATCTGATTGAATGCTTTATGAGGGCTTAATATCAGTCGCAGCCTTGGAATTCTTCTAAAACCTTGAATTTGTCTCCATGGATCTTATCCAGGTGATCCTCTCCCCAATAGCATAAATGATCTAGCGCGGGTTTTAATCCCCAGCCGTAGTGCGTTAACTCATACTCCACTTTAGGTGGGATTTCATTAAAAACCTTTCGTGTAACAATCCCATCCTTTTCCAGACTTCTGAGCTGAGTGGTCAGCATTTTTTGAGTAATACCGGGCATTAACCTACGAAACTCAGATGATCGTTTCCGTCCTGTCATCAGATGGTAGATAATTAAAGGCTTCCATTTTCCTCCCATTACCTCCAAAGCTGCTTCCACTCCAACTTGATACTTCTTTTGAACCCTATTTTTGGTCGGTTCATTCATTCCTTAATCCTCCTTTAGAAGGCTGCGTTTGCTCAGAACAACCCATCACTTCAATTCGTGACCCAGGTCAGTTTAGGTAATCTACCTAGGGCACTTCCATGTTCCTATGGCACCTGTATCATCCTATAGAACGTAAAAGTGCGTACTTCCAGATTATTTTCCTACTGTTTATAATAGCAGCAAGCATTGAGCATGCCTAGAAGTTAGCCTATTAAGAAAGGTAGTGAAAACATGAAAGTACTTGTCGTTGTTTCACATCCCAGAAAAGATTCCTTGACCTTTAAGGTTGCCGGTCGTTTCGTACAAGGTCTTGCCGATGTGGGCCACGATTATGAGATATTGGATTTGCATGGGATCGGTTTTGATCCTGTTTTAAAAGGAGTAGATGAACCAGACTGGTCCGTTGAGGAACAGTCCTTTTCCCCTGAAGTAGAAATGGAAATAAAGCGGATGAAGGAGCATGACGCGTTGGCATTTATTTTTCCACTTTGGTGGTGGCATTTGCCAGCTATGCTGAAGGGTTATATTGATCGTGTTTGGAACAATGGGTTTGCGTACGGTTCGAATAACCTTCATCATCAGCATATCTTATGGATTGGCTTGGCCGGCGTTTCGAAAGAACAGCTGAAAAAGCGCAACTATGATGAAATGATTACTCATTTGCTGAATGTGGGTATTGCAGATTATTGCGGTGTTTCCAATTCCAAGGTTGAATTCTTAGATGAGACACTGGATTCAAATTCCGGTCATTATGAAATACTGCTGGACCAAGCTTATCGCTTGGGTTTAAATTATGCCAAAGATTAGGTTTAATTACAAGACGCTAACCCAGCCATATTTTCCATGGACATGGGTTAGGGTCTTTCATTGATCTACATTTAATTGGCCTTTGACAACAAATAGAGGAAATAAGGGGTAACCAGGATAGTAATTATGATTCCGGTTGGAATATCAGCACCAAAACTGATTGTCCGTGTAAGTGTGTCAGCAATTAATATGACCAGTGCACCAACCAATGCAGTGGTAGGTAATAGTAGCTTATGATTGGGACCTACCAGCCTGCGAGCCAGATGGGGACTAACCATCCCCACAAAAAAGAAATTTCCACCAAGTGCCACGCTACCAGAAGCCAGAGCTACTGCTGCGATCGTCAAGCCGATAAATTCCCTTTTAATGGCTACGCCGAGCCCCGATGCTGTCTGATTTCCCAAATTCAGCGTATTGAGTGTGTTAGACCTGTAAAAAACGTAAAGGCTGATGATCAGCACCCAGGGGAGCAGCACCATAATATAGCTCCAATCATCTCCCCACAGGTCTCCAGCCTGCCAACGCAGAGCAAAATCATACTGTTGTTTGTCTAGTCGGAGCGTCAGTAGCAGCGACAATGCACTGTAGCCACTCCCCATAGCAACACCCGTTAAAATTAGGCCTGTAGGTGAAATGTCTCTTCCCCGCCTAAAAGCAAACATAAAAATCAAAAATGCTGCTGTGAGCCCGCCTGCAAAGGCCAGCCCCGGAAGAATAATAGGCGACAATAACCCCTCACTAGCGAACAGCGTAATATATAAAAGCACGAATAACCCCGAGCCCGAGCTGATGCCCAGTGTCCCCGGACTGGCCATGTCGTTTTTGAGCAAGCTTTGCATAATACAACCCGATATGCCCATGCCAATACCCACTAATACGGAAAGCACAATACGTGGCAGTCGAAATTCAAATACGATCAAGTTCTGCTTGTTTGTTCCTTCGCCGATGATGACCTTGAAAACTTCGAGTGGGGACAAGTTCATTTTCCCAACATTCATGCTGAGTACAGCAACCAGCAGTGTCAACATGGTTAACAGTAAAATAATGCTTATACCCCTGCTATTGCGGGACAGATTCAACTAAACTCCCTCCTTTGCTTGCGCACAAGGTAGAGAAAATAGGGTACGCCAACCAAAGCAAAAATAATGCCTAGCGGTGTTTCATGAGGGCGATTAATCATTCGACCCAGCAAATCTGCTGCCAATAGAAACACTGCTCCATACAACGCTGAGGAGGGAATAATATATCGATAATCTGTACCAACCAAATAGCGCATAATATGTGGCACGATCAAACCCACGAAGCCAACAGGACCGACAACAATAACCGATATCCCCGTTAAAATCAACACGATTAGGGTTGAAAATAGCTTAATTCTATTGGCTCGGATTCCCAAGCCTGATGCCACTTCCTCTCCAAAGCTCAAGATCGTAATGGAGGGAGAAAGAGCGATAGCACAGACCAAGCCCACTACAAATAGTGGTGAAATGAAAGCCAGTTCACTCCACTTGGCACTGGCTGTACCACCAGCAGACCAATAATCAAGGGCTTGCCCAATCTCATACTTAATAGCGAGAAAAGTACTAAACGCACCGAAAAGCATAGATATTGACATTCCTGCTAGCACTAAGCGCTGAGGCGTCATTCCCCGCTTGCCTATAGATGCAATATAGTACGTAATTCCTGTCGTGATTGCTGCACCCAAACAAGAATACAGCATAGTTTCGCCGTAGGTGCGCCCAGGTAAAAAGGCCATACATAGCGCAATAGCAAATGTCGAGCCAGAGCTTATACCGATGAGTCCCGAGTCGGCCAATGGATTGCGAGTGGTTCCCTGCATAATCGCCCCGCACACAGCTAAGCTACACCCAACAATGATGTCCGCCACAGTACGTGGAAAACGCAAAGTGTGAATAATTTGGTGTTCCGTAATATTGGGATCAAATTGAAATATGGCCCCCCATGCCAGCTTCAAGCTCATTTCCGCAGCACCAAAGGTGATGGATGCTGCGGAAACTACCAAGAGCAGGAACACGCCCACGATCATGTAGCTTACAAAATGAAATATTCCTTTTTTATTTCGTTCTTTGTGAGTAGACATCGATTACACCCTTAGTTGGTCAATTATGCATCGTTACTTCGTCTGTTCCAGTAATTTACCAATAATATAATCTAGCTGTCCTGTCATACTAGCAACGTCTGAATAATAGAAAAGTCCTGCATATTTCGCTGGAATTTCGATAATGTGCCCATTTTTGACGGCTGGAATACTGCTCCAGATTTTGGTCTTCGCATATTCGGATTCTTTGCCTTCCTGCTTAAACCACAGTACATAATCCCCAAAGTATTCAGCAGCTACCTCATAGGATAAAGAGCCTCGACTCTCTCCGGAATTTTTAATCAATGTATTGAGCTTTTCCGGTTTGTGAAGTCCTAGAAAATCGTAAAGCAACGTTCCTCCCCGTGAGCCTGTTTCATAATATATTCCGTAGGATCCACTGCCCCAGTCCTCGAAAATGCTAAATGTTTTGTCCTTGAATATATCGGAATTAAGTTTTTCTTTGGCCTCACTCAGCTTGCTTTCAAACTGAGAAATCACTTTATCCGCTTCTGCTTCATGTCCTGTGGCCTGACCAAGGAATTTCAACCGTTCCACAGATGTCATTTTACCCTCAGGTATTACAAGAACAGGCGCAATTTTGGACAACTTATCATAATCCTTTGTGTCATATGTAATGATGAGATCAGGATCGTATTTCATAATTTCCTCGGTCTCCCACTTTTCAATAACAGGAATCCCATTAAACTTATCGTAAAAAGGCATAGTTTCTTGTTTCCAACCAAATACCGCAGCCGGCTTGATTCCCAGCGTGAATACATCGCCAATATACCAGTTGACCACTACTCGTTGGGGATTAGCGGGCACCTTTACATCTCCTTTTATCGTAGAGACTGTACGTGTACCAGACTCACCGCCTGCCTCTTCTTTCGTGGAAGAGGCAGGTTGAGCAGATGAATCTGAGGAACTACCAGCATTTCCACATCCTGGAATAACGAAGATCATTACGAATAATGCACATAAAATCATGTAAGATTTCTTGCTCATCATATGATGCATGTTATAAATTCTCCTTTGAAATATAGTAATTGCAAAGCATACTTAAAATTAGTGATATTGATAATCATTATCACTAATATAAAATTGTAAATTTCTGCTTCATGATTGTCAACTGTTTCTTTAAGTTTTATTTACTTTAATGGGTTTTCCAACGTTGCCCTTCTATTCGCTTCATGCCATTCCTGATAGATTCCTCCAATTTCATAAAATGCGTTATTCATTGCTGTTGTCAGCTCCTTCATGATCTCCTTGGTATATTTTAGATGAGTATTTTGGTTATCTACTTTATATTTGCGAAGCAGATTTAGATGAGCAATGATGTGAATTGTATCTTCGATGATCCAATACATCACATCCTCTACATCTTGAGTAAGCTTATTCAGCATCTGTACGCCTCTTTCATACATCTGTAGCGTATACCCCTGTTTGCCAACTTTCACATACGGACTCAGATCATCATAAAAATCCGTACGAAAAGGTCGTCTTACATATTGCTCATACTGTTCTTCGTACATCGAAGTTTGTTCGAGCAGCTTAATGGTCATATCTATGATTTCTTGTTCTCTGTATATTTTTTTCATCAGATTTCCCCATCCTTTTCTCTACTAAAATTCAGGTCATAATCATATTAGGTCATAAGTGATGCAATAAAATACTAAACTATTTTTTTACCAACCATTAACAATTCTTTTGGCTGCAATCGATAAATAGAATAGAGGAGATTCTCCTCAATATTTCAAACTGGCCGTTTGGGAATTCACCTATAAGATTAAGAAACAATCATAAAACACTATAAATAGACCGTCACTCTCAGGAGCGGCGGTCTTCACATTTTACTACTCAGGTGAACGAGGTAGATACCATTTTGGTATAACCGTTTGAAAGTAATCATACCCCTCCAAAACCTCTTCAGCTCGTTGCACCATATCGTCTACCTCTTCTTTGCCAAATGGAATGGCCCAGTGAATCGATGAAATCTGATTACTTGCAATATACAGTGCCATTAACCTAAAAAATAAATCCGGCACATCGTTATTGAAATAACCGTGAATACGACCAGAAGCAAATAATGGGCTTAATCCCGCACACCAGGTGATACGATTGAATTCCTCCCAGGGATCGCCATAATCCAGTCTATTAAAATCAATGATACCCAGTTCACCAGATGAGGTAATCACCATATTGCCCACATGATAATCCCCGTGCTGAAATGTCTGGGGGCGATTTTCTAATAGATGACGGTTTTGCTCAATAAAACTTATCGTTTGATCTGCTCCTTTTAAAGCAATACCGCATGACTTATAGTTTCTGATATATCTGTTGATTTTGGCATTATAATGTTCAGCCCATGGGACGCGATCTTGCTCCGCGTAAATCTTATGCAACTTAGCCAATACCTTTCCAGCTTGAACTCCAAGTTGATACTGCTGTTCTGCATTTAATGTGGGTATAATTCCTTCAGCATCCTCCCCGTTGACCCAGGTAAATAAAGAGTATACCGACTGTCCGTTGTTGCACAACCCAAAACCAAGCGGACGAGACATTAGAACATTATCTATATGATCCAGCTTTTTTACGGATTCAAATTCTCGCTGTTTCTTGTCATATTGGGTGATATTCGAAATTCTCAGCAGCAAATCTCTACCGTCAGTGGTTTGAATAAAATATTTGCTGTCACTGGACCAGCCATTATGAATTTCTTGCACGTTCCTCCATGCGCTGGCACCTGGAATTTCACTCAAAAATTGACTCACGCTCGCATCCCCCCACGCTAATAATAGCCTTGTTATACCTTCCATAGTTTACCTTTAAAATGACAAAGGAATCAATCTTCTTGCCAGCATAAATCCAAATTAAAAAGGCTGAAAAGACAGACGTCTCTTCAACCTGAATATAAAGTGAGTTGTTGGTCATAAATACCTATCACCTATACCCTCAATTTAGTAAGAATAGGAGAACTCATTTTTAAATTCGTCTACCCGTTGAATGGTTTTCAGAATATTCCGACCTTCACGGGTGCCATCAATAATACGACGCGCTTGTTTGCTGTCTCCGATATTTACAACTTCTACCTGATGCTCTTTTCCATATTGAAGCAAGCTATCCATCAGTGGAGTGTATGAACGCATACCCAAACATACGAACCCTAGATCAAAAGGAATCTCAAACTCCTGTTCTCCATGCTTTACTTTGAAGCGGTCGCTGCACACTTCTGTCAAAGCCGTCTCTGTATGGACATTTACTCCCCTTTCCTCCACCATTTTCATCATTGAAATGCGGGTAATCATATCCAGATCCTTGCCCAATAAAGGCATCATCTCAATGATAGAAACTTTTTGAGCCCCGCGTTCCGCATAATATTCTACAACATCCAGTCCCACGGCTCCGCCACCCACTACAGCAATACGTTTGCCTTCAAACTCTTGAAAGTTCTCCATGTTGTTCAACAGGTCAAAGATGGAAAATACTTTTGTACCCGGTTCGCCTAGTTGATCGTGCAGACCTGCAATGGGTGGAAGCAGTGGCTTGGCCCCAGTTGCATTGACAATAATATCAGGATTCAGAGCACTAATCATCGACATATCTGCTCTTGTACCCGTGACAATGTTCAGATTGGTTAACTGCTTGGTGCGCTGAATCAGATAATCTGGGAAATCATTGATGCGCGTTTTGTCTGGTAAGCGAGCAATATCACGCGCGAGGCCACCCAGTTCTGGCTTTTCTTCGAAGAGAGTTACTTTGCAGCCTACCTCAGCCGCTGTACAGGCCGCTTCCATCCCCGCCGTGCCCCCACCGATCACAACGACTTGAACACTGTTTCTAACTCGTTGTTTCCTGTATTCAGCTTCCTTGAACAGATCCGGATTAACCGTACAGCAAATTGGTTTACTTTTGGAGATACGGTGATCGGCACAACCAATGTTGCAGGAGATGCATTTTCTAAGCAAATGCTCGTAGCCGTTTTGCACTTTAAGCACCCAGTTCGGTTCTGCGATCAAACCTCTGCCCATTGCCAGAAGATCAGCGTCACCTCTTGCCAAAATATCCTGAGCAGCCTGTGGGCTCCGTATATTACCCGAGGTCATCGTGATCTTTCCGAATTTTTCTTTTACCGCTTTGGCCATATATGAGCGCCAACCATCAGGCAGGTTCATCCCGTCAATCTGGAACTGGATGGAATCATTTAGAGCTGCGGAAACGTTCAAAATATCTACCTCATCATTGAGATACTCCAGTAACTCCAGTGTATCTTCCAAGGTGTTCCCACCTTCTGTGAACTCCTCCGCACTAAAACGTAAGCAAATGGGGAAAAATGGACCCACCACTGAACGAATTTCATCAATGACTAATCTGGCAAAACGGGTACGGTTTTCTGCATTGCCGCCAAATTCATCCGTACGTTTATTATACACCGGCGAAAGAAACTGGCTCAGCAAGTAGGAATGTCCTGCGTGAATTTCAACACAATCAAATCCTGCGCGTTGCGCTCTTCCCGCTGCTTCTCCGTATTTACGAACAATGGCATAAATTTCTTCTTTTTGTAGAGGTCTTGGGATCGCTCCACCCTTTTTAGAAGGAATATTCGAAGAAGATACGGGCTGAACTCCGTTCAGTCGTCCCGCATAAGCCGAAGCACCCGCATGGTTAATTTGTACAGAAACACATGCCCCATAAGAGTGCAGGGCTTCTGTTAATCTAAACAGTCCAGGAATAAACTGATCATTATCCATCCGTAGCTGAGTTGTACCGTTCGTTCCCATGGGGAAATCCAGACAAACATTTTCTACTGTGATCAGGCCAGTCCCCCCTTTAGCCCGTTGCACGTAATAGTCAATATGATCCTGAACAAAGCTTCCATCCATGGCAGCAAAGTTGGTTCCCATTGGGGGCATTACAATCCGATTCTTCAAGGCCATGCGTCGTATGGTCAAAGGTTCAAATATCGCAGGATAGTGGTTCATAGTTCTTCCTCCTTGCAGGTTCGCAAATTTCATTTTTCAAGTTTCATTAAATAACTCATACATGTGATTTTTTTCACTTTAAAGGATATCGAAGTTTTATTGAGTACGATCATTCCTTATGACTTGATTTTATATCATCCAATCTATAAATTCTAATGCTATTTTATGTACTGAGTCATAGTTTCAGTCTATAGGTAAAATATAGTCTTACACCAAAAAAAGGAACAATCCTTTGAGAAATGTTCCTTTTGACTCAAACCAAAATCATACTTTTATTCATTATTCACCTACGCATTCGTTCTTTTGAAGCCGAAGGGTCTACGCTCCAATTTCCCTTCCCTGACATATCTGTCCAGTAGTTCACACATTGTAGCATATCCATTGTTTCTGAATGAAGTTGCGTAGGCAGTGGCTTTAGGAGAAGTGTTCAAATATTGAAGGAAAAATCCTTCGTCTATCACCTGCGTATCATAAATATAAGCTTCAATCGATGTATGCCATTCTGGATGATGCTCCCCAATATTCACAAACAGACAATGATCACCATGTAAATCAGCTGACCATATTCCATCAATAATCAAGTCTGTTTCTCCTTGTTCCAGCCATTCAAACTGAGTTGGGAACGTCTCGTACTCAGAAGGTCTGATTTGACGGGTTACGGTAGCCATTCGTTCACATAAACGCTGCGCAGATAGCGTGTACTCGTCCCACAAGCCCAAAATAGCCATATCTCTTGCACGCGAGTCTCCCCACTCTTGATCTTCTTCGGCCGAAGTTTGTAAGTGTGTGAACGTTTGGTCTATCCGCTTATGCCTCATTGCTATTCTCCTTCCTCCTATTTATCACAAGATGTATTCCATTTAGAAACCAAAAATCCCTTGCTCGAAAAGCCGTGTGACTTCAGAAAAGAAACATCACGGCTCGACGGCAAGGGAAATATACCTATCTGTATACAGATTATACTTTTAGATCACCATCATAGGTAGCAATCATTTTGTATAGTTCGGGACGCCGGTCACGGAAAATGCCCCATTCGATCCGCCCTACTTCCAACTCGTCCAGATCAAATTCAGCAGTAAGCACTTCTTCATCAGTACGACTCGCTTCTGTGATTTTGTTCCCCTGAGGTCCGGCGATAAATGATGAACCGTAGAAATTGATACTGGATTCTTCATCTGTTTCCATTCCGATGCGGTTGGAAGCAATGACTGGAATCAGATTGGAAGCTGCATGACCTAGCATGCAGGTCTGCCAGTGGTCCTTGGAGTCAATGGAAGAATCCTGTGGCTCAGAACCAATCGCTGTCGGATAGAACAAAATCTCTGCGCCCATAAGCGCCATACAGCGGGCCGCCTCGGGATACCATTGATCCCAGCATACGCCTACCCCAATTTTGGCATAACGTGTATTCCACACTTTAAACCCAGTATCGCCCGGATTAAAATAAAACTTTTCCTCATACCCAGGACCATCCGGAATGTGGCTTTTACGGTATTTACCCAACACCTCACCGTCTGCATCAATGACAGCAAGACTGTTGTAACGAGCATAGTTCTTCTTCTCGTAAAAGCTGATTGGCAGCACAACCTGCAATTCTTTGGCAATCTTCTTGAAATGATTAACCGCTTTGTTGTGCTCCAGCTCAGTTGCATATACATAATAATCAGACTTTTCCTTCTGGCAGAAGTACGGAGTTTCGAACAATTCCTGCAGCAAAATAATTTGCGCGCCTTGGGCTGCCGCTTCACGTACCAGTTTCTCTGCTTTGCTGATATTTTCTTCAATATTGGTAGAACAGCTCATTTGAGTTGCTGCCACTTTTACTTTTCTCACCTTAGTCCTCCTTATGAATGTTGTATCGTTTAACGCTTTACAGCAGGCATCTGCTGGGTTGTACAGTGTACGTTACCGCCTTCACGGATAACTGCCATACCATCTACAGTGCGGATCTTGCGATTCGGAAATACTTTTGCTAGTACTTGCTGGGCTGCAAGATCGCTCTCAGCGGCAGTTCCGCCAAACACTGGCAAAATAATGCCGCCATTCACAAAGTAGAAGTTAATATAGCTCAGTGTCAGCCGGCTGTCTTCATAATCCACACGCGGAGGTTGGCCGATCTGAATCACTTCCAGCTTACGACCTTTGGCATCCGTCGCTTGCTCTAAAATGCGCAGATTTTCCTGCGTGATTTCGTAATTTTCATCCTCAGGATCATCACATACTTGCATAATGACCTTGCCCGGAGCAGCAAAGCAAGCAATATTGTCCACATGACCATCCGTTTCGTCGCCACTGAGTCCACGTTTTAGCCATATAATTTTCTCGGCACCTGTATATTCGCATACGTACCGTTCAATGTCTTCTCTGCTTAGTTCCGGATTGCGATTGGGATTAAGCAAGCACTCTTCGGTTGTAATTAGGGTGCCTTCGCCGTCTACGTGCAGTGAACCGCCTTCCATTACTAGCGGTGCATCTAACCGTGGAACTCCAAGTTGGTCCAGAATTTGCGGCGCAACCTGGTCATCCAGATCCCATGGGGCATATTTGCCGCCCCAGGCATTAAACTTCCAGTTTACACCTGCCAACTGACCATGTTCGTCTGTCAGAAAAGTTGGACCGTTATCACGTAGCCATGCATCGCTATGCTCTATCGGCAGCAGTTCTACCCGTTCCCCAAGTTCAAGCGCTTTAACGCTCTCCAGATCATCTGGATTTACGACTACGGTAACTGGTTCAAATTCCGCCATGGCACTTATAATTTCGGCATAACCCTTACATACCTCGGCATGCATCTCCGGGTAAACCATTGAAGATTGTACAGGCCAGGAAATATACGTACGTTCATGTGGCGCCCATTCAGGCGGCATCTTATAATGTGAATCCTTAATTTGCATGTATTAAAGCTCTCTTTCTTTTCAAAATGTAGACTCCGCTCCTATCATACAATAATATGATCTTTGTCTCAATCGAAGCGGAAAAGTTTTAATAATTCACATTGTAATTTAAAGAAAATTACTTTGAAAAGGTGATTGTTTTTACTGTACTGCCATCAAAATCCTTCACAGTAAATTGTGCTCCCTCCAGCACACCATAAGAGGATGGGTAGTTTTCTTTTGGCAATGCGATCGAACCAGGGTTCAGTACAAAGACCCCATTTTCCACATCTGCTACCGGAATATGAGTGTGTCCCTGGATGAACACATCCCCTGCTTCCAGTGGCGGCAAATTTCCGATACTAAAACCATGTCCGTGCGTGACAAAGATTCGCCGTCCTTCATGGTACAGCAAAGCATAATCACCCATCATTGGAAACTCCAGCAACATCTGATCCACTTCTGCATCGCAATTCCCGCGCACCGACACTGCAATGTGGGATTTGTATTGGTTCAGCATAGCAGCCACTTCCGCCGGGTTATATCCTTCCGGTAACGGATTACGCGGTCCATGGTACATATAATCTCCAAGCAAAACAATACGATCAGCTTTCTCCTCCTTGAATTTTTCTAGTGCTAATTGCAACCAGTACAGCGAACCGTGAATATCTGATATAAACATTAATTTCATAGTTTTTCCTTCCTTTCTGAATAGACCATTGTAATTTAGAAATGTTCCTCTTACGTTCATTATTACACTATTCCCTGAACAAATCTGTGCAAAAATGTTTCTTTACGTTTGGTAGTTCTATGTAAAGACGCAAAACTACAGTTCCAAATGAACTGTAGTTTTATGGTTAATTTCTTTTATACTTGTGCTTGTCATCTTCGGTAATTTTACGGATGACCTTGCAAGGGTTTCCTGCGGCAATCACACCAGAGGGAATATCTTTGGTAACAACGCTTCCTGCACCAATAATTGAATCATCCCCTATCGTGACGCCCGCCAGAACGCAAACATTACCACCTATCCAAACATTATTGCCCACAGTAATTGGAAATACAATTTCCAACCCTTCATTACGTTGTTCCACATCAAGAGGATGACCCGCAGTATAAAATCCGCAGTTAGGAGCAACAAATACATTATCACCGAACACTATTTTTGCCCCATCAAGCATGATCGTATTGTGGTTACTATAAAAGTTTTCACCGATTTCGATATTATACCCATAGTCACACACAAAAGGCTGCTCAATCAAGAATCTATCCGTTGTCTTTGTCTTTCCTAGTAAAGTTTTGATGAGTGTTTCTCGTTCTTCCATATTTCTAGGATGGAGCTGATTATATTCGTAGCAGAGACCTTTGGCGTATAGACGTTCCTCAATCAATTCTTCATCATAATTAGCATTATATAGGAGTCCTAGTTGTGATTTTTCTTTTTCTGTCATAGCCATTTTCGCTTCGCTTATTTAGATACAGAATTCAGATTTCTTTTAAAGCTTCATTGTAGGATTCCACATGCTCACTCTTCAGAACTGGAAAGCTACTCACATTGAAATTTCCACCAAATTACCTTCTGGATCTTTAATTACGCTTTCATAATATCCGTCACCTGTCAATCTTGGCTGACCCACAACTTCATATCCTGCATGCATGAGCTGCTCTGTCTTTTCATTCACCAGTGCTTTACTTCCAACGGAAAATGCCACATGAGCCCAGCCCGTAATATTTATCTGTGGTAAATGATCTACTCCCGTTTTACGCATAACCTCTAACCTTGCTCCATCCTCAAAGGTGATAAAATAGGACTCAAATCCTTTTGTAGCGTTATAATATTTATCGTTAGATTTTCCATCAAAATATTGCTCGTAAAAGCTTTTCATCTTTTCTAAGTCTCTCACCCAGATCGCTACATGCTCAATCTTCATTATTTCCTCCTTCTGCAGCCCTCATCATTAAAAAATCATTAATTTATACTGGACTCAATTTTTTAGCATAGTTATTATTAACCTTTTAATAAGTGTAAATATATCTCAGTAATTAATTTTTGTCCAATCTATTTATCATCAATAATAATAAATAACGCTTACGAATCATTCATGAAAGCTCTTTTGTCCTCAGCTTGTAATTCGGTTGCTAATACCCCTAAAAAATTAGCGACCGCTTCTTCTAAATGAGCAGAAGCGATCGCTACGTAAAACCTTCATTATAGAATTAAAACTTAATCACTTTTTAATAAATTAACGTTTCAAGCTTCCACCGTTTGTGGCAATAACCTCTTTGTACCAGTGGAACGATTTTTTCCGGTATCTTTCAAGTGTACCGCTGCCATCATCATGACGGTCAACATAAATGTAACCATAACGTTTTTTAAGCTGAGCAGTCGACGCGCTGACAAGGTCGATACAGCCCCAAGATGTATAGCCCAGAACCTCTACTCCATCTTCAATCGCTTCCCCAACTTGAACCAAATGATCATTCAGATAGTTGATCCGGTAGTCATCTTCAACCGTTTTTTCACCTTTTTCATTGGTGATAAGCTCGTCCACAGCGCCCAGACCATTTTCAACGATGAACAGTGGCTTTTGGAAGCGATCATAAAATGTATTCAGCACATAGCGCAGACCTTGCGGATCAATTTGCCAGCCCCACTCACTTGCCTCGAGATGCGGATTGCTAACCCCACCGAGGATGTTACCTTCACCTTTGACTTTTTTAGCTTCGTCAGCCGTCTCACAAGTACTCATATAATAACTGAACGAGATAAAATCAACCGTATGCTTCAGATCTTCAGCATCACCTGGCTCAAAATGAATAGAGATTCCGTTTTCTTTGAAGAAACGTTTCATGTAACCTGGATACTGACCTCTTGCATGAATATCGGCAAATGCCATGTTTCTGTGATCAAATTCCATTGCTGCAATCACATCGTCTGGATTAGGTGTCAGCGGATAAGTAGGCATACTCAGTACCATACAACCAATTTTGAAATCAGGGTTAATCTGATGACCGATTTTTACTGCTCTTGCACTCGCTACCAGCTCATGGTGAATAGCTTGATAAAGGTCTTGTTCACTAAGTTGATTCTTTGGTGTGCTAATCCCGCCACTCATGAATGGTGCTTCAAGAATGGAGTTGATTTCATTGAACGTCAACCAGTATTTAACTTTATCTTTGTAGCGATTAAATACAGTTGTTGCATAGCGCTCATAGAAATCAACAAGCTTACGGTTCACCCAACCATCGTATTCTCTGGACAAATGTAAAGGTGTTTCATAGTGAGATAATGTAACGAGTGGCTCAATACCATATTTATGAAGTTCATCAAACAAATCATCATAAAATTGCAGTCCTTTTTCATTAGGCTCCAATTCGTCACCTTTAGGGAAAATACGTGACCAAGCAATGGAAGTACGGAACACTTTAAAGCCCATTTCCGCAAAAAGTTTGATATCTTCTTTATAATGATGGTAAAAATCAATACCGATCAATTTCATATTATCTTCAGTTGGTACATCCGTAACCGGCCCCCAACCACCACGAGGAGTTACATCCTGAATGGACCAGCCTTTTCCGTCTTCTTGATAAGCACCTTCGAGCTGATTAGCAGCAACTGCTCCACCCCACAGGAAATCTTTTGGAAACTGTGTACTCATATTTTCTCCGCCTTTGCTGATGTTTTTTCATTAACTAGGACATAAACACGTTACCTCTACGCTAATGTTTATAAAGTACTTCTAATTGAATCTTAAGGTTTGTAACGCGTTTCATGTCAAGTATTATTTTAAAAACTTGCAGAGTCTATAATCGTATTATCTCCAATACTTACTTCCCTATTTATAACAACGTCCCCACCCATCCATACGTTAATTACCAATTGTAACTTGGGTGAGCCCTTCTTCTATAAAATGGTCTCTATTTTCTTTTTTCCACCAATTGCAAATTGTAGGTCAGGCTTTCAAGGGTAACTGAAATCAACCCATACATGTATTCATCGTGCGTATCGTTTTTTACAAAAATCTCAGGCATATGTTCTTTGGGTACATCTTTAAGACAGCCGTTATAAATATCATCCAGCAATGCTGGCTTAGATAACTCTCCTGTCAAAGCGATCGATACAGGGTCTATAATCGCAATAATGGATGTTATCGTTTTGATCGCCAAAAAAACAAATTCCTGTGTGCTATTTAACTGTTTAAGCTGTTCCTCTCTCGTTATGCCAAAGGGTAAAAAGGAAACTTCCCCGGCAAATTTGGTATTTCCTTTTAACAAATGTCCATCGACAATAAACCCCGCTCCCGGATAATTATCCTTGGGAAACGTAACAATAGCGAAGGTTTTGTCCTCATCATAATTTTGCATGTTATAAAATCCATAGACGGTCAGATGCATATCATTTTCAATGGTGACTTCTACCCCGTATTTATCTTGAAGGCGTGGTCCTACAGGGACTCCTATCAGCAGATCAAGATCGCAGACATCAATAACCCCTTGATGAACAACCCCCGGGATGCCAATACCAATCGCTTTAACGTTTTCGTAGTTGTTAATCAGCTCTTCAATTTGGTGATCTATTACTTCATAATCAATATGAGGCACAACGGATGTGTTCTCTGCAATAATATCTCCAAGCATATTGGCAACAGCATAAGTAAGAGAATCTACTCCGCCTTCCGTTTTCACAGTTAAACAAATAATATAGGAATAATCAGCGTTATATTTGTAACGTCTAGCCGGACGCCCACCGTTCGATTCTTCCAATTCCATCTCTAATACTTCTCCGGTTTGAAGAAGCTCATTTAGAATATTTCCGCAGGTTGCCACACTAAGTCCTGTAATACTGGCTATAGACGACTTGGTTGCATATTCCTTGGATTTCAGTGTGTTTTTAACTAGCTCTACATTAATGTGTTTGACCCGAATGGTATTATTGGAAACTGGTTGTATTTGAATACACTCCTTTTGAAGTGATTATAAAAAGCTTAATAATAAGCTGTAATATAACGCTCGGTCTGCAATAAGTCAATTTGCACTACCCGTACGCAAAGAATATGATTCTCAATTCGATTAGTCAATCATCATGATATACTATGTTTAAGAGACAAAAATTCAGTGATAAAACTAACAAGAAAAGGGAGATTCTATTGGGAACTAGTGAATATGTAGCAATCATTACATTGATCCTCTCCGTCATACTTTTGTTCAAGGTTTATCGCCTTCAATCTCGGCTTAATGACTTAAAATCCGATGTGGAGCGTCTTGAGAATCGTTCAGGACTAACGGGAACCTCGATGTCAAATACAATCGCTCCTCCTGCTCCATATATCCAACACGCAGAAGCTTCCGAAGAAATCAATGAAAGGCTGCTTCTACTACTCAGGGAAGGAAATAAGATTAAAGCCATAAAAGAGTTAAGAACCGCTAAGAATCTTTCACTTAAGGATGCAAAAGATTATGTAGATTACTTGGAAAAACGCTAAGAAAGGAAGAATTAAAATGAGTGTGGGTAAAACAAACGCTATGCGTATATTGGACGGGCAACACATCTACTACAATATTTTGAGTTATGACCACCAAGACGGAAAAATAGACGGTATGAACGTAGCCGAAAAGATTCAAAGAGCACCGGAATCTGTTTTTAAAACTTTGGTTGCACATAGCAAACAAAATCTGTTTGTTTTTGTCATTCCTGTACATAAAGAGCTCGATCTCAAAAAGGCTGCCAAATCTGCGGGAGAGAAGAAAATTGAAATGCTTCCAGTTAAGGATCTGCAAAAGCATACGGGATATATTCGCGGCGGCTGCTCTCCCATAGGGATGAAAAAGATCTATCCCACTTATATCGACCAGCCTGCAGTTGAGCTGGAAACGATCGTCGTAAGCGCTGGGAAAATTGGAACCCAAGTGGAGCTGAGTCCGCATGATTTAGCCCAAATCATTCAAGCACAGTTTACAGATCTAACGCACACGGCATAAAACTCATCACGTCCTCATAAAATCTTTATGCGTATTTTCTCTTAATCCTATGCTTCATCATGCTTCAACTTGGAGAGGAAGATCAAATAATGCATAATGATTGCTCGAAAAAAGTCGGAATCCCCCAGCCCATAAGAAGTGATGGCGCAGGGGGGATTGACAAGGGTCCACGTGATGTGATGAGGGATTTACAAAATCCAGATATGCTGGTTCCTCCCGTAACGGACAATGGTCTCATACCGAATATGAGGTTTTCTTTTTCAGACGCCCATATGCAGCTTAATCAGGGTGGATGGTCAAGAGAAGTTACAGTAAGGGAATTACCCATTGCCACAACTCTTGCCGGCGTGAATATGAGTTTGACACCGGGCGGTGTCCGCGAGCTTCACTGGCATCAGCAGGCAGAATGGTCTTATATGCTGTTAGGTAGTGCTCGCATTACGGCAGTTGACCAAGATGGACGTAATTTTATTGCTGATGTAGGCCCTGGCGATCTCTGGTATTTTCCACCTGGCATCCCGCATTCTATACAGGGCCTTGAAGAAGGCTGTGAATTTTTGCTGGTTTTCGACGATGGCAGTTTCTCCGATCTGAACACCTTATCCATCTCGGATTGGTTCGCACACACACCTAAAGAGGTGCTCTCTGCAAATTTCGGGATTCCAGAAGCCGATTTTGCAGCGATTCCTCAAGATCAAGTGTACATCTATCAGGACTCCGTTCCCGGTTTAATTCAAAGTCAAGCGGTTCCTTCTCCCTACGGGACGTTGCCCCAATCCTTTAAGCATGAGTTACTAGCTCAGCCCCCGATCAAAACACCAGGCGGAAGCGTACGGATCGTTGACTCCTCCAATTTTCCGATTTCCAAAACCATTGCAGCTGCCCTTGTTGAGATTGAGCCTGGAGCCATGCGAGAAATGCATTGGCACCCCAATAATGACGAATGGCAATACTATCTTGCAGGGCAAGGACGGATGACAGTCTTTGGCGGTAATGGTGCAGCTCGTACATTTGATTTCAGAGCCGGGGATGTTGGATATGTGCCCTTTGCTTACGGTCATTACATTCAAAATACAGGTTCTAGCACACTATGGTTTCTTGAGATGTTTAAAAGTGACCGTTTTGCAGATGTGTCCTTAAATCAATGGATGGCTCTTACGCCTAAAGAACTGATTCAAAGTAATTTACACGTTGGCGCTGATGTGATCTCTAATTTACGTAAGGTCAAATGGCCTGTCGTCAAGTATCCTGGTTACTCTTATGATCCTAAAAAGAAATAACGGGAATCACTTTATCATGATGACTTCCAGCTGTTTACATGACTCAGGACAAACTGCTCAAATGAGACCGGACAACGCCCAGTGACAAGCTTAACGGTATCGGTCACTTGGTCTTCACTTCCATTTTCACGTATCCTTCTATCCAATCCTGCCAGCATGTCTGCATATTCCTCAGGCATTCCAGCGTGAACCATGCCCGCTTTCAACTCTTCATCAGACAACGAGATATGCTGGATCGGTTGGACTGTTGATTTCCCGATCAGTTCAGCCACTTCGTCATATGTTAGTGATTGAGGTCCAGTGATGACATGAGCCGTGTTGTGTGGTTTATCGTCAATAAGAGCCCTCACTCCCACTTCTGCAATGTCATCTGCACTTACGAAGCCTATTCTCCCGTTTCGGGTTGCACTATAAATGGCCTTGTTGTTTTTAATCGTGCCCACATGCTGGCCTTCTGTGAAATTCTCCATAAAGTAGGATGGCTGCAGTACTGCCCACTCTGGAGCTAATCTACGAAGTACTTGATGCACAGGTCCAAATACTGATCCGTCCTCAGGCACAGATGCGCTCCCTAACAGCACAAATCTTTGCACTCCGGCACTCAAGGCTTTTTCAATAAAAGGAATCATCACTTTGGCGGGATTGACGTCCAGCACAGGTACTACCAAATAAATTTTACCTACATTCATCAGCGCCTGTGCATGTGTTGATTCATCATACCAATCAAAAAATACATAATCCGCCCCTTCCGAATTGCCAGGTTTAGTACGCCCTGCCAAACGTACCGGATACTGAAGTTGCATAAGTCTGGCAGCTACACGGCTGCCTGTTTTGCCGTTTGCTCCTGTAATCAACGCTATATTTCTGTCTTTCATGAAATTCAACTCCTATTTTTAATTTTTTATTTTCGCCTAGATCTCTATATCCCTATGAGAATTGACTTTTTCATTCACGATTCTAGAGCTTCTAGAGCTACCAAAGGGTTCCAATAATCTTTGTAGTGAGTAATTTTTCCGTTCTTCAGCTTAATAACAGAAATGTAGGTTTGATTATACGGTTTACCTGTGCTCACAGCCTGCGCCTCAGAGGCGAATTCGGCCACGAATAAACTCGGGTCCGTTGTCGTATGGATAGTTGGTGAAGAGAAATGCTGAATCCGAAGTATACTAGGAAACTCCTTAATATACTCGTAAATTGCTGCCTTACCCTGAAGCACTTGTACAAAATGTTTAGGTGCATAAGGGAACTCGAAAACAGCGTTATCATCAAATAATGAAATCCATTGCTCCATATTTTCTTCTAACAGGTTGCTCGTAAATTTATGCATGACTGCTTGTGCTTGCTGTTTTGCATCGTCAGTATTCGGATTGATATTCATGGTAGACACCTCGCATATTTATTTTAATTTCTGCTTAAAAAATGAATTCAAGACGAGAAAATAAACATAATCATTCTAGACTGAACAGTCTATAATACTCAAAAAAATTTGACTAATCGGTCTGGAATGTTCAAAAAATAAACGCTATTAAGCGTTCATAAAGATCAATCCAAAACCGACAGCGTCGTACGTACAATATCTCTAAGCACCTCAGTGCTGGCGCCTGTCTTGGCGGTAAATGTCAACGATAGTCGGGCATGATTTAGAAATCTGGCGATTGACAATAGCTCAGATTCCGTAGCATGAATCTCCCCCTCTTTTTGGGCGCGGACTAGGGCGTTGTAAAAGGCAAGTTCAAGCTTTTCAGTATTTTCAGAAATAAAAGCTTTGATCTCATGATGATGCGGAGCCTGTTCAATAGCACTGTTCATAATAAAGCATTCCTTCGACAGCCTCCTATCCATCAAGACTCTAACAGATTCATTAAAAATCATCGCTATTGCATCCTTAATACTCCCAGGTTGACTGAGCAGATGTACTACGGCTTCGGTTTTGTCACGTATATAAAGCTGAATAGCCGAAAAAAATAAATCATATTTCGTTCCGTAGGTATCATAAAGACTCTGCCGCGCTATACCCAGCTGATCCAGTAAAATTGTCAAAGAAGTTCCCTCATAGCCATGTTCTCCAAATACAGCCATAGCTTTTCGCAGAACACTTTCAGTATCAAATTCTTTAGCTCTTCCCAAACCTCATGTTCACCTCCTTGACTATGATTATAATTTTTACAGACTGATCAGTCAAGAAAATGAAATTGATTTTATATCATTATATTCACAAAAAAACCATCGTACCGAAATACGATGGTTTAGGGATGTTTATTTTATCCAAACGCTCAGATGTAAATGATGCAATCCGATTATTCCTCAGAGTCTACGTTGTGGTACACCTGCTGAACATCTTCCAAGTCCTCTAATGCATCAATCAATTTATCAAATTGAACCTGTGCATCTTCCGGAAGAGTAATATCATTTTGGGCAAGCATGGTGAGCTCAGCCACAGTAAACTCAGTTACTCCTGCCTGCTTGAAAGCTTCCTGAACAGCATGGAATTGATCAGGCTCTGCATATACGATGACGGCTTCATCTTCTTCAATGATGTCACGAACCTCGACATCTGCCTCCATCAGCAGCTCCAGCACTTCATCTGCGGTTTTACCCACCAGACCAATAACTGCCGTGGAATCAAACATGTAGGCTACAGATCCGCTCACGCCCAAGCTACCGCCATTTTTAGTAAAAGCAGAACGCACATCCGATGCTGTACGGTTTACGTTATTAGTCAGTGCATCTACAATGACCATGGAGCCGTTCGGTCCGAAACCTTCATAACGAAGCTCTACGTAGTTTTCATCGCCAGCACCTTTTGCTTTTTCAATAGCACGGTCAATGATCGCTTTCGGTACATTGTACGTTTTTGCACGTTCTAACACGACTCTTAGTACCCGATTGGATTCAGGATCTGGCTCGCCCTGTTTGGCTGCCACATAAATTTCCACGCCAAATTTAGCATATATACGACTCGTATTAGCATCCTTGGATGCCTTCTTTTCTTTAATGTTATTCCACTTACGTCCCATAATATCCCGCTCTCTTCCTGTATGAATATACACAACGAACTTCATTATATCCTTGTATATTATATCTCCTAAAGGACATACGAACAAGTTCAAACAACTCCGTTATGGAAAAACAAACAATTCTACCTAATTAGGGATGCTTCAAGAATGTGAACTTTCAATCCCCTCATCTATGGACAATAATCCTATGAATGTCTAAGATGAGGAGAAAGTCTGACTTGAAGGAGATTATTCACTTGGATGTCTTACATAAAAAGTTGAGCAATAACCATGAAATCACGGTATATGAAACCACGGAGCTGTATGGTGAAAAGGGATTATTTCGCGTGATGCAATTCTCCAATGCAGCCATCCAAGGTGCGATGGATTTGAATTATCCGCAACGTATTCTGTTCGAATATCCCAGAGCAATCATCCATCTCATGGAGCTGAACGACCCGTCATTTGAAGACGTGTTTGTTATCGGACATGGTGTAGGCACGATTGCGGGTCATTTTGCAGACAAACGCTTTAAGATTGCCGAGCTGGACGCACAAGTGGTAGAATTCAGCCGAACATTCTTTGGATACGACCAGGACAATGTAGTTATTGGTGATGGACGCCGCATTCTGGAGAAGGAGAGCCCGGATGCTTATGACTATATTATTTTGGACGCCTTCACGGAGCAGGGTACGCCTTTGCATTTAATATCTTGGGAATTTTTCAAAATGGCCAAAGAAAAGCTGGATGCAGAAGGCTCGCTAATTATGAATTTGATAGGCAAAAGCGAACACGATCATCTGATCCATGCCATTCACACAACGCTGCGTGAAGAATTCGCCTATGTTACCACGTTCTCCCTACCCTCGGAAGGCATTGCTGACATCCAAAATATCATTATGATGGGTCGAGACAAGCCCATTCGTTTTCAGGCACGTCAGATGGCCGACTTTCATGAGATTACCCTTGGAAAAGGTCATATTCTGCGGGATACAGATGCTTAGTGTTGAATGAGGTTCATTATCCGTCTCTCTACATCATGGATATGAATTGACTCTTTGTGGCTGCTTCTTCGCTCTACGAACTCTACTTTTCCGTGTTCAGCATCTTTACCAACGACGATACGCACGGGAATACCTACTAAATCCGAATCTTTAAATTTAACCCCTGGGCGTTCCTCACGATCATCTAGCAACACCTCCATACCGCGATCCTGCAGTTGGCTGTATAAGTCCTCAGCTATTTGCATCTGAAGCCTGTCTTTCACAGAAATCGGAATGATATGAACATGAAACGGGGCCAGCGCATGTGGCCATATCATTCCGTTCTGGTCATGATTTTGCTCTACAATGGCGGACAGGATTCGGGAAACACCAATACCATAACAGCCCATAATCATCGCTTGATCAGTTCCGGACACATCCAGAAAAGTCGCCCCCAGCTTTTCACTGTACTTGGTGCCCAGTTTAAATACGTGTCCAATCTCAATTCCTCGATGAAGTTCCAATTTCCCTTCGTCACACCGAGGACATCTATCCCCTTCTATAACATTGCGCAAGTCTGCCACATAGCGAAGATCTAGATCGCGTCTTGGATTCACATGCCGATAATGGTAGTCCTGCTCGTTCGCGCCTGCAAAACCGCTGGACATTTGGACAACGGCGTAATCCACCCACACAGGGATTGTCAAGCCGCATGGACCTATGAACCCGGGTGGGGTTCCAGTCGCCTTTGTGACGGCATCTGCATTTGCTATTTCGAATTTTTCACTACCTAAAATTTGTTTAACTTTTACTTCGTTGACCTCATGATCTCCTCTGACAACTACCGCAATCGGCTGATCGTCAGCCATATAAATCAGTGTTTTGATGATTTCCTTCAGCTCTATGTGAAGCGTTTCAACGAGTTGATTTATGGTTCGCAAACCTGGAGTGTACAGTTTTTCCATTTTATCTGTATCAATTGAAGGATGGCTGTCATGTTCATCTTCATTGGAGACAGAAGATATTCCTACGCTCCCCGTCGTCCGTGGCTCCGCCTTTTCAAGATTGGCAGCATAATCACAGCAGGTACATGCCACAATGGTATCCTCTCCAATCTCAGCCAGTGCCATAAATTCATGAGTTTCGCCCTCACCACCAATAGCGCCTGCATCTGCTTCGACTGCGCGAAAATTCAGACTGCAGCGGGTGAAAATACGTTGGTAGGCCTGGAACATCGTCCAATAAGTGTGATCTAGTCCTGCCCAATTGGCATCAAACGAATAGGCATCCTTCATCAAAAATTCTCTGCTGCGAAGCAGACCAAACCGAGGACGTCGTTCATCCCGAAACTTGATTTGAATTTGGTACAGTGTTACTGGCAATTTCCGATAGGAATTCACTTCATTTCGTATTAAAGACGTTATGACCTCTTCATGTGTAGGACCTAATGCGAACTCCCGATCATGCCGATCTTGCAGACGCATCAGCTCAGGACCGTACACATCGTATCTCCCCGATTCTTGCCACAGCTCCGTTGGCTGTAATACAGGCATTAACAACTCTCCAGCCCCTGCACGATCCATCTCATCTCGTACAATTTGTTCCACTTTTCTGAGCACCCGTCTGCCCAGTGGCATATAGGTATACATTCCAGCCGCCAATTGGCGGATAAATCCTGCCCGCAGCATCAGCTGATGGCTGATCACTTCGGCCTCTGCAGGTGCTTCACGTAAGGTTGTCAGTAATAATTGGCTTTGGCGTATGTGTGGCTTCCTCCTTGTAAGAACGTAAAATGTACGCAAAAAAGACACATCCGTCAGGGACGAATGTGTCGTGGTACCACCCTTCATTTGACCGTAACCATATACGGGACGGTCCTTCTTCAGATAACGGCATCTGGCCGGTAACGGTTTATCTTACGCACCGCTACAACTCGCAAGGCAGGGAAACGTTCATTCGCGGCGAGAAACCTTTCAGCCCATGGGTTTCTTCTCTGTACAGCGGGTAATCGAACCTTTGATCCTTGGTCTACACTATTCCTATATATTACAATTTTCACCACTTTACACGAAACGCAGGTTTGAGTCAAGGAGATAATTGTCTATCTGGGCTCATCCAGGGACATGAACGATATTTAGATTTTAGGATAATCAAATTCCGTTCATTACCATATTGCAAAATGAGCGGCCAGATTTTAGGACGGATACGCCTGCGAAAACCCAGAACAAAGCGGACAAACCGAGGTGAAATATCCCAAATACGAACGGCTTCCCGCTCTATTCCTGTGGGTAACTCCTTGGAAAATAAAAAACGGTTAAGCGAACGTGTGATAACACCTGATATCGCCTCAATCGTGCTGACATCCATCACGATGATTGTATCGGAACGCTGGAGTCGCTCGGTAAAATAACGCTCATGATAATTCCCTTCGATAATCCATTCTTCCCTTTGCAGGACTTCTCCCAGCTGTTTGTGAAATTGCTTGTCCGTACTCTGCTTCCACTCTGGCCCCCAATACAAATCATCCAACGAGGTATACGGCAAATGAGTCCACATCGATAGACGTTTGGCCAAAAAAGTCTTGCCGCTCCCCGGTGAGCCGATTACGATAATACGCTTAGCATGCTGCACAGCGAGAAGATCGTCACTTTGTCCTGCACGTAAGGTCGAAATGGAATAGATCAGTCGATATAGTAAACCTACTGCCAAAGCCCCTCCCTTTAAAAGCAAATAAAGTAGGAACAGCGGCAGAAAAACAATAGCGTATTTCACACTGTCCATCAGACAACCTGCTCCTTTTATAAATTCAATAATTGAGACCATTACGTCCGTGAAGCTCCAAATACACGCTGCTGTAGGTTAGTGTTCTCTTCTTTACTTATGTATTTTTCTTTTTAAAATACACACCCTTAAAAAAAACAAAATTTTGCGAATGTGTGCCATACAGCTCCTGGAATCTAGAATGAAGTTTATTCATAGAAATGGTGTCTGAGACTGTCCGATCCGTTTGTATGGTTAAATCGACACAACTGATCCCAAACTGGCACACTTGTTCCATAGGATAACCTTGGGTAATTCCATAAATCATCCCGGCAATAAAAGCGTCGTCTGCGCCTGTGACATCAATTACCTGTTGAAATGGGTGTATAGGGATTTGTCCATAAGTTCCATCTTGAGAAGCAAACAACACACGCTCAACACCGCAGATAATAATGACATTTTGAACCCCAAGTTTGTGAAAAACTCGGGCTGCGTCCAATATCTGCTGATCATCTTTAAGTTCAAGTCCCAAATAAGCTTCAGCCTCTTCCGGTTGGCATACCAGCCATTCCACCCCACGCAAATTTCGGGGAAGCTTTCTCATCTTGGAAGCTGACACCGAAGAAACGACAAGCGGAACCTGATGTTCCAGACAGACATGTATGGTGGCCGCTATTACGTTCATAGAAAAATTAGTGTCCAGCAGAACGAGTCGAGACGAGGCAATTAAAGGAATATTTTCAAAAATTACGGAAGGGCGAATCTGATCATAAATCTCCATTTCTGCTGTCGCTACAATCATTTCACCATCCTCGTTCAGCAAGGCAGTATAGACACCGGTTGACGATTCACCTTTGACTTGGAGAGGAATCACGTGCATGTAACGGCTGGACTGTTCGATGATAAATTCACCTTCAGCATCGTCCCCAACTGCGGTCAGCAGGCTGACCCGTCGACTCAACCTCCCTAAATTTTCAGCCACATTCCGTGCTACCCCACCGCAAGATTGCAGACTAGTGCTGCTCGGGTTGGAGGTGTGAAGCTGAAATGTACCTTTAATCATGATTTTACGATCCAGATTGGCCCCTCCGATACACAGAATTTGTTCACTAGAGGGCCAAGGCTCGTCCTGCTCATTTTTGTGAATTTTTTTTAATTTCATCATTTGACTCCTTTCTCGACTCTATTCGCTAGAATGATTTAAATTTGTGCAGAAATAGGCACTCTATAAACCTAACATGTTCCAAATGTCAAATTCCCAAGAATCATGTCGAGTCCGTTAAAAATATCATAAAGTTACACATACAAAAAAATCACCTTATCGTAAAAACATCCTCCACTTTACAATAAGGTGACTAGAGCTGAACGTACAGCTTAGATCCTTCCTAACATCCTGTTATTTTATAATGAATAGTGCAGCTCCATGAGGGGGTAAATCTGCAGACAGTTCCTGCACTATATCACCTAAATCCACATGGTTCCATAAGTCTCTGGCACTTGCCTGCCCTTCAATTCCAAGCTCCTGTAAGGACACACGGACTGTGGAAGCTTCATCTCCAGCATTAAATAAAGCCGCATATACGTGCCCTTCCTCGTTGTGAGAAGTCCAAACGATATGTTCATCCTTTCTGTAGACCTGTCGCGCATTCACACCGTTGTGATGAACATCGAGCACTTCTTTGTTCGTCAGCAATGAAAGTGTCCATTCGTCATTATCACGCAGTTCTCCCCCAAACATCAGTGGAGACCGGAAAATGCTCCATAAAGTCATCATTGTCAGCTGCTCATCCTTCGTAAAGCGTGTCCATCGATCATGACTGCCGGAATCTACTGAATCTACCGAACGAATACCCAGATGGCCCAGTGGCAACATGTCGCAATCCGGCCAGTGACCTGGACCTACATGTTCCGCCCATTTCTCGCAGCGCTCAAACATACCATACAGTAAAGGCCATACATCCCAGAAGTCATCAGTCATACGCCACATATTCGCGTTTGCGATTAAATCAGATGCATGCTCCAGCGGTGCGGGACCAGGCGAAAGACTCAACACCATCGGACGTCCGCATTGGGCGATAGCCCGCTTAATCAATTCAATTTCCGCCAAATGAATACCATAGAGACGTGATGCAGCAATGTCATCTACTTTGACAAAATCCACACCCCATTCCGCATACAGGTCAAATAACGAATTATAATACTCCTGTGCGCCTTCCTTGGAAGCATCTACCCCATACATATCTGTGTTCCAAGGACAAATAGAGTTAGGATGTGCAATTTGTCTGGCTGTAGCTGTAGTTCCTAAAATCGGAGTATCCTGATGAACCGCCTGGCGGGAGATGCCTCTCATAATATGTATCCCAAATTTTAATCCCAGACCGTGTACATATTCCGCAAGAGCTTGGAAGCCGCGTCCATCTGCTGCCGAAGGAAAACGATTCACCGCTGGAATCAGACGTGAATATGAATCCATTTCCAATGGGACAAACGGGCGATACTGTGAAGATACTGCTCCTGACTCATACCACTGAATATCCACTACAACATATTCCCAACCATATTCCTTCAGGTGCTCCGCCATATATTGAGCATTTCCTCGCACTTCCTCTTCCCGTACTGCTGCACCGTAGCAATCCCAGCTATTCCACCCCATAGGTGGTGTATGCGCTGTCAAATGATGTTTCATTGAATTCATCCTTTCATCTGCTAGACCTCAACCTGTTACTGCAAATCTCATCAACCCCACAATACCATTATAATGTAACCCCTTACTTTTGTCGCTCGTCATCTTTTCCGTTTCCACTTTTTATACATTTATGTTGACTAACTTAAAGAATGTGGTACATTTAAACTTGCTTGTTAAAAAACTTTGACTTGAATCAGAGGGTGATTTTACATGTGTGAACATGCTTATCGAATTTTGTTGTTTTACAAATATGTCAATATTGAAGATCCTGCCACCTTTACGGCAGAGCATCTGGCTTACTGCAAAGAGCTGGGCGTCAAGGGAAGAATCTTGATTGCTGAGGAAGGAATCAACGGAACACTGTCCGGTACAGTAGAGCAAACGGAGCAGTATATCCGTGATTTGCGCGCCAATCCGAAATTCCACGATATCGTTATTAAAATAGATGAATCTGACGGTCATGCGTTCAAGAAAATATTTGTACGCCATCGTCAGGAGCTGGTTACGCTACGTCATGAGGACGAGCTGGATCCTAATATTATTAGCGGCAAGCGTCTATCACCAAAGGAGTTTTATGAACAGCTCCAAGATGAAGATGTCGTGATTCTGGACGGGCGTAACGACTACGAATATGACATCGGTCATTTCCGCGGAGCTATTCGCCCCGAAGTTGAATCGTTCCGTGAATTTCCACAATGGATTCGCGATAATATGACTGGGTTCAAGGATAAAAAAATCCTGACATACTGTACCGGGGGTATTCGTTGCGAAAAGCTGTCTGGTCTGCTGATTAAAGAAGGCTTAAACGATGTAGCTCAGTTGGATGGCGGCATTGTGACTTACAGCAAGGACCCAGAAGTACAAGGACGTTTGTTTGACGGTAAGTGCTATGTATTTGACGAACGAATTTCGGTTCGAATCAACCATACAGATGAAGACGTTGTTGTTGGTAATTGCTACCATTGCGAAACAACAAACGATCATTATATTAACTGCCCCGTGTGCAATCTCCAACATATCGTGTGTCCAGATTGCGAAGAACAGCATCAACACTATTGCTCTGACGATTGCCGAACTAAAGCAGAAACTATGGCTTCTGCATAAACCTTCAGAATACTCGGTTTCATATAAAAGGGATGTTCCTATTAGCCGTTTAACATGGCTGTGGACATCCCTTTTGTTATTTTCAGAATAAGTGATCTAAGCTTCATAGCATATACCTATAACCTTAATTGTTTATCCATCTTGGACGGGTTCGAAAGTAGCGCCTTATAATGGAAACTGTCATTACAGAAAGGATGAGTGGAATTCATGGTTCAAATCGTACTTTCAACTCTTTTATCCGTTATCGTTCCGCTGTCCATTCCGGTGATTGCCGGATTTTTACTCGGCAAATTCATGAAGCTGGAAACAAAACCGCTCTCGACTTTGTACTTATATTTTTTAAGTCCTGCCATGATTCTGGACACACTGCTCAAGGCACAGCTTTCCTGGCATGATGTGGCACAGACAGCCGCTTTTTCATTACTGAACCTGCTGCTTTTGTGGGGAATTGCACAATTGGCGGGGAAAATATTCAGGCTGAGCACCCCGGAAACAGCGGGACTCACCTTAATCTCCACACTGACTAATAGTGCAAATTATGGGTTGCCGCTTATTTTACTTGCTTTTGGACAGCTTGGCCTGGATAAAGCCTCCGTATATGTCGTCATCCAGATGATTATGGTCAATACCATTGGTGTATACTTTGCAGCCCGCTCTGAATTTTCTGTTCAAAGTGCCGTGAAGTCGGTATTTTCTCTCCCTGCGATTTATGCGGCTCTTCTCGCACTGGGACTTCGAGCACTGGATTGGCATCTACCCTCTGGCATTCAATCAGGTGTCTCGATGATTGCAGCCGCCTATTCTCCGGTCGTGCTGGCGATTCTCGGTACCCAGATGGCTTATGTAAAAATATTCAGGCTGGAGCCATCTATTAAAAAAGCCAGCTACGCAGGACTGATAATTCGACTTCTGCTCTCCCCGCTTGCGGCTTGTCTTGCCATGCTGATACTGGGAATTTCAGGACTTTTGTTTTCCGTTCTCTTCATTCTGGCCTCGATGCCAGTGGCTGTGAATGCAGTCATTTTAGCCGAAAAATTTAATGCATCCCCAAAACTGGTTTCTACCTGCATCTTGTGGAGCACGCTTGCCTCATTCCTGATTTTGCCCATTCTGATTATGCTGGTAGCAGGTTAGACAGACAAAAGGCTCTCTATACCATAGAGAGCCATGCACGATCCTGTCTCCAGTCTACTTGCACAGGTGTTTCAAAAAAAGCACTGAGCGTTTCACTGCTCAGGATATCTGTCGTTTTACCTTTGGCAAACACCGTACCCCGGCGAATCAGAATTGTATGTGTGTACATGGGTAGAATTTCTTCGATATGATGTGTAACATACAATAAATTTGGAGCACCCGGCGTCTCGGACAGCTGACGAACGCTATCCAGTAATGCTTCTCTAGAAAAAAAATCCAACCCATTACACGCCTCGTCCAAAATCAGCAGCTTGGGCGAGGCCATTAACGCGCGAGCAATAAGCACTTTTTGCTTTTCTCCCTGTGAGCATCCCTGATACAACCGATCCACGAGATGAGCACAGCCCAGTTGGGTCATAAGCTGAATGGCCTGTTTATCATCTGTATCCGTCGTCTGATCATACAGTCCAATAGAAGCAAATTTGCCGCTGATGACAACATCCTGCGTGCGCTGGCTTCCATTAATTCTTTCCTGTAAAGAGGAACTGACCCAACCAATAGATTTGCGTAATTCCCTCAAATCTACATCCCCAAAAGTATGACCCAATACACCGACACTACCTGTGGTTGGCCATATGTAACCATTAATCATATTGAGCATCGTTGTTTTGCCTGATCCATTCAAGCCGAGTACAGCCCAGTGCTCTCCCTCAGCTACCTGCCAATTGATTTGATCCAGTATGGTACGGTTATCTCTCTTCCAGCTTACATTGTTAAGTTCAATGACAGAATTCATGGCTGCACATCCCCTCTATTCATCGTATCATCAGATGTTTATAAGCATAATAAAATATAACTTTTACTACATTAATCTTCACTTTCGTATAAGAATAGCACAGGGTTGCAGGTTGTTCAATTTTAAATTCACTCTATTACTTTCTACAAAAGTAATAGAAACAGAATCAAGTTTAATAGCCCGCTTAGGCTAACTGGAATAAGGTAGCCTAAGCGGGCATTTTAGTTGCTTTATGATTTAAGAGTTAAGATTTTGGGGCGATGAAGACTGATTTATGAGGCAGTTTATGCGCTATTTCCCGAGGCAGGCTCAGATTTGTTGCCAATACATCAACAGGGTTGCCAGCCATCCACTCACTCAAATCAATGGCCTCGTAATGACCACTCCGTCCAAATAATATTGCCATTCATCCGCATTGGGATGCCAGTGCATTTCTCGCAATCCGCCTGGCTCTAATTCAATCACAGATCCTGCCATCGTCGAAGAAATAGGGAAATCTTCTACTGTAACGGTCCGCTGAGTCCCTCCACCCGGTGCCAATCTGGGCTGTTTGGCCATTAAAGGATAGCGGTGTTTAGTAATTAGATCGGAAGAAGCGCGCGGATATGCATCATGAGATGCGATAGATGGGACAGGTCCTTTTGCAAAATAAGCTTCCTTCTTTGGTAAAAGAGCCAGCTCGTCGGCTGCAAGTCCGAGATTTTGCATGACAACATCCGCGGGAGTCTGAGCGAATAAAATCAGTAATGCTGAACGTATGGTCTCCGAAAAATCACCATTATCAAAAATCAGGATAAAATGACACTCTCCAGGACCAAGACCTTGAATGGAGTGACCATAACCACGGGGGAAATACCATACATCACCGGGGTTAAAAATATCGACATAGGAAGTACCGTGAATGTCCGAGTCGCCACCTCGCGGTTAGGATTAGGATAAACAGACAAGAAAAAAAGGATGAATCATAAACAATTCATCCTTTTTTTGATTTAGGTTCTTTATTTGTATGATCAACTTTATTTGTAACTTTATTCGCATTTTTATCTTTATTCTTGTTGTTATTCTTCTTATCCTTGCTTGGGACTGTAACCTTCTTTTTTTCATTAGCCAGTCGCCAATAGCTTATTACTTTTCGGTACATAGACTTATCTGTCAATTGGTTAAAAATATATGGATCTGGCTTCGTGTTCACCTCAATGATCCACGGGATAAAGCGATGATCCAATCCAATGTCCACACCAATTTGCCGGAATTTCGGATATGTTTTTTGTAGTTGTGTGGCGATCGTAATCCCTAGTTCATTGAGCTTCTTGACCAGCTCAGCCTGCTTACTTTGCGATAAATGGGATTTCAGTAGTTGTTCTAAGGCCATCGGTTTACCACCACTATGATAATTGGTCACGATTTTACGGGGATGACCCAAGCGTCCAATAATTCCGGTAGATTCCCATGACCCTTTTGCATTACGCTGCACCATGATCCGGATATCAAAATAACGATTTTGATGGCGCAGTAAATGGATTCCCTTTTGAATGAGATAACTTTTTTCCCCCGTGTGTTTCGATAAGCTGGTGATTAGTGCATCCAAATGTTTGAATCCCAGACGCTTTTCCTCATATTGGTAGGCAAAACGCTGACCTGCCTCTTGTTCGACTTTCATCACACCTTTGCCAAAGGTACCTCGCTCAGGCTTTACATAGACCATACCATATTTTTCGAGCATTGATTTCACATTTGCTTTGCTGTATTTACGAGTTTCAGGTACAAAAGGCTTGATACTGCCATGCTGGAGCAGCAATTGGGTTTTATGCCATTTGCTGCGCAACGCCTGCGCTTGTGAAGAATTCACTTGCCCCTCTCCTCTCTACTCTCAGGGTAGAACGCTCCTGTTAAAAAAGATCAATCTATCGTATGCGCCAAATCCCCATTCGAAGCTCCATTCGCCCTCTTCTACATAGAATTAGACAGTTGGCCTTGCCCGGTCGAAAGAGCCTGTCCAGGCATACAATAATATAAGGTACCGGTAGCGTATATTTACACGTATAGGGAGTGAATAACATGTCTGCGCAATCCGATGAGCCACAAAAGGGTTCCCTCTCAATCGATGTTCTGATCCCCGCAATTGAAAAAGATCTGGCGACACTACCACTAGTAATTGACAGTCTCCGCCGTCACGTGCAGCACCGAATTGCAACCATTTATATCGTTTCACCGCAAAGCACCAAACTTCGCCGTCTATGTGCCAACAAGAAGTGTACATTTATAGACGAAAAAACAGTGTTGCCCATCACTAAAAACCATATTCGTTACGGAACAACGCGCTGGGATCGATCAGGCTGGCTGTATCAGCAATTGCTCAAAATGAATGGCGACAAAATCAGTAAAACGTCTTTTTTTCTCGTCATAGACGCGGACACCATTTTGATTCGTCCACATACGTTCCGTAAAGACGGGAAAACAATTTTTTACTATCGCAGCTGGAGTCAACCTGAGTACTTTCGCACTTACCGTAAGCTGATGGGTGTTAAAGCTCCCTCACCAAAGTCCTTTGTCACTCACTATATGCTTTTTGAAAAAACACGGCTCGCCCAGCTCAAGCAAGTTATTGAGACCAGACATGGGGAACCTTGGTACAACGCCATTATTCAAAGTATAGACCGGACAAAACAGTTTGGATTTTCCGAATATGAAACGTATGCCAACTATCTATACAGCAATCAGCCCTCTCGGATGATTTTGCGCAATTCATTGAATAAAGCGCTTCATAGTCGTGCTTCTTCGCTGTCACCAAAACAATTGGATGTCTACGCCCAAAGCTACCGCTCCTTATCTTTTCATCAACGCAAAGTATACCAGCTAGCTCCAAAAACAAAGATTCAATCTGCATTGAAATAGTTCCTAAAATAGAAAATCCCGCAATTGTTGATGCAATCCAAATGGATCTGCATTGAAGGAGGAAACGTCCGTGCGCATCGTATTGTTATGCGGTGGTGCCGGAAAACGGCTGTGGCCATTGTCCAACGATATTCGGTCAAAGCTGTTTCTCCGGTTGTTACCCGCTCCTGATGGGCAGCAGGAATCTATGCTTGGCCGGGTGTATCGTCAGCTTACCTTAGCCGGGCTAGATTCCTCTGCCCTGCTTCTGGCTCATCGGAGTCAGGTAAATCTAGCATTTCGCCATACTGAAGGTCGTCTGCCCGTTCTTGGCGAGCCTGCCAAACGGGGAACCCTCACAGCTGCCGCACTCGCTGCTGCTTATTTTCACACAAGAGGCATGGGGCTGGATGAAGTTCTCTGTATTGCTCCAGCAGATATGTTCGCAGGCGACGACTTCTTCCACAGCATAGCAGCGCTCTCCGGTCTATTGCTCGAGAGCGGAGCCGATCTGGCTATGCTTGGGACAAGGCCTACCCATGCCTCCGACCAATATGGATATATTGTTCCAGGTCTGCAAATGAGGCAGGAAGGGAAATCGGCTTATGCACAAGTTGCTCGCTTCACTGAAAAGCCGCCTCTCTCTAGGGCGCAGCAGCTTATTAACCAAGGCGCGCTGTGGAACTGCGGTATTTACGCTTTTACGTTACGGTATATGCTGTCCTGCATGGAGCAAATTCAATTGCCGCTGAACGATGAAGAACTGTACACAATATATGATAGTCTCCCGGTTCGCAGTTTCGATGAGGAGATTGCGGAGCGTACTGAACGGGCCGTTGTCCTGCCTTACGAGGGCGAATGGCACGACATCGGCAACTGGCAGGCCTTAACAGAGCAGCTAGGAAGCCGAGTGATCGGGCGTGGACAAATCAGTGGCCAGACTCACGGCACACACATCGTGAATGAGCTGCCCTATCCACTTCATGTCATTGGCGTGGAGGATATTATTGCTGCTGCAAGCCCTGACGGTATTCTCATTGCGTCCAAAAGCCATGCTCACGCGATCAAGGAGCAGCTAGGCAACCTCCAACTTCATCCCATGCATGGTGAAACCTCTTGGGGCAATTACCGGGTGCTGGACGAGTTTGATCACCGGAGTCCGAACGACATCTTAGCCATACGACTGACGGTGTTGCCAGATCATCGCTTGAATGGACGTATTCACGGCAGCGGACTTAAAGTATGGACGATCGTGTCCGGCCGGGGAGAGGTTATGCTGAACGGAGAACGCTTTGCTGCGGCAAGCGGCTCTGTATTTAGCATTCCAGTGGATACGTATCACACGATCCGCGCAGATCTGGATACCGCACTGGAACTGATCGAGGTGCGCCTGGGTCACAGTTTGGTGAGCGCCTTCTATAAATCCGATTCCTGACAACACAGAGTTATAGAATCTAAACAGATAGGATTTCTGCACGAAAATCACACATCAAAAAAATCGCTCTTGAGCAAGGTGAGTAAAATCCTATGCTCATGAAGCGATTTTTTTGTAATATTACATCTCATAAAGTAACCGTTTTAACCTTGCCAGATAAATAAACCTTGTTGGCCTTAACTATCCCGGCCTCCATTAAAAAGTGCTGCATAATCTTCATCTGATAGTGTATGCGTACTTTCTGGGACAGGCTCCACCCCGTTTCCACGGTTACTGCACGTGCCCCTAAAATACGGGCTGCAGCGGTACGAGAGGAACCTGGGAGCTCATGCAGCCGCATGTTGAAATGGTGGTCTTTCACCTTGATCGAGCGATTCATTCGCTTAATAATCCGGCGCGTCGTGGGAATTACCGGGTTGCCTTTATTGGAGATCAGCGTTTGACCAAGCACCTTGGCATCCTTTTGTGATAATCCATTCGCCTCATGTAAGTCGAGATACCATTCAGGGTGATGCTTTTGTGTTAGTTTAAATAGAGCAGCGGAAAGTGGATGTGTTGCCGCCTGCTTTTTCTGGCGCGGAAAGGTTCGATTCAGATCAGGTTTTCCTCTGATCTGCTTGCGGTAAGCCTCTTGATTCACAATTGGCACAATAATAAGTTTGCCATGGCTGAATCTTAGTTTTTGCTCATTCAAAAGCTTTACCAGTTTCTCAGCCGCACGTATACTTGCTATTTCATTACCATGTATGCCTGCAACCACCATCGCACACGGGCCTTTCTGTCCCTCTATGGCTACATAATAAGGAGTCGCCCAAGAAGAGCCCTTTCCAAGCATATATCGTTTGACCTGCATCCTCTTCACCTCCGTATAGGCTTTCAGTGTCCTCTCTTCTGTTCTCGCCGACGGATGATTTCACGGTATAGTCTCAAATAGTTGCTGGTCATCTGTTTGTTGGTAAATCTTTGGTTAACATACAATCGAAGCTGCGCGGGTGACGGGTAATTTTTTTGCTGTGCCTTACGTGCCATTTGGCCAACTGATTTGCAAATCAACTGTGGAAAGCCTGATAGCACCTCGGGAACGGAGCCATTTTTTAGTGCCAGCACAGGTGTTCCACAAGCCATGGCCTCTACCATTACGAGTCCGAACGGCTCTTCCCACAGTGATGGAAACAACAGACACTCTGCATGTTTCAGCAGCTTCTGTTTCCGATCACCCCCAACTGGTCCTACATAGCGTATATTCGGATTGCGCTGAATTCGCTTCTGAATCTCTCGGCGAAAAAATACAGGGGCTTTGATAGGACCCGCAATAAGCAGTCTTTTTCCTGTTCGCTCTGCAACCTGAATGGCCTGCAGTACACCTTTATCCGGTATGATTCTGCCCATAAACAGCAAGTAGCCTCGCTTCTCACTGCTGAACTCGTATTCATGGGTGTTGATGCCGTTATAGATATAAAATCCTTTGCCCCCGCCCATCAGTTGGCGTGCTCTTTTACTGACATATACGGGGTTTTTACCGTGCCTCTTCACTGGTAGATGAACGGTACACAATGATGAGCAAGGCAGCTTCCTACGCGCCACCGCAGAACGAAAGGTATGGTCATGAATGATATGTGTACCGGAAGGCATATGCCGAAGTACATATTGGGGGATCTGACTATGTTTCAAACCCTTCGGATAAGTAATCAATCGCGCGCTGCTCCTGCTCCCACGGGCGGCAAAAAGAGATACATGATGCCCTCGTCTCACTAATTCCTCTGTTAATTCATGCACAACCTTTTCCGTTCCGCCCTTGATGGAGGGTACAGGCTGTGCATCGGGATAGTTGGATATGACCTGCACAATGGTTAAAGGTCGGTTTTTGAATGCTTTACTCTGCCTTGAAGCCATACGAATTCCCCTTCCTGACCGGAAATACGGTGTGATCTTTACGATGTCAACGGGAATCTAAGCATACTCCCGTGCAGGTTATAAATTGTAGTATATAGGTATGTATGTTTTGCATGATTGCTTGTGCCAATCGTCTGCAAGTCGCTTTTTGTCATACGAGACTAGTCATAAGGGAGAGCTATTTAATTTGTCAAGCTAAAGTTAAGGAGAAAATTCTCATCGTTTTCTAATAAAGCAGGGCAAAACGTTGGGGTAACAGGGTTGTAACCATGAGTGGTAAATTGCGGATATTTTATTTGTGTTATTGTCATTTCAGGACATCAACACAATACGAATAACGGAGGAAATTATATATGAAACGTACTTCTAAAAAATTGTGGATGGGTATTTGCTTTACGATGACTTTGGCACTGAGCGCTGGGAGCTTCGTCGTTGGACCAGACACCACTCATGCCGCTTCGACAAGTAAAGCTGATCGGATTATTTCAAAAGGATCCCAGTATATGGGCGTCCGTTATGAACATGGAGCTCCTGCAGGCAGTACAAGCTCTTTTGATTGCTCTTCGTTCACTCAGTATGTTTTTGCACAAAATGGAATCAAGCTTCCACGTTCGTCCAAACAGCAGTCAACTGTAGGCACTTATGTACCGCGTAGTCAGCTTAAAAAAGGCGATTTGGTCTTTTTCTATGCCCCAATTCATCATGTAGCCATTTACATGGGAGACGGGAAAATACTGCACACGTATGGTAAAGGTGGCGTAACGGTTACAAAACTGAATTCGGGATGGTGGAACTCCCATTACACAACAGCACGTCGTGTCCTTTAGGATCATTTTGGATGATTCCCATCCACCGAATGCTTAACTTACAATTAACATTAAAAAGGCTGTTCCTCTGAGTAGAGATGTCTACTGGAGGGACAGCCTTTTCTGTTGTTTTTGAGGCAGCGTAACGATGACCTCCGTCCCTTCTCCTTCTACGCTTTCCATGCGTATCGTACCCTGGTGAGCATCTGTTATTGTCCTGGCAATCGGCAACCCCAGTCCGGTTCCTCCGGTTTTACGATGTCTGGAGCTGTCTACCCGATAAAATCGTTCAAAGACACGCTTGATCTCGCCCTCAGGAATGCCAATTCCGTAATCCTTAACCCGAAGGTGGACATCTTTTTCATCTGTAGATATCCATATTTCGATTTCATCCGAGCTATACTTTAAGGCATTATCCAGTAGGATGACTAGTAACTGCTTGATTTTTGCAAGATTAGCATCCAGCCAAATTTCCTTTTCTTCTGTAAAAATAGAAATTTGACGTTCATGTACAGGCTTGAGATGTGCTACTACCTGTTGACAACAACCAACCAGCTCTACCGGCTCATACGGTTCGGGGGCTTGCTGCTGTGAGGAGGCCAATGTCAGTAATTGCTGCGTCATCGTACGCATTCGCTGAGTTTCTTCATAGATCGATTCAATCGATTCCTTACGTATGTCCTCGTCACGCGTACCCCACCGCCGCAACATGTTGGCATAGCCCTCAATAATCATCAATGTCGTATTCAGCTCATGTGAGGCATCGGAAACAAACTGCTGCTGGCTCTGAAAGCTTTCTTCCAATCTCTCCACCATTCGGTTAAAAGTTGCGGTCATTTGGGACAATTCATCTTGATTGTGGCTGCCGACAGGAATTTTTTTGAATTTCAAGCTTCTTTCGATTTCCTGCATTGTTTGAATACTACTGGCGATTGGCAGCAATATCGCATTCGCCAAAATCGTGCTACCCACCAGACTGAGCAACATAGCTCCTACAGTCGACGTGATAAGAATTGTATTTAAGATATCGAGATTGTTTTCGAGCGCATCCCATTTTTCTACAATCTCCAGTGTCCCCTTTTGACTACCTTCTGGGGAAAGCACCGGAAGGTGAATGATCAGAATTTTATGATTCTGTAGATCCGTCAGTTGAGAGCTCTGAGAAAGGTTAAAACGTATATCGTCTAGCTTAAAGCGCGACTGACGGCTTACTTCATACAGAAGGCGAGATTGCTGATCAAATACCCTCAGAATGGTATCCCCCGAAAGTTCATCTTTCAGCTTGGGCCCCCATGCATTTTTCAGAATCATCGTAGGTCCTGTTTCGGAAATAATTTCAGTCCACTTATTTTGTAACACTTCTCTTTCATTACGAGTAGCGATTTTGACAAATAATAGATGAACCGTGACATCCACAAACAGGAGAATCGTCATCACTAAAATAGAACTAAGCAGGGTAATTTGGGTCCGCAGCTTCAATGGTCTTCCTCCCGGATACAGTACCCAACGCCGCGCACGGTTTTAATCAGTTTCTTTTTGTATCCATGATCAATTTTTTTGCGAACATATCGGATATAAACATCTACTACATTCGTATCACCAACAAAATCAAACCCCCACACGTCCTGAATCATTTGCTCCCGATGCAATACCTGATTTTTGTGCTCCATCAGATAAAGAAGCAAATCAAATTCTTTGGGCGTAAGTTCGATACGTTTTCCTTCCCTCACCACAGATCGCGTCTTGGGTTCCAACACCAGGCTATCGACCTGAAGTTTGGATTGCTGCTTGTCCTCTTTTGGTGGAGCGGTAGCTGCCGGCTCCAATTGATTCCTCATACTAGCCCGCATCCGCGCTAATAACTCCTCAATTTCAAAAGGCTTTGTAATGTAATCATTAGCTCCTTCATCCAGACCTGAGACCTTGTCAGGAGTCGTGTTACGTGCAGTGACCATAATTATCGGGGTATGATTGTCCACTTTTCGAATCTGCTTCAGCACCTCAACTCCGTTTATCTCCGGCAGCATCACATCCAGGATAATAATATCCCATGTATGGGCTAATGCTTTTTCCAACCCTTCTCTTCCCGTTTGTGCGATTTCAACCACATATCCTTCATGGGATAACTCCAACTGAAGCAATCTGGATATCTTCTCTTCATCATCAATGACCAGCACCGACTTATCCATCGCAAAACCACCTATTTTCTATAGAAAAAACTAATAAGCAATGCACATAACATTCATTTTTTATTTGATTTTAAGCTTTTATCCGTATAGTCGCTCTATAATATAACTTTGTAATTCAATTTTTTGAGGTTAAGGAGTAATTTATTCATGTTAATTAATGTAGACTTTGCTTTGTTTCACTGGATCAATGAACTGGCTGATCACCTCGCCTTTTTGAATGGAACCATGCGCTTCTTGGCGCAATATGCACCGTATTTATTCGGAGTGGCCTTACTGATATACTGGTTCACCTTTAAAATGCCGCATCGGATGATGATTTTAGAAGCCGTTATAACGGTTTGTATCGGTTTTATAATCAGTTGGGGGCTTGGACATTTGTTTTACAGAGACCGGCCTTTTGTTGGACATTCTGTCATTCAGCTTATTCACCATGATCCAAATGCTTCATTTCCGAGTAATCATGCACTTGGAGCTTTTGCTCTGGCTGCAATTCTATGGCTTCATCATCAAAAATATCGTGTTCTGTGGGTTATCTTGGCTATGCTTATTGCAATATCCCGCGTATGGACCGGGGTGCATTATCCTTCAGATATTTTGGCAGGCGCCCTTATTGGGGCAGGTTGCGCAGTTGGTGTTCATAAATTCATTTGCAGTCGGAAGCTTCCAGGCATCTTTATGCAGGCGGCTATTATTTTGTATGAAAAATGGGAGCAGAAGCTGGGACTTAAGCCTTTAAAACAGACGAGAACTAAGATGACCAAATCCACTTCCTCTGTCCAAATCAAAAGCAGACGCTAATGCGTCTGCTTTTTTAACTTCTTCATCTATGCCACTCATTATGCAGTCGATTTGGTACGAAGAGATAGCATTCGTTCTTCATAACGTTGGTAGAACCAAATGCAAGCTGCCATCCAGCACCCACTCATGAAATAGCCACCCACAACATCACTTGGATAATGTACGCCCAAATAAATACGGCTTGCCCCGATCGTTAGGATTAGCAGGCTACTGAGCACAACAAGAAGGATACGCCCCCTTCTGGAAGGAACGTGCTTCCACAATAAAAACGTTAGCGCCGCATACATACTAAAAGCAGTCATAGAATGTCCGCTGGGAAAGCTGTATCCATTCGCTTCAATAATACGGTTAATTTCAGGTCTCGCACGCTGAAATAGCATTTTTAACACCATATTCAGCAGCACCGATCCCAGCACAGCAACCGCTAAAAAAAACAATTCTCGGCGGTGTCCTAATACGCTATATAGCACGAACATGGCAATTAAAATGATAATCACTACTGGAATCCCGCTGCCGATCATAGTGAAACATTTCATAAGACGTGTCATGGCAGGCGACTCCAGTTGTCCAATAGCTGTAATGATCCTGTGGTCAAAATGCCGTACTTGATGGTCGCTGACCCATAGTGCAATTAAGCCAAAACCGATGGCACATACTATACATGTGAGCAGAGCCACGGAAATTGGCAGCTTTGTAGGTAGTTGCTTCATTTTTTAAAGGTCCTCCATAATCTTCATCCCCTGATCAAGCAAAATGTAGCATTCGTATTGTCTATGTATTTACTTTACCCACTTTTCTTGTATCATTTCATGAAAAGATTAGCTTTTAGAATAAAGCATGGTTAGCTTTTTGGCAAAAGAACGAGGAGTCATCCTGTGATATGAAATCAATTCTCCATTACAGATCACATGAAATACGCCATACGGGGTCGGGGACAGTTCCATCAATTGTGAACGATCTCGTATATCAATGATTTCAGGTTGTATCCCCACAGTCTCAGCTGCTTCAATCACATTGTGCGTGGCTATTTCCAGATAAGGGCATTGATGAGTTCGTAAAATGGTTAAGCCCTCACTAAAACGATCCAGACGTAAAACCCAATTATCAGGAAAATAAGGGTCTGAATGCTCTTGATTAAGCTTGTAAACATACAACTGAAAAGAATATGGAGCATCCTCCACATGCCGAAATCCGTTTTTCAGAAAATCTCGGGACCTGGTGCCCAGGAGGTATCTATGTTGGTAACAACTGCCACTCCCTTCTTCCCCAACGTAATAGCATCTTGAATGCAGCGTTGAATAAGCTGTGAGCCTAGCCCCAAACCAGTTACAGCGATCCAGATGCAATGAATTACTAGATATCCATCCGCATGAACAGCTCTCCATGCTTGTTCACCCAATGCATACTCAATGAATCCTACTGGTTTATTGTCTTTTCTTAATTGTATGTAAGTCAAACCTTGAGTGAATTCTTTTTCTGTCCAATTCAGCTTTTGTACATATCCCGGTGCTTTTTGCATGCTTCTCATGCAAAAACAGCCGTCTTCTCTTATTTGATTTTCATACCATTCAATGGTTGTTGTTGAATTTTCCATATAGTCTCTCCTAACTTTTAAGAATATTTATGATATAAGGATTTCATAATGATTACAAAACCGCAAGCGAAATAATAGTGAAAAAAGCTACAAAAAAAGGACACTATTTAAGCCTTATAGGCTCGAATAGTATCCTGTCATTACACATGAAACACTGCAAACGCAATTCTATGTCAAACAAATAGCATCTTCTTATTAAGTTGGCGTGACTTCACCAAGCTTAATCTTGTTCTCTGCTTCCTCGATTGGATAGCGTTTGCGGAACCACAACGATTGAAGCAGCAAAAAGGTGCCGCTTACGGTCCAATATAAAGGCATGGCCGCAGGAGCATTGAAGGAAAAGACCGCCATCATAATCGGTGAAAGATAACCCATGATAGCAAATTGCTTGCGCTGGTCAGCCGTCATCTGTAGTTGAGAAAGCTTGGCCTGTGCCAAGTATACAACTGCGACGACAATTGCCAGAATCCAGTCCGGCTGTCCAAGCCGGAACCATAAGAAGGAGTGAGACGCCAGCTCCGGCGTGAGTCGGATGGCAGTATACATCCCGCTTAAAATCGGTAGCTGAATGAGAATAGGCAGACAACCGATATTGAGTGGATTGAATTGATGTTCTTTGTATAGTGACATCATTTCCTGCTGCATACTTTGCTGACTGGTGGCGTCTTTCTTATTCTCATACTTCTTCTTAATTCGGTCCAAGTCGGGTTGCATAGCGCTCATCTTGCGCTTCATCCCCTGCTGGGCACGCGTTTGACGCATCATTAGCGGTAGTAAGGCCAGACGGACAATGAATGTCAAAGTCATGATCGCCAGCCCAAAGCTTCCACCAAACCATTGCGCCAAATGCTGAATGAGCCAAGAAAGTGGGAACACCACGTAATGATTAAAAAAACCAGGTGTCTGTGCATTAATCTCCGCAGCATTCGCACCACAACCAGACAGCAGCATGACCACCGCCAACGCTACGATTAAACCCAATATCCGTTCTTGTTTACCCCAAAAAGTGAATCCCTTGAATCGTTTCATATGTTCCTCCTCGTTGATTGACTGTGCCATCACTCAACAAGGGGGAACAATCGGATGCATCTTCATCTGGCGCTTCTTTCCGCCGAATGTGACGTGCTAGCCGTACAGGCATGTCCTGTCCGCGGGCAGATATCGGCATCAGCGGAGAAGCATGCGAGCGAACGGGCCCGCCTTCGACCCAGCATTCAGCTACACTGCCATGTAAATGAGCAAGATACGTATAAGTCACAGTGCACAGCAAGCCGATCGTAAGCAAATAGGGGAGTAGGTCCTGAAGCTCAAACAAGGGATTCACCTCCTTCGGTATGTTGCTACAATTATAGCACGAAACCGAACAATCGACTAATCTTTAATTAGAGATAGAGGTTGGATCACAAACAAGAAAGTACGCTCTACGTAACGGTAAAAACTTAACGTATAGCAAGCATACGATTCAGTGCCTGTACAGCGTCCTGTCTGATCTGAGCATCCACACGAATGACCCCCACAGGCTCTCCCCGATCAATCTGTTCCATTGCCCACAGCAAATGCGGAAGATCGATCCGGTTCATGGTCAGACAAGGACACATATCGGGATTGAGCGATTCAATCTGCTGTTCAGGGTACTGCTGTCTAATCCGTTGCACGAGATTCATCTCTGTGCCAACGGCCCATTGGGTCCCCGGCTCTGCCGCACGGATCGTATCGATGATGAATTTGGTGGAGCCAGCACAATCTGCGAGCTGTACAACCTCATAAGAGCATTCGGGGTGAACGATGACCCGGATATTCTTATCGCGTTCACGGACGTTGCGAATGTGATCTACCGTAAATTTTTCATGAACTGAACAGTGCCCTTTCCATAAAATGATTTTCACGGTTTCGGGTTTTCGTTCAGTCTCCAACTGATCGGTCATAGGATTCCATACAGCCATTTCATCCAGCGGAATTCCAAGATCATGGGCTGTATTGCGTCCCAAATGCTGATCCGGCAAAAATAAAATACGTTCCTTTTGTTTCAGCGCCCAGGCCAGCACCTGCTTGGCATTCGAAGAAGTCACGGTAGCCCCGCCATGCCGCCCTACAAAGGCTTTGATCTCTGCTGTGGAATTTACATACGTTAACGGAATGATCGTATCACCTATCAACTCCTGCAAATGCTTCCACGCTCGTTCCGTCTGCTCCATATTCGCCATATCTGCCATCGAGCAGCCTGCGCGCATATCCGGCAGAACGACGGTTTGCTGGTCGGTAGTCAGCATATCCGCTGTCTCCGCCATAAAATGAACCCCGCAAAACACAATAAACTCCGCTTCCTGATTTTGTGCCGCCATTTGAGCGAGCTGTAGCGAATCTCCTGTGATATCAGCAAATTGGATAACCTCGTCTTTCTGATAGTGATGGCCCGGAATGAGCAGCTTTGAGCCCCATTTTTGTTTCAGCTCAGCTACACGTTGCTCCATGTCAGCAACCGTCAGTGTTTTATAATGCTCTGGCATAAGTCCACGATTTCCTTGTAAAACGTCTAGCATAGACATTAGATTCCCTCCATATCGTTGCGGCTGACTGTCCCTCGCTCACGAATAGATAACCGCTATGTGTACAAACATATTTACATGTGTCTTGACACTTATATTTACACATGCCTACAATAATCTCAAGGGTTTTTGGAATGGAATTATTTTTAAGTGGGGAGGATTTGCTATGATTTACCTGGACTTTGCCGCTTCCACACCCATGTGTGACGAAGCTTTGCATATATATACCGTAATGAATAAGGAAATGTTCGGAAATGCCAGCAGTCTCCATGATGCAGGCGGTCAAGCAGCCTACACACTAGATTACAGCAGGCAACGAATGGCAAATATGATTGGCGGGTATAAGGAAGGCATCTATTTTACAACAGGGGGCACAGAATCCAATATGTTGGTCGTGCAATCGATCCTGAACGGGTTGCCGTCCCACAAAAAGCATTGGATTATGAGCGCTTTGGAACATCACTCGATGTATAATCTTGCTACTTTTCTAGAACATCAGGGCTATGAGCTGACCATTGTACAACCCGATCGGGAAGGAAGAATAACCCGTGAAGTTCTTATCCCCCACCTTAGAGACAATACCGGGCTTGTATCTGTACAACACGCCAATTCGGAAACAGGGCTGATTCAGGATCTTGCTGCCTTGTCTCCCCTGCTCCACGAACGCGGTATTATGCTGCATAGTGATGCGGTACAAACATTTGGGAATGTTCACATAGATGTAGAAGCCATGGGAGTGGATGCACTCTCTATATCAAGCCATAAAGTGTATGGCCCCAAAGGTGTCGGTGCTGCATATCTCAAACCCGGAACCCCATGGCGTCCGGTATATCCTGATACACTGCATGAAAAGGGATTTCGTCCTGGAACGATTAATGTTCCAGGGATTGCAGCCTTTGTCGCAGCGGCAGAAATGATGACCGAACAGATGGAGATGCATCAGGAGCGGTATGCTACCCTGCGAAGATACTTTATTACGAAAATTCAGGAAAGATCGATTCCATTACGTTGGGTCGTAGAGGAAAGCGAAAAAAAAGCGGTGCTGCATCATATTGTAGGATGTTTTTTTCACGGTTACGAGGGACAATATGTTATGCTGGAATGTAATCGCAGCGGTGTCTGTATATCTACCGGAAGCGCATGTGCCGCCGGACATCACGATCCTTCCCCTGCCATACAAGCCCTTGGAGCATCCGGCCGTGAAGCCTTACAATTTATCCGTATTTCTTTCGGCAGGACAACCACCATCGAGGAATTGGATGTACTGGTAGATATTTTGACAGACCTGACGCATCGACAAGAAAGGAGCTTATCCCGTTGACTGAATCTTCAAAACGGTCGGGTACGGATCGCCGCGAACAGCTGCTATTGTGGCTCAAAAGCGAATCACCGCTGACCGGGAGCGAACTGGCACGCAGGTCCTCCGTTTCCAGACAAATAATTGTACAGGATATTTCCCTGTTAAAAGCAAGCCAAGAGCCTATCCTTGCAACGAGTCAAGGATACATTTATATGGAGCCTACGGCTCAAGTCGCTCCCTTAGCCTCTCGTATTATTGTGTGTAATCACCGCCCTGAACAAACAGAAGAAGAATTAAAACTGATTGTGGACTACGGTGTCAGTGTGCAGGATGTTATAGTTGAACATCCAGTATATGGAGATCTGACTGCTCCAATACGGGTCGGAACTCGCAAAGAAGTGGACGATTTTATACGTAAGATCAGCTCCACTCAAGCCAATTATTTGTCCCAGCTGACCGGAGGCATTCACCTGCATACATTGCATGCCTCGGATGAAAATAAAATTAATGATGCCTGTGCTGCACTGGAGCAAGCCGGCTTCCTGATGACAGATTAATCTTAATACGATACAAAGCAATGAAAATCCTGTCCAGTTTGTGGAGTGCAAATGCACTCCGCAGGGATGGTATGTAAATAGCAAGAATGAAAAATCCCGGCCCCCTTATAAAGGGAATCGGGAATGGACTAAGTGAGCTTAATTTCTAGCAGCTCATATTTGATTACAGCCATGGGTGCATCGACATGAATGATACTGCCCACTTCTTTCCCCAAAAGTGCCTTACCTAAAGGACTCTCATAGGAAATTTTGTTGTCCAGAACATCTGCCTCCGCAGGACTTACAACTTTGTATTCCACCTTCTCCGAAAATTCGATGTCATTCAGAATAACAGTAGATCCGATACTGACCGTTTTAAGGTCCAGATTACTTTCATCCACTATCCGAGCTTTGGTCAACATTTTTTCCAAGACCATGATCCGTGTTTCCATAAACGCCTGATCGTCCTTGGCTGAGTGATATTCACTATTTTCCTTCAGATCTCCATAGCTGATGGCCAACTTGAGGCGTTCGGCTAGCTCCTTGCGTTTTACCGTCTTCAGTTCCTTAAGCTCTTCCTCCAGCTTGGCTAATCCCTCTTTAGTTAACAATACTTCTTCGTTCGACATGGTCTTATTTCAACTCCTATTTCAGCACTTTGCATAATTCAAGTTCAATACTCGAAGGTACAATATATACGAGCTAAACCGTTAGGGTCCATCTATTGCTGATTGGATAAAGCTCCTGGAATTGATGCAAAATGCTCATTTAGCTTTCTTTATTGTAGTTTACTCTAAATTGGACCAACATGCGAAAAGAAATTCAGGAATTTAGCAGTCAGCTACCTTCGGCCACAGTGATTCATATGGTAACCAAAGCTTTCTTGCTCGCATATCGTATGATCATAACGTATTTTAATGAGCACGTGCAGTGCCACTGCCCTTGTCCCAAATTTCATGAAAACCAGGCAGGAGCAGTGTATGGCGGGAGGAAGATTCAATGGCTTCCTTAGGAAAGAATGGCAACGGGAACGGGAATCGCAAATCCAAATCCCCCCCTAACGGTCAAAAGAAAAATGGATTAAACAGTAATTCGGCTATCTTTTCAGCACTTCAAGGAAAAAATGTGGAGGTCCTAGTCGCAGCCCTCCTACTAACAGGAAAACTAAACGTCGATTCCGTGACTTTATACAGACAAGCAACTTTATTTTTAGGACTCACAGGAAAATACAAAACATTAGCATCTGCCCCTACTAATGTAGATAATATGGTGAAATTTTTAAATGATAACGGCAATATGACGTTGGATCAGGTAATACAAGCCTTTTCACAGAAAATAAATAAATAAATAAATAAATAAATACTTAAGAGGTGGCGAAAGGAGATATTTATAGTGAGTGAGTTTGATGGAGAATATTTTGCAGAGGTTATCATCATTGTGATTCTAGTTGCCATGATCTTCTATGGCTCCTCAGATATAGAGGGACTTTCCGCTTCGCCAACCCAATCCTAAAATGATAATTCCCGCAAAAAAAGCATCTATAGACTGGGACTGACCCCCGTTTGTGAGACAGGGATCAAAACACCTTCCAAGTTTAAGCAGCCAGTTGTCGGAAATGAACCGGCGACTGGTTGTTTAGTTTTGTTTGAATGCGAATTGAGTTAT
>NZ_JAOYTP010000011.1:0-111267 GCF_025846815.2 Paenibacillus sp. BT-177 | reverse complement strand
GGCACGCCGCCAGCGTTCGTCCTGAGCCAGGATCAAACTCTCCATTAAAGACCAACCGAAGTTGGTTATAGAAAGAGCGATTAGCTCATGTTGAAACTGACGAGATAAAATATCTCATTGTTGATTTTGCGAACAAAATCAGCTTACTCACTCGTTGTTCAGTTTTCAAAGATCAAATTCTTTTTCACTGCGTTTTTCAGCAGCTATAATATCATATCATGTTCGTTTCAAAAATGCAAGGGTTATTTTTTTCTTCTTTTCGAAGGTTGTTTCGCCCTAGTTATTCTTTTTCGAAACGGCTGTTTTGTTGTCAGCTCAAATAATATACCATTTAGCTTTACTGATTACAACATGTAAAAAATTCCAGTTAATAACCACCGACCGATTTTTTTCAACATCAGTTCTACAACTGTATCCATTAAACCTTTGAATTTGTTTTTCTTCATTATAGACATCGTGAGTATTTAACTGGATCTATTGCATGCAGGCAATTGCTTTAGAGCAAGCATCATTAGCTAAAGTCAGATAATGACCTTGTTTTTGAATACCATAAAACTAATGCATTTAAGTGTATATTGGAGCATGAAAATCGAGATCCAACAAATGCTAAAATGGCGGAGGGTCAATTGTCAATGGTTCTTCCATTGCTGGTCTGAAAGCATTTCCGGCATACGGCGCTTACGTGGCATCAAAACATGCAATTCAAGGTCTTACCAATGAAGCGAGCTGGCGATCCAGCAGTTGCAAAAGGTTTGCTTAATTCTCTCTTACGAAGCTTTCTATATAATTGGATCAACGTTAACGATTGATGTTGGCTTGGTACTTTTTAAAATCACTTACCAAAAATGGCATCCTTGTATATTTCACATATATGTTTTCCCATCACCGTCAGCATCACCCCCATACCTCTGGATCAGCATCAGGCTCTTCTTTTCTTCAGCAGAAAATCAGCCTTCTTCCATAGGTTGTCAGTCCGGTCATTCTCACTACATGCAGAACCGTGAAATACGGGTCCACTTACAGAATTAATCCGCGTCAGAGAATTCTTTTATAGAATGCATGTGGAAAAAGAGGCTGTCCTCTGGACAGCCTCTTTTCTGTAATATGTCTACTAATTTAACTCGTTAGTCTATACGTTACTGATGGATGCCTGCTTTTATTGCTGGGTCAAAATGATTGGACCGTCTGCTGTAATTGCCAGCGTATGCTCGTATTGTGCCGACAAACCGCCGTCCAACGTACGTGCGGTCCAGCCGTCCGCATCAATTTTACTGCGGTATGTGCCTGTATTGAGCATCGGCTCAATTGTAATGACCATACCCTCTTTCAAGCGTGGTCCACGGTGCGGAGGTCCGTAATGCGGAACCTGCGGTTGCTCATGCATTTCTTCACCGATGCCATGCCCAATAAATTCGCGTACGACCGAGAAGCCTTCCGCTTCCGCGTAAGTTTGAATCGCATGGGAAATATCCCCGATCCGATTACCAACAACAGCTTGCTCAATCCCTTTATACAGAGACTCTTTGGTAACGTCCAACAGCTTTTGGGCCTGCTCAGACACATTCCCAACCGCATATGACCAAGCGGAATCTGCCAGCCAGCCATTCAGGTTCACAACCATGTCGATCGTCACGATGTCGCCGTCCTTCAATGGTGTTTTGTTCGGAAAGCCGTGGCAAATAACATCATTAGGGGAACCACAAGTTGCAAACTGGTAGCCGTTATAACCCTTTTGCTCCGGCGTTGCGCCATGCTTCTTCATAAATGATTCTGCAAAGGCGTCAATTTCCAGTGTCGTAATACCTGGCTTAATCATTTTAGCAATTTCCCGGTGGCAAGCAGCCAAAATTTCGCCGGCTTTTTTCATATTTTCAATTTGTTCTTTGGTTTTAATGATAATCATTAAATGTTCTCCTTCTTATCCATGTTCGTTCCACTTTTCACTGTTTCTTTTTTTCTACTTCTATTGTAACGCTAAAAGCAGTGAAATGGAACCGATGTCAATTGATACCGTTTACAAGGGATTAAACGGGGTTTATAATACTCCATAATTTGTATACAAGTATGCAAAATTATTTGCAGGATAGGAGTATTCTATGAAATATCCAACAACCTGGTTACAGGGCGCATCGCTTGGAGAGAGGATTGCTTGTGAACTCCGACTTCAGATTATACGCGGTATGCAGACACCCGGCACTGTTCTATCTGAGAATCAGATTGCTACCGATTTTGGTACCAGTCGTTCTCCTGTGCGTGAAGCCATGAAAGTGCTCTCAAGCGAAGGACTTATCCGCTTGGAGCGCATGGGGGCGGTTGTGATCGGCATGACACCCGATGATATGGAGGAGCTATTCGACGTACGAATGCTGATTGAACATTTTGTTGTTCAAAGGTATGTACATAGGGATAATACCATATTGGTAACCACTTTAAATCAGATGATCGACAAAATGGAAGTCGCTCTCAAGCACAGGGATATCGCTGAATTTTCTCTTCAGGATTTTAATTTTCATGAAAGTCTGGTTCTGGAAGCAGGCCATACCCGTATTCTCCATACCTGGAATGGTATGAGACAGTTGATCCTGACAGTTATGCTGGCTGCGACAGAACAACGATTTGCGTCTAACATCGAAGAATCTCAAGTCACAATTCGCAAGCACCGCACCTTTGCAAATGCTTTAAACCAAGCGAGTGCTCAGGAGTTGTCACGACTTATCGAGGAACATTATCGAGACACCCGCAACGCGGTTAACGATAGCGTTTTGTCCTCCTATAGAAAGACATTATCCTAGTTGCAACTTGCTTGGCAAAGAGCCAATGTACCGCGTCTTTATGCGTGCTCCAGCTGACGCGGCTCTTTTTCCAGACTCAATTGTCGACAAGTATACAATTATCTATACATATTGTTGCCTTCATTCTTTTGAATGTTATGGAACCATCCTCTCCCTGGTCGCTTTCGGTTTGATTATGCTGCTGAATGTGTTAATTTAACGATAATGAGCCAATAAGGTAAGTGAAGGGGAGAATGAATATGACTGAAACCCGATATATGATCGGCGTCGATATTGGCACAACCAGTACCAAGGCAGTGCTTTTCGAAGAAAACGGCAATATTGCCGCGCAGCATCATGTGGGCTATCCACTCCATACACCTGAGCCAGATGCGGCAGAACAGGACCCTGAAGATATTTTCAAAGCTGTCGTAGCGACGGTGCAAGAGGTCATGACACAAAGCGGAGTACCCGCCGAACATGTGCTGTTCGTCTCCTTTAGTTCGGCTATGCACAGCGTACTGGCGGTAGACAAGAACGGTAAACCACTGACCGCCTCCATCACTTGGGCAGATAACCGTAGTGCCAAATGGGCTGAAGCGCTCAAACATAAATACAATGGACACGATATTTACTTACGCACTGGAACGCCCATTCACCCCATGTCACCGCTGACGAAACTGATGTGGATTACACGAGACTTACCGGATGTTGCGGCCCAGACGTACAAATTTATTTCTATAAAAGAATATGTCTTTGCCCGGTTATTCCACCAATATGTCGTGGATCACTCGATCGCCTCCGCTACCGGACTCATGAATTTGAAGCAGCTGGATTGGGACGAGGAAGCGCTCACTATTGCAGGTGTGACGAAGGAGCAACTGTCCGAACTGGTGCCGACAACTCATGTGCTAAAAGGGCTTGACGCAGCCTATGCACATGACATGGGCCTGCTGGAGACGACACCTTTTGTGATCGGAGCCAGTGACGGTGTCTTATCCAACCTCGGTGTGAATGCAATCAAACCTGGAGTTGTCGCTGTTACCATCGGCACCAGCGGAGCCATCCGTACTGTAGTTGATAAGCCTCTCACCGATGCCAAAGGGCGCTTTTTCTGTTACGCCTTGACCGAAAAGCTGTGGGTCATCGGCGGCCCGGTGAACAACGGCGGTATCGTTTTCCGCTGGATACGGGATGAATTTGCAGCCTCTGAGGTGGAAACTGCCAAACGCTTGGGAATTGATCCGTATCATGTACTGACCCAAATCGCGGAACAGGTGCGTCCCGGCTCGGACGGTCTGCTTTTCCTTCCGTATCTATCCGGCGAACGCGCTCCTCTGTGGGAACCAAATGCGCGCGGCTCCTTCTTCGGCCTGTCCCTGCGGCACAAAAAAGAGCACATGATTCGCGCCGCACTGGAGGGCGTACTGTTCAATCTGTATACAGTCATGCTCGCTATGGAAGAAGTCATCGACAGACCGTCAGTCATTCATGCCACGGGTGGATTTGCACGCTCGGAGCTATGGAGACAGCTCATGGCGGATATTTTCGACCAGGAAGTCATTATTCCCGAAAGTCTGGAAAGCTCATGTCTAGGTGCAGCCATTCTAGGCTTGTACGCGTTAGGGCGAATTGATTCGCTAGATGCAGTATCCGGTATGATCGGCACCACTCATCAGCATAAACCTGCGGCAGAGCATGTAGATATCTATCGCGATTTACTGCCGATCTATATTCGCATTTCGCGTAAATTTGAAGAAGAGTTCAAGGATATTGCAGAATTTCAGGCCAAGTCCCTACAATTTTAAATTAGTGGAACCTGTTCTAACACTGTTGCGTATTATCGTTTTATAAGACCTGTCTATGTCAGTTGGATAGGATAAGAAGGAGGATTAGACGATGCTCAAAAACTTACTGCACCGCCTGCTACATTCCACCTCTCATTCCCATAAGCGGCGATACAGCAGCTCAGATCGTTATTACGACCGTAAACGCCATTCTTCATCAGACGGATACAAGAACAGCCATAACGGTCACCGATATTACAAGGATAAACGCCGTCATTACTCCAGTTCCTAGCCAAACCACACGAAGCAGGGGCGGAGTACAACGTAACACAGAAGCAAACCACAGGCTCCTTAAACTTATAAAGCGAAGCCCCTTCTCATCAAGGGCCTTCGCTTTATTGTTGTGCGCCCTTCGTTTTGCAGAGCAACATCAGTGCACCTTACAGGAAATCGGCTATAACCGAAATTACATAAATTACAGAAACAGGGTTTTAGAGATAATCACCAGCAAAATAAACAGTACCAGAATCGCCCCTACAGAGGTCCAGGCACCTACACCGCAACCCATACCGCCTACTCCGCACATATGACTCATTTACAACACTCCCTTCGCTCATTTACAGGATCATTGTATGTAGACCTGGCCTAATGCGTAAGGGGGGCATTCCCCCATTTTTGCGGCGGATGCCTGTTTATTTTCAGCTACCATTCTGGATTAACCTCTAGCAGCAACAATGCTTCCTCCAGCTCCTGCATAAACTGTCGACTGTTTTCATAACGTGGGCGAATTTGAAAAAGCCGCTCCAATATATGACGCACTGGTTGACTTAATACTAATTCTTCCTGCCAGCTTCCAGGCGGTTGATCCGGCTGAGGCTCATAACTGCTATACAGCATAAAGAGCATGAAATGCCCGATATCGTACAAATCGCTGTAAAAAGCGACATCTTGTCGCTCAGGTGCGCGCTTTTCCAGCATGGCTTCGGTGAATACATCCTCCTGTCGTTCTCCCACGGCCAGAGCAAGCCCAAAGTCGATTAGGTACGCCTTCCCTTCGCGGTGAATTACGTTAGGGATGCGGATATCACGATGGATATATCCCCGTTCATGCACATGCAAAACTCGCTCCATTAACTCTAAAATGTAGACGATACATTCCTGCTCCGTAAAGGAACGCTCCTGTTCAAAGATAAGCTCCTCCAAGGTCATACCGGAGACGTATTCCATGACCATATACATTTCGTCCGAATGTTTGTCATTCTCGAGCAGTTTCGGAATATAAGGATGCTCCATCTGTCGCATAATGTGAGCCTCGCGCTGCAATAGCTGAACTGCCTGCGCTCGTTTGCTCGGTCTGGGCAGTTTGACCGCCACCTCCTGCCCGCTGTGCCCATCCAGACAGAGGTAGGTTAAACCATAGCTACCCATGCCTAAAAGCGAACGAACACAATAACGTCCGCTCAGCAAATCACCAGGCTGTTTGGGATAATCCATCCATGATTCATAAATATTCCGCAACCAAGCAAACATACTTAGATCCTTTCTTATACATGCCGCACCACGTTTCCTATGCGACTTGTCCTCGTATTCTTGTATTCCGTTATTATATCATCCACGCCAAAAGACCATCAGAACCGATTAGGTCTGATGGTCTTATTAGACAAGATAATGTTCGTTATGCCTCTCTACGGCTACGCGGTGTCAGACCGAGCCAGGACAACAGCGAACTGCGCGTTTTGCGTTGCCGGCCCTGGTAGGTACGTAAATTAGTGATTAACTGCCGATCCCGTTCTTCCTCGACCCTTTCTTTCATCCAACGTTTATGATCCTCCAGTTGGTTAGATAAGCTAACATTCTTCTCCACCAAACGGCTATGCTCTGCTTCCAGTTCCTCCAAACGGCTCCGCATTTCCGACAAAGCGGTTTGCACCATATCCTGCATCTGCGCCAGCTCTTGCGGCTCTACAGGCTCCTGTGTTTGTACGGATACAGGTGCTTGCTCCAATCTATATTCAATGGCTGATGTCAAAGTCTGAAGCTGCTCCTGCGGTTGCATGGGTTCCTCCGACAATTCCTGAACGCTCATTTCATCCTCTAACTCTGTCAGCTCAACCGTAGCAGCAGCTTGCTCCTGCACGACTGTCTCTTCTCTGTTCTCAGCCGCCGCCATTATTTCTTGCCAGGTTGCGGTCAGTGACTCAGCATCCGAGATAGGTGGCAAGCGGAATTCTTCATCCTCCAGTTGGAAGGGAGCGGTTATTCGCTCAAGTACCACCTGAACGGATTGCTCCATCGTCATATGCTGCTCACGCAACGCCCTCCGCATCACCTTCAAACAATCAACATCCCCAGCACTGAACATTCTCGACTGATTAGCGGAACGCTGAAACACGTATCCCTGTTCTTCCAGCGCCGCTGCATATTTACGAAGGGTACTCGCCCCAATTCCCAGTTGCTTTGCTGCTTCCGTCGTCGACTTGCTTTCTTCCATTTAATCATTACCTCCCCGGATGGTATGGAAAGAAATAAGCTTGTATATGTAGAATTCGCGGAAACCATTGGAAATCCTTTGGCAAAAATGTTCTAATAATGCAGACTACTAAGAACCTTTGTCATAAACGAATACATTATAAAAATACAAGAAGCGACATCGCTGAGAATGCCCCTTCACTATATACTCTTAAGGTTCTTTATGAAGCGTCACATAAATGTCACACTTCCAATAATGTTATGGCAACATTTCTTCCATGAATATGGTCCATGTTATGATTTATACGAAAAGCATTTATAAATAAATGGATATATTCTATCCTGCCCTCCCCTAAAAGAATATTGATAATCCTCGCTTATTCTTTAATTATTCCTAAATAGCTCTCCCTACTCACCTTTCGTTTTTAATTTATCGGAATGAGGGCAAAAAAATGGATATTTTCAAAAGATCAGCAATATGTTATGTTATGTAACGTAAAATGGATTTCAGGCATAATTTGTAGCATATTAACGTTCGCTGGAACGAGGAGGAAACATAAATGAAGGGGAAGGCAAGGAAAGTAGCGATTGTCGGCGCGGGAATGGTCGGTTCGAGCTGTGCCTACTCAATGGTCAATCAGTCCATTTGTGATGAAATCATGATGATTGACCGCACGTATGACCGAGCTTTAGCCCATGCACTGGATCTGTCCCATTGTATGGATTTTACGTCTACACGCACCAAGGTCCGTGCAGGCACATATGCAGACTGCACGGATATGGATGTTGTGATTATAACAGCTGGATCCAACCCTAAACCCGGCCAAGACCGCTTGTCTGTATTGGACGATGCCGTGCATATCACCAGAGAGATTGTGACAGCTATTATGGAGGGCGGTTTCGATGGTATTTTCGTTATTGCCGCTAATCCTGTCGACATTGTTACTTATCTGGTGCAGAGTATATCCGGTCTGCCGCGTAATAAGGTGATCGGCACAGGCACCTCTATTGACTCATCCCGACTCAAGACGTTGCTTTCTGAGGTATTTTCTATAGATCCACGCAGTGTGCAGGGGTATGCCTTGGGCGAGCATGGCGAATCCCAATTCGTGGCCTGGTCGCACGTCACGATTGGCGGCAAGCCGCTCTTGCACATTTTGCGTCAGCATAAGGAACGATTCAGACACGTTGATCTGGATGACATCGCCCGTAAAACAAGGGATGCCGGTTGGGAGATTTTCACCCGCAAAGGTGCCACTTATTTTGGTATTGCCAATGCGCTGGCTTACATTACCCGTTCCATCTTAAATGACGATGGTAAAATTATAGCGATCTCTGCCGTATTGGACGGCGAGTACGGACACACGGATGTCTGCACGGGCGTTCCGGCAATCATCGGCAGTAGAGGAATTCAAGAGGTCATCGAGCTTGAACTGAGTCCAGAAGAACAAGCCAAGTTCGACGCCTCTTGCCGCCTGATCAGCGACAATATTCGTGCCATTTCAGGCTTAGTGTAAGCCCATAGAGTAAGTACCTTATTCAGAACACGAACCTGCCGCACAGCAAAAAAAGCTCCTTGCCCTCATTTAGGGTAAGGAGCTTTTACAGTTCCCACATTTCGTCTTATATCTCTTTATAACGAAATATCGTCAGACCAGCAAACGCAAACACGACAAAGCTACCCAGTACCACCATCAAGAGTGTATCCGTTGGCACCATGAATGCCCCGAAATTGTCTCCTCCACTCGGCATCATCGCCAATAGAGGCTGTGTCCATGGATAGTACGGACCATAGGTCTGAGAGTTGGCGACCAGCATATTGGGCACGGTGAAGACGAAATTCAAAGCAAGCGGTGCAGCAAAGCTAGACCACAAAAAGGACACCAGCAGTTGCAGGGCGGCCAACGGCAGACAAGCAACCCAGCCTGCAAGCAGGCTTTGGGCGATCACGGTCCAAGGAATCGGCCCGTTCATCCCCTGCACAGCTCCAACACCCAGCAGCGCTCCTCCGAACAGCAGCTGAGTCAGTCCGACCATAGCCATAATGATGGTCAGCTTGGCTGCGTACAGACCCGTGCGGGACAACGGGAGTGACATCAGCTGCTTCCAGCCGCCGCCCCCATGCTCAAAACGGCAGACTAGAGACCCAAACACGGCGGTCAGCATCGGCAGGAACAGCATTGCATGTATTGTAAGCATGGCAGCCAACAGCAACAGCCAGTTTCCTCCCGGATTCGCCAGTAAACCAACTAGGACGGCAATCGCCGGGCTGACGAGCGCAAGCAGCCAGACGGGCGATTTCGCCATTTTCAGGCGTTCGACAGAAAGTAACCGTACGTATCCTCCGAACATTACGCCACATCCTTTCGGCTAAAATGAGCTGCGGTCAGCAGGCTGAGAAGTGCACCTGTTGCGCATCCGATAGATGCGAATATCCACGCTTGTGGCGCAACCCATGCGAATTGCGGCCAAGCCAGCGGAAACCATTCGGACAGTTGGGAAGCGAATAAGCTGCCAATGCCTAACGTAATGCCCAGTGTTACAGGCAGAGCTTGATTATGGAACGTGACCGTTAGCCACAACAACAATACGAGTATAGGCAGCGTGCCGCCTAAGGGCCAAAACCCGAGCCGCAGTAGCTCCCCTATCGGTGCGGGCTCTCCCCCAAAGCCAAGAAGCATCCCCAAGGTCCAAGTCCCTACCGTCAAGAGTAGGCAGGACACGCACAGCATTCCAATGGCCAGGGTTAGCTTTGCCATATAAACACTAAATTTGGAAATAGGCAAAGCCAACAGCTGCTTCCAGGAGTTAGAGGTATGCTCCACATTCGCCAACATGGAAGCGACCATCGTGGCTCCTAACACAAGTGCAAGGGGAACAAACAGTGCGATGTTATCCATCAAGCTTTCCCATAAGCGGCCCTTATATCGCGGAATCAGATAGTCATAGCGGAGCCCAAAGTTCAGTCCCTGCATCGCCACCAGCCCAAGAGGACCGAGGTATACCAGGAACCAGATTCCCTTTCTGCGTGCTTTGAGCAGATCCGCTGTCAACGCTCGCAGCATCATAGGGAACCCCCTCCTTTGCCCACCACCTGCATGAACATATCCTCCAACGATTTGCGGCGTTCCTCCACACGATATACGGCATGTGTGTTTTCAACTAATCTTCTAACTAGCAGCGCAACAGCCGCATCATTCATGTTGTCAAAATTCAGCGCTGACCCGTCCTTCACTGAATGGTAGCCCTGTTCACGTGCAATCAATTGGGCTGCTTCCGGCTCCGATACTACGATCCGAATCCCCCCTGCGGACTCCTGACGAAGATTGTGAATCGTATTTTGGAAGACCAGTTGTCCTTCACGGATAATGCCGACGGTATTCGCCATATGCTCTACCTCACTCAACAAATGGCTGGATACCAGTACAGTGATCCCCCGCTGCTTGGGCATCGCCTGTATCAATTCGCGCATTTCCTGAATGCCCTCGGGGTCCAAGCCATTCGTTGGCTCGTCCAGAATAAGCACTTCGGGATTGCCGAGCAGGGCTGCTGCGATACCAAGTCTCTGCTTCATGCCCAGCGAGTAACCTTTAACCGGGCGTTTAGCGTGCTTGGTCAGCCGAACGACCTCCAATACTTCCGCAATGTTCTCTTTCGGCACATTCAAAATACGACGAATAGCCTCCAGATTTTCGACGGCGTTCAAATGACCATAATACGAAGGATACTCTACCAATGAACCGACTTTACGCAAAATATCGAGTCTATGTCTGCGAATATCTTTGCCGAATATACGGATCGTTCCTCGAGTTGGGCGAATAAGCCCAAGTAGCATGCGGATCGTTGTCGTTTTCCCTGCTCCATTGGGTCCGAGAAATCCGTAAATATCTCCCCGCGCTATTTTCAGGTCCAGCTGATTAACCGCGGCGCGGCCTTTGTATATTTTGCTGAGACTGTTCGTTTCAATGATTGATTCGTTCAAGTTCCTCACCTCGACACCTATCGTAACGCGCCAAGTTTAAAGCCAAGGGAACACTGAGTTTAAGTTTTGTTTAAAAAACGGATTTGTGTCCCGGCCGATGAACTGCAAATCTCCCTCTCCAAATTCATTTCGCGAGCCAATAGTTCTGTGATCGCCAGGCCAATTCCAGCTCCTTTTTCACTGGATTGCCGTTCCATTCCCGGGCCTTTATCTGCAATGACCAATGCCTCTCTCCCGTTAACCTTCTGAACTTGAATACCAATATACCGGCCTGAGGCAGCATGACGAACTACATTTTGAAAAAGATTATCTAGCAGACGACGGAAGCCCTGCTCGTCGACATTCCACACCATACTATGCTCGGGCAGGTCGATATCCACTTCAAAGCCTTCCTTTTCCCACACCGGATACCAGCTGGCCGCACACTCGCGCACCAGCCGCAAAATATCACGCGGTTCGTTATTCATGGTGTATTTGCCACTAGATAGGAGATTATAGGTCAGCAAGTTGTCGATCAGACTTCCAAGGTCTTTTAACTTATTTTCCATTAGTGTAATCGACTGCTTCCCTCTGCTGCTCAGGTTTTCTGCATCCAGTGTATACAGATGACTGCGCACAACCGTAAGCGGTGTTCGAATATCGTGTGACAGATCAGCGACCAGCCTCTTCCGCAGTTCCTCCTCCTGACGCTCACGTCCTCGGCTCTCTGCCAACTGTTCGACCATCCGATTAAAAGCTTCCTCCAGTTTGCCGATTTCATCCGGGCGACCGGTGGCAACGAGGATGGGTAACCCATCCTCTCCTCGCTGCGACATGGCGGCCTGAAGCTGCAACAACCTCCGCCGAATGCCTCCAAAAAACAGAAGAGATACGAATATAAAAGCTCCCAGAACCAATAGAATAAAAAGGAGATAGTACATCAACATGCCATTATCAGTAGACGACTGTTCAAAAAACGAACGGGGCACCTTTAATACCATATAGCCCTGATTCACATCATCCTTGCCCCCGCCGATAAAGGCCACGACTGTAAACGGCCCATCATAGCTGGCTTGCTTCATAAAAGCTATAGCCTGCGCTGCGCTCCATTGTTTTGGAATGTTAGGTTGTGTCGGCAGCTCCAGCCTGGTTAACCCTGCGGTATCGACCCAAAATATTTGTGAATCCGGGAACATATTTTGCTGTATTTTACGCAGATGGGCTGAGATTTGCTCTGGACTAGCTCCCTTCAAGGCGATAGCTTCTCGATGCCAGCTATGTTCAGTTTGGGTCGTAGAGGGATAGTAAGGATTCTTAGGCTTGACATCTGTCTGCAAGTTCAACAGTATGCTATATATCAAGGTTGTAACAGGCAATACAATGGGCAACAGCATCATAGCAAACACAATAATGACCAGATAGCGGAACAACAATGAATTACGAAACCGCCCTCCCTGACCTGGACGGAAGTTGCGATGTAATCCTGTCCACCTTTTACGCATACCGTTCATTATGCCTTCACCCGATAACCTACACCACGGATCGTCTCAATGATACGGGGGGTGGCAGGATCAATCTCCAGCTTTTCCCGCAAATGCCGGATGTGGACCATCAAGGTTTTGTCTCCGTCGATATACGGATCTCCCCACACCGCCTCATACATTTGTTCCTTCGTCATAATCTGGCCCAAATGCCGCAGCAAATAAGCAAAAATATGATATTGCTTGCCTGTCAGCGTAATTTCCTCCCCGGTATCACGATTTACAATACGATTATCTGGAGGAAACACAGACAGATGTCCCAGTTGTAGAGATTCTTCGGATACGCTTCCTGATCGCCGCAGCAAAATTTCCATACGTGCTATGAGTTCATCGGGGTGAAAGGGCTTTGTCACATAATCATCAGCAAAATCCAATCCTTGCAGCTTATCGTCAATGGATGTACGGGCAGACAACATGAGAATGGGAAGCTCCGGGTACTCTTTCTTGAGCCGCTTCCCAATGGTGAACCCATCCAGACCAGGTAACATCACATCCAGAATCACGAGTTGGCACGTACGAGCTGCTTCCACAGCACCATCTCCGCTGCGAAGCCAGGTTATAGCGTAATTTCGCTCTTCCAAATACTGATGCGTCCAAGCACCAATATCTTGGTCATCTTCGATGTATAGCACATTTGTTTTCATAATAGACACCTACTTATCGTTTTTCTTTTATGTAATGGGCATTATAGCATTTATGGTACATAACCCACTTAAAAAGGTTAATAACTACCTTATACGACATACGCTTCACAATTTCAAATTTGAATGCAGGTGAACAAGGAGGCCTATCAGATGCTGCTGGAAGCGATATACCACCACCCGAAACGTAATTGGGCTTTTGGTTATGATGATGAAACGATAATTTTACGGCTTCGTGCAAAGAAAAATGACCTGACTTCTGTTCATGTTCTTACCGTAGATAAGTACGACTGGGATCGTACTCGGCAGCTTATTCCGATGTCCAAATTTGCCACCGATGGCAGGTTCGATTACTACGAATGTACTGTAAAGCCTACTCACCGTCGGCTGAAATATGGATTTTTGCTGGAAGATGGCGAGGAACGAATTTGGATGGACGAGGACGATTTCACCACCGAGGAACCTCAAAATGCAGACAGTCTGTTCCAATATCCGTTTTTAAATCCGATTGATATTTTGAAGCCACCCGCATGGGTGAAGGATGCTGTATTTTATCAGATTTTCCCAGAACGCTTTGCCAATGGTGACCCCTCCATTAGCCCGGAAGATGCTGAGGACTGGGGTGGCACACCGCAAAGAGACAATTTTTTCGGTGGCGATTTACAAGGGATTCTCGATCATCTGGATCATCTGAGCGAGTTGGGGATCAACGCCATATATATGACTCCTGTCTTCAAGGCGACGACCAATCATAAATATGATACTGAGGATTATATGGAGGTAGACCCGCACTTCGGGGACAAAAAGATATTAAAAAGGCTGGTGGAGGCCTGCCACGATCGGGGAATCCGGGTACTACTCGATGCGGTGTTCAACCATTCAGGACGTACCTTTAAACCGTTCGTGGATGTACTGGAAAAAGGCGAAGCCTCACCTTACAAGGACTGGTTCCATGTTCATAGCTTTCCGCTGGAAGTGGTCGATGGCACACCGACCTACGATACATTCGGGCTTGAACCGATGATGCCCAAGCTGAACACGGAACATCCTGAGGTGAAAAGGTACCTGCTGAATGTGGCAAAGCATTGGATTGAAGAGGTCGGTATCGACGGCTGGCGACTGGATGTGGCAGATGAGGTAGACCACGCCTTTTGGCGTGAATTCCGCACTACAGTCAAGCAGGCTAATCCGGATGCATATATTTTGGGTGAGATGTGGAACGAATCATCAGAATGGCTTCAGGGCGATCAATTCGATGCGACGATGAATTATCCATTCACCTATGCGGTGAATGATTTTTTCGTCAAAAAAGTGACCGATGCCCAGAGCTTCGCCTTCGCCATTGGACGCCAGCTTGCCCGCTATCCGCAGCAGGCATCCGAGGTTGCCTTTAATCTGCTGGATAGCCATGATACACCGCGCCTACTGACGCTGTGCGGGGGCGACAAGCAACTGATGCGGCTGGCTGCTTTGTTCCAGTTCACGTATATGGGCGCACCCTGCATTTTTTACGGCGATGAGATCGGCCTGGATGGAGATGCCGATCCAGGCTGCCGCCAGTGCATGGAGTGGGATACCGACAAGCAGGACCACGAGCTGTTCAACTTTTATCGTGAGCTGATCGCTCTTCGCAAGGCGCACCCTGTCCTCCGTGATCAAGGAAGCATCACTTTCCTGGAGGCACAACCGGAGGGCGCTTCACTCGCCTACGAGCGGCGCAGCGACGAAGAAGTGTTGCTTGTGCTGCTCAACCGTTCCGATGAGGATCACACTTTTGAATTGTCCATTCCAGAGCAGGAATGGCAATTAGCCTTTGGCGAAGGCCAGTGGTCCGTAGGAGCGAAGGGGCTGCATGCCGAGCTTCCACCTTACGGATATACTGTGCTGAAGGCAGCGCCTGCACGGTCAGTCAAGCCTGCGAAAGAAGGCGACAACAAGACGGAAAGCAAGGCATAGGCTATGTAGACGCGGATGCTGATGAAGATACCTGCCGACTGTAAAAAAAGCAAGATCGCCGGGAACAAGTTATCCAACTTATTCCCGGCGATTTTTTTACGTTGAGGATATAGCTTTTTGTACAAGCTGATTATTTATTTTGGACATCTGTTCTTACTACCCCAACATCCGACGCATTGATAGAAATGGGGTTACCGCCTTGTCCTGTTTGAGCTGAAGAAGATTGTCTAACGTCCACCCTAATTCTTTTGCCCTTAAAGCCAGTTCGTCTCCTTTTTCCCAATGCCATGGCCTCCTTAAGTCTTCGTGGCTTCATAAACCTCTCAATATGACCTAACTGTGAAGAGATATGCTATATGCATATGCCACTGAAGAAAACAGGTCTCGGCGAATATCAGATCATAGAGAAAAGAGGCGATTAGCACCCGCTCTTGCAAGATCATCCAAAAAATTACAACGAACATACTAACAGCAAAAGAGCGGAACCTGCTTTTACAGGCTCAATGTGGCTTTAAAACCATCATTGAGCCTGTTGTGATTAATGATAGAGAATCATTGCTTATGTCAGTTTTCAACAAGCCAGTAGCCTTTCATGACTATCGTTGAGCGCTTGCAGATTCGCTTGTAGATGATTGAATATTTTAATCAGTAAAATTTAAAGCGTTTACAAGTTAAGCGGCAGGTTGCCGGTCAGAGACGATTGCTTGACCGGATCACTTTACAAATTGGCTTAAGCCAATACACCAAGAGCGTATCCAATAATTCCTATTGCGAATAAAGCAAAAATCAGAGCTATAGCATTCACTTTCTTTTTGAGCAGTCTCATGCATAAAAAAGTCAGCAAAAGAGGTAACAGTCCAGGTATCAATTGATCCAGAATCATCTGAATCGTCGTAACAACCTCTACTCCATCCGAACGGGTATATCGGGATACTTCGAGTGGTATATTCAGAGTAGTCCATTTAGATACGAGTGCGCCCATAACAAATAGTCCCAGGATGGAGGCCGATTCCGTAAGCTTTTGCAGCCGGTTTCCGGACATGTCGGACACAATCTCCGTCCCTTTTTGGTAGCCGTATTTCAGTCCGTACCACTTGGTAGCCAGGCGAATAACATTAAAGAGCAAGAAAAATAGGACAGGCCCGATAACGCTTCCGGACAACGCAATGGAAGCTCCTAATGCAGCCAGAACGGGGCGTAATGTTCCCCAGAAAATAGGGTCCCCTACTCCAGCCAAAGGTCCCATTAAGCCAACTTTCACGCCACTTATGGTAGCATTATCAATCGGCTGTCCATTGGCTTTCTGCTCCTCCATAGCGGCCGTTACCCCCATAATCGGTGCAGAGATAAACGGTTGAGTATTAAAAAACTCCAAATGCCGCTTTAGTGCTTCTTTTTGGTCTTCCTTCTTGCTGTATAGCCGCTTGATTGCCGGAATCAAGGTGACACAAAAACCAATCGACTGCATACGCTCAAAATTAAACGATCCCAGCAGGAACCATGAACGGAAAAACATTTTGTTTAAATCGCTTTTGGTCAACTTTTTTTCTTCCATAGTACCCCACTCTTTCATTAAGAATTTCTTTAGAGCTCTTCAATTTCACCCACTTGATCTTTGCGCTGGCTATATTTGGGATTGAGCTGGATATACAGCAGAGCCAGAACCGCTCCCATGATTCCAAAGCCAACCAGATTGATGCTTGTAAATGCCGCGATGACAAAGCCCAAGAAAAAGAAAGGCATCAGATATTTGGCTGCCATCATGTTAATAACCATGGCATATCCTACAACGACGATGAATCCCCCTGCAATTTGCAGCCCTTTTGTAATGACCTCCGGGATGGCATCCAGCAAAGTCGTAACTAGACCGGTTTCTGCTGCAATAGCCACCAATACGGCAGGCAAAGCGACACGTAATCCCTGAAGAAGGAGGGCTATGAAGTGACATAATTCAATTCCTTTGAAATTTGAAGATTCGGCATATTTATCTGCCAGATGCTGAAAGAACACGGTAATCGTTCTAACAAAGATAGTTAACACTTGTCCGCCAGCCGCAATCGGAATCGCAACGGCAATTCCCGCACCGATCGATTGGTGCCCGACAATAACCAATATGGTTGAGACTACACTGGCCAAAGCCGCATCCGGAGCCATGGACGCTCCGACATTCATCCAGCCCAAAGCCAACAATTCCAGCGTACCGCCTAGAATAATACCGGTTTTGAGATCTCCCAGGACCAGACCGATCAGTGTACACGCAACTATAGGACGATGAGTCTGTCCTTCATCCAAAACACTGCCCATTCCGCAAATGGCTGCAACCAGCGTGACCATTACGATTTCAAAAACACTCATGTTTGACCCCCTCTCTTATGCGTACGTGTTGTTAAAACTGGACATTTTGGAGCTTGTTAATCAAATTAATTTTAGGATCACTGGCCACTTTTCTAATCTCCAGTTCTATCCCCTTTTCGTGCAATTTATAAAATGCCTCTACATCCTGCTTGTCTACGGACACTGCTCCGGTAATTTGTGTTTTGCCTTCTTTGAAGCACATTCCACCTACATTTACCGATGTAAACGGTACCCCACCTTCTACAACCCGCAGTACATCCGTGGGATTGGTAAACAGGAACAAGGTCTTGAAATCGTTATATTTAGGATTGTTATAAGCTTCAATCGCTTTCGCAATCGTGACAACATAAGCTTTAATCCCCGGCGGCGCCACTTGTAACAATAAGGTTTTGCGCAGCGTATCCGCAGCGACCTCATTGCTGACGGCGATAATTTTGTTACACTTCGTTTCCTTCACCCACACAGTAGCCACCTGACCATGAATCAGACGGTCATCAATACGAACAAATGATATTTCCATACCTATAATTCCTCCTCTGTTTGTATGTCCCGGATGACACGAAAAGACTTCATTGAATCCTGACCCGCACGGATGGCCAGATCACTCAGATTCTCCACGTTCTCCAGCCCTCTATTGGTCAGCAGGTCTACGATCATTGGCAGGTTTACCCCTGTTACAATGTCCATTTTTTCATACCTGGCCACAATCCTACTGGCCGCATTATAGGGACTGCCACCAAACAAATCGACGAGAAAAATCAATCCGTCCGTCCAATCAATTGTTTCCAAGGCCGCTTTGTACTTCTCAACAAGTCCGTTAACACTTTCACCTGGTTCAAACGTTACACCCACCACATTTTCCAGATGGCCGAAAATCATTTCCGTGGATCTTAGGATCTCTTCGGAAAATTTTCCATGAGTGCCAACAATAACACCTATCATTTGTTTCACCCCCTCCTTGCATCCTTCGCCTATACTTATATGCAAGTCTCATGCCAAGATTCTGTATGATGCGATTAACTATCAAAAAAAAGACCAAACCCTCGGCTGCTCCGGGAATTTGGTCTTTTCTCACCAACTACTTATTATCCTTATCCGCATGATTAATACACATCCAGCATCGTTTTATACACTTGCGCCACTACTTGGGGATACAGTTATATACTTCGCTTAGGATTTCGCAAATATAATATTTTTCATCATTAGTCAGCTTAATGTTAATACTGGAAGCAAATATATTGCAGGAACGGTTCACCACATCGATTAATCGTTGGTCAAGCAAGGATACATCCTCCTGATACACTAGCCCTTCTCCAATGACCATTCGTTCCAGCGCATGAGCCGTATGAACAGCAAGCTGAACCTTCTTTGCATAATGGAAATCAGCCTCCAGTTCCTGTTCCAGCTGCTCGATAAATTTCATCAAAATCCCCAAAATTTTGTGAGGATTCAAATAAGTCATAAACTCCTTTAGCGTATCCTCACATAGATCTCTTACGACCACGCTTCCGTGTTCATGCATAACAGGCAACTGATTGTTGAGCAACAATTCTCTTAATGCCTGTTCACCGCTTGCCTCGATCAGTTTTTCCAAAGGGATAAACGGTACATTGAGCTCGCTTGGCCGCTTAACCCCAATCACCGCAAGAAGCGTATGCTTGGCCCGTAAATCCTTCACCACTTTATCCAATTCCCTGACCTTTGCCGGTACAACAACTATTTTCTCTTCGGTTAAGTCATAAACAACCTTCTCTACAAACTCCTTTAGCTTGGCGGCGGCACCTTTGCCGGAGGAACAGACTGTCACGATTACCTTATTACTGGTCTTTTCCGCTTTCACTCCAGCATTTCCAGTGTTATATCCGCGAAAATCCTTCAAAGATTGATAAATTTCCTCTATATTCATATCAAAAATACTGGCCTTTCGCACAGCCTCCAACACAAGCGGGGTTGAAACCATATCGATAGTCTTCACCTTAATCCCGACACGTTCCATAATGGTTGCTTCAAGATTGAGCAAGGAGCCCATATCAACCAGCAGCAATACGCCTCTGCCATTGTCAATGTCCTTCACTTTATCCACAATAACTTCCAGGATTTCTCTAGGACTAACATCCAAAGGCATGTCTACTGCGCAAATATTTGAGCTTCCCAGCAGGCTGTCGACAACGCTAACGACACTGCTTGCCGTACTGTTGCCATGTGCAGCTACAATGATTCCCACATTTCCCTGGTGCTCCTCTTCTACCGATTTCAGAAGAATCGCCACATAGGTAGTCTCGGCATCGGGTACGTTGACTTCAAACTTGGACTCGATCAAATCCTTGATAATAAGTGCCAGTCTGTATTCTTCATCCTGATCATTCATCGGATCATAGATTTGTTTACTGACATATTTTTTCTCCCGGATTCGCTTTAAGAAGGCACTCAAATGAAGACTGAAGGCATAAACAAACCTGTCGCTGTAATTTCTATTCAATTCTTTTTGAGCCATCTCTTGCACCTGTTCAGCGAACTCCAGAATATTTCTGCCTACGATCTTAAGAATCCGTTCCCGTCCCCCTTTGATGTTATAAAATCGGTTATAGAAACTTTTGATGTGAATATTGACATCTGTAGTTATAAACTTATTGATAAAACTGTCATCGAGTCCTTCTTCTTTGAGCATCCCTATCTTGTCTTCAATCAATTTGTACAGGTTGAACGGCAGTTCAGAAGCGTCTGCTTCATCCATTCCTTTGCTGCCTTCAGGAGTAATATACAGCGAGGAGTTGACCATCTCCATTTCGGCAATCTCCTTGCGGTTCTTCCCCATATTAAATAGACCTTCCTTGATATTTCCGGGCAAAATTTTAAAATCAAGTTCAATCTCTTCCTTATTTTCATGTATGCTGTTCAAAAATCCTTTGGCACACACAAGCTGAATGTTCGATTTCAACTGACCGATATTGCCATAGGTTACGCTGCCAATCAGTGCTTTTACAGTTTCCAATTCAACCCTAATGGGCTTGTTCACACGATGGGCTTCGTTTGCAAAGAGATGCTTCAGGATCAAAAACCGCTCCTCAACGGTCCGCTCTTGCAAGGAAGGAATGTTGATCGTAATCGGTATCCGTCTGATAAAGGTTTTCAACATAGAAGAACCGGGATCTTCGGTCGTAGCGCCGATGAGCAGCACATTCGCTTCCCGCTTGCGCTCCGACTCGCCCAATTTGTTGTAACTGTTCGTGTCCATGAAATAAAATATCATTTCTTGGCCTTCTGGGGGCAGCCGATGAATCTCATCCAAAAACAGGATGCCCCCATCCGCTTTCTCAACCAGCCCCTCTTTCTCCCGATCAGCCCCGGTAAATGCTCCTTTTACATGACCAAAAATGTGGGAAAGTAGCAGTTGAGGGTTATTATAATAATCGGCGCAGTTAAATACGATAAACGGTGCTTGCTCTGAAAAGCGCTTCATATATTTACCATAATTATACATCAACCTAGCGAACATTGTTTTCCCAACGCCAGTCTGCCCCACAATCAGCGTATGTAAGCCCTTCGGCGGGTATAATATTGCCGCTTTTCCCTGCTCAACCTGGTTTCTCATACTCCCCATGAAACCGATTAAGGCGTGAAACGGATCCACTTGCTCTCCAGGCAGCAATATTTCATGAATGCTGTTGACTTGGATTTGTTTCTCTTTAAGCTGAACCCGAAAGATCTCCTCGATCACCTGCTTGTGCAAAAACTTGACGGGTCTCCCCTTGATTTTAATAATCAAGTCGGCGCGAAGTAGACTATTAAGCTCCTTGCTTACATTATTTCTTAACATATTCTGTTGATCGGCTATTTCCGCAGCCGTAATTCCACCGCCGTCCTGCAAGGCCTCTACCGACAGTTTCTTTGTACCATTGGCAATATACTCTAAGATCTCATCAATTCGTTTCACGGTATTCCCCCATGCTGACTAGTTCTTATTTAATTAGTATATAAAAAAAGAAATAATCCTCTACAAGAAAATAAACTGACAAGTTAATCATTAATCTGATACCCTTTTTATTGAATCTATCCAAAACTCAAATTCAACCCATTCCATTCACTTCTTTTCCAAGATCAAAGGTTGGCAGTATAATTGCATAAGCTTCACGAATAAGCTGCATAAAAAGTTATTTTTGTTTCCCAGTAAGGAGCTGAGATAAAATAATGCGCTACGGATTACAGCAAGAGCAAACATTCAGGCTGGCTATGACTCCAGAATTACGACAAGCCATCACGATTCTTCAATATTCTTCGGTCGATCTGATGTCATATCTTCATGAGCAAGCAAATGAAAATCCGATCATTGATTTGGCAGAGATCGACATGTCCATCGAAAGAATCAATACAGAAGAAGAATATTCGCCACGAAAAAATGATAATCCGGTAGACCTTCTGGATTTTGTCTCTAATCCCGCAGATAATTTATATAGACATCTTAAAGCGCAGCTTGGGATGGTCAGCGGGCTATCCAGGCTACAACAGATGATTGGCATGTTTCTGATTGGGAATTTAAATGAAAAAGGCTACCTTGAGCTGGATGTAAATACAGTTGCCGGAATACTTGACGTTCCCACCGATGAGGTTGAAAATATACTTGCCCTGATTCAAGGCTTTGAACCGGCAGGAATCGCTGCCCGCAGTCTGGAGGAATGCCTTCTTTTGCAGCTGCGATATGCCGGGAATGATGATGTTTATCTGGAAGAAATCGTGCGACATCACATGGTCAATCTTTCATGTAACCGCATACAAAAAATCGCGGATGCTCTGGGGATCGACATTCACATGGTACAACAAATTACCGATCAGATACGCAAGCTGAATCCTTGTCCGGGAGCGGCATTTGCTCCATATGAACGCCAGCATCATATAGCAGATATCTCAGTGGAGAAATTTAAAAACGACTACATTGTGACAGTTAATGATATCACAGTCCCACGCGTCGGGATTAATCCTTTTTACCAAAGTATGCTTCGAAAGCCGGCTATGGAGGAAGAGAAACGATTTCTTCGTGAGAAGATGAATACGGCATTATGGCTTATTCATAGCCTTGAGCAGCGCCGCCTGACCCTGATGCGTGTGGCCCAGGCTATTGTTGATAGGCAGCGGGAATTTTTTGAGCATGGCGTTTATCATCTGAAATCGATGACCCAAAAGGAGATTGCTGAAATAACCGGCCTGCATGAATCCACGATCAGCCGGGCGGTCAGTAATAAATACATGCAGACGCCCCGTGGATTGTTTGAACTCAAATATTTCTTCACCTCCGCCCTAGGATCGAAAGACGGAGATGCTACTTCATCAGAGAGCGCAAAAATGCGGATAAAGCAGATCATCGACGGTGAAGAGAAGCAAAAACCATTTTCAGATCAGGCAATCACAGAACTGATGGCAAAGGAAGGACTAGAGCTGTCACGCAGAACGGTAGCCAAATACCGAGAAGAATTGGGGTATTTATCCTCCGCCAGGAGAAAAGTGTATTAAAACTTCAGCAAGCGATTGTGAAAACCAAGAAGCAGCGCTATCACATTCTACCGGCTGCCTCCCTCGTAGAATCTCCAATAGAATAGGCCAACCAGTAACCTCTGGTTGGCCTATTCATATGACCTGAGCGAGTACAGCAGTCTACGCAGGTAGCGTCTGTGTTTTCAATTGCACGTACAACTGGTGTGTAACCTGATGTGGCTCAATACCCAACTCATCTTCCAATAAGCTGACGAAGCTTTCATAATGCTTTTGAGCAGCTGTATACTCGCCCAACTGGGCATAGGCTGTCAGCAGCAGACCACAGATATCATCTGAGTAAGGCTCCCTCTGCTGTAGGCTGAGCAAGCGCTGGACAGACTGCCGGGCGCGACCTGAACGTAGCTCTTCTCTAGCCAGTTCTGAAGCACATGCCAGATACATATTGCGTAGTTTTTCTCTTTTTGCATACGCCCATGGGTAATCGTGCTCCTCCAGATAATTGCCACGGTACAGAGCCAACAGGTTCTCGATGCGCGGTGTACCGCCGTTGCCAGATGCCGCCCATTCGGAAATTCCCCGCTCGAATAGCTCCACATCTGTAACCCAGCCATTACGGTTCAAACGATAGCGATCCAGATTGTATTCCAGCTTCGTATCTTGCATCCGTTCTTTCAACGCCTTGCGGATTTGGTAAATGGACGTGTGGAGATGAACAACAGCCTTGTCCAAATGGTATTCGGGCCACAGCGCATCCAGCAATTGCTCCTTGCTAACCCATTCCCCTTCATGATGTAGTAAAAAGGAGAATAGCTCCTGCGACTTTAATGTACGCCATTTGAATGGCCTTGCTCCCACGGCTCCTTGTCCATCCTCCGAAATTTCAAGCTTTTGAAAACAACGCACTTTGGGTAATTGCTCTGCTGCGGCGACCGAGCTGGAAGGACGGGAATCTGCCAGCCTGGCTACAATCCGATCTAACGTTTTATTAAGCCGCCGGGCATGAACAGGTTTTAACAAGTAATCCAGTGCTTGCAGTTCGAATGCTTCAATAGCGTATTCCGAATACGCAGTCACAAAGACGATATGAATATGTGAGTCCAGCTGTTGAATCCACTCGGCGGCCTCCAGTCCGTTCATCTCCGGCATTCCGATATCTATAAAAACAATATCCACGCGTTCTACCGCCAGATGATCCAACCCAGCTTGTGCAGACGTATATTTGCCCATGACCGTTAATCGTCCGTCCGCCTCCAGCAACCGTTCCAGGTAGGTTAATGCCGACCTCTCATCATCAATCAATATCGCCTTCATCTGTGTCCGCGCCCCCTTCTTGCTGCAACCATCCATCACAATGCTCTATGACCAGGCTATCTGCTTTATCATCCGATTTTTAATTTCTTATATTTTATATATCGTATAAACTCAGGCGCGACATTAGCTTTTTCCGGCAGATGCACTGTAATTTTTTATTCATTCAGTAGGGGGAGATAAGATCGTTTCCGGCACACGGAAGCTTACCGTCGTCCCTTGCATAGGATTGCTTTCAATCCGCAATCCTTCTCCATACATATGGATCAGACGGCGATGGATATTACGTAGACCCACACTGGACGATACATGCTCCTCCGACAGTAGCTGTTGCAGTCGCTCTGGTGGAATCCCTACGCCGTCATCGGTCACGCTGACCACAAAATCGGCTCCATCTTCTTGTACAATCACCCGCACTGTTCCACCTGTGGCCCGTTGCATCACACCGTGTCGTATCGCATTTTCCACGATGGGCTGAATGCTTAATGGCGGGATCAGCGACCGGATGTTCCTCCCTACCTCTATAGTCACCTGCAACCGTTCTTCAAAACGGGCTTTTTCCAATGCCACATACGATTCTACCAATTCCAGCTCCTTGCATAGCGGAACTGTATTCTCCCTGTTCTGAAAATCAAAGCTTCCGCGCAAATACTGGCTCAGCTCCATAAGCAGCTCTGCTGCTTTATCCGGGTCTACTGCTACGGTCGAAACAATAACATTTAATGCATTGTACAGAAAGTGCGGCTTGATTTGTGCCTGTAAAAAGGCCATCTCCGAACGCACTGCTTCCTCTGCCGAATGACGCATGTTCAACAGAGTGCGCACACGCGCCTTTAATTCCTCCGCATCAACAGGCTTACGCAGAAAGTCATTTGCTCCAGCCATAAAGCCTGCATGGATATCGCCGGGCAGATCGCGCGCTGTCAGCAGCAACACGGGTAGCTCGGAGAGAGAATACCGTTCGCGAATCCGTCGGCATAGCTCAATACCGGACATTTCTGGCATCATCCAGTCCGTAATAACTAGATCAAATCGGGCACGGCCATTCAGCAGATGAAGCGCCTCCTCAGCATGGTCCACAGCCACTACGCTACAACCTGTGGCGTATAACAGCTCTTCCAATACCCGAAGGTTAACCCCATCATCATCTACAGCCAGCACTCTGTAAGGAACATTCCTCACTTGCTCTAATCCATCCTCTTCAAGCGGATTCACACCCTGATTCGAGGTCGCACCAGGCTGCAATATAATCTCAGACAAGACATGTTTTTGAACTTCATGTTTCGACGTACCAGTCTCTGCTAAGGGCAGTGTAAAATAAAAGGTCGAACCCTTGCCCAATCTGGATTCTACTCGGATATAACCTCCATGCAGCTCCACCAGACGACGGGTTATGCCTAACCCAAGCCCAGTTCCACTATATCCTTCGTCCTCAGCATTCGCCCCTCGATTAAAAGGTTCAAATATGTGCGAAAGATGATCTGGGGCAATACCTGGTCCGGTATCCTTCACACTGATCTCCACTTCACGGTTCCTCACCTTGGCAGAGATTACGATTTCGCCTTCCTCCGTAAATTTCATCGCATTACCCAATAAATTATATAAGATCTGATTCAACCGGTCCTCATCTGCATCCACCTTGGGCAACGAATTGGGCCATTCTTTGACGAATTGGAGCTTTTTCTTACCTACGTTATGACCCAATACCTCTAGCACAGAATTCACGGCAGTCTGGACATTTACAGGCCGACGGTTTAAGGCTAATCTTCCATTTTTTAAATTAGAAAAATCTAAAATATCGTTAATCAAATAAGACAGTCTGCGCCCTACATTCACAATCAAGGCCAAGTTGTGCTTTTGCGGCTCATTGAATTGTGCCCCGTAGCGGTCTAGCATGGATTGAGCGATATTAATAATTCCATGTAGAGGAGTACGCAGCTCATGTGACGTGTTCGCCAGAAATTCGTCCTTTAACCCATCCAGTGTTAGCAACCGTCGTGATAGGTTCTCAACCTCCATGAACGAATGTACAAAACGTTTGGCCAGCAACAGTGTTTGAGCCAATACGAATATGAGCATTTCATAGGCTGTCACCCCACGTACATCTCCCCAGCCCAGAACATACACAAAACTAGTCACCACAATCATAAGAATGCTCATAATACTAATGACTAGCAGCGCAGCGTCATCCGTCCGTTGAAGAAGTCCACGAATCAGAATCAGTAATACATACCCCACACTGACTACACCAAAAAGAAGAATAAAAGTCTCAAAGGATGAAAGGACCAGTGTAGGCAACAATAGCCCCATACCCAGCATCAGTGCGGTTACAATATTATATAGAAGCAGCACGATTCGATTCATAACAATCTGTGTCGTCAGATGAACATACCGAATCAGAAAATAGTAGAACAGCGTCGAAGAGAACGATTGAATTTTCAATATCCATTCATAAGGCAAATCCGGCATCCCCCAGACTAGCAGCTTCTCTCCATGTGTCAGAATGTAAAATAGTGCCGCGATGCAAAAGCATGCTAAGTAAAGCAGGGCCTTCTCTTTTCTACGTAAAAAGTACAGCATGATAAAAAATACGGTAGGGATAAAAAATCCTGCAACCAGTACGGTGTCCTCTGCCATTGCTACTTCACGGCTATGCGTAATACTGGCATAATCCCCAAATAGCAGCGGATAAATGATCCCCCCAGAGGAATAGCTATAATTAGCCACATGCACGGTAATATCAGCCGAATGTCCATCTACTGCAGCAAACCCAACAAAGGGGGCGTTGCCCTGCTTGCCCTTGTCGGCCGAAACAGAGGGAATACCACTTGCCCCCACCTCTGCTCCGTTAATCCATACTCGGCTGGAGTTGCGAATATTTTGCATATGGATGCCGTACAGATTTTCCACTTTTTCAGGCAACAGTACACGAACATGATAGGTTCCATATCCAGTCGCCTGTCCCCCAGGCATCCACTGATTCCATCTACCAGGCACATTCACAATTTTGGCAGAAGATCCGGTGCCTAATCCCAATTTGGAGGAGTTTTGACGATTTCCCCAATCCTGATATCGCGTTTCCTGAAAAGATGAAGGCTGCAAAAGCTGATTAGGATAAAATCCCCACTCTCCTCCCAACTGTACAGCACCTTCCTTGTCGGGGTCCCAATTACGCAAATCAATAACACCGTTGTGAGCTTTCCAATGACTGTTTCCGGATAATACACCCGACACTAACGGATATACCGGCAACGCAACCGCAAGCAGAAGTATAATAAAAAATAAAACACCCTGTTTTTTCATAAATCCCCCGCTCTTTTCAATAACGTCTATCTTTTTGTATCGGTTATTCTATCCAGCTACATTAGAAGCGTTGTCCACACAAAAAGGGACGCCCGCTGCAGATAAAATCTGCGCGGAATCGTCCCCTTCTATACATCCTTGTAGTTTCTAACTTTTCTTATTAAGGAATCATACTATCATCATTACCACCGCCAGGAATTAATCCTGAACCGTCACCACTGCTGTCGCCAGTTCCTGTTCCGTCGCTATCACTTGGCGATGTGGTTCCATCGCTGCTGTCGCTACTTCCTGTTCCGTTGCTATCGCTTGGCGGCGTTGCTCCACCACTGCTGTCGCCGCTGCCTGTTCCGCTGCTTTGTTGCTGGCTGGCTATAAAATCTTTATACTCCTGAATCGCATCTTCCAGATTCATGTAATTTCTCTTAACTTCCGGCATAGGATAATACGGGTCCAGACGATTGAATGCATCCACTACTCTGTGAAAGTAGACCGTCGTAGGATCTGTACCATTTACTGTAAGCAGATTGTTCGCAATGTTCTTGAGCTCATTGATATCAAGATCAGTTACGATCCATTTGGATTGGTAGTTCGAAAGCGCTGTAATCAAATCTGTGTTAGCCTGGTCTACCTGAAGCTGTGTAATATCCGGAGTATTAAGCACAAGGTTTGCCTGATTAATTTGCCCTTGAAGCTCTTCGTTATCTTGTTCGGTATAATGACGGCCGAACGTCTGAACTTCATTATTAGCAATACTTATGTTGAAATTTAACAACATGGTATCCACTGCTATTGGTGCAGCATACTGGCTCTGTACTTGTTGCAACTCCTCGTATACATGAACAACGTCTTGTAATTCAAAGCTGGACAAACCTAAGAAGATAGAGGCATGCTCTGAAGCAGAAGACAAAGCTTGCTGGGCTTCAGCGCTTAATGCGCCTGAATTTTGCACCAAAACTTCATTGATCGATGTCTGCATTTCAATGATTTTGTCTCTCAACTGTAGCCTTTTCTCATTATATTTTTCAATATAGGTCCCTTTAGCCTGACTTAATTGATTATAAGAGATCACCAATTGTTCCTCAGGAGTAAACGGCATAATGAGTGCAAAGTGGGCTTGTACTGTTTGTTGATCTAAAAGCATCATTTCCGTATTCAAGTAATTACGAGCCACAGGGTCAGACAGCAGTTTGAGTTGAACATCTTGAACCAGCTGCTGCAGTTTTTCCCGAGTTGTAGCAGGCACTGGCGCAGTGAATTCCGCAAGCCTTTGACTCAGCTCCATATTCAAGTTCAATACATCCAGCTGCGTCATAGCGGTGTGCATCTTCTCTGTATATTCCTGAATGAGGTTGTCTAGTTCAGTATTTTGAGAACCACTCTGATCGTAGATAACCTGCGCTTCTTGTAAAGTATTTTTAAGCACTGAGAAGTCCACTGCTTGCAGTGCTAGGAATGATTCTGTGGCACCTTCTATTTTTTGTGTCCATTCCTCCAACTGCTCCGTTGTAGATAATGGATTCAGATATACTTTTGATCCTTCCCTCACTATGGACTTGTAACGCGCTTTGTCCGTTTTCAAATTCTCCACACGATCCGTTACATCGAGAAAATGCAGATAGGTATCTCTGAGTTTTACTGATGCTTTGTATACCTTGATTACTCGACCCAAGCTTTCTACTTCCCGATCCACAATATTCTGAGGCGCATTCCCTTCCAACACATTGTTGCCAAATCGAATCGCTTGACTTAGCGAGTCATCCCAAAGAGACGGAAATTCGTCACCAATCATTCGGTTTTGTTCAAGGGTAGTCGAAGCTAACTGAATCAGTCTAGTTAATTCCTGTGTTCCAATCACCGGTTCTGTGGCTGAGGCCGTGTACACAGAAACATCCTGTTTCAATGTGCTGAGCGCTTGATCTACTTCTGTCTGTGTAGCTGCCGTATTGTTCAGTACCAGCATAGCTTGATTGATTGCTCTAGACAGGCTTTCCTTCGCTGCGGCTGGGTAAAGCGTCTGATCCGTTCCACCCTCATCTGCACGCTCCAGCAGTTCTTTGGCTGCATGGACTTCCGTCTCCAACTGACTGCGGTCTACGCTGATAATGTCACTGTCGTGTTTTTTCTTATCTTTGCTGTCTGTATCCGTGATAACCGATCCAGCAGAGGATGAGTTCTTTGTGCCATTCACGAGACCAATAGCTTCTTTCACCACATCATAGTTAATGATAACATCCCGCGGCTGTTTTTGTTCCGGCAGGTTAAGCTGGCTGATTGCCGCTCCCTTAGCCAACGTAATAAAAGGAACGCCCACATATTGAGATGCATCCAGCAAACCAATACTACCGTTAACCAACAGCTTGCCGAGTCCCTGTTGTAATGAAACACGGCTAATCACAGCATTCCCTTCGCTCACGATCGATGCATCATTTTTCAGCGTCAAGTTGTCAATCTTTGTCGTTCCGGTTGCTGTCAGCTTGGCATCCTTAGAGCCTAACTCCACACCAGACCATGTCGTATTTTCCAAAATGGCCGATACAGACTGATTTCCTGAACCTTTGATTTCCAATACGCCTGTGGAGTACATGTTTTTCAAGGTTACCGAACCATTGACGATTAGGCGTCCATCAAAAGACACACCCTTACCGTCAAATACGCCACCGTCTGCGTTAATTTCCAGCTGTTTTACACCTGTAAGTGTACGCAAATTACGGTTAAGATCGATTTTTGCCCCTTTTAATACCGCTTTGTTATTTTCACCGAACAAGCCTTGCAAAGATCCTTCCAGCTGGTAGGGGATATTTCCGATTCGAACAGTATTGCCCTCTGATTTCACTTCTCCTACTGGATGATCCAACAGGCTAACGAATACTTCCGCACTACTCTCCCGGTTCAATGGATTTTTCAAATCCGTTGCAGAAGCATCCTCTGATAACAAACCATAATTGCGAGCTACCTGAACTGCATTTTGCTGTGCGTCCGTAGTACCTGCATCCTGCAAGTCCATTGCGCGTACTAGCGATACGATCAGTTCTTCCTTGGTAATGGCATCTCCCGGACGGAACAGTTCTCCGTTGCCTGTCATATACCCGGCTGCACGTACGGCCTCAATATAGGGAGCACCCCATGCATCCGAGGACACATCCATAAAAGATGTTTGCGGCTGATTGTTCACTTCCAACTGGAACAGACTGCACAAAATTTTAGCCGCTTCTGCGCGGGTCAAATTCTTTTGTGCCATAAAATCGCCCTGATTACCACCTGTCATCAAACCCAAAGTGTGAGCTTGTGTTACAAATCCAGTTTCACTTTGCGTATCTGCTGTCGCTGCATAAGCAGTCTGGGCACCTCCCAGCCAAGGCAGAGATACGATGGAGCCTGAAGCAATCCCCAGTACCATTGCAGATGCAATCCATTTATTTCGATTTACAAGTTTCAACATTTTCACTCCTAGAAGCTATTTATTGGCATATATCCTGTTATATCAAAGGCTTTAGTCATGTTTAGTTCTACGATTTATGCAACCAAGGAACTATGCTAAAAGAAGTATACGAAACCCTACTGAACCGATTCTGAACAATTAGACCTATACGAATCATTCCACAGCAAAAGTGCTTGGCTTGGAATTAACTCCATATGGCATAATATCCGATGTAAGCAGGTGGAGTAGACTAGAGTTGAAGAAAACCATATCTAGGAAGCGAGGTATAATCAAATGGACTATGTTAAGCTTGGAAATACCGGCTTGGATGTATACCGGCTTTGTCTTGGCTGTATGGGCTTCGGGGTCGCTGAACGATGGATTCATCCATGGATACTAGATGAAGAGCGCAGTCGTCCAGTTATAAAAAAAGCTCTGAAGCTAGGCATTAATTTTTTTGATACCGCAAATGTATATTCAGATGGAACTAGCGAGGAAATTGTCGGACGGGCTTTAAAGGATTATGCGAATCGAGATGAAATTGTCCTAGCAACGAAGGTTCATTTCCGTATGCATCAAGGCCCCAATGGTGCTGGACTTTCCCGAAAGGCCATCATGAGCGAAATTGATAAGAGCCTTAAGCGACTGGGGACAGATTATGTGGATCTATATCAAATCCATCGCTGGGATTACAATACCCCTATTGAAGAGACGATGGAAGCATTACATGATGTTGTGAAGGCCGGAAAGGCAAGATATATTGGTGCTTCTGCCATGTATGCATGGCAGTTTCTGAAGGCATTGCATGTCGCTGAGAATAATGGATGGACACGGTTTGTATCAATGCAAAATCATTTAAACCTCTTATACCGTGAAGAAGAGAGAGAAATGCTGCCGCTTTGTAAGGAGGAAAAGATCGGTGTAATTCCATACAGCCCGCTTGCAGGAGGTAGATTGACGCGGGATACGCAGGAAACAACACATCGGTCTGAAACCGATCAAGTGGCAAAATCTAAATACGATGCAACTGCAGATTCCGATCGATTGATTGTGGAGCAGGTTGCGACAATCGCAGAAAAACGTGGAGTTCCCCGCGTTCAAATTGCTCTTGCCTGGTTGCTGCAGAAAGCACCGGTGACTGCTCCCATTATCGGTGCTACAAAGACATCTCATCTCGAAGATGCGGTAGCTGCTCTATCAATTACGTTAACACCTGAGGAAATTGCGTCGCTGGAAGAACTGTATGTTCCTCATCCAGTAATTGGTGCTCTATAATAGTAATGTAATAGTAGTTTTCATATAAGAAACAGCAAAAACGCCCTATCCAGTTACATAGGGCGTTTCTTGATCAGTAATAACGCTAAAACCTAACATACCAACTATATATTTTTATATCCGTTTTGTTCATTAACCCCTGCGTGCTTTGCGGGAGAGCAGATTGCCCAAGGACTGAACACCTTGTACAAACACGACTAGAATGATAACAGTGATCAGCATTACCAGCGTATCAAAACGTTGATAGCCATACGCTATCGCCAGGTCGCCAATCCCACCGCCACCGACCGCACCAGCCATAGCCGTTGCACCAATCAGTCCAATGGCGGCTGTCGTTAACGATAAAATCAAAGAACTGAATGCCTCGGGTAGCAAAAAGTATCGAATGACCTGAAACGGAGTCGCTCCCATCGCATCTGCTGCCTCCAATATCCCCGGGTTGACCTCCAACAGCGAATTTTCCACCAACCTGCCGATATAGGGTGCTATATATATAATCAAGGGGACAATCGCCGCACTGGTCCCAATAGATGTATGCACAATCAGACGAGTTAACGGAATGATCGCTATCAGCAAAATAATAAACGGTAAGGAACGGACAATGTTAATGATCGGATTTAAAATACCGTACAGCCATTTGTTCTCCAAAATTCCGCCTGAACGGGTGACAACAAGTAAAATACCGATAGGGATCCCAATCAGAGCGCCAATAAATAATGATATGCTGACCATGAGCACGGATTCATACAAAGCTTCCCACAGTTGATCCCAAGTTATCGTGGTTCCTGTAATCATCATAGACTCTCCACCTCCTGAATATGGACTCCTTTGCTCTTGATAAAATCAACAGCCTGCTGAACGGCCAGCTGCTCACCGCGCAGTTGAAGTGTCATATAGCCAATCGTCGTTTCTTGTATCTCCGTCATGTTGGCAAACAAAATGTTCACATGGATATCATGCTTCCGAATCAATTCATGAACCACTGGGTCGGAAGCTGCCTGTCCGATAAATTCCAGCTTGTAGATGCGTTGCGACTCTTGTTGCTCGAACGTTTGCAGCACACTATCCGGTACTTCATCGTGAATAACTGTGCGTACAAAGCTTTGCGTCGTTGGATGCTTCGGCTGCCCGAATACCTCCAGTACATCGCCCTGTTCAATGATTTCCCCCTTCTCCATTACAGCTACCTTGTTGCAAATCCGCTGAATGACCGACATCTCATGGGTGATGATCAATATGGTGATCTTGTATTCCTTGTTAATTTTGCGAAGCAAATCAAGAATAGACTGCGTGGTCTGCGGATCAAGTGCCGAGGTTGCCTCATCACAGAGCAAAATGGACGGGTTGCTCGCAAGCGCCCGCGCAATCCCGACACGCTGCTTTTGTCCGCCGGAAAGTTCGCTGGGATAGCTATTTGCCTTATCTGATAATCCTGTGAATGCCAGCAACTCTGTTACACGCCTCTCAATTTCCCGCTTGTTGCGTTTGAGCAGCACCAACGGAATGGCAATGTTTTCAAATACTGTTTTCGATTCCAGCAGATTAAAATGCTGAAAAATCATGCCGATCTTCTTCCTTACTTTTCGCAGCCCCGAGGTCGAGTAGGCATTTAAGCTCTCCCCTTCGACAAGAACCTCACCGGTCGTTACTTTCTCCAGACGATTGACCAAACGGATAAGCGTACTTTTCCCCGCACCACTGAATCCGATAAAACCAAAGATATCTCCTTTATCCACTGTGATATTTATATTTTTTAACGCTTGAATGCTTAAGCCTTTTCTTACATAGGTTTTGGATACATTCCTAAGTTCAATCATAGCTCCTAACTCCTCCCGCTCCATCAAGTATGTAAAATCTCTCTGAGTTGATTTCTTTCCTATGGCACGAACATCGAATCAAATTTAAATCCGAGTATTTTAGTAAGTTTTATAGAGTATACTACTTCGATTTTATATTGATGTCAATATGTGTTTTAAGTTTGGTGCAAGCATTTCTTTCTTTGCATAAATGAACATGATATTGCAGATGGTATGGAATATGCCGAAGTATACACATCTTACCCGAATCAGGGCGGAAGCGGAGGAACATAGATGAAGCAAATATTTACCTTGTGGCTATGCATTGCATTGATGGGGATGTCCACAGTTATGGGAGAATCAGCATCAGCTACCCAAGCTGTGGACGGACAGCCGTATCATTTTGGATTTAAAAAAAGTAAGGGAGGCGAGCTTCCTTCCATCGCACAAGAAGGCTTTATGCACCTGATTGAAAGACAAGGCGGCATCTTTTTGGGGGATACGACTAAGAAAGAATTGTTTCTTACTTTCGACAACGGATACGAAAATGGATATACTCCCAAGGTGCTGGATGTATTGAAAGCCAAAAAGGTTCCGGCCGCCTTCTTTGTAACCGGGCATTTTGTAAAAGACCAACCGGATTTGATGCGCCGCATGGCCAGCGAAGGCCATATTATCGGAAACCATTCATGGAGCCATCCTGATATGAGCACCATTTCTTCGGCAGAGATTCGGTCTGAGCTGGATCGGGTACGAACTGCGTCTGCAGAGCTGACTGGGCAAAAGGAAATGAAATATGTCCGGCCACCGCGCGGCATTTTTAATGAAAAAGCATTGGCATCCTGTCGAGAAGCCGGATACACGAGTGTGTTCTGGTCGGTGGCCTACAAGGACTGGGACACGAATATTCAGCGAGGAACAGACTATGCCTATCGCCAAGTTATGCAGCAGCTCCACCCTGGAGCGGTCATTTTGCTCCATTCTGTATCCAAGGATAATGCCGAGGCACTTGGCTCGATCATTGACGAGGCTCGCAAGCAAGGATATGAGTTCAAAAGCCTGGATGACCTTAAAGTTAAGCACTATCACTAAAAATAGCATCTAACTTAATGACTCAATACCGTCATCAGCCCGATCCACATCTGCCCTAGCAGACTGTGTGAATCGGGCTGATTAGTTTACGAATAAGGAAGGTCATGGATATAATGACGTAAGAAACGATTTGGAGAGCACTTTTTTGGTCCGCGACATGCTGCCCGTACTTCCTGAACGCTTTCACAACTACACCCTGATTGGTGGTAACGGCTCAATGATCTCCCAAAAAGGCAGTGTAAAATACGTAGAGTCCTTTCTTCCTGAAGTAAAGAATGCTCTACTCACACTGCTAGAAGAGCACCAAGCCACCTACCTGATTGACAGTGAGTGGGATTATGCATATACAGGCGCAGCTGATCATCCCATACTCAACAATGTGGATGTCAACAAGTTGGCGCAAAAGCTACCTTTGGCGTCCTTGAAATCCATTGTAAAAATGCTCATTTTAACTGCTGACGATACGGAAGGCTTGGCTGCTAAGCTTCTACCGCTGGGTGTGGTCATTCATCAGCACCGTAATGAACAGGTACTGGACATTAGCCCCCAGAATATCCATAAATGGAACGCGCTTCAGAAACTTGGTGTGCAGCCTCGTCAATTTATCGCCTTTGGCATTGATGCGAATGATATTCCAATGTTCAAAGAGGCACACCATGCCGTCATGATTCACCACCATGCTGAACTGGCTGCCTACGCGACTGAATCTATCCCCAATGAGGGGGAAAGTCAAGAAGAACGGATTATCGCCAAAATACGTGAATTGGCTGAAACAGTAACTATTTAGTCCAACGCTAAGGAAGGGAAGGTCCCTCTATGGGCCTTTCCTTTCTCTTACCATCCAAAGGATAACAACGCCTATTTCAAGGTTAGCTTATACACTCTAGCTTCATAAGGCCGCAGCTTCAAGGCGTGCAAATTTTCTCCTTTTACCGGTTCGTAGTTGGAGAGAAGCAGCTCCGCCTTGGCGGCAGGAAACTTCTCACCGTCGGGCCAGTGAAACACGGGATCACGGTCAAAGAAATTCAAAATGACTAGCAAACATTCTTGTCCCAACATGCGTGAAAATACATATAGCTCTGTATCAAGTGGCAACAACAGCTTGTATTCGCCATAGACTATGACCTCATGTTGTTTGCGCAGAGCAATCAACTTACGATAATAGTGGAAAATTGAGTTCGGGTCATTTCTTTCTGCCTCTGCATTAATGTGCGTGTAGTTATCATTAATTTTCATCCACGGCTCTCCATCAGTAAATCCGGCTGCAGGCCCGGCATTCCACTGCATGGGAGTACGTGCATTATCCCGACTTTTTCGCCAGATCGCGGCCATAATCTGCTCTTCCGGCTCACCGATCTTTCGTTGCTGCTCATAATAGTTTAACGTTTCCACATCCCGATAATCATCAATCGACGGGAAGGCAATATTCGTCATTCCAATTTCCTCCCCCTGATAAATATAAGGCGTACCCTCAAGCATATGTGTGAAGGTTGCCAGCATTTTGGCTGATTCCGCACGGTACTGTCCATCATTTGCAAAACGCGAGAGAGCCCGCGGTTGATCGTGATTGTTGAGATAGTTGGCATTCCATCCTTCCTGATGAAGCACCGTCTGCCAACTACTCATTATTTTTTTCAGTTCCACCAGCGTCCACGACTTGTACTTCCATTTTTCCGTTCCTAACCCTTGTGCATCAATAAACATGTGCTCAAACTGGAACACCATATTCAGCTCATGCCGCTGATCTCCCACATAATCCAGTGCCTGTTCCGGTCCTAAACCGGACGTTTCGCCAACCGTCATTAAGGGATAACGCTCCAGTACTTTTTCATTTAGCATCCGTAGAAGTACATGAACCTGTTCCAGATTGGAAAAGAGCTGATAGGCACGCACCAAGGTTTGTTTGTCAGGATTATGCGCATCCGGCAGCCCTTCTGCTTTGACAATATGGGCAATGGCATCAAAGCGGAAGCCATCGACTCCCTTTTTTAACCACCATTCCACCATACGATAGAGTTCACCCACCATCTCTTCATTTTCCCAATTCAGATCCGGCTGATGCTCCGAATACAGATGCATGTAATATTCGTCTGTAAGCTTGTCATATTTCCACACAGAACCGGAGAAATACGATTCCCAGTTGTTCGGATATCCGCCATTTTTGCCTGTTCGCCATATGTAGTAGTCCCGCTTCGGATTATCCTTGGATGAGCGTGACTCCGTGAACCACGGATGCTCATCCGACGTATGGTTTAATACCAAATCCATCATAATTTTGATGCCTCGTTCATGCGCCTGATGAAGGAGTTCATCAAAATCCTCCATCGTTCCAAACTCATCCATAATGGCATAATAATCGCTAATGTCATATCCGTTATCGTGATTGGGCGACTTATATATCGGGCAAATCCAGATCACATCAATCCCCAGCTCAGACAGATAATCCAGCCGAGACAAAATGCCGCGCAGGTCCCCTTTTCCGTCTCCGTCAGAATCCTGAAAACTGATCGGGTATATCTGATAAACAACAGCTTCCTTCCACCATATTTTTTTAGGCATGTTTCCCTCCTGTATCTTCTCTGTACATCCAATAGCTTATGCTCTTAACATACACGCAATACCTGTATACGAATCGTCGGGGCAGGGAAATGAGGGACATGTAAGCTTGCTTGGGCACACAAGCAGAGCTGCTATAGCCTACGATATATTTTTTAATTTATTTTTTTGAAAATCAGGTTGTATACATGGACTTGGCGTTACCTATATTTATGAACTACCCATATACTTGAACCAAAAGCGGTGCCATTCTTGAATTTAGGGAGGAATTGAAATGAACCTTCGACCCAAGGAGCCAAAGGATTTGATTGTGGAATCAGCTGTGATCCCGCCCAACATCCATGTGGATGTGGAGTCAGCCACTGAGGGGGGAACACGCCGCCTGATGCTTAGCGATAACCCGGAGACGCTTACCCATGTGACGGTACCTACCGAGCAAGCCACTTTGTGGCATGATGTGGTTCGCACCACCACCCGGACAGTCAAGCACCGGATTTTCGGCTGGCATTATAACAAAATCGGCAGCCCTGTTAAACTGGGCATCACCATAGAAAATAAAAGCACGGCCCGTCTGGAAGTACGCCATATTGAACGTGCCCTGGAGATTGTACCTGAGGATGGCAACTGGATTATTGATGTCGGGCAATCTATTGCCAAAAGCTGTTTGGCAGGTACAATGAAACGTCTGAAGCCAGTAGACCGTCACAAATTCGGCAAAGGCACCGCCTTGCTGGAGGAATTTGAGCTACCCGAAGGATCGCTGGCTGGATTCATCTATGACCTCACGGTAGAATATGCCGAAGGTCACGGTACGCTGGACTATGTGATTCGCACCGTAGTCAGCAAAGATACGCAGACTGATCTGCGCGAGATTCATGAGGATGCGCTCCCTCCTGTACCCCCGCCACAGGCGCATCCACGGGGCGTATGGTCCTTTTCTGAAACAAATGCGCGTATGCCGGAGTATGTAGTAGGACAAAGCGCCAACTACCGAGCATGTGCCACTAAGAAGCTGAACGGCGAAACTCCTGCAGATCTGCTGTTTACAGGGAAACGCAGCGAGCTGGGGCCTGCGCTTGATAATCGCGGACAATTCGGAACGATATATAACGCAACCATTCCTATCGTTAATCACAGTAGTGAGGTACGTACCGTACGAATCTATGCCAATCCACGTGGAGGCGCGTTCGCCGGGTCTGTACGCGTGGATGGTCATGTATACGGTATCCCCTTGCTACAAGATAATACCAAGGTATGCCGACTGACTGACATCCGCGTCCCGCCTGGCCAGTCGAGCTATTCTCTTAGCTTCATGGTTGCAGGTAGCGCGACTACTCCGCTGGGTTTATACGTGATCACACTATAACTGTGTTCACGATGACTGGATGAGCGAACGTGGGACCAAAATTTTCACAGAATATGGTCTGCTTTATAGTAAATGGAGCTGTCCCAAAGCTGGTTTTAAAATTTATTGGACATTCATGGTTCGTCATTAGTATAAAAAAGCGCGAGTGCAAGGGTTATTCCCCCTGTAGCTCGCGCTTTTTAGTTCATGCTCACCCATTTGAGCAGGTTATGGTCAAGCGAAGGCACGTAGTCCTCTTCGCCGCCATACCCGGCATCGTCGATGACCATACCCGGTTACCCAGTTTGTGTCAGAATAAATATCGCTCTATTTGAACCGCTGGACCTGCCCCGAAGGCATAATGGTCAACTCTGGAATATTGACATGCTCCGGCTGCTCTAGTGCATAAAGGGCAGCTTCTGCAACATCATCGGGATGCAGCGGCAAAACGCTCGAAGCAAACGCCCGAATTTCCTGCTCGGGATATCCGGCCACCTGCGAAAATTCCGTCGCCACCGCCCCGGGGTGAATCGCAGTTACACGAATTCCTTGCGTACTGGTCTCCAAACGCAATGCAGAGGCTATGGCGCTAACGCCGTACTTGGTAGCGCTGTATAGTCCTCCTCCGGCAACCACTTCCTTCGCTGCAATAGAGGAGACAATGACAACATCCCCCTTGGCCTGTTCCCTCATTGGCTGAAGTCCGTACTTCAGTGTCAGGACAAGACCGTGCACATTCGTCTTGTAAAGCTCCTCCCACCTTTCCAGTTCCACTTCTGCCAGTGGGCTTCGATACCCGAAGCCGGCATTGGCAACGATAATGTCAAGCCGTCCCCAGCGTTCAAGAATGGCGTGGACCGCCTGCTGTACGTCTTCAGCTTTTTGGATATCAGCAGGTATTGCCATGACCTCGTACAATTCCTCTTGGTGCAAGTCGCGAACCAATTCATCCAATCGCTCCTGACGGCGTGCCAATACAGCTACATACGCGCCTCGCTTTGCCAGTTTTTTTGCAATCGATGCCCCAATGCCGCTGCTTGCGCCTGTAACCAAAGCTACTTTCCCGGCCAGGCTTTCCTTCGCTTTCCAGGATAATCTCAACTCATCCAATATCATGTTATACCCTCCCCAGGCTTATTTGGTTAAAATCACACGATGAACACCCTGGCTGCCTCCAGGAGCTGTACCTATATATAAATATCCGTCATGATTTACAGCTGTGGTTACCCCATAAAGCGAGCCTTCAGGATCATGCCAGCTTCCGATGAGTTTACCCTGCGGATTAAGCTCCACAGCAAGCCCATGCTTCACAGGTGTGCTTGCACCGCTGAGCAGCGATTGAGGCAATTTGGCCATCATTCCAGCCAGCCACGGGCTTCCATGCATCTGATCTACAAAGGGAATACGTGTCGTGAAGAGACCGACCCAGAAATGGCCTTGATCATCACGCGTAATGTTATCCGGAAAACCGGCAAGATTATCCACAAAAATATCCGAAGTCCCCTTCTTAGGCCCTTTGAGCCAGTATCGGGTCAATTGGTAGTGATACGACTCTGCCACAAGCACAAAATCTTCGTCCGCAGACAAGGCAACCCCGTTCGCAAAATAAAGGCCTTCCAACAGAACTGTCGTCTGCTTGGTCGCCGGATCATATTTCAGCAAACGTCCATGTGGCTTGTTCTCGGCGATTTCTTTGAAGACTACACTGCCATAATTGGAGGTGTCAGAAAAATAAATAGTACCATCTTTGGCAATATCCAGCTCGTTGGCCAAATAGATCGGTGTGCCGTCGACTTGATTGGCCAACACCGTCACGTTTCCGGAAGGATCTACCGACAGTAGCCCCTTCTTAACATCCGTAACGATCAGATTTCCACTTACGTCAAATATAAGTCCATTGGGCGTTCCTTTGGTATCTGCATATAGCTGAGCCTTTTGTGGATTGCCCTTAGTATCAAAGGCAACCTTATAAATTTCCCCGTCGGAGTCTCCCGTATATAAATTTCCTTCCTTGTCAAAGGTGATAAATTCCGGAAACTTAGGGGCATCTGTAACAAGCTCTGCGGAGCTGAGTTTGTTGTTTTGTTGCCATGGACCCGCTTGTTCAAAAGAGGGAGCCGAAGGTGCAAGCCATTTTGCAGGCTGCACAGGGGGAGGGATGAGCATAAAAATAACCACTCCCAGAAGGATTACCGCCAGCAGCGATAATCCGCTTCTGCGTACCCATTTACGCGGTTTCTTATTCTTTCTTCCTTGAGAATCTTTGACAGATAAATCAGGTTTACTGGGCATTAGAGTGCCTCCTATGTGATGTGAATAATATTTATAATTGAACGACGATTTTACCGAAATACTGTTTTCCTTCAGCCAAAAGTGCGAAGGCTTCGCCGATTCGGCTGAGCGGGAATACTCGGTCAATGACAGGATGTAAACGATGGCGGGAAATGGCACGATTCATCTTTTCGAAATGTTCCCGGTTACCAACTTGGCTGCCACGAATCGTCGCAGCCTTCTGCAAAATGCTGGTGACATCGAACTCAGGAATAGTCAAGCTCGATAAGAATCCGACCATGCTCACAGTCCCTCCGGTACGAAGTGCATTGATGGATTGCGCCATTGTTGCCGCTCCCCCTACATCCAGGACATGGTCAACTCCGCCGCCTGTCAGCTCCAGAGCCACCTTATCCCACTCGGGAACTTCCGAATAGTTGATTGTCTGCCATGCGCCGAGATCCTTTGCTCGTTCGAGCTTGTCATTGCTGCTCGATGTGATAATTACCCTTGCTCCCGCCATCAGAGAGAATTGAAGCCCAAAGATGGAAACACCGCCTGTTCCTTGCAAGAGCACCGTATCCCCCGCTCGCAGCCCGCCGGATTCCATCAGCATGCTCCATGCGGTTAATGCCGCAATCGGCAAGGTGGAAGCCTCCTCCCAAGAAAGGTGATCCGGAATGGCGACGACCCCTTCTTCATGCAGAACGATATATTCAGCCGCTACTCCACTGAGCGGGCCTCCCAGACTGTCCTTTAAGACCTCCGCTCTCGTGCTCCCACCAATGAATTTCTGTTGTAAATTTGCCGCTACCCTTTGTCCAACCTGAAATTTTGTCACCCCTTCGCCCACAGCTACAATTTCACCCGCTCCATCGGATAATGGAATGAAGGGAAATTGAATGCCGATCGGCATTACTCCGTTGATAACTACCAAATCCCGGTAATTAAGAGACGCTGCCCTTATGCGGATCAGAACTTCCAGCCGTCCTGGCACCGGTATGTCAAGTTCCGTCAAGGTTAACTCTTCAAAGCCAAAACCATTTTTCAGTTGCACTGCTTTCATTTTGGTTGTCCTCCCTGTAATGCTAACTTTTTACCTAGTATGAATACAGTGTATTGTATAGGAAACACTGTTTCCTATACAATACACTGTATTCAATTATCTTCAAGACGTCAATCTTTACTTTAAAAATAAAAACGGCAAGCATGACAAAAAACGCGAGTTGCAGGGGTGAAATAACCTCTGCAACTCGCGTTTTTTTACATTAATGGTGATATAAGCACTGTCCAATAGAATTGGAATTTGCTTATGCCACATTCTTATTTAAGCTCAAATTTTCATAAAATACGTCTTCTTTAATTTGTTCCTGACTATATTACGCTACTAAGTATAAAATTGGAGGGCGGCGTAGGCTCCGGCTTACCAAACAAATAACCCTGGGTCAGTGACACACCTGCATCACGACAAAATTCAAAATCCTCCATTTGCTCTACACCCTCAGCTAACACTTGACCACCAAAACGAAAAGCGGATTCCACTATCCCTGTAATTTGCCGTTTCTGATCACTGTTATGATGACAGCCATCAATTATACTGCGGTCAATTTTAACATAATCGGGCTGGAGGCAATTCATAAGCTCTGTCGTAGAATAGCCTGCTCCTACATCGTCCAGCGCCACTGAAACTCCCCGTGTACGATACTGTTCAAAGATTTGATGCAAAAAATTCAGGTCGTCTATTTCTTCCGTCTCTACGACCTCAAACACAAAATCCTCCGTATTCATAGATAACCGTTCAATCGTCTCAAAGGTATGATTCAAGCAATAAGCCGGATTATAAATGGTTGAAGGGAGAAAGTTAATAAATCGTTTAATCCCCGCCGGAAGGCAGGTCGCACTTTTTTCAATAGCGGAAATACGAGCCGAGCGATCCAAATGAGCATGCAATCCAGCTTCACGGGCGACTTCAAACAGTCGGAAAGGCTGAAAAGACTTATCTGGCTGTGATGGACGCAGCAAAAACTCAAAGCCGATGATATTCAGCTTGTAGTCAACAATAGGCTGCATATGGCTGGTAAAGTTTTGATTATTAATAATACTCACCAGATCCGGATGTTGCAGTCGAGCTTGCAATTGACCAAATAAAAGCCATTCCTCAAATCCCTCAACATGTTGCAAGCCAGTCACCACAACTTGCATTCGGCTCAAGCACTCCTGCGGCAGACGAGCCAGTCCGTTAACCAGCTGTTCCAACTGTGAACGGCTGTCATAGCGAAACACGATGTTACCCTCACACCAATGTTCTTGTTTCATTTGTTCCGATAGCATGCCCAAGCCCTCTAATGCTGGAGTAAGCGACACCCTAGAATGCCTAATTTTCAGCAATCCTTGATCCTTAATAGGTAATATGATGCTGCAATTGCTGCAAGTCATAATGGTCCTCCTCGGAACAATTTCCCGGTTTTTTCACCATTATATCACAAATAATTAGAACAAAAGTACTATATAATTACGTGTTTTTACAAAAAATTAGCTTATTCTCAACAACAACTTAGGACTTAAGTACATATTCGACAAAAACAAAACCTTTTTTGCACTCATGATAAACGCAGGTACTGTTGTATTTGATATCAAAAAAAGCAGCAAGTCTCTTGTTTAAAGAGACTTACTGCTTCATTCTGATATGGAGTGGAAACTAAAACTCCAAGTTACTTGGACGCCTTTGGTTTCGTTGTTTTAGCTGGTTTTGCAGCTGCAGGTTTAGTCGTTTTAACAGCTGGCTTCGCGGTTGCTTTCGCAGGTGCCGCAGCTTCCTTCACAGACGTCGTTGCTGCACTAGGCTTAGCGCCAGCTTTCAAGCTGTATTTGGCAAACCCGTCTGCCGCGCTGCTCAAGTATGAAATTTGTTGATTTCCGGCCAGCACATCTTTGGCATCAGGAGAGGACTCAAAGGTAACCTTGGCCTGACCAAAAGGAGCAATAGACCAGTTGCCGTCCGCTGACGGGTTAATCGTTCCGTTCGTACGGATATAATCAACAACGACTTGGCGACTTTCATCTGGTGCTGCCATCACAATACGTTTGCCATCTGGGTTGGCCAGTTTGGAGGAGGAAGCACGATAGTTATTGGTCGCAACGATAAATTTCTGTGCAGGATCAATAGCCTTCCCATTGTATTGCAGATCCTTAATACGATGGGCTGAAGAATCAATAATAGTTCCCTTGGCATCATATCGTGCAGGCTGAGTTACATCAATCTGGTAATTCACACCGTCAATCACATCAAAATTGTAGGTTGGGAAATCTTTGTTGATCAGCGATTGTTCCTCTGTTTTGCTAGGATCAATGCGGTTGAACTGACCCGCAGACCATTCCAGCCACTCCTGAATTTCAGCACCAGTAACTTCTACGGCATGAACCGTGTTCGGGTACACGTACAGATCGGACACGTTTTTAATCGCTATTGTACCTTCAGGAATGTTGGTATAATACTCGGCACCGTTACGACCACCGGCTTTGAACGGAGCGCCTGCCGACAACACGGGAAGCTTTTCGTATTCTGTTCCTTTGAGATGGTTTTGAACATACCATTTCTGTGCATTTGTCACAATTTGAATGGATGGATCATCCTGCACTAATGCAAAATAGCTGGTAATCGGTGCAGTCGTTGTTCCGACAGGTTGACGAATATAATCTAACGTTCCTTGATGCTCTTCTTTAATCGCATCAACTAGTTTAAATTCAGGAATAAACTGCGCAGCCTGATTGGTGGTACTTACAACCGGACGCACTTGAGACTGAGAGTCGATGACGTTCCACTCACGGTTTTTCTTTTCCAGGCTCAGATCAATAATGCCTAGATCCTTGCCCCAAGAAGAAGCTTCTACAGCCGGTACACCATTAATAGTTCCTTTGTCCAAATCTAATCCGCTCATATCTTTAAAATCTGAGCTTGGGAAAGATTTGTGAGCATGCCCAAACAGAATCGCGTTAATTCCGTCTACCTTGCTCAAATATTTAACGGCATTTTCCATCATTGGCGTTTGCGGCACATCTTCATAGCCTGTATGTGCAAGTACGACAATAATGTCAGCCCCTTCTGTTTTCATTTGTGGAATAAACTTTTTGGCTGTTTCCACAATATCCTTTGTAACGACCTTATCCTTCAAATTGGCTTCATCCCACTGCATAATTTGAGGTGTTACCAGACCGATGACACCCACTCTGAGTGTATGCTCTTCGCCCTTCTCATCCATTACTGTTTTATCAAGAATCTGATAAGGGGTGAAATAATTTTTAGTAGCTTGCCCCCCTTTATCAACATAAACGTTCGCATTTACATAAGGAAAATCAGCTCCCTTGAGCGATTTGTCCAGAAAGTCGAGACCGTAGTTGAATTCATGGTTGCCCACTGTAGCTGCATCATAGCCCATTAAATTCATCATCTTGTAGACCGGATGAACACCGCCTTCTTTCTCAAAGGTTTTATTGCGAGCCATATAATCGCCTAATGGATTGCCTTGCAGCAAATCACCATTATCGAACAACATACTGTTTCTTGTTTCACTACGTGCCTTCTGGATCAAACTAGCTGTACTAACCAAGCCATATTCGTTGGTTTCTTTGTCCGAATAGTAGTCATAATTCATCAGTGCCCCATGAATATCCGTTGTCTCCATGATCCGCAAATTCACCGTAGCGCTATCGCGAGAGTCGCTAGCTGCCCAAGATGGAGCGGCTGAAAACACCAGTAGGCTACAAGCTACAACTGCTGCTGTAAACCCTTTAAACCAATTTTTACGAAATAACAAAATATACCCCTCCTTATTAAGGTGTATGCCTCATATACATACTTTTGCACATATATGTAAGCTTTGAACCCACCATTCCTATTTTAATCCAACGCCAGACAAAAGAGTAGTCATTTGCTTAAAATATTTATGAAAAAATAATTATTTTTCGCATAAAAAAGCCAGTAAATCTCCTGAAAAGGTTGGAAATTTACTGGCTTGTCCGTTTATATTGTTTCTATTTCGTCCACACCTGGCGCTCTGTTTGTTGACCGACGTACTCAATACGAGTCGGATTGACGTCTAAAATGACATAATCGGGATCATCAGGTCCGGAAAACCACTTTTTCAGAGAATCATTCCACACTTGCTTGCGCAACCCCTCATCAGCTGTAACCTGGACGGTAGCCTCCACTTCCAAGACTTCCTTCGTGCCACCCACTTCATAACCCAGCAGCAGATAAGCATTCGGATTCTCCTTTAGCTCTTCCACTTTATGTGTTTTGCGATCCGTCGCCAGATGAATGTTCATTCCAACGTTAAAAAGGGCCATATAGCGTACTTTCGGTTTTCCGCCCTCTACCGTACCTAACGAGCAAAATTTGTTGTTATCCAAAGCCTTCACAATAGCTTGTTCCAGCTGACTGCGATCCAATGTCTCCGTTTTACCCACAGTACAACAACTCCTTTTTACGAATTAGAATTCTATAGAGTCTATGCCACTTGGCACCAGCTCTCCTAAACATACAGTGTAGCTGTTCTGAAAATAACATGACCAGAACAGATCTGAATGATTCATGTTCATTTTCAGATCAAAGCTCACAGTAAAAGTGTACCCTGTCGTTCGGCAAATGAACCGTGAGCGCTTCCTTAAGGCTGGACAGACCCGCCTTCAAGGCATATAATCGTCGTAGTAAACCCGAATAAACGAACCCATTAAACCATACAATGCCAGGGGTGCTGGAATCGGCCGGCTGAGAGTGTGTCCCAAGACACTGACCCTTACAACCTGATCTGGGTAATGCCAGCGTAGGAATGCTTAAGCAAGATGTGCCTTTTATTAAAACAGGACATCCCTTACTTTGGTATATACAAGCGCAAGCGTCCCGGAATCCCGGGACGCTTTTTTTGTTGAAGATGAAGTTGTTGGAAAGATTGCATTCCGGCAGATGTTATTTTTGTGAAAATGGGGAACATAAGCTGTCTGATTGGACGGACAACGGGTAATTAAAAAGGAGAGAACACAACGATGAAGCGCATGAAAATGTTAAGCCTGGGTCTAATCAGTCTGTGGCTCATGGCTCTGACTCTGACCGCTTGCGGCGGCAATCCCCCTACATCTCAAAAGGAGGCTCCTGCTGCCGACACTTCAACGTCTACCTCGGCAAAGGGGCTCAAAGATGTTAAAGTCGTGCTCGACTGGACACCCAATACGAATCACACAGGACTCTATGTCGCCAAGGACAAAGGATTTTACGAAAAAGCAGGCTTGAATGTTCAAATTGTTCAACCAGGCTCAGGCGGGACCGACCAAATGGTTGCTTCGAATGCTGCACCTTTTGGTATCAGCTATCAAGAAGGCGTCACTCAGGCTCGCATCCAAGGCGTGCCGCTCGTATCCATCGCTGCGGTGATTCAGCATAACACCTCTGGCTTCGCAGCCCCGGTAGACCGCGGAATTAAAAGCCCGAAAGACTTCGAGGGTAAAAGCTACGGCGGCTGGGGTTCACCTGTAGAAGAAGCGGTCATGAAATCCATCATGGATTCAGACCAAGGTGATGTGAGCAAAGTGAAGATCGTCAATATGGGCAATGCAGACTATTTTACAGCTGTGAAGCGGGATATTGACTTTGCCTGGATTTTCTACGCATGGACCGGGATTGAGGCCAAGCTTCGAGGTGAGCCATTGGATATGCTATATGTAAAAGATTATTCCAAAAACCTCGATTACTATACACCTGTAATTGTGAGCAATGAACAGACGATAAAAAATGATCCTGAGCTGGTTAAGGCGTTCATGGACGCTACCGCGCAAGGCTATGAATACACTATCGCCCATCCAGAAGAAGCGGCAGATATCTTAAGTAAAGCTGTGCCAGAGCTGGACAAAAAACTGGTACTCGCTAGTCAAAAATGGCTAAGCCCGCGTTATCAGGACGATGCCGCGCAATGGGGCGTACAAAAAGCGGAGGTATGGAAAAACTACTCGGACTGGATGTATGAACGCAAGCTGCTCAGCAAACCTTTGGAAGTCGATAAGGCCTTCACAAACGACTTCTTGCCCAAGCGTTGATCTTGTAAATAGAGCTTGAAGTAGCCTTTGTGCCACTACGCGGACGGATGATGCTTTCCATCGCCACCGCCCCCGGATTTCCGGATTAAAGCATCAGCAGGGTAGAAATCCGGGGACAAAAGCGACCGCTTCGCTTGTACAGCACCATTCCGTCCGCTTCGTTCTCGCTCCACTTGGTTTATTCTTTAGTCTCATAGTATCTAAGCGTAAAAGCAGGTGTGCATGTGTGTAAAAATGCCACACAACCCTGCTTTAAAAATAAGGTGCTTATAAGGCGGTTGGCAGCGTAGCGATTCATTTGAATCTTGAGAAGCGAAGCGTTCGCCTGAAAGCTTTCTTTAGGAAAGCTAGCTTCGGAAGCATATGCTCAGGGGGATTCTTACCTTTAAAATTTAATTCAAAGAATCCCGCGGCAACAGCGATCGTAAGATCAAATGAACCGTGAAGCGGTCTCCCCGCCTTAAACCAATTTATTTTCCTAATAACTTAAACAAAAAAGGACAGGTGAAATTCGCATGGCTAACACATTGCTCAGTATTCAAGTCATCCCTAAAACTCCTAATAACGAAGACTCTTATCCATATGTAGACAAGGCGATTGAGGTCATCCAGCGTTCCGGCGTCAAGCATCAGGTGAATCCATTGGATACCACAATGGAGGGCGAATTGGACGAATTGCTGAAAGTCGTCAAAGACATGCATGAGGCTTTGACGGAAGCTGGAAGTCCCAGCGTCATTTCACAGATCAAAATCGCACATAACCCACAGGGCATCAGCATGAACAAGCTGACCGAGAAGTATCGCCCATGAATGTGAAAGGCAAGAACGCATCCTGGTGGAAAAGCGTATGGCCGCCCCTTGTGGCGGTCCTCTTCTTTTTAGCGGCATGGCAGGGAGCGGTTTACTATTTACATATTGAATCCTGGCTCCTGCCAGCTCCATCCCTAATCGTACAAGAGGGCATGGCGCAATCGGCGTTGCTTGGCACCCATACATGGGCTACGGTTCGCCTGACGCTTGCGGGATTTGCTATAGGGACAGCAACGGGACTGCTGATCGCCATCGTTCTTCATACGATTCCTTTTCTCAAATCTGCTCTATACCCGCTCTTGATCCTTAGCCAAAACATTCCGATTATCGCCCTCGGTCCGTTGCTCATGGTATGGTTCGGTTTTGGCGTGCTGCCCAAGCTTATGGTCATTACATTAGTATGCTTTTTTCCCGTGGCTGTAGCGGCCATGGACGGGCTGACACGGACAGACCGTATGATGATGAATTACATGCGAATGTCAGGTGCAAGCCGCAGGACTATTTTTCTAAAGCTAGAGCTACCACACTCCCTGCCACAAGTCTTCTCTGGCGTTAAAATCGCTGCTACCTATAGTGTGATGGGCGCGATCATTGCCGAATGGATTGGGGCCAGTGAAGGAATTGGATATTATATGTTGCTGCAAAAGTCTGCCTATCGTACGGATCTCATTTTTGCCGCTATCGGTATTATTGTTGCACTCAGCTTGCTGATGTTTGTCGTTATTTTACTACTGGAGAAATGGTTGGTTCGCTGGAAACCTGATCAAGAATAACATCCACATATTGCATTAAAGCATCAATGAAAGGACGTGGCACATATGAGTCTGCATCCGACTGACTTGACATCACCACCCGTCGCTGATGAACAGCGACAAGCCGGAGAACTGCAGGTAATGACGCCTTCCCCTCCTGCTTTGGAATTGGACGGGATCAGCCTCGCCTTCCGGGAAAAGCGAAGCTCACTGCCTGTACTGCAGGATGTATCCCTTACCGTTAAACCGGGCGAATTTGTTTCTCTCATCGGTCCGTCAGGCAGTGGCAAAAGCACGCTATTTCACATTATCGGAGGGCTGCTCAAGCCGCAGCAGGGACGTATCCGTATGCATGGACGGGACATGACTGGTGAACGCGGGCATATCAGCTATATGCCGCAGCAGCCCGCCCTTTTCCCGTGGCGCACCACGCTGGACAACATACTGCTCGGGCAGGAAAATGCACCACGAAAGGATGCAGCAGCGGGCTCCCGATACGGCAGCGAACGTGAACGTCGAAAAGAAGCCTTGCAATGGCTCGAACAGGTTGGACTGGGCAAGTTCGCGAAGGCGTATCCGCATACGCTATCTGGTGGCATGCAGCAGCGCGCGGCCTTTCTTCGCGCCCTGCTCAGCCCACAGGAATTAATGTTGCTGGATGAGCCGTTCAGCGCACTCGATGCGCTGACACGTGCAGATATGCAGCAATGGTTATTGCGGATGTGGGAGAAGAACCGCCGCTCTGTATTGTTCATTACCCACAGCATTGAAGAAGCGCTGCTGCTCTCCGACCGCATTTATGTGCTGTCGGCGCGACCTGCTTCAGTGATGCATGTCGTAGATGTTCCTTTTCCCCGCCCGCGTAGGGAAGAAATCACCCTGGATCCACGCTTTATGGAATGGAAACGGACCATGACTGGCTGGATGCGCGAGGAAAAGCACAAACTGGACGGCGACATGGACGCCGCTGAAAGCATCCGCAAAAACACCTCTGACGACAGGGTAAACCATTATGAATGATTGGAACATGCACTCTGCATTGAGATTGAACGCGGCAGCAATTGTTCCCTTAATCGACGCGCACATTCATGTAGACAGCTACCCGCCTGAACAACAGGAGCTATTGCTCGCTTCGCTTGCCGACAACCATGTAGAAGCCATCATAGCTGTGTCCATGCATCTCGCCTCCAATCAAGCCAACCTGCGCCTAGCTGAGCGTTGGCCCGGGCTAGTACGTCCAGCCTTCGGCTTTCATCCCGAACAGGCTCTGCCATCACAAGCCGAGCTTGACCTGTTGTTCCACTGGATGGACGAACATGTACAGCAGATGGTCGCGGTGGGTGAAGTCGGCTTACCCTATTACAATCGGCTGGAAGCCTCAAGCAGCGGAGATGCTTTTGACCTCGCTCCCTACATAGAGCTACTGGAGCGTTTTATCCAGTTTGCAAGCAAGCATAGCAAACCCATCGTGCTGCACGCCGTTTATGAAGATGCAGACATTGCCTGCGACCTGTTGGAACGTCATGACGTTACGCAGGCGCATTTTCACTGGTTCAAGGGCTCTGCCGCCACGACTGAACGTATGGCCCGTAATGGCTATTATGTGTCCTTCACACCGGATCTCCTGTACGAAGAAGAAATCCGCAGTTTGGCTAGACAGTATCCGTCTGATCAGGTCATGGCAGAGACAGACGGCCCATGGCCGTTCGAGGGCCCTTTTACCGGACAGCAGACACATCCACGGATGACTGCTGAGGTCATTCGCGCCTATAGCAAGCTGACCCGTCAAGATGAAGCTGCTGTTCGTCAATTATTTTATGATAATACGAGTCGCTTCTACTCCCTGTCTAATTCATAAAGACATATCTGCTACATACTAAAAGGCTCACAACCATAACTTGTAGTCAAAGCAAAGAACCTCCTTATATACGCGAAACTTTATCATGCGTAATTAAGGAGGTTCTTGTAATTTTACATACACGTGTTGCTCAAATTCGGCTCATCCATTGCAACGCCTTTTGACGTTGCTCCACTTTATTGCTTCAAGAAACCCTTCTGTTCCAAAAATGGCTTCAACTGCAAACGCGCTGGCTCGGTCAATCTCGTGGCCATTTGCTCAGACCAAGGTGTAGAGCGTTGACCGCCCGTACGTTCCTTCAGATATTCAGCTGATGTATGGTCGTATACCTCTACAGCTTTCATCGTCTGATTTTTATCGTAACCGTTCATATGCAAAACACCGGACAATGGAAGACGTGGACGCAAGCCTGTTTCCTGATCCGGTACACCAATGCACATACCGAACACTGGATATACCAGCTCTGGTAACCCTAACAACTCGGATACCTCTGCTATTTTAGTACGAATGCCCCCGATGTAAACGATGCCCAAGCCGAGTGATTCAGCGGCCACCGCTGCATTTTGTGCAGCTAACGCGGCATCAATGGTTGCAACCGTATAATTTTCGACGGACCCTTCATAGGAAGGCTGGCCTGGCTGATGATGAATCGTCACCTGCTTCAAACGATACAGGTCTGCGCACCATACCAGAAATGTCGGGCACTGCTCGACGTAAGCCTGCCCTCCTGCCAACTCGGCCAGTTTTGTTTTTAATGATGGCTCGGTAACGGCAATAACGGTATATGCCTGCACATTGCTGGACGAGGATGCCATTTGGCCAGCTGCCACAATAGCTGCGAGCTGCTCGTCGGTAATGGGGTCTGACTTAAATTTTCGCACAGACCGATGGTTCATCAACAAGGAAATCGTATCATTCATGACTGCTTCACTCCTAATCCATAATATAAACTCTTTATCTGCTTCAAGCTGTGAGTACACGAAAAGGTTCTTGCATGCTTGCATGGCACTCTTACAAATATTATGAAACTTTCGCGAATGATAAGCAACCTGACGCGATGAAGAATGACTGCATGAATTAAATAAATAAAAAAACACAACAAAAAAGCAAGTACGCACAAAGCCAAAATTGTGCGTACTTGCTCTAATTACAAAAATGATATCGCTGCAAATATCCAACAGCATGCATCTGCCTAATACATCAATACGTTTACAGCTTCACCCGCTGGAGACGCAGCGCATTCAGTACAACCGAAACAGAGCTGAATGCCATGGCCGCTCCGGCCAACCATGGAGCCAGAAAGCCCAAAGCAGCAATCGGAATGCCGATCACGTTATAACCGAGCGCCCAAAACAGATTTTGCCGTATGTTTGTCATGGTCCGGCGGCTCATTTCGATCGCATCCGGAATGCTATTCAGGTTACCACGCATGAGAGTAATATCGGCAGCCTCCATGGCCACATCTGTACCTGTGCCCATTGCCATCCCTATATGGGCTGTAGCCAGCGCTGGCGCATCGTTAATACCGTCCCCGACCATGGCTACGATCTTGCCCTGGTCCTGAAGTCGCTTCACTTCCTCGGCCTTTCCTTCAGGCAGCACTTCCGCCAGCACCCGTTCAATTCCCGCCTCGGCGGCAACGGCCTTTGCCGTCCTTTCATTGTCACCTGTAATCATAATGACTTCAATGTTCATCGCCCGCAGACGGGCAATAGCTTCCCGCGATGTTTCTTTAATTGTATCCGCCACGGCCACTAATCCGGCATAGGAACCATCCACAGCGACAAGCATTGCCGTTTTCCCTGCGCCTTCCAGTTCATTCATTTGCTGCTCGGTTGAGTCATCCATCGTGATGCCTTCCCTGCTCATTAATCGGCGTGTGCCCACCAATACCTGCTTGCCCTCCACAGAGGCCTTCACACCATAGCCTGGAATATTTTCAAAATCCGTCGGGCCCACTAGCTCAATACCTCGATCAGCAATCCCTTTTACAATGGCTTCCGCCAGCGGATGCTCCGAGCTTTTTTCTGCCGCACCGAGCAAACGCAGCAAATCCGTTTCAGCCAGGCTGCTCGCTCCAACTATAACATCTGTCAGCTCTGGCTTGCCGTTCGTAACCGTACCTGTCTTATCCAAAATCACTGCGTTGACGGAACGGGTCATTTCCAAATGCTCGCCGCCCTTGAACAAAATACCGTATTCAGCAGCACGTCCCGATCCTGCCATAATGGACGTTGGGGTGGCCAATCCAAGCGCACAAGGACAAGCAATGACGAGAACTGCAATCATTTTCTCCAGTGATCCTGCAAAATCAGACGGTGTCACAAGGAAAAACCAGACGAGAAACGTCATCACGGCAACAGCAACTACGATGGGGACAAAGATACCCGAGATTTGATCCGCAATCCGCTGAATCGGGGCCTTAGAGTTTTGCGCATCTTCCACGACCTTAATAATACGGGCCAACGCCGTATCACCACCCACACGCTCAGCCTGAATACGAAGTACTCCGTTTTTATTGAGCGTGGCTCCTGTGACTGGGGAACCCTCTCCTTTTTCAACCGGAAGACTCTCTCCACTTAACATGGATTCATCCACTGCCGAACGTCCATCCACGACCACACCATCGACGGGAATTTTCTCCCCTGGGCGCACAATAAAGATGTCCTTCACACGCACTTGTTCAATCGGCAAATCTAGCTCTTGTCCATCACGTACCACACGTGCCGTTGTCGCCTGTAGGTTCATCAGGCTCTTGATCGCCTCAGACGAGCGCCCTTTGGCTACCGCCTCGAACCATTTACCGACTAGTATAAGCGTAATGAGTACCGCACTTGTCTCGTAATACAGCTCTGGCATGGTCATGACAGGCATTCCCGCCATTCCCTCCATGGCGTCAGACGGACGCAGAGTAAGGTACAAGCTGTAAAAATAAGCCGCAGACGTACCTAGCGCAACTAATACATCCATATTCGAACTTCCATTACGAAGCGCTTTATATGCTCCCACATAAAACTGCCATCCTATGATGAACTGAATTGGTGTCGTTAGTACAAGTTGAAACCATGGATTCAAGAACAGTTCCGGCACATAAATCCATGAGGTAAAGGAAAAATGAGCCACCATCGCCCACAATAACGGTAGCGACAGCACTGCCGATATCATCCACTTCCATTTTTTACGTTGGATATCCTTACTGCGGACATCCGCAATATTGTCCTCAGCGCTCTGCGGGATCGCTCCATAGCCCAGCTGTTCAATCTTGCTTACCAAATCACTAACCGTAGTACTCCCAGCAGCATATTCCACATGGGCTGTTTCCATCGCCAAATTTACCGTGGCACCTGTTACGCCTGGTATTCGATTTAATCCTTTTTCAATTCGAGCTGCACAAGCCGCGCAAGTCATGCCCGTCACATTCAAATTGGCTTCTTCACTCACAGTTCCAAAACCAAGAGAAGCAATTTTATCGCGGAATTCTGGGATTTCCACCTGCTTGGGATCATAGGATATGGACGCCTGCTCCAAAGCCAAATTCACATTAGCCTGTGCCACGCCGTCTATTCGATTTAAACCTTTTTCAATACGGCTTGCGCAGGCTGCGCAGGACATCCCCGTAATATGAAGCGTTGTATGCTTATCACCGTCGGTCGCACGGTTTTCCATGGTAGTCCTCCTTCTGCATACCCCAGCGGGGTATATTATGTTCAAAAAGAAAAAGCTCCTAATATGGAAGCTTCTCCTTCGAACAAATCTGTTCACGCATCATATAGCATCTTAATCTTAAACAACATCATAGCCTTGGTCTTCAATGGCTGTTTTCAGAGCTTCAACGCTCAGCTTGGATTCATCATATTCTACATTTACTTGTTTCGTCTCGAGGCTGACCTTGCCGGTAGCGCCTACTTTCTCCAAAGCTCCTTCTACTGCTTTCACGCAATGATTGCAGCTCATGCCTTCTACGTTCAATGTAACTTGTGCCATTTTCGTTTCCTCCTCAAGGGTACATCCATACCCATAATGTGTATACCTGCTACTTTTAACGGATTAGCTTCTTAACCGTCACCAGCAGCTCATCAATCACTTCTTGCTCTCCTGCCTGCATGCGCTCAATGACACAGCTTTTCATATGCCCTTCCAGCAGCAGCTTGCCGACACCATTAAGGGCCGACTGAACAGCCGCAATCTGATTCAGCACATCGTCACAGTAGGTGTCCTTCTCAATCAATCCCTTAATCCCGCGAACCTGACCTTCAATACGGTTTAACCGGGATACAAGGCTGTTCTTGAATTCTGCCGAATGATGACTTTTTCTAACTGTCTTCTCTCCATCTGTTCCACAATGAGCCCCGTGGACTTCAGTGTGGGAAACAGGTTGCTCCTCAGCCATACATCAGCCTCCTGTGTGGTGTATATGCACTCATGCATTTAATATATCCCCATCATAATATACCCCCATGGGGTATGTCAACCTTCCAGAAAAGTGTCACCTTTTCGCCTTAATTTTCGTCACCGTTTCTTCTCAAGCGAATTAAACTGATCGAAATAAGGCTGAAGCAACCTCAAATGCTCCTCGTAATCTTCTCTTTCTCTTTCAGGCAAACGATCTGGATACAATACCCCATTTTCGCCCGTTATACGGGGAACATACTTGTAAAACTCCGTGAACAGAACACGGAACTTAACAAATTCATCCTTACTTAAAGCTTTTTTCGCATAGTCTAACTCGTCCTGTAAATCTATTCTCTTATGGGTTTGGAATTCCTCCTGATTCAATTTATCAAAGTACGGTTCCAACTCGGCGGTTATTCGATTATACTCACGCTGTTCATCGACGCTTAAACGCTCCTTATGGAGCATCCCGTTTTTGTCCGTTATTTTAAGATTATAGGCTCCTAGTTCCTTTAGTAATTCCATAAAAACACTAAACTCTTCCTTCGACAAACGTCCCTGTGCTTGTTGGAGCTTCGATTCTACTCTTGTATATTCCTCTGCCGTCCCTCCCATTTCAATTAGCTTTTCCTGCGAGCCATACAGCGTATCAGTCAAGTAAGAGTATGCAGCAAAGGCACCTGTCGGGATCAATAATGCCGCTACAAGAATCGTTGTCACGATATACTTTTTCATAGGTTTAGATCCTTTCCCTTTAATTCGCTCAATTTGTATCATGATATTTTCCTTTAACTCAATGGGAGGAGATAAGTGGTTATCCTCATGCTGCATCGCCTTACGTAGTTCTTGCTCAAGCTTCATGGATTTTCTCCACCTTTCCGATCAGAAAATGTCCCTGCCGCTCTTTCGAACGGAGCTTTTGCAAAGCCGCGTGAATTCGTGACTTCACCGTACCTAACGGTATGTCTAAAATGTTTGCGATTTCCTCTTGGGAATACTCATGCAAATAGTGCAATACAATCACCTGTTTTAGCTTGAACGATAGCTGCTGAACTGCTTGGAGCAATACATGATTTGCAACCTTGTCCACTATTTCCTCAGAAAAATCAAACGCTGCATGATGCTCCAGACTCTCAGCCTTACTTGTGATTCGCATCCTCATCCATCTTTTTCTCCGATACGCCCGAATTTGACGCATAACAATCCCCATCAGCCAAGGTTGAAAAGATCTATTTGCATCAAATGTCTCCAGTGATTTATACACCTGTATATAAATTTCCTGAACCACATCATCAACGTCTGCCTTTTCCTCCAACAGAAAATGCACTGATTTATAGACCGTATGAATCGTGTAATCATAGAGCTCCTTATAAGCTTCGCGGCTGCCAGCCAGTGTCTCTGCAATAAGCATTGTCATCTGATCATCCTGTGCCAATCTGACCACCTCCTTGCACTGTTCGATCCTAATCTCCTCCTCTCTTTCGGCTCATACTCTATATTGGAAGGAACGGGGAATATCGTTCGATTTTTTTGTCTCAATAACAGGGAGACAGGGTATGGTCGGTTTTGTATTAGGTAAATTATTCTTTTGTTTAATTCCGACCATACTGATCCTGCTGTTTATTTGATTTGCATTCTAATTCACAAACCTTCTCGTATGTACTTAAAACAGACACCCCTCCCCGCGAGGGAAGCCGAAGATATCTCGATTGTAAAACGATAAAAAACACCCATGGTCTGAAGTGGTTCATGCATCAGTCCATGGGAGTTTTCAGTTCAAATTGCCTATTTTAAGCCTTCGCGCGTGCTTCCTTGGCAAGTACAATAAAGCTTAACAGCGCACCAAGCTCTGCTATAGCAATCACAACCGCCATCGGTACGGGGGTTGTTCCACTACCCAAGCCCACCAACGGTGAAGCGATGGAGCCAAGCAATAGAGGCAGCAAGCCAAGCATGGCGGACGCACTGCCTGCGGAACGCTGCTGACTCTGCATGGCCAGTGAAGTCGTCGTTGTACTCACAATACCTACGCAGGATACGACAAAAAACATCGGAATCAATACGGCTAACAGTTGGCCTCCGGTAAAAGCTACAGTAAGCAAGCTGATCCCGGCTACAGCCGCAATCACCAGACCTGACAAGAGCAACTGTCGCTCGCTAAATCGACCCACGAGTCTACCCGTCAACTGGGAAAACAGTACAATTCCTAAACCATTCACTGCAAAAATGATGCTATACGTCTGGGGGGAAACCCCGAAAATATCCTGAAGCACGAAAGGCGAGCCAGCGATGTACGCAAACATCGCCCCTGTAATCAGTGCCTGCGAGAGGGCATAACCCATAAAGCGCCGATCTGCAAATAGATGACCGAGGGTTCCTAGCGTCTGCTTCAAGCCACCGGATGAACGACGGTTCGTTGGCAACGTTTCTGGAAGACCCAATACAACGGCAATTAGCATGCCCACACCAACTACACACAGCACCATGAAAACACCGCGCCAGGAAACAAAATTTAAAATGACACCGCCCATCACAGGTGCAGCAATGGGAGCCACACCATTCACCAGCATGAGCAGTGAGAAAAAGCGTGTCAATTCTTTGCCCGAGTACAGATCACGGGCCACTGCTCTGGAAATCACGATCCCCGCCGATCCCGTAAGCCCTTGAATAAAGCGAAGCGCAATGAGCACAGCGATATTCGGAGCAAACACACATAACAGCGATGCCGCGGCGTACAGAATAAGCGAAATCACCAGCGGTCCTCTGCGACCCCTCACATCGCTAAGCGGACCAGCAACGATCTGGCCAACGGCCAGTCCCAACAGACAGGCTGTCAAACTAAGCTGCGCCAACGAAGTAGTCGTATGCAAATTGTCGGCTAATGTGGGCAGTGACGGCAAATACATATCTATGGACAAGGGTCCGAAGGCACTTAATGCACCCAGAACAAAGGCAATCCATAATATTCGTGATTTGGTCATATCTGCGGCAACCATTACCGTATTGGATAACCGGTTCATGATAATAATCATCCTTTTCACTAAAATATAAATAATGACTTCAATATATTATGATATCATTCATTTCGTCTGGCTTCGAATAATTACACGCTAATCCGCAATTTTTTTTCAAAACTGCTATAAATCAGGCAGGAATTTACCAATTTCAGGTCGAATTACACGGTAACCAAAACAAAAAAAATGTAGAATCTGGAGAATGATAATGGTCTATGATGGAGTGCTGCTGGGTCTCATTGTAGGTCTGTTCAGAGGAGGCTGGCGGCAAGGTCTGGTTCGGTTCAGTCATATTCGCCTTATAGCCGGTTGGATGTTCCCCCTGCTGCTGGTGGTGCAATTCATTATTTTTTATGCTCAGGAAAAATGGGCTTGGCTAGCAGCCATGAATGGGTATCTATTTATGGGAGTCTACGTGGTCGGATTGATATTTCTCTGGTTGAACAGACATCATAAGGGATTCAAGCTTATTTTAATCGGCGTGTTGATGAATTTTATCGTTATGGCAGTGAACGGCGGCAGGATGCCGGTCTCGCTGAGCGCTTCTGAAGTGCTGGGTCCCTATTATACAGATATGCTTAAATCCGGCAGTGTCATCTCGAAACATTACATGATGGATGCGAGCACACGTTTATCATTGCTTGGTGACATCATTCCCCTTTCCAAGCCCTATCCCCGCACGCAGGTGATTAGTATTGGAGATGTCGTCATGAACTTCGGGATGTTCCTGTTTATCCAAAATGTGATGGTCGTAAAAAGAAATAAGGATAATCAACAAGAAACCAACCCCCACCATGCCTAGTTCAGAGCTTATTCCAAGGAAGGGAGGGAACCGTATGAAAAACTTGAAATACTCCCGTGTGATTATCAATGCTATTATCGTTGCTTCTGTCGTAATCGCGTTGACTTCCGGTTACAAAATTGGAGGCTAGTCACCGATAAAGAAAAAAAGGAAGCACAGGCTCAACAAAACAGGCTGGATTCCGGCCTGTTTTTTCATGTGAAATTTTCGATTACACAATTGTAAATTATCCCATTCACCCCTGGTAGCTTTGACATCAAGATACGACAAGGCAGGAGAAAAAATGATGAGTATATTAAAAAAGCTGCAAGAACGGGTTACCACGACGGGAATATACGTATTTTTCATGTGTATGGTAGGTCTGATCGTTCTCTTGTATACGAACCATTGGTCCTTTTTGCACTATTCGACGACAGAGTGGGTCACGATCTATTCCCTGTTGGGAGCAGTTCTGATTCTGGAGCATTTTACATTCCAGTTGCCACCAGCCAGTAACAAGCAGTCCATGGATTCCTCCGTGTACCTCGCTTGTATTTTTGTGCATGGCACTGAAATTGCCATTTTGATTTTGCTGTTCAATGTGATCATTGCTGCGTTTCGACATACAGAACTGTCCTGGTGGAAACATGCCGTCAATTTTTCCATTTACGCACTTTCCATTTTCCTGTCGTCAACCGTATTCGAACTAAGTGGCGGAACGCAGGGAGCCTTGAACGAGGACCATTTTGCTTCCTATCTGCTGGCATTGATCTGCTACTTTACGGTAAACACAATCACCTTGGGCATCTACTTCTATATCGCATATAAAGGGTCGTTCAATGAGCTCAAACAGGCTTTTTTGGCAGAATCTCTGCTTGTATACTTATGTACACTCATCCTGTCTTTGGTCTTGACCACGCTGATTTATTACAACGGCATTTTAGGACTTTTGCTATTCTTGGGGCTAAGCATGCTCTTATCCCACGCGTTCAAGCAAATGTTCACGATGTATCGTGAGATTGAAGAAAAAGCCAACACGGATCGCAGAACAGGGCTGTACAATCACAGCTACTTTGAAAATACACTTGAAGCTGAACTAAATACATCCAGATCGCAGAATACTCCCCTAAGTCTGGCGCTGATTGATATTGATGATTTCAAAAAATACAATGATCATTTCGGTCATCTCAAGGGCGATCAGCTACTGGGGTTTCTCGGTGAGTTTCTCAAAAAGGAAACGTTCGGTACTCATATTACCGTATCCCGCTATGGTGGAGAAGAATTCACTTTGCTTATGCCCGATCATACTGCTGAACAAGCTTATGAAAAGGTCAATGCTATCCGAAAAAGACTGAATGATTCCCGTTACGAGGGAGTTGAAATTTTCCCACACGGGTGTCTGTCCTTCTCCGCAGGCATTGCACAAAGCCGTATTGATATCTACGACAAATCACAGCTGGTCGATCTGGCGGATAAAGCACTGTACTATGCCAAGAAACAGGGCAAAAATATCGTTCATACACACGGCAGTCTAAATGAAGTGGAACGCGAGGTCGATCTCGGACAGGATATCCGTGATCTGGAGCAGCAGCTTAATCTATTCTTGTACAAGGATATTAACACCTTCAAGCATTCCAAACGGGTATTCAGATATGCAGCAGACATGAGCGATGTGCTTCAGCTCGGCCCGAAGGATAAACGGCGTTTTTTACTGGGAGCCCTCATTCACGACATTGGCAAACTGGAAATCCCCTGGAATATTCTTAATAAAAAAGAGAAGCTGTCTAGCGAGGAATGGCGGATGGTACAAGCTCATGTCGTGTGGGGCAAACGTATTGTCGAAGCCAATGAACGATTCATAGATTTAGTTCCTTTTGTGGAGCTGCATCATGAACGTTATGACGGGGGAGGCTATCCGTTTGGCTTTAAGGGCGAGCAAATCCCACGGCTGTGCCGGATGTTGACGATCATCGACTCTTTTGACGCGATGACGACAGAACGTCCCTATCAACCGACCAAAACATTCGAGGAGGCCATCGAAGAATTGCGTACTTGTTCGGGTAGCCAATTCGATCCCGATCTAACGGCTATTTTTATCCAATATATTCAACATAAGCAACCTGCTTTCACGCAGTCTATAGAAGCAGGCCTCTAATGTCTCATACACTATTCCTCTTTATCCCTACCGCGAATGAAATCCAGGCGATTTCTTTCATAGTAGGGATTTTTCATAAGATTGGCATTTTGCATCATGCTTATTATTTCAAATTTCATATAAATGTCATAATTCGCTCCATCTATTCACGCTATATGCACTATGATTAAGATAGGAATTGGTTTGTCCGTATAAAATGCTACAAATGAGGATATCCTCGCTTCAAGTAATCGAGAGAAGGTGACTTCACAGGCATGTTGTACCTGTCCAGACCAGCCCGTGCGGCTTGTCTTTTATTGCTGTGTCTGCATCTTCTGCTCCTGTTTCCTCACTCATCGTGGGCTCATGCATTTGTCGTTGAATCCAGCCCGACCGAAAATCAGGTTTTGGACAAGTCCCCTTCTCAGGTGACTATCACTTTCAACGAAGATTTGCAATCAGCCTTCATGTCCATCAAAGTGACTGATGAAACAGGCAAGCGGGTCGACACAGGAAAAGCACAGCTCAATCCAGAGCACCAATCCACCATGGAAATCCAATTGATTCCAGGGATGCAAAATGGAATTTACACCATCACTTGGAGAGCTTTGTCCGCAGATGGACATCCAGTCAATGGAGTGATTCCATTTCAAGTAGGTAGCGGTTCCAATGCGTACACCGATCAAGCTCCCCCTTCTGAAAGCTCTGGGACATCACGAATCGACTTAATCGCTGTCCGTTGGCTCCTTTACATAGGGTTATCGCTTCTGTTTGGAGCGATTTGTTTCCGCCTGTTCCTCTTACCGAGCATAAACCGAGACAAGAATCGCAGTGAACAGCAGATGCTTAGTCAGCGACCCTCTGACACATTACCCCGTTGGACTAAGCTGCTCTGGAGCGGCTACGGCATAACGTCTGCTGCCATTTTAATTAGCCTACCGCTTCAGGCGTCTTGGGATGCCGGAGTTTCCATCGGGGAGGGCTTCTCACTCCCTATTCTGGGAGAAGCGCTTCAATTTACTGGAGCAGGGCAAATCTGGTTTATCCAGATGATTCTCGTGCTGCTACTGAGCGTGACGCTAATTTATGCAATTGATCAAAGCATTTCCAATCGCCAGCGCCGAGTGTGGGGCTACAGCTCTGTTCTACTCACGCTGAGCCTCATACTGTCCAAGGCCTTTGTCGGGCATCCGGCAGCAGCCACCCATCCGGCTCCAGCCATTGTGGCAGATTTCGTCCATCTTGCGGCGACAGCCTTTTGGATCGGCTCACTTGCCGTCATGGTGGTGTGCCTGCCTGTTGCCGGGTCGGAGCTGCCTGTAACCGAGCAGGCAACTCTGCGGCAAGCCGCCCTGCGCCGCTTTGCTGGCTGGGGCATTGCTATGGTGGCGGCGCTACTCGCCACTGGTATCTATGGAGCGGTGCTGTACATTCCGGCTTCCTCCATGCTGCTGAACACATCCTATGGACTCGTTCTGCTTGGTAAATCAGTGCTACTGCTAGTGATGCTGGTCTTTGCAGCCAGCCAGTTCCGCAGCGCTCGACAAGCGGCAGCGAGCAAACGAGCCGCCGGAGGATTGCGTGTCGAGCTGTCCGTCGGCCTGCTCGTGATGCTGTTGGCAGCGGTGCTCACTCACCTGTCACCTGGCCAGGCACCTGCTGTACCGTTTGAGGAGACTCGCCCTACTGGCGAACACAGCGTTACACTGGCAGTTAGTCCGAATGCTGTGGGCAGCAATGAATTTAAGGTATCCGTTCAGGATAGCAAGGGTGCTGCCGTTTCAGGCATCCAGCAGATCACATTAACGCTTACCCCAGCTAATCCTGACCAAGACCAACAGGAATTTGTTCTGCCCGTGAAGCAACAACAGCCCTTCCGCAGTCAGGAATTGATAACCTCCGAAGGAACATGGGCGGTAAAAGTACATGCCCTGACGGCATCACTCGATGCGGTTGATGCTGAATTCACTCTGCATGTAGGCGGTAAAAAATAATTATTTTATTTTATAAAGGAGCGAAATGAAGATGAATATAACGATTCAAACAGCAAAATCCAGGTTTTCCAGGTTCACAACCTCTATAGGTTTAATTGCGGCTGGTGCCTTGCTTTTTGCAGGTATGGCCAGTGCGCATGTGACGGTCAAGCCTTCCGTTTCACAACCTAATGCATGGGAAACATACACGTTGAAAGTGCCTGTGGAAAAAAACATTCCAACCACCAAAGTCGCTTTAAAAGTTCCTAAAGAGGTCGTTTTCAAACAATACGAGCCTGTACCGGATTGGAAGGTAGCCACCGAAAAAGACAGCTCTGGCAAAATAACCACCGTCACATGGACGTCTGAAAAAGACGGCATTCAAGCGGGACAGTACCAACGCTTCAGCTTTGTAGCACAAAATGCAGACCAGAATACCGCGGCAGCCTGGGACGCCTTCCAATATTACAGTGACGGAAGTATTGTGGAATGGACAGGCGATGAAGGAAGTAACAACCCTCATTCCATTACCAAAATTACGGCAGATGCCACACCCGAAACTTCTGCTCCTGCCGCAGACAGCGGACATGATTCGGCAGGCACCGCAGAGGGCCATGCGAGCACAGATACGGCCAAAGATAACAGCAGTGCAGCGCCGACCTCGGACAATGCTGCTGAGGCTACGCCTGCCGCTTCTGCTCCAGCCAGCTCTGCTGCACAAACAACAGCACTTGTCCTCTCGATCATCGCAGTCGTGCTTGGTGCCGCAGCAGTAGGCATTGCACTCAAGCGTCGCAAGTAATCTGAGTTACAAACAACAGAGCTTTACATGTAAAAAAGCTGGTGCCATTCATTCAGGCACCAGCTTTTTTTATCGTTATCTCATCCTATCATTTTACATTCACCTATCTATCATTTTTTTGGTAAAATGGTAGATACCTCACGATTCTAACATGATAGCATTGCAATCTATTGAGCATAGGAGATCATAGGATGAAAATCGTAAATAAGGCTCTGTTATCTAGCGTTATCTTTCTGAGTACCGCAGCGGGCATCTATAGTCCCTTGGCACAAGCGGAGGCGGGTAAGGTCAGCATCATGCTGGACGGATATCCATTGCCGTTCCCTGTACAGCCTGCCATGATGAACGGCACGACGATGGTTCCCTTTCGCGCTATTTCTGAGGCTCTGGGCATTACAGTGAAATGGGATCAAGCCAGCCAAAGCATCACCGCTACCAAAGCGCAAGGCAATGCAACCAAGCAGGTGGTTCTCAAAATGGGGAGCCGCAATGCCACAGTAGATGGACAAACGGTTCAACTAACAGCAGCACCGCAAACCGTACGCGGCAGCACGATGATTCCGCTGGGCTTTTTCGGGCAACAGTTTGGAGCCACAGTGAACTGGAACCAGGGAACACGGACGGTCTCTATCACATCGCCACGTGAAGCTATGTACACTGTAGGCTTCTATGCACTGTCTTCCTTTGACCAAAAATCCAAAATACCGAATTTTAATGCCGTTGCCTTCGGCTGGAGCCGAATTGATACGAACGGACAGTTCACAACGACCGGCAAAGAATATAAATGGCCTCAAGCTGCTGGAGCTGTAACGCCTGAGTCTATTCTACAGGAGGCAGATAGCCAGGGGACTTCCCCTTACCTGATGGTTTATTCTGTCGACGGTAATCATGAGCTAACCAAGGTTTTGGAAAATGCGCAGCTTCAAGAACAGACCATTTCCCAAATCGTCAGCACTGCCACCGATAAACAGTTCAAGGGCATTACGTTAGATCTTGAAGGATTAGGCTGGAGTGGCGATAAGGCCAAAGCTCGCTCCGATTACAACGCCTTTATTAAAAAGTTATCAGCCAAAGCGCATCAAGCCGGGCTCAAGCTTACCGTCGTTCTGCATCCGCTGAATAGCTCTTACACTGGCTATGATTACAAGACGCTGGGCAATCTGGCGGACGATCTGATCATCATGGCCTATGATTACGGACAAAAATCTACGCCTGAGCCACTGGATAAAGTGGACGAAGCCATAAAGCTGGCGTTGAAGGAAACCTCGCGGGACAAGCTCATTTTGGGAATTTCAATGGGTAGCGAAAAAGACAGTACCGTTAACGCCAAGATCGGTTTAGCCAAACGTTATGACCTCAAGGGAATCGCCATCTGGCGTCTGGGTATTATTGGAGAAACGGCCTGGGCGAAGATGAACGAATCGATCGAGTTTAAATAGTGTCCATTTTTTAAAAGGAATCCGTCCTTATTCCGCCCGCTAATGATTTTCATGTGTTTTCTATGAAATCATCGGTGGGCTTTTCTCATGTCTATCTTAGCAAAAATGCTTGCCTGACTTGGAAATTTTCTCCACAGGCTCGCATCCCTGTTCTCCGTAGAAGATCCCCCAGTCTCTCATAAAATCCAGCAACGGTCTTAACGTATCTCCCAACGGGGTAAGCGAGTATTCCACACGTGGTGGGTTCTCGTTATAAATTTCACGGTGCACAATGCCATCACGCTCCAATTCGCGTAGCTGCAAGGTTAGCATCCGCTGTGTAATATTAGGCAAGGTCCGTCGAATTTCATTATAGCGCCGCGGTCCTGTGGTCAAATGATATAAAATGACTCCCTTCCACTTGCCTCCAATCACCCCAACAGTTTTCGCTACCGGACATCCAAAATTAACGCTAACTGTATGTTCCATCTCCTGTGCCATGTATTCCCCTTCTTTCTACAGGATATAGGCTAATAGCCTTCAGACCTATAACAAGGAACAAATATGTGCGTACTTGTTCCCTGCAAAAACTTTCTATATGATAACTATATATTCGATATTAGCTCTCATTATAGTAGCAGAAAACCCATAGAGTACCAACTAAACCCATATCAAAAGGAGTACATTTTATGTCCAATACATCAGCTAAAAAGCAGGAAATTCTGGATGCCTTTTTATTCAGACATGCCACGAAGGAATTCGCCCCCGATCGCATCATACCTGAGGAGGATTTTCAATTTATTCTCGAAACCGGACGACTTTCCCCAAGCTCCGTAGGATTTGAACCGTGGCAGTTTGTGGTCGTGCAAAATCAGGCATTGAGAGAAAAGCTGGCGGCGGTTTCCAGTGGTGGTCAAAAGCAAATTCCTGCGGCTAGCCACGTCGTCCTGATCTTGGCACGTAAGGATGTTCGTTATGATTCTCCTTACGTGGAGTACATGTATAAAGAGGTTAAGGGGATGTCTGACGAAGACTTTGCCTCCCTACCAGGCCGCTATAAGATTTTCCAAGGTGAAAACCAACGCCTGCTGGAAAACGAACGCACGTTATTTGACTGGGCCTCCAAGCAAACCTATATTGCCTTAGGCAATATGATGACAGCGGCAGCTCAGATCGGCATCGATTCCTGCCCGATTGAAGGCTTTAACTATGATCAGGTACATGCCATTTTAGAGGAAGAAGGATTGCTTGAGAACGGGCTGCTGGATATTTCAGTCATAGCCGCCTTCGGTTATCGTGCTCATGAACCCAAGCGGGAAAAATCCAGACAACCCCTGGAGAAGGTCACACGCTGGGTCCTGTAAATATTCGTCCAATACTGTTAGTCAATCTTTAAGTTTGACACAATTTGAACAGGCGGGCTTGCGATCACTCATCTTAACGATGGCCCATCGCAGCCCGCCTCTTTATTTAAAATTTTTTCTTCTACAACTGTTTGCTTATAGCCGTAGTCAAGTTATCCTATATAATAAGATGTATCTGCCTACAAAGGAGTACAGTACACGTGGAAAGATCAGAGATATTGACAAGGATTGTTATTGTCGATGATGAAGAGTTAGCTTTGGATTATATGAAGCGTCTGCTTGGCGAGTTACAAGGCATACATATTGCAGGAGCTTTTACGAATCCATTCATGGCTAAGGACTATATTCTACTTGATGATATAGATATAGCTTTTTTGGATGTAAGACTTCCAGGGATCAGCGGAATTGAATTAGCAAATCAAATTTTGGAGCACAAACCCCATATTCAGATCGTTTTTGTTACAGCTTACGATAAGTACGCTATTCAGGCCTTCGAGCTTAACGCACTGGATTATCTGCTCAAGCCGGTCACGACAGAACGTCTTATCAAAACCATGAATCGCATTCTGAAGCGTGACGATCAAGCTGCCTCCATGCCTGAGAATCAGCCTTCTGTTCTCCAGTTACAGGTTTTTCAATATGTCGTCTTTACATTACCGGATCAGCAACCCACTGTTATTCAGTGGAGGACTAAAAAGACTCAGGAGTTGTTTTTGTACTTGCTCCAAAATCATGACCAATGGGTTCGCAAATCAGCTTTGATTGAATTACTATGGCCAGAATATGAAGAAGATAAGGCCTACTCTCTTTTATATACAGCCGCTTATTACATTAGAAAAACGATAGCGCCGTATCATTCCTTTTTAGAGATTTCCAATACTAATGGCGGTTATATTTTGCACACGCAAAACGTTCTGTTAGATACAGAAAGATGGGAGTCTCTCCTGGCATCCGCTCCACAGATGAACAAGGAATCAATCCCATATTATGTAAAAATGATGGAACTTTACAAAGGGGACTATTTACAAGAATATGATTTTTGGTGGGTTGAAAGTGAACGCCAAAGGCTGCATAAAATGTGGTTATCCGTATCATTAAAAATGGCAGAATGGTATAGAGGGAACTCCCAGCCTGAAGAGGCGATCTCTATTTATGAGGGCATCTGTAGTCGTCATCCCCAAGAAGAGGAAGCCTACTGGGGATTAATGAAGACTTATGCTGAGATGAATAAAAATAGCTTAGTGATCAAATGGTATGATTTATTATCATCCGTCTTATGGGAAGAGCTTCATGAGAAGCCCAATGAACAAATTACAAATTGGTTTAAAGAGTGGCAAATGGCTCATGCCTAATTTCACGACTGGGAATCATTCTCCGTACCCGTAGAGTCCCCATTAGAAGCGTCACTTACTTCGCCTCGTTCTGTATAGAGGACCTACGGGACAGAGATATTATGTTCCTTATCTTTGTACCTGGGGAACATGGAAGCTTACCGTTGTACCCTGGTTGGGAAGACTGCTAATAGATAATCCTTTACCGTATACTTGCTTCAAACGTCGATCTGTATTCCGTAATCCAATCCCGCTATCCTGTTCTTGATGAGGACTCAACAGACGGTCCAGTTCCTCTTGACTCATGCCCACACCATCATCAATGATCGCTATTTCTGTTCCATCCTCCCGCTGCTGAATACGAATACACAATGTTCCTCCATCTATCCGATTCATGATACCATGCCTGATTGCATTTTCTGCAAGTGGCTGAATCGATAACGGTGGCAATAACAAAGATATCTGTTCGTCTACTTCCCATACAATATCTAGTCTATTGCCAAAGCGTTCCTTCTCTATATAAAGATAAGATTTCAGGAGAGCAAGCTCATATTCCAGTGATACGACTCTATCCAGATTTTGAGGGTTAAAGCTTGATCTTAAATATTTGCCGAATTCTTCAATAAGATTCACCATTCTGGTGTGATCCACATGACTTAAAGATGCAATGGTATTCAAGGTGTTAAACAAAAAATGAGGTTTGATTTGTGCCTGTAACCATGCAGCCTCCATCCAAAGCCTCTCCCTTGCGGACTTTTTAACGTCAGTCAAGGCACGGACCCTTGATTTCAATTCCATGGAATCCACAGGCTTCATAATGTAATCGTTGGCCCCTGCAAGAAATCCCGTATATAAGTCCTCCTGCTGACTACGTGCAGTCAACAGCAACACAGGCAGCTCGGAAATGCTAAAGTATTCCCTCACACGCCGAGTTAACTCATAACCCGACATTTGGGGCATCATGACATCGGCTATAATTAAATCCCATTCCCGATGATCCAGCCTATGTAAGGCATCCTGGGCACTGGTTACAGTGACAAGTTCGTAAGGCTCCGACTCCGAGGCGAGAATGCCCTCTAACACCCTTAAATTGACCGGATCATCATCTACTGCGAGTATGGCAGATCGTGCAGAGCCTGCTGCAACTTGCATCACAGCCTCATTCTGTAGAGCTATAAAATCAGTATCTGCTTCTTCATCCATACATACCTGCTCGTTATCTCGTGATTCGTCTGGGGTAGGTGAGGGATCGAGCGGTAGTGTGAAAGAAAAGGTTGAGCCTTGACCAAGTTCAGAACTTACACTCAAAGATCCTCCATGAAGCTCCACCAATTGCTTGCTGATACTCAACCCAAGTCCAAGCCCATCCCCAATAACCGTCAAATGAGAATTTCCTTGTTCATATGGACGAAATATTCGCTTTTGCGTCTCCCCATCTATCCCAACGCCAGTGTCACGCACCTGAATACTGGCCATTTCGCCTTGGATGTGTGCGTGAACGGAAATAGTCCCCTCAGCAGTATGTTTAACAGCATTGTGAAGGAGATTGAACAGGATTTGGATTACTCGGTTTTCATCCGCTAATACATTCGGAAAATCAGCAGGGATGTTAACTACCATGTTTAAAGGTTTCCCATCTGTCATGAATTGAAGCATATCCAATACACCCGAGGCTACAGCCTTGGGCTTCAGGCTTCTTTTTTCCAGAATAATATCCTTTTCACGTAGACGTGTAACATCCAGCAAATCATTCAATAATAAGGACATACGGCGGCCGACCGTAACAAGCAATTGCATGTTTCTCCTGTTGGGTTCATCCAGGGCGCCGCCCCGGTTCTCCAGCACAGTCTGTGCTATATTGATCATCCCATGCAGTGGATTTCGCAGCTCATGAGAGGTGTTGGCTAAAAATTCATTTTTCACCTGATCAGCGCGCTGCAATCTGTCCGACAGCCTTCTCAGTTCAGCATTCGTATTAAAAAACCGTTTGAACCAATAGGATGCAAATGCCACAAAAGCCAGCACAATATCCCAAGGGTAATAGGGGAGGTCATTCGTCTTGAAAATGCCCCACAGCATGCTGGATGCGATGCTAATGGATGCTAGCAACAGAAAAACAGCCTCTTTTTGCCCTCTGAATGTTCTAAGAAAAGCAAGGGAGGGAACTGTAGCACATAGAGTAATAGCCGGTAATGCGATAAGAACCATAAGAAATGCATACAGGCTGGATGCAGGTGCAAGTAACACCAAAATCGCAAAACAACAGTGGCCTATAAAAACAATCTGAATGATTCGGGATCGAACCAACAGAGACTGCGCTAGCTTCAGTACACACATGCCTATTCCAATATAGGAAAGGGTGGTTATCTTTAACGAAAGACCCAGATTAATGGGGAACCAGTCCAATAAAAGCTTGTCATCGTCTGTCAGGATGGATAATACCGTGCAGATTACAATTCCCGCAAAATACAGAAGCGCCTTCTTTTGTGGATTCATAAAAAATATAACGACTATATATAACCCGTGAAGCAACAAAATAATACATACCATAATTTGCATTGCGATCGTGAAGTTGGTTCGGCTATTCACAGCATCCGCGCTTCCAAAAATGATAGGCTTCATAATTCCTCCACTAGCAGAGAAATCAAAATTGGATACTTGGATGACAATCTCAATGGCCTGCCTGTTCGCATCAAACATGGCAGAGAATGGAACAGTTGATCCTATATGCTGTTCGACCTTGCTAGAGACCTGACCACTATGACTAATTAAACGACCGTTCACAAATATGTTGGATGCCGTACTGATCTTTCCAATCCGAAGTCCGTATAGAGTGTCCTCCGACCTGTCACTCAAAATAAGCAGCCGATAGGTTCCAACGCCATATGCCTTATGATCAACAGGAGATACCGACTCACTCCATAATCCTGGTACCTGAATGGTCTGGCGCTGCTTCTGCATAAGTAAGGATTTCAGTTCGGCAGAAGAAGATAAAGTCCCAGGATAAAACTCCCACTCCCCATTTAATGGCAGGGTCTTTATCTCCTGCAGATTCAAGCCCCTCAGATCCAGAATTCCCGCCTTGGCCCGGGGATAATCCTGATTGTGGTAATAATCAAACCACAACAAACGCAAGCCGATAATCACGATCAGAAATGACAGCGTAATTAAAAAAAAGTTCCGCTTATTCATCTACTGGTGATCCGGCACCATACATCAACGTACCGTTGCCGGGCTCTCATCTGAACCAGCAGCATTGGATGGTGACCAATCCTCATAGTTTCACAACCTTATCTACACAAATTTCATTTATCGTTCCTTAGCTCAGATTGTCCGTGCTACTCAAGCAACATACGAACCCCAGTAAGCACAATTCCAATCAGAAAACCTGTAAGCGCACCGTTAATCCGAATCCATTGTAAATCCTGCCCCAGCTTGTCCTCCATTAAAGCGATCAGTGAGGCATCATCCATTCGATTTACATTTTCTCGAACCAGATTACCAATCTGACTATGGTTTGCTTCCACTACTCCGGTAACACCTGCTACGATCCACGAATTGATCTTGTCCAGCAGCCCCGTATTTCTCCATAAATCAGACAGCATTTGATCCAGCAAAGGTACAATGTACGCCGTTACATAACTGGCATCTTCCATGTAATCCAGCAGATTACGACGAAGCTCTTCAAGCTTATCGGATATGGCTGCATCACCTTCCCAAGAATCAATAAAGGTGTTTTTCCAGTGATTCAGCCCCTCCCTGACCGTATCTTTGGCCGCCAGATGAATCAACTGTGTGTTGAACCCATCCAGGACGGCCTGACGACGCGGATGTCCTTCATCTCGAAGCTCCGCTACGCGGTCCAGCAAAAAGTGACGAATCATCTCGCCCATACGCTCCTCATTCAAATAGCCAAGGAAAGCGTTCAGGGCAAACTGCATAAGCCCGCTGACCTGCAAGCCGCTAACAGCCTGCATCCCCAGGGTGCCTAGCGTAACCCCGGTGTCTGACCGCAGTAGCCAGGACTCCGTCTGCTCCAGCGCATAATCCAACGCCCGTTGGTCATACTTTCGCTCGCCAGCTTGCCGGGCGAGCACCTCTAGCAATGGTCCTATATCGAATTCTGTCGCCTGTCGTTTAATCCCAGTTGAGATGGCCGGGGCCAGCTCTGCCAGCGGAATCGAACGGACAAGTTGCTTGGCAAGAACATCTATAAAAGCGACCGCTTCGGGCGTACGTATTCCTTTTTCCACACTTTTCAGCACCAGCTCTGCCAGTCTAATCTCGGCAATTTTAGATGCAATACTTTCTTTATGAAGCAAATTGTTCTCGACCGTGTTAACCAAGGCATCGGTCAGCTTTCCCCGATTTTTAGGGAGAAGCGCTGTGTGTGGAATCGGAATGCCCAGCGGATGACGGAATAACGCGGTTACGGCAAACCAGTCTGCCAACCCTCCTACAAGTCCGGCTTCAAAAGATCCGGCCAAAAGACGGGCCCAGCCAAATTGTTGAAAAGGTAACGTAGCAGCAAAGCCCGCTCCCATCATAACAAGTGACCAAGCTGCTGCGGTTTTTGTGTTTTTTGTTTTTCCCATCATGTAGTCCTCCAAACTAACTGTAAAATTTGTTTCATTTCATCTGTAGTACCATCATATCATTGCCTGTGCAGATACCAAAGGTCACCATACTCTATTGTCAACAAATTGCATGATATTTAAAATTTGCACATTAGCTTAAATTGAGTTCGCATAACCACACTTATCCATACATTTTCGTGAACAAAATCACAACAATTAAGTTACAACTATTTTCTAACAAAATGAGCCCTTTGAATCATTTTGTCGAATTATGGTCCCATTTTTCTTGCAACCTAAAGGATATATGCCTCAAAAAGTGGAATTGCAAGATTATGATACATTCATTGATAAAGTTAATTATTCCCAACATCATTCTTTATTCCATCAATTTAAGGAATGAATTCCAGAAGAACCCTATCCTTTTCAAATAGGTGCTTTCTGGTTAATTTTGTTATATAATGTATAGCCTCAAATCGATACATGAATATACTTTAATGTGATAAAATAACCTTTGTAAATGGGAACTCCGGTTCTAAAAGGATATTCATGAAACAAACTACAATTGTCTTACTAAAATTGTTCTTTTGTAAAGGAATTGGATATGACAACAAACCAAAAAAATGCCCAGTATGTCTGGAGCGAAGATCCAGTTGCAATTATATGTACACCCTCTGCTTTTGCTAAAAAATCCCTCTTTTATATACAGGAAATAGGCTATTTCAAAACAGATGCTTATGTAATGGAACGGCAAAAGCTCACCTCTTTTTTGCTCCTTTTTACTCTGTCCGGGAGAGGGGAATTACAATACCGGGGCAAGGATTATATATTGAAACCTCATGATATGCTTTTTATTAATTGCGAAGAATATGTACAGTACAAAACTTCCTGTCAGAAGACATGGGAGTTTATTAGTGTGAATCTATATGGCAATCTTATTGACCATTTCTACGAACAATTCGATAAACACAATAAGCCCGTAATCTCACTAAAGGATTCAAGTGCAGTATTGGACAAGCTGCGCACCTTATTACATGTACAGCCAGAACGAAGCTTATCCTCTGAGCTGCTCTCATCCAGGATAATCGTTGACTTGTTAACGATTATTTTACAGCACCCCTACACCAATCCCAACGCGAATTCAGATGGAACGGCAGAGGTGCGCAAGGTAAAGCAATATCTGGATCAATCCTATTGCGAACGGATCACGCTGGATTCGCTAGCAGAAATGTTTGGTCTAAACAAGTTCAACCTGGCTAAAAACTTTAAAAAACAGATTGGCTTTTCCCCTATTGAGTATCTTATTAATGTTCGTATCACGGCTGCTCAAAGCTGGCTTAAAACTAGTGATGTAGCTATTGTGGACATCGCACAATATGTGGGCATTCCCAACACAAGTCATTTTATCAATCTGTTCAAAGAGCACATTGGAGAAACGCCTCATTCCTATCGCAAAAAATGGGGAAACCGTATAAAATAGGTCTTATGTATAATCTCCAAGCTTGCTTTGTCGATAAATAGCGAAAATTTGAGATTTAAACTTGCCTAATAGAGTACCTAACTGATAGAATAAAAATACAAGCTATTCAGGATAAATGGCAAACTTGTCGAAAGGCAAGGACGCAAAGCTACAGGGCCTTCTGTATGATGGCAGCCAGCTACCGGTTGAAGTGGCTTTTTGTCGTGCTTTTTTCCGAAAACTTTATACGAAATGGCAAACTTGTCGAAAGGCAGGGACGCAAAGCTATAGGGCCTTCTATTTATGATGGCAGCCTGGCCACCGAAAGGAAGTTTTTTATGGGGAAAATGATATTTTCTACACTTCTCCTATTTTTCATGCTGTCCGCAATACTCTTAAATTCGACAATTTACGCTGCTGATAGTGTTGCATGGTTGGATCAAAACAATGTAAATCATGGGACGGTCAGTGTGCGCTACCCCGTTAAACCTAACGTTAAAACCAAGATTTTGGTTACCAAAGATGCACAAAAATACTCTTATAATCTAACACCCGGGAAATCCGAAGAAGTATTTCCTCTCCAAATGGGTAATGGGAACTATAACATCAGTATTTTGGAACAGCTTAGTGGTAATCAATATAAAGTGATAGGACAAGATACGATCGAGTTAAAGCTAAACGATAGCAAGGCGGTGTATCTTAATTCCGTTCAAAATATTAACTGGAGTAGTACTAATCAAGCGATTCAAAAAGCCCGTGAGTTAACCCAAGGTGCAACAACGGATCGCGAGAAGCTCCAAAAAATCTATGACTACGTAATTAGTCATATCAAGTATGACTCCAATCAGGCCTTTGCCTTAACGACTGACTATCTGCCACAAATTGATCATACGTTAAGCTCTCAAAAAGATATTTGTTATGGTTATGCTTCACTGATGGCTGCTATGTTACGAAGTGTAGATGTACCAACCAAGCTGGTTATGGGCAAATCCTCCTACGTGGACACTTACCATGCCTGGAATGAGGTCTACATCGACAATCAATGGATGGTCGTAGACACTACAGTAGATGCAGCACTGTATATGGGTAAGCAGAAATTCGAAATGATCAAAGATCCCTCCAAATACATTAAAACAAAGCAATATTAATATCAATGTTTTTAATTCATATTTTTTAAAAAATGAAAAAATAGAACTACATTTCTTGAAGAGCCTTGATCACATGATCAAGGCTCTTTTTCTATCCTTGTTGAGAAATTGTTGAGATGTGGCATGTATTCTAGTCCAGGAAGACAATGAGATTTCCAACCATTATCTAATTTCGAGACAAAAGGAGGAAGTTCATCCCCGAACATAAATTTTCATAAATTCTGAACAAGTAATTAATGCGGCTAACATAGCATCATATGAATGAATGATGAATATATAAATACAGTTCTCTCGACCTCGAAGGAATAACCATTAGCCGTTAAATAAGAGTATTTTAAGAATAGGAGATTTGTTTACCGTATGAGAAAAAAATGGAATGCAGCAACGGTTGCGCTATTGCTCTTTTTGCAGTGTTTGTTCAGCACAACACAAGCTTATGCACAAAATCCCGACTCTAATCTGCCAGTGACCCCAGGAACCGAACCGGTTCAGAGTGTGACTAACGATGTTTATCCAATGCCCTCAGAGCCAATTAACATCCCACCTGCTGTCCCGGCTCCAGTCCCTGAACCAACTGCTGGCTCAACTTCTGAAGTTAGGGCAACTCAAGAAAGTATTTTAACCAAGCTAACCCTTACAGATTCTACTGGAAGTGTTATTGATGCAGTGTATAATCCCGATAGCCGTATTGATATTGGTTCCGCCATCCATTTAGGCTATGAATGGGAACTGCCCAACCATACGTATAAAGCTGGAGACACCTTTACCTTTCAATTACCTGAGCAATTCCAAATTTACACAGATATTACGTCTCCTTTGACGAATACAGATGGTGAAGTAGGTCATTTTACCGTAGACCGTCAAGGTAAAGTGGTTATGACATTTAATGATTACGTAGAAAGCCACTCTAATGTCAGCGGTAAGCTAGAGATCAAAACTGAATTTAGCACACAAATAGAAAAAGGCAGTACACAAGTTATTATTGCGATCCCGATCAAAGGCGGCGAGCAAACGGCTATCGTAAATATTAAGCCTGCAGCTGGTCCTACAATGGAGAAACAAGGAAAGTTTGATGGAAAAGACCAAATTCATTGGACAGTTGACGTAAATAAACACTTGGATCCTATCAAACACGCTGTAGTAACCGACCCAACTCCCCAAGGACTAGAACTAGTCAAGGACTCCATCCGGGTAAACCATTTACAAATTAATGTGAACGGAACCACCGTGCTGGGGGACACTGTTAGCGCAGATAAGTATACAGTAGAGGCTGATCCGGTTGTGCCGGGCTTCAGAATCCGTTTTAACGAGGAGAGTATTAACAGCGCCTACCGTATTCAATACTCCACAAACATAACAAGCGAGGATACTCGTTTCTCCAACACAGCCACTTTTTCAGGGGACGATGTGAAGGATACCTCCGCAACAGCTACAGTCACTGTTCAACGCGGGGATTTTTTAAGCAAAAAAGTGGAGAAATACGACCCAGTCACACAAACGATCTCATGGGCAATCAAATATAATTTTGCCAACAAAAAAATTCCCGCAGCTAAAGCCGCATTAAGTGACCGTTTTAATAACAGCCAACAACTCATCATAGATTCACTTAAAGTGTATAAAGGGGATACACAGGATGAGCTCCTTGCATCCCAATACAGCGTCACTCCAGTTATTGACGATCATGGTACCAATGGTTTCAATCTGCTTTTCAATACGGATATTGAAGCCCCATATACCATCCGTTATCAAACAAAGGCTATAGATCGTGTAGTTAAAAATAGTAAAATAACGAACAGTGTAACTTCTGGTGGGGTAACAAAAGAAACAACCACCGAACTGAAAAGTATAATTATCACCAAAGGCTATAAGGAACCGAACTATAACACCAAAACGATTCCTTGGGTCATTTCTATTAATGCGGATAAGTATACAATGGATCAAATCGTTATCGACGATGCCTTTCCGAATGGCGGTCTGGCCTTATTGCCGAACACATTGAAGATCCAAAGCGCGGACGGAAAAACAACACTAACATCACCGACAGACTACGAACTGATCCCTCTTACGCTGGATTACAAAAAAGGGTTCACTATACGTTTTCATAAAAAGATTCAAGACACGTACACCATTAACTATACAACTACCTTTAACAATGAATGGAAAATCGACAAAACCAAGCCTGACTTTTGGAATAAAACCTCTATCACTTGGTTATACAACGGACCAACACAAACTGCTGAGGCCGAAGCTCGATTATGGCCGGACAATATGACCCAGCAAAATGGCGCGAAGTCAGGTAGTTACAATGCCAGCTCCAAGCAAATTACATGGGACATTAAGGCCAACTATAACCGCAAAACTCTGAATCATGCTGAAATTAGGGATACCTTGTTACAAGGACAAAAACTGGTCCCAAATTCAGTTAAAGTGTACGATATGACCCTGCTCGGGTGGTGGAATGGCGTACAAAAAGGGGGCGAAGTGCCTTCGAGCCAATATACTCTTGTTTTGCCTTCCGCCGCTAACAACAACGAACTGAGCATCCAGTTTAACCAGTCCATCAACTCTCCTTACTGGGTCACTTTCCAAACAACATTGGAAGGAGAGCTTATTGACAAAGAGATTAACAATAACGCTCTGCTTATGGATGGAAAAAATGTAGATTCGGAATGGGCTGCCAAAGTGACTGTGCCCCACGGTGGAGAATACGTGACAAAGTCCGGTGCTCAGAATGGAAATAAAATCGACTGGAACATCCATATCAATGAAGGGCAATCCCATGTCTCCAACGCGAAGATCGTGGATACGCCCAGCAATAATCAAATTCTGATTGAAGATTCCTTCCATCTATACTCCACCAAAGTGTCTGCCAACGGAGAAGCTGTTAGGGACACTGAGTTAGTCAAGGATCAGGATTATAAGCTAAAAATAACAACGACTGCTCAAGGTCAGCAATCCTTTGAGCTTGCCTTTGCGAAGGCTATATCATCAGGTTATATTTTGCAATATAAATCCTTTCTTCAAGCTGAAGACAAGGCAAAAGTGAGCAATAAGGTTAATTTCGAGGGCGACCGTTTGACCACCGAAATCAGGGAAACAAGTAAGGAAATTACCGTGCGCACATCCTCTGGTTCAGGATCAGGAGGAGGAGTTACGGGAAGTCTGGAGATTACCAAAGTTGATGAGGACGATCACAATAAGGTTCTATCCGGGGCACGTTTTGCACTCTATGACAAGAATCAGAAAAGAGCACCTCTTGTCCAAACTACCAATTTGGACGGGAAAATCGTATTTTCTTCATTGAGTTATGATGACTACATCCTGGAGGAGCTTACTGCTCCTGAAGGCTACAAAATAACAGCGCCAAAAACAGAAATCAAAATAGATGCAACTATCAAACAAAGTTCAGGCATTAAACAAATCGTAATCACCAACAAAAAAGACACTCCTGTTGATCCGGGTCCGGGTACACCTACTGATCCAGGCACCCCTACAAACCCAGGTACGCCTACAAACCCAGGTACACCTACCGATCCGGGTACACCTACGAGTCCGGGCTCAGGCAAAAAACATGATAAGGACCCTGAAATAACTGAACCTCCGGCGACGCCTGTTACGCCCGTAACAACCGAAGAACCGAAAATTATCGAGGATGAGGATGTTCCGTTGGGCGTTCCGGTTATTGAACAGCCACCTGTAGAACCAGAGGCGCAACCATCCGCTGAACCAGGGGTGCAACCTGAGACACCGGAAGCCGATCCTCACCAGGAGCCTTCTCCGCCCGTGAAGATTGAAGAAGACCCAGTACCTAAGGGTGTAATCCGCCTACCAGCAGAAAAACCAGAGAATCCAAGTGATCCGGGTCATACACCCAAGGTGGATACATTGCCAAAGACAGGAGAAGACAGTCCTGCTCCCTTCTATGTAAGTGGCATGTTCTTAATTCTTCTGGGGGCCTATCTGGGTTATAGACGAACGCATAAAAAATAAATAACATTTTATAATCAAAAATCCCCCTTCTCAGCTCATCACTAGCGAGAAGGGGAATTATTTTACATGTCCGATCTATGGATTACTGTATTAGGAGGCTTTTTAATTGCGTAAGCTGGCATACGTGAGCATCATGTTAGGAATCATCATCATGTTATTTCCTACCGCTAATGAATGGTTGGAAGATCAAAAGCAAAAAGAGCTATTACAGGAAGCTGAATCATTATCAAATACAGATACATCGACACTGACTCCCGAAATGATGAAAGGATATACAAATTTGTCCAATTGGCTGACAAATACTGCAGCAGCGGATGGGCCACAATTGTCACAAGCCACTCCCCCATCGTCGGCTTCAGAGCAAGCCCCAATCGCTATAATCCAGATTGATCGTATCGGGCTGGAACTTCCTGTACTCGAAGGTGCAACCCAACAGCATATGAGATATGCAGCCGTACATATGTCGGAAACTGCGACACTCGGCCAGGTGGGGAATGCTGCCATAGCCGCTCATCGCTCACGAACAACTGGACGTTTATTTAACCGGCTTAATGAGGTGAAAATCGGAGATCAGATTCTAATTCACACTCGGGGTGAAAAATACGTATACAAGGTCTACAACATTTCAGTCGTCACTCCTTCAAATGTCTCCGTTTTAAAAAGCATCAAGAAACAAAAGCTTCTCACACTAATTACCTGTGATCCTCTTGTAAATCCGACACATCGACTCATCGTTCATGCCAGACAACTAACCTAATGCCGCTAATAGAAGCGGAATAACCTATAAACTATATTGGTGGTGAACCCATTGAGTATATCTTTAACAGCCTTACTTCTAATCGGTCTAACTTTGGCGCTGTGGATATATACGTTAATTTTTTTACATTCTGTGATGATGGAAAGAAATTTGCTGCGGAAACTTGCCTATCAGGACCCTGTAACGGGTCTGTTCAATCGGAATGCACTTGAGCTATTTTGGAAACGAAGCAACGGCAAGGAAGGCTTTGCTATTATGTATCTTGATCTGGATGGATTCAAAGCCATTAATGACACAAATGGACATCAAATCGGTGATAAGCTGCTCAGACGGGTAAGCGATCATTTACTCCAGGTAACAAACTCCCATCAGAAAGCTTTTCGAATCGGTGGTGACGAATTTCTACTCATTATGAAGGATTATGATGCCGATCAGGTCACAGTTCTGGCAGAACTGCTGCTGCAAAAAATCAGCGTTCCTTATAACATCCAGGGAATCAATCTTCAGGTTACAGGTAGCATCGGGATTACTATGCATCCTTCTCCGAAGAAGCCCCTGCCTTCTTTACTGAAAGAGGCCGATATCGCCATGTACCAAGCGAAAGGAATGGGGAGAAACCGCTATGCTGTATACCAGAGGATCAAACAGAGGCCAAACGTCAGATCATATGGTACTGCACGAGTGATAAAGTTTGCAGCTGGTTTTCGAAAAAAAACAAAGATCCAAAGTATACAACAAATGGCAACTCTCTAACACTAACAAGAATACCCGTAACAACAAATCAGGCGGGTAAGTCCTGTTTATCCAGGATTATACCCGCCGATAAAATATTCCTACTCCACCTTACCTTTGGCAATCAGCTTGAAATCATCAAAGTGGAATCCTGGTGCAACAACACAGGTTACCAGCACAGGCTCATCCCCCAGCGGACGTGCCGTTTGCCATACAGTTCCTGGTACGAGTGCTTGTGGATGTTGTCCTGCCTCCACGTCTGCGCCAACGATAATTACCGTTTCTTCGCCAGGTTCTTCTCCGCTTCCACCCAATTTTAACTCTATAGGGCTTCCACTATGGTACAACCACAGCTCGTCAGAATGGACCACATGCCATTCGGAGAACTCACCCGGATGCAGCAAGAAATACGTAGACGAAGCTGCAAAGCGCGGACCGGAATACACATCCGGTAGTACAGGCTTCGGAATTTGAAAATTGGCCTTCCACATCTCTTTGTACCAGCCGCCTTCTGGATGGGGCTCCATACCCAATGCCGTGACTAGCGGTGAAATAGCTTTCGTCATTGTCTATCCTTCCTTTACCCTAAATTCCTTCTTCCCTACTGTAAAACATAGCGCTCCTTTTGTCACGTTTCCCCCTCTGCATGTCGAGGTTTCATAGTTTATGTCAAACTAAATAACATTAAATTGTGGATATATATTCGTTTTCATCATATAAATAACAAATAACTAGTATGAAAACCGCCAAAAACACTTTTCACGTAAAGTTTATTGACATAAAATCTTGTTTTTTATTGTAAGCTTATAGTATCATGAGAGAAATTTCGAAATTCTAATAGAGCTTAATCATGTCAGTCTGTCTACTAAGCGATGTATTCAAGTCAAAAAAAGGGGTGAGCTCTCTGATCCAATTTCGCAATGTCAACAAGCATTACGGTCACTTTCATGTACTTAAAGACATCAATCTTCAGATTAAGGAGGGCGAGGTCGTTGTCATCATCGGTCCCTCCGGCTCAGGTAAAAGCACCCTGCTTCGCTGCATCAATCGTCTGGAAACGATATCTGATGGGGAGCTAATCGTTAACGATGTCCCCGTGCATGACAAAAAGATTGATATTAACGCCTTCCGCCGCAATATCGGGATGGTGTTCCAGCATTTCAATCTGTATCCCCACAAAAAGGTGATTGAGAACATTGTACTGGCACCGATGAAGGTACTGGGCATCCCGAAAGAAAAAGCTATTCAAACTGCCCTCACCTATCTGAAGCGTGTCGGAATTGAAGAAAAGGCACAGAGCTACCCCGCCCAATTGTCCGGTGGACAGCAACAGCGGGTTGCAATTGCCCGTGGACTCGCAATGAATCCGAAAATTATGCTGTTTGACGAGCCGACTTCAGCTCTGGACCCCGAAACGATCGGAGAGGTGCTGGATGTCATGCGCTCGCTTGCCCATCAAGGCATCACGATGGTCATCGTCACTCATGAAATGGGCTTTGCTCGTGAAGTGGCTGACCGCGTGATTTTTATGGACAAAGGACAGATCTTGGAAGACAGCCAACCTGCTGAGTTTTTTCAGAATCCGGGTGAAGAACGGGCTCGCCTGTTCCTGAGCCGTCTGATTCATCATTAAACAGACTATTATTAACTGGAATAAAAATTGAAAGGGGATCATTTTGATGAGAAAAAGATTTCAGTGGAGTACTTTGGTGCTGGTTGCATTAACCTGTCTGCTCGTCTTGGCAGGCTGTGGAGGTAAGCAAGAAGCAGCAACGTCAGGAAATGAAGCAGCAGCTTCCAACGGGCTGGAAGCCATCAAACAGCGTGGAAAACTGGTCGTTGGGGTGAAGTACGACACCAAGTTATTCGGACTAAAAGATCCGGCTAGCGGGAAAGTCGAGGGCTTTGATATAGACATCGCCAAGGCTGTAGCCAAGCATATTTTTGGTGATGAAACCAAGCTCGAACTCAAGGAAGTCACGTCCAAAACACGAATCACCTTACTGCAAAATGGGGACATCGACGCTATTATCGCCACGATGACCATTTCGGATGAGCGCAAAAAACAGGTCGATTTCAGCGATGTCTACTTTAATGCAGGGCAATCCCTACTCGTGAAAAAAGGAAGCCCGATCACCGGTCTGGAGTCCCTGACACCCGATACCAAGGTACTCGCTGTTAAAGGCTCTACCTCCGCAAAAAATATCCGCGAAAAAGCGCCCAAAGCAACGATTTTAGAGTTCGAAAACTATCAAGATGCCTTCAACGCCCTCAAGGCAGGTAAAGGGCAAGCGCTGACGACCGATAACTCTATTCTGCTTGGCATGCAACAGCAAGATCCGAATTATACCCTAGTAGGTGGGAACTTCACAGAGGAACCTTACGGCATTGCAGTGAAAAAGGGGCAGACCGAACTGCTGCAAGCCATTAATGATACGATCAAGGAACTGAAAAGCAATGGGGAATACGATAAGCTGCATGAGCAATGGCTTGGGGTTAAACCCGAATAATGATCTTGTGAAGGAGCCGCGATTGCGTGCTCCTTCCTTTCTTAGCTCTGGATAAGGAGGTATACCCGTAGATGCTAACTTTTGATATCAACGTACTTTTCGATCATGGCGATCGTTTCAGAGAAGGCTTGCTTCATACCGTTCAAGCTAGTGTTATTGCCTTGATCGGAAGCTTCATTCTGGGGGCTATCATTGCCATCTTCCGAATTGCGCCTTTTAAATGGCTAAACTGGATCGGTACTGTCTATGTAGAGGTCATCCGCAATATTCCATTGCTGATTGTTGTACTGTTTTTTTATCTCGGTCTTCCCACTTTGGGCATCCCCTTGGACGGCTTTGTATCTGGAACGCTTGGATTGACTGTGTACACCGCCTCTTTTATTGCAGAAGCTATACGTGCCGGCATTCAATCTGTACCCAAGGGACAATTTGAGGCGGCAAGGTCCTCCGGGTTGAATTACAACCAGACGATGATCAGCATTATTTTACCGCAAGCCATTAAAATTGTACTGCCTGCAATCGGCAATCAATTCATCAATCTGGTTAAAAACTCTTCCGTACTGGCCATTGTGGCTGGACTGGATCTCATGTATTACTCGGATCTCATTAACTCAGATACCTTTCTGCCCATCACAGTCTATGCGATCACGGCGCTGCTGTATCTTGTATTGACGGTTCCGCTCAGCTTTCTTGTGCTATATATGGAGCGACGCTTGTCCAAAACATCCTAAGGAGGGAAGCCCGTATGGATTTCGGTGGATTGTTTGCATGGCCTAATGTGCGTTTTATACTGGAGGGCTTCCTGCTCACGCTGGAGGTCGCTATTTACTCTATCATATTCAGCTTCGCTCTCGGTATTGTGTTCGGCATCCTGCGCTATGCCCGTATACCTGTCCTTTCACAGGTTGCAGCCTTTATCATTGATCTGATTCGCAACCTGCCCTTATTGCTCATTATTTTCTTCATCGGCATGGTTTTGCCATCCATCGGATTATCGATTTCCCTCAAGTGGGCAGCCATTACAGGACTGTCGATCTTCGAGGGAGCCATGATTGCCGAGATTATGCGCAGCGGTCTCAATTCGGTCCATAAAGGACAGCTGGAAGCCGCACGTTCCTCCGGTCTAAGCTATTCTCAAACCTTATGGCATATCATTCTACCCCAAGCGCTTCGTCGCATGGTACCTCCTATTGTCAGCCAGTTCATTTCCCTATTCAAGGATACCTCACTGGCTGTCATTATCAGTTTGCCGGAGCTGACGCATAACATTCAGATCGTCGGTGGACAAAATCAATCTTTTGTCATTCCAGCTCTGCTGTTCGCCGCTTTCCTGTACTTTGCCGTTAATTACAGTATGTCACTGATTGCACGCAGGCTAGAAGTTCGTACACATTAAAGCACGTAGTACTCATCAGGGTTGCCACTAGTTGGAACACTCTGTTAGTACAGCTTGTATCTTTTCAATTAATCGCTTCACTGCTTCTCCCTGGTAACGGTCAGACCGATAAACCAACTCTAGCTGACCTTGGGGCACGCCACGCAAAATAGGTACCGTGCAAAAAAGTGAACGATCCAGTTCGGCCGCAAGGGACTTCGTCTGTAGGGTTACGGCAAGTCCCTCCTGCACCCAGCGCAGGATTGAAGGTATAGAATTTGTTTCCAGGACGGTTGCAAAGGGATACCCGCGATCACGGAAGCATTTCTCAATCAGCTTCCTGCCGGGATGGCACTCTGGCTGCATCGCCCAGGGTACATGCCTCAATTCGTCCAGCATAAGGGAAGAACGATTGGAAAATGCATGATTTACGGGGACAATAAGACAGTAGTTCTCTGTGCGAAGAGGAAGCTGGACAAGCCTTTCATCTGTACCCGAATGTAGGGTGATGCCAACGTCCACACGGTTATCCAGCAGCTGTTCTGTTACATCAAAGGATGGACAGATGTGCAAGCTGATTTTAGGAAATGACCGATGAAAGTGGGCAAACATCTCTTGCAACGACTCCTCTAGCTCCGGTAATGCGATACCAATCCGTAAACTGCCGCGTTGCTCGGTACGCAGTTCCTCAATAGAAGCCTTCGCTTGCTGTAAATCTTTGAGCGCATGCGCACTGTGTTGCAGCAGCAGTTTCCCGGCATCTGTCATTTTGATTTTCTTGCCTGCACGGTCAAAGAGCGTCATGCCCAGTTCCTCTTCCAGCGCCTTAATTTGCAAGCTAAGCGTGGGTTGAGAGATACCGATCTTTTCCGAAGCCTTCGTAAAATGCAGTTCCTCGCATACGGCTATGAAGTATTGAAGCTGACGTATTTCCGTCTTCCTTCTCTCCCTTCGAGAATCCCCAGAATGTTTGCATGAACAGGTCAAAAGAAGCGCGAGATCGGATCAATCCGGTTCGCGCTTCTTCAGGTTATTGCGCTTTTTTAGATTATTGGGCTACTTCTGCTTTTTCCGCGGTCAACGTAATATTCGCAAACGCGTCTGCATCGTACTCCTTGCCGCGGGTAATATCGTAATTGGCTACCCGATTATTTACTGCCTCCAACGAGTAACGGAATAACGTCGGTACAATCGGCGCCTCCTCGCTCATATACGCCTGCCACTGATTGTATATATCTTTACGATAATTGTCGTCAAAGGCTTTCACAGACACCCCTTCCTGTAACAGCTTATCATTCTCTTCACTGGTAAAACGCGAGTAGTTAAAGCTGGCTCCGCGTCCATACAGCCCACTAGGGTTTACATCTGTACCTGTACTCCATGCGCCGCCAAAAATATCAATGCCCGGGTCATCCTTCTGCACACGGTCATAGAAAGAATTGAACTCAAGCAGACGACCGTCCACCAGTTCGACATGAAGCCCGACATCCTTCCAATTTTGCAAATAAAACTTAGCCAGCGATTCGGCCGTCGCATCCCCGCTCATTGCTGCATAATGGAGCACCAGTTCCTTGCCCTTAGGGTCTTCACGGTATCCATCTCCATTGGTATCCACATATCCTGCCTCGTCCAGCAGCTTTTTCGCCTTGTCTGGATCATACGCAATGCCCTTCGCATTCACATCATGGTATCCCTTGAAGGCGGGCGGGATCAGGGATGTCGCAGGAGTCCGAAGCCCATGATAGAGCTGCTTGCCAACCTGCTCATTATTCAGCGCATAGCCAAGGGCCTGACGCAATGACTTGTTCGCCAGCTTGGCGTTCGGGTCCATAATATTTAGACTCTTGGCCTGATCAAATTTGCCCAGCTTAAAGCCTACATAGCTATAAGATAATTCCTCCTGACCGAGAAACTGTACATTTTTCGGATTACTGGCCTCATTGTAACGGGTGGTTGGATAGCTGGCCCAGTCGATTTCTCCGCTTTTCAACGCCTCAGTAATGACATTCGGATTCACAACCTTCAGATGAAGGCCATCCAACTTGGGCGCACCGCGGAAATAATCTTCATTTTTGACGAATTCCACAGATTCACCTGTGACCATAGATTTAATTTTGAATGGCCCATAGCCAATCGGATGTTTGCGGACAGGGTCAGATCCAGCCATATCCTTTACGGGAATGTTCTGGAATACCCTCTTCTCCAGTGGTGTGGACCAAAGTCCCGACTTTACCGAAGGATTAGGTTCCTTAAAATGAATGGTAACCTCTTTCTCATTCAGCACCTTGATGCCAGAAATGGTTTTGGCCTTGCCGGCGTGATAATCTTCCATACCTACAATGTTGGTCATAAAACTATCATAACGTGGACCTTCATAGTCTTTGTGGCCAATCACTTCATAGGAAAAAGCATAGTCCTCTGCCGTTACGGGATTACCATCTGTCCAGTTCAGTTTGGGATCAATTTTGACAGTCACTGCCTTATTGTCTGCGGAAAAGAAAATCGTCGCCGCTCCTTTATCGTCAATATTCAGATTGGAATCAATCGAAAACAGGGAAGGGTAGAAAAACTGGAAGACTTCAAAATCCGGATTTCCATCATAAAATACAGGATTCAGAATACCTTCAAAAGGGGTATCGGACACAAGTGCATAATTGATGATGCCGCCCTTAATCGGGGGGTTATCGTTCTTGACCGCCTTTGCCAGCGCAGTCGCATTCACCTGCTTGCTGTCGGCCCCTGATCCACCTGTACCGTCAGACGATTTTGCTCCATTCGAAGCGGAAGGCGAGCCGCTGCATGCAGCCAAAGAAAGCACCAAAATGGCAGATAGAACAGGCAGAATTCCTTTTTTCCAGCGTTTAACCATTGTAATCCCCTCCTTGTTGTTGTCCTTATCCTTGAATTTCGGTTTAACCCAATCGTTGTTTGGCATCCGTGGCACGTTTGAGTGCCTGACCGATAAAGTTGATTGCCAGCATTAGCACCAATATAAGCAGTGAGGCAGGCAACCACATCCACCAGTTGTTCTGCAATACATCCGGGTCATTCGCATAACTCACCAGTGTCCCCAAGCTCGGAGTAGATTCCGGCAAGCCAAAGCCGAGATAGGAAAGCCCGGTCTCGATCCCGATATTTCCCGCAAGACTGAGCGTCAGATTAACAATCACAACAGAGCTGAGATTGGGCAGCACACCCAACCAGATGATCTTCCAATTGGGTGTGCCAAGGGTTTTGGAAGCCTGCACGTAGTCCAGTTCCCGCTCAGACAGCACCTTGGCCCGGATCAGGCGCGCTTTTCCAATCCATAAAAAGGCAGTCATAATAAAAATAAAGGAACCTATGCCGCTTTTGGGCACAATGCTGACAAATACGATAACCAGCATCAAGAATGGAAGCACCAGGATAAAATCAATGATTCGCATGATGATGTTATCAACCAGTCCTCCATAAAACCCAGCCAGTAAGCCCAGCGTCAAGCCGATGGCGGCGGATAACAAAGTAATCGTAAAGCCAATGGTAAAGGAATTGCGGGCCCCAATGACCAGCTGGCCGAATATATCCCTGCCCGCTCGGTCCGTACCCAGCCAATGCACTGAACCGGGAGCTTCGCGGATCGCACCCAAATCGACCGTCGTGACTACATCCTGATTGACAAACAGGACAGAGGCATATATAAAAATCAAGAACAGAGCCACAAATCCAATGGAAATCAAGGCCATTTTGTCACGTACGAGTTCACGACGCAGTACAGACCAGCTAGACGGTGATTTACGAATGATTTCCGGCGAGAAGACTTCCTTCACCTGCATAGACACCATAATCCCTCCTTTTCTCTAGACTTGTTCTCTATTCAATTCGATGCGGGGATCGACCTTGCTTAGGATGACATCAGATAAAAGGGTCCCTAATAGTGCCAAGAAGCCGGAGATCATGACCAGTGCGTTCACAACTGAAAAGTCCCGTTGGGTGATGGACTGAAGAAATAGCTGGCCCAACCCCGGATAACCAAAAATAGATTCTAGGAAAACGTTGCCCGCAATCACACCCGTCAGATCGTAGCCCAAGAAAGCAGCAATGGGTAATAAAGAGTTTTTGAAAATATGACGGGAATAGATCTTTCCTTCGGGTACCCCCTTGGAACGCGCCGTTTTCACAAAATCCTTCAGACGTGTGTCAATGACCTCATTGCGCAAATACTGAATCGTAGCCGTTGTACTGAGTAATGCGCCTGTAACCGCCGGTAGAATGAGGTGATATGACTTATTCACGTAATATGACCATGTCCCCGGCTCTACACCTACATCCACACTGCCGCTGGTTGGAAACCAGCCAAGCCTGAACCCAAACACGTACAACAACAGCAATGCGAGTATAAATAGAGGTGTCGCAAAGCTGAGATAGGTATACCCGACCACGGTTTTATCCAGCAGACTATGCTGATAACGACCGCTGAGTACTCCCAGCGGAATGGCGATCAGATACGTTAGAACCAGAATCACAACACCCAGAAAGAACGTGTTCCCCAAACGACTGCCAATCAAATCGGTAACGCTAATTTTATGTACATAAGATTTGCCCAGATCCCCATGAGCAAGCTGGACGAGCCAGTTCCCATACTGCACCCACACCGGGTCATTCAATCCCAGTCTTTGCCGCTGTTCTTCCAGTGCAGCCGGATTTAGATTGGGAGTTGAAGTGATGAGCCCTGTCAGGGCATCCCCTGGCATAGCCTTAGCTAGGAAAAATATAAGCACACTCAGTGCAAAAAGTTGAGGGATCATAACCAGCAGCCGGCGCATTGTAAATTTCCACATATTCTGTCCCCCCTTATGGTAGCGCGACTTGATGGGATGAACTTACTGACTTTAGTGCAAACGGCTTTCCACTCGCGTCTAGATGTTTGGGCAGCTCTGACTTGTAAGAGGATAAAAGCTTTTGCCTTTTTTGAGCATTATCCAGCCGTTTCGCAGGATCGATACTGGGAATGGTGGCAATAAGCCGCTGGGTATACAAATGCTGTGGACGCTCATAAATATCTTGCTCGCTCCCCTGTTCCACTAAGCGACCTCGGTACATGATGCCGATTTGGTCGCACATATGGCGGATAATCCCCAGGTCATGACTAATGAACAAATACGTCAATTTGAACTCCCGCTGCACATCCTTCATAAAATTAAGCACCTGTGCCTGCACAGAAACGTCAAGCGCTGATACGGGCTCATCTGCAATAATCAGTTTTGGGTTTAATGTCAGCGCACGCGCAATCCCGATCCTTTGCCGCTGTCCCCCGGAAAATTCATGCGGATATTTGTAGGCCGCATCAGCGTTCAAGCCAACCTTTTCCAGCAGCATCTGTACTTTCCGCCGTTCTTCCTCATTACTCAGCCTTTCAAAGTTTCGCAGTGGTTCAGCAATGACATCCAATATGCGCTTGCGCGGGTTAAGCGAAGAATAGGGGTCCTGAAAAATCATCTGAATGTCTCTACGCAGCGGATGGCGGTTATTACGACTCAGAGCCGTAAGATCCTTGCCATTAAAAAGAATCTGTCCGCTCGTCAGCTTATTCAGGCCGATAATCGTTCTTCCTGTCGTCGTCTTTCCACAGCCGGATTCTCCTACTAGCCCGTATGTTTGGCCTGCCTCTATGCTGATCGACACGCCATCCACTGCTTTTACCTGATCAACGACACGCTGGAAAAAACCGCCGCGCACCGGATAATGAACCTTCAAATCATTTATCTCTAGTAGTGCCATGAGCAGCCTCTCCCTTTGTCTCATCTTCAAAATGAAAATGTTGGTAACATGTACAGCGGACCCAATGGCCGGGAGAAATTTCACTTAATCGGGGATGGTCTTCATGCATTCTCTGCTGAATCCAAGGAATACGCGAAGCAAAGCGACAGCTATTGCGAGGAATATCTTGCAAGGAGGGAACAATACCACCGATGACATGCAGCGGTTCTCCCTTGGTATGCGATCCCGGCATGGAGGCTAGCAAGGAACGCGTATACGGATGCTGTGGATGCCGAAATAATTCAAAAACATCAGCGCTCTCCACGATTTCTCCGGCATACATGACCACCACACGGTCGGCTACTTCGGCCACAACGCCAAGATCGTGCGTAATCAGAATAATTCCGCTTCCGGTCTCCTGTTGAAGCTGTTTGAGCAAGTCAAGAATTTGCGATTGAATGGTTACATCGAGCGCAGTCGTCGGCTCATCTGCAATAATAAGAGAGGGTCGGCAAGCTATGGCAATCGCGATCATCACACGCTGGCGCATCCCTCCTGAAAGTTCATGCGGATACTGTTCATACACACGTACGGGGTTGGGTATATCCACGCTTTCCAGTAGCTCCAGTACACGTTCCCTTTTTTGCTTCGTAGATAGGGACGTATGATAATCGAGATTTTCCTCGATCTGCTTACCAATGCACATTAACGGGTTAAGTGCTGTCAGCGGGTCCTGAAAGATCATGCCAATGCCCGCTCCGCGGATTTTATTCATTTGCCCTGAGGAGAGACGGATCAGATCCGTGCCTTTAAAAAGAACCTTTCCTTCGACACGTGTTCGCTCCATGTCATGCAGTTGTGGGATCGAAAGTGCCAGCGCGCTTTTGCCACAACCGGATTCTCCGACTACAGCCAGCACTTCATTGGGATTGACCGTCAGATCCAGATGGTCGACTGCGGGGTGATATTGATCCTTGATGCGAAAAGATACGGATAATCCCTTAATCTCCAACACAGGTTTGATATTCAATGCGCGCTTCCTCCATTCTCCATGGTCTTGTCCCGCTTATTCTCACCATGTTTGATGTTTAAAACCTCTCATGAACATTACATACCGTTTTTGTCGGAATAATTTGAATACATCCTATCACCAGTATATGGATATATCAATTAAGATTATGCTATCAACATCATTTAAAAAATCAATGATCCAGCAGTAGCGCGACTTTCCTGGCACAAAATGTAATCAAATAACCAACCACAGGTTAATTTTCATCACAAAAAAGCCGTTTGATCCCCTACAGAGGATCAAACGGCAAACTAGCACCCAACCGCTCACACTGAATTCTTTACGTTTATTACGAAGCCGCTCCATAAGAGCCCGACTTGAACGTTTTTGGATCGTACCATTTGTAGCCTGCTGCTGGAGCAGACCAAGGCTCGGGTTGCGGTTCTGTGGAAGCCGCAGGCTCCTCAAACGGCAGAAGCTTCGTCGGTTGATCCAGCGTTAAACCTGCCACATCGGATAATTTGGTGTAGTCCTGCTTCCACGCAAGCCACTGGACCGTTTGCACCAGGAAGGTGGCATCGTCCACTTCCTTGAAACCATCATATGTCTTTTTCGACTGTCCGTTTTCTTCACGCGCATATTTCGGTGTAGCATCTTCTACAGGGGAAGAATCACCGATAAATGCTGCCTTGCCTTGACCCACCTTGGAGATCGCAGCATAAGGCCCTTCCGCACGGCCTCCACCGTTATAGACACCATGGTCTACAGCATTACCCCATTTTTTCGTACCTGTAGGGATATAGGCAATTCCTTTGGCTTTGGTAGGATCAATAATAGCCAGCGTAGATCCCGCATGCATGGCAATCGAGCGTACACCCTTGGTAATGCCGAAGGATTGATCTGCGGCTACAATGTCCGTAGCATTCACGTCGCCAAGCGCATTGTAACGGAAACGAACACCAAAGTTGGTCGCCAGCCAATCGGAGCTAGTTAACCCCTGCATCGCCGGTGATGCTGCTTCTTCTGTAGTCATCCCTTTGGCCGGATTAGTATAGGCTCCACGACGGTAGCCATTCATAACCTCAGAGGAATCCCAACGGTTTTTGTTACGGTCCGCATTATAGTGGTCGGAGATGAAGAAAACACTTCCCCCGTTATTCACATATTGCAGCAGGGCAGCCTGCTCGGATGCCTTAAAAGCAACATTCGCTTCACCGATGATGAACACATCATATTGGCGCAGCTTATCATAGGTTATGGCCTGTTCTCCATAAGTAAAAGGAATGGGACGGTTCAGTTGGTCCACTGTAAAACCTACATTACGCAATCCATTGGCAAAGTCGGAGAAGGCGCCTTCAATGACCCAATCTGCTGCCCCAGCCGTCTGTGCGTGCGTATTATCGAACAGCACCTTTTTGCCGTTGCCATCCGGCAGTGTAGTACCGGGTTGACCCGGGTTTCCAGGTTCAGGTTCGCCAGGTTCACCTGGTTCCCCCGGCTCGCTTCCGTTCACCAGTTCAACAGTGCTTGGACTTTTCACTCCACCAAAATTATTGTAGGTGCCAAGTGTACCCGTCACACGGATTTTGCTGCCAATCAGCTCAGGATGGCCTGTTAGCCCAAATTGCCCTCTGTACGCTGATGTCAGCTGTACATCCAATAGATTAGACGTGCTACGTTCATTGGCCTGGTCGGCAATCAGTACGTTAAAATCATTCGCAAACGGAGAAGAAAAATTAGCCGTTTTCGATCCGGTAGCATGTCCGACGATGTAACCTTCCACCGTCACTGTGCCTCCACTGCCTTGGCGCTGGAGTGCCTCGGCTACTGTCAGTGCTCCCTCCGCTTTGACCTGACCGAATGGAACGAAGATCCCGATCAGCAGCGATACGATCGCTGCCAGATGCAGCACCCCTTTCAAGCGTGAACCTGTGAACCGCAAGCCTTTTACCATACGTCAATATCCCTCCTATAATTCCATAAATGTGCTTGTCCTCTATCAGATTAGCTATCAATCTTCTAATTCCTTCCTGATTTCATCCATAATTATGTAAATTTTAATCTTTTTTATTGGAAACTCGCCTGTTTATGTAAAAATTGAACCCTGCGATTGACACCGAGCACGGCATACATTACGCTAAGAAAGATATGTAGAACGGTATACGCGAATGAAGATGACGGGAGAGTCTGTCCAGGGGCTTACACGCTGGCGGCACCGAAGGAGCAAGACGCCAACACCCGGCTGGCGGATAATCTCTCAGGTCCATGTATCGTCATCTGACGCAACTCTGGAGAGAGCGCAAGCCACCCAAGGGGTAAGGCGGTAAGGACACCGCACGAAACTCTCAGGTAACGAGGACAGAGATAAGGGAAACTTCCTTATCCTGTCCTTTTTTGCGCTCACATTGTACGTCAGCATTAGGAACCGTCATAGCCGCGCAAAAACGCGGAAATACCATATACTATGGTACTAGAACATACAGGGGGCCACACCATGCGTTTCAAAGATGTATTTTCCATTATCGGTCCGGCCATGACCGGACCTTCCAGTTCACACACTGCAGGCGCGGTGCGGCTTGCACGCGTTGCCCGTCACTGGCTCGGGACGCAGCCTGACCGTGCCCGCATGACACTGTACGGCTCTTTCGCCGACACATACAAAGGACACGGTACAGACCTAGCGCTCATCGCAGGACTGCTCAATTACGATACAGACGACCACCGAATTCCAGATGCCGAGCAATGGGCGGAGCAGGCCGGGATGACCGTGGAATTTGCCGTCAGCGGACTACCCGCCCCCCATCCGAACACCGTCCGTTTTGAGCTGTGGAAGGGTGAGGATCAGCGTACACTGCTGGGTTCCTCCATCGGCGGTGGCAGCATCCATGTCCAGCAGCTCAACGAATTCCGAGTCAACCTGACCGGAGAGCTGTCTACGTTGGTGCTTCTTCACTCGGATAAGCCCGGTACATTAGGTGCGGTGACTTCAGCGCTCGGCGCTGCTGACATTAACATTGCCTATATGCACGTGGATCGCAAAGGTCGGGATGGAGAAGCACTTACAGCCATCGAAACGGACAGTCCTCCTACGGCTGAATTAATCGCAAAACTACGATCCTTACCACATATGTACGAAATTAAAACGATTAATTTGAAAAAAGGAGCTGAATCTGATGCGATTTAGCCATCTGCATGAAATCAGCGCTATATGCGCGGAGGAATCCACCACGATTGGCCGCCTGATGATTCAAGAGCAGGTACAAGAGACGAATACAACGGAAGAAGAAATTTTCCGCCAAATGTCTGATTATTATGAAGTCATGAAGGAGGCCGTTCATCGTGGTCAGACGCAAGACACCGTATCCCGCAGTGGATTAACGGGCGGCGACGGCAAGCGCTTAGCCGAATATCTGCGGACAGGGGAAACCTGCTCCGGCGATGCCTCCGCGCTCGCCATGGCTTATGCGCTCTCCGTGTCGGAGGTTAATGCGTCCATGGGGCGCATTGTCGCCACGCCCACTGCAGGTTCATGCGGAGTCATCCCCGGTGTGTTCATTAGTGCGCAGGAGCGGTTCGGCTGGGATGATGAGCATATGGTGCACGGCTTGTTCGCAGCCGGAGCCATTGGCTACGTCATCGCCAACAATTCCTTCATTTCCGGCGCGGAGGGAGGCTGTCAGGCTGAGATTGGTTCAGCCATCGGGATGGCCGCTGGCGCTATGGTCGAGCTACGCGGTGGCACACCTGAGCAGGCCGTTCACGCCGTAGGCCTAGCGCTCAAGAACACGCTCGGCCTGATATGCGACCCCGTCGCCGGACTCGTCGAGATTCCGTGTATCGTGCGCAACGGGCTGGGAGCCGTGACCGCACTTGCCGCAGCGGATATGGCTTTGGCGGGTGTGCGCAGCGCCATTCCGTCTGACGAAGTCATTGACGTGATGCTTGAAGTCGGCAGCGCAATGCCGTCAAAGCACCGCGAGACCGCCAAAGGCGGCTTGGCCCAGACACCGACTGGCAAGCGTTTGACCGAATCCCTTACACGCAACACACTGGCCAAGAAAGATAAGTCGTAGCTTCTAAGCTCTAAACCAACTACTTTTCCTCTACAAAACAAAACGAATATCTCTCCCACACATTAAGGGAAAGAGAATTCGTCCTTAAAAAAAGAGCAAGCATGTCGTCCCTAGACGCATGCTTGCTCCTTTTCTTTTCAATTGATTACAGATTACTGGACAGTTACCTGTACCTTCGTCATTTTACCTGCATATTTCACGGTAATTACAGCTTTGCCTTTGCCCTGTGCTTTAATGTTACCGTCTTTGACCGTCGCAACAATAATTCTGGACGAGGACCAGACAGCCGGCTTGGAGACATCCTTCTCCGACTCATCCTTATACGTGGCTGTAGCCGTAACCTTAGCCAGCTGCCCTGCCTTCAAAGTCAAGGCGACTTCGTCCGTTTGCAGATATTTAAGCGTATCAACATCAACAGGCACGCTGATCACCTTACCGCCGAACTTCGCCTGAATGTTAGCTTTACCGTAGCTGATCGCGGTAACCTGACCTTTTTTGACGGTGGCTACCCTGTAGTTGGACGTTTTCCATTCAGCTTGGGTTGTAACATCCTTTTCTTTACCATCACTGGATTTAACCACAATCGCAATCGTTTTTTGATCCCCGGATTTCAGTGATAACGCAATGGCATCCGCTTCAATCTTTTGTGCTACGTCTACTTCTACCGTAAATGTAATGGTTTGCTTGCCATATGAAGCAGTGATCGTTGCCTTACCGCTAGCATTAGCTTTGATCAAACCTTCGCTAACTTCAACTACTTTTACATTGCTAGTAGTCCAAGTGGCGTCCTTGGTTACGTCTGTTTTTGTACCGCCACTCTTAACGCCTGATACTTTCAGCTGCTTCGTTTCCTGAGCACCGAGTGCAATTACGCGCGAGTCTGTTTCCAGACGGTCTACAAGGCCTACTTGTACGTTTATCGTCAGTTTTTTGCCGTTATAGGTCGCTGTAATAACCGCTTTACCGGCCGCTTTACCCGTAATCGTTCCCTTGGACACAGAAGCAATATCTTCCGCACTTGAAGTCCATTCTGCATCCTTTGTAACATCTTCCTTACGCCCGTCCGCATAAGTAGCCGTCAGAGTCGCAGTATAGTCCTCATTAATATCTATCGTTGCCGTTTTAGAGGACAAAGATAGATCACCAGGTACGTTTACGGATACGGTAGCTGTGGCTGTTTTGCCGCCATAAGAAGCTGTGATCGTTGCCTCACCTGTTTTATAACCTGTGACTTCTCCCCCGCTGACAAAAGCGATATCTTCATTACTGGACTTCCACTCTGCTTTACTTGTGATATCTTCTTCCGTCCCTGTTACATAGGTTGCGGTCAGCTTGAGCTTTTTGGATTCCTTAGCATTCAAGCTGAGCTTGTCCTCGCTTAAATCCAGAAATCTAGAGGTTTCAACATCTGTCTTGATCGAAACCGTCTTATCTCCGTACTTAGCGGTCACTGTAGCCGAACCCGCTCCAATGGCCATAATCGTTCCTTTATTCACTGTTGCAATTTTTTCATCGCTTGATGTCCAAGCAGCTTTATCTGTGATATCTGTTACCGTACCATCCGGGTACACAGCAGATACCTGTATTTTTTTTGATTCATCCAAACGGAGAAAAATATTGGTTTCGCTGGCTTTCAGCTTATTCGTCTGATCCACATCCACCGCAATCGTAGCGGACATCGTGCCATATTTACCTGTGATTGTCGCCTTCCCTGTGCTATAGCCGGTAATAGTGCCTTTCAGAACATCTGCCACGGCTGTATTGCTGGAGCTCCACTCGGCAGACTCTGTAACATCCTGAGTCGATCCATCCGGGAACGTGGCTGTCAATTTAACCTTCTCCGTATCTTTTAACAAAAGAGAAACCTCTGATGTACTGGCATCCAGCCGTTTGACCTGCTCTACCTGTACAGCAATCGTTACGGTCTGTTGTCCATATACAGCCTTAATATTAGCTGAACCTGCTCCCTGAGCAGTAACTAATCCGTTGACTACAGTCGCTACCTTCTGATTATCCGAAGTCCAGGTCGCATCACCTGAAACCTGAGCTGTTGTATTATCACTGTAAGTCGCTGTCAGATTGATCTGTCCTGTACCGCTTGAACGCAAGTTCAGGCTTTGTACATTGGATGTCAGCGCCTTAACCTTTTTCGTTACATGTACCTGAACGGATTGTACCTTCTCCTTATAGGTCGCAATCACAGTGGCTTCCCCTTCAGCTTTGGCTGAAACTGTACCATTGTACACCGTAGCAATAGATGTATTATCACTTTTCCAATCTGTGCTTACGGTTACATTTGAGGTTGTCCCATCGCTATAAACAGCCGTTGCCGTCAACGCAGCTGTATCCCCCTGTTGCAAAGTTACCTCGTTAGACGAAAGGACAATCTTGGAAAGCACTGCTTCTGCTGCAGATGCAAACCCTGCATATGATGTAAAACTTGAAATCAGGATGACCAACGCCAGAAAACCGGACCATCTATTCTTCAAAATCTAATTCCCTCCCATTTCAAAGCTAAAAATTAAGGATTTCGCAAAATCCCTACACCTACGTTTTATGTCGTCATATGGAAAAGAATAGTTTAGACTTTAGAGAAAATTTGGTCCTTATTAACTAGAATCGGAACTTACAGACAGCTATAAGCTGCTGCACGAATTCTTAAATGGTGGTACTCTTCCATATTGGGATCAAGCTGATGCATATAAACGACGGAGAACTGTTCGCTCGGATCTATAGAAACCCAGGTGCCTGCCATTCCCGTCCAGCCAAATTCTCCAATCGAGCTGTTTGCATGCCCAGCCGCTTTATCCATTAACGTGCGTACACCCAGCCCATAGCCATAACCTGTATGGTATGAATTGGTGAAATCCGATAGTTGAGCTGTATTCAGATGATTTGTACGCATTAAATCAATGGTTTTTCTCCCCAATAAGTTCACACCTTTTACCGTGCCGCCATTTGACATCATTTGTGAAAATGTGAGGTAATCTTTGACTGTCGAATATAAACCTGCGCCTCCACCTTCATATATAGCATCTGGCTGATGATATTCATCCAGGAAACCCTCAATTTTTTCAAGTTTTCCGGCGTCTGTCCGTTGATACATGGAAGCCATCCGCGATTCAATATCTCCACGATAACGGTAACCTGTATTGTTCATTCCAAGCGGATCAAAGATTTCATCCTTCAAAAATTGCCCTAATGATTTACCTGAAATGACTTCAATAAGACCAGCAACAAGATCGTGGCCATATCCGTATAACCATCGTGTTCCTGGTTCAAATGCAAGCGGAACTTCAGAAAGCGCTTTAATTTCTGTGCGCAGGTCATATTTCCCCTGCTTCTCCTTTAATGCTGTAATGACCTTATGCATAGCTTTTCCTGTTTCTGAAAACTCAGAAGCATACGGAATTCCTGCACTCATATTGAATATATGCTTAATCAAAATAGGGTTATCCGCCTTATCAATGTAGGTGTGTCCGTTAGGAGCAGTTTTGAATACATACGAATTACGATACTCAGGTAAATATTCATACAAAGGCTCATTCAATAAAAATTGTCCGCGTTCGTATAGCATAAGTGCAGCCGCACATACAACGACCTTTGTCATAGAAAACAAGCGATACACGGTATCTTCAGTAATCGGTTTCCGAGTTTCCACATCAGCATATCCATGATACCCTTCATACAACACTTGACCATTTTGTGCAATGGCACAACCACACCCTGCCGGCCCATTCGCTAAGAATCGTTGCAATAGCTGATCTACCTTGTCAAAACGAGACATTTTCATCCCTCCTATTTTCCTTCAAAAGAAACAAGCTTCCCCTCACGCTCTAATTCCTGTTCCAACAAGCTCAACCTGACTCCTTGTAAGCGCTTATTCCCTTGCATCTATTTTAACGGTAAACTTGGTAATTACAAAGATGATTTGTCATAATCAAATAGCTTTATACCAACAACTCTGCCACCGTCTCTTTCCAGCGATTGATCACCGATTCCGGCTCCTTGAGGCGAATTGTGACACCTGTCAAGATATCCGCATATTGAGCCGAATCTTCTCTGGCTGCAAAAACATGGGCCGCAAATCGCTCACGTACATGCTTGGCTCCGGGTAAAGCAGGCAGATGTTTCAGCGACAACCGCACATAATGCGCCTTTCCCCCGGTGAACACCGCAAGCGTTGCCTTCCCAGTACGGATCATGTTGCCTGTCGTGGTCGTACCCGGCCATAGGGCCAGACGCAAATTCCCCTCGTCCAGCGCTACAACCTCGCCCACACTAATCATCGCTATGTGCGGCCACTGATCTTCTGTAACCGTCAACAGCATCATTGCTTCTTGTTGCTTGTGCTCCAACTCCTTGCCGTTCAGCAGCGTGAACAGCTCCTTACCGATCCTTGGCGTCTGCATGAAGTATAATCCCCTTTACATTTGGCCTATAACTTCAAAATACCATAATTTACGGCTACTTACGAACGACCCTATATCCGCTCTGGAATAGGAGGAACATGAGCAGCATCCGGAATATCTTGGGGGTTTACCTTGAACGCCGATTTATACTTTGCTGGATCAGTAATGCTATCCGGTTCTGAGGTTCGCCATGTGAACAGGCATACAGGACACAACAAAACCTCCCAGGCACCTTTAACCGGCGAATGGGAAACGACTTCTGAACGATTGGACTCACAACGGGGACAAATATGCATCTGTCAGCACTCCTTTAATCTTTCTTTGTTTTTAAAAATATTTAGCGAAGCATTTGGCTCAACTTTTTCTCCCATTCCGCTACACCCAGCGGGGAATCGAGCGGCTGCGAGTAATGGCCTCTAATATCCGGTGCTACAGGTGTCGTCGCATCCAGTATCATTTTGTGCGTCATACCTGCCGGATCAGAGCCGGGGTCAAGCGGTAAAATAGACAAGCCAGGAACAATGACAGCATCATGCTTTGGATGAAGCTTGGTGGATAAAGCCCACATGACTTGCGGCAGATTGAACGGATCGACCTCCTCGTCCACCACAATCACCAGCTTACAATACCCCAATCCATGCGGAGTCGTTAACGCACGTATTCCCACAGCCTTCGCAAAGCCGCCATACCGGGTTTTCGTGGAAATAATAGCGACCAGCCCATGCGTATACATGGCATTAACAGCTACGATTTCATTAGGAAAAGCATCCTTAAGCTGCTGAAACAACGGTACACTTGTATTCACACCGATCATATAATCCGTTTCCGTCCAAGGCATCCCGATGTACAGATGCTCAAAGATAGGCTGTTTGCGGTGATATACACGATTAATCTGAATGACTGGCATCGCGCGACCGCCGGAATAGTGACCTGTGAATTCACCGAATGGACCTTCATACTCACGTTCACCTGCTAACACTTCGCCTTCCAAAATGACCTCGGCTCCCCAAGGCAGATCCAGGTCTGCATCCTTCGCTTTGACCACACGATAAGGCTCACCCTGAATGGCGCCCGCCATCTCATATTCGGATTGATCGTACAGCAGCGGCGTAGAAGCAGCCGTTGTAATCACAGGCTCACATCCGAGGGCAATAGCCACTTTCAGATTTTCGCCACGCTCCTCAGCCTGACGGATATGGATCGCAATATCATGCTGTGGTACAGGCTGGATGCCCAAACGGTTCTTGCCTTTCACCTGCATCCGGTATAAGCCGACATTTTGCTTACCGTAGGTGTCCGGGTCATCCAGATCGCGTGAAATTAGAATTGCTTTATCCAAATAAAACCCTCCGTCCCCCTGATTCAAACGAAACAACGGCAAAATATCAAACAAATTAATATTCTCCGTAATCTCGACTTCATGAAAAGGAGCGGCTTCTTCCCGCTTCACGGGCACCGGAAATTGTTCATAGCGTCTGGCAAATTCAAAAAACTGCTCCTTGAGCGGCGTATTTTTGGGCATTCCCATCATGAGGGCATGATTGGGCCAGGAGCCCATCACATTCATTGCAATACGAGCATCCGTATATCCATAGATGTTGTTGAAAAAGAGAGCAGGCGTCTTATCTCCAAGATTGTTTAATGCTCTGTTAGCTGCTGCGAGGTCCGGCTCCGGCTTTACCTCATCGCTGATCGTGAGTAATTGTCCCTCCTTTTCCAAGGTGTGTAGAAAATCGCGAAAGTCTTTATAAGCCATCATTCATTCTCCTTCGTCTTTCGATTTCTCAATTCTGGTGCAGCCTGGAGTCATTCTGCTTCATCCCATCCCAGCGTTTGGCTGCGGTTGTGACAATACCGAACTGATCCAATGCGCGAAAAACAATATGATCCACTAATTCCTCGATACTTGCAGGATGATTATAAAAGGCAGGCATCGGCGGCAGGATCATCACGCCCATACGTGACAGCTCCAGCATATTTTCCAGATGGATACTGCTTAATGGTGTTTCTCTGGTCATGAGCAGCAGCTTCTTTCGCTCCTTCAGTATCACATCCGCTGATCGGGTAAGCAGGTTGTCCGCCATACCGATACGAATAGAGGCAAGAGTCTTCATACTGCAAGGAGCGACGACCATACCATCTACCCGGAAGGAGCCGCTAGAAATACGTGCGGCCTGATCCTTATACGAGTAGACTGCATCCGCCATTGCCTCCACTTCCTTCACCGTGTAGCCTGTCTCATAGGGAATGTTGGCAATAGCCCACGGGGATAGCACCAGATGGCTTTGGACTCCAGCCTCCCGTAATTGTTGCAATATACGGATACCAAAGATTGACCCTGTCGCTCCCGATATTCCTACAATGATTTTCTTCATATGTCCCCTCCTTCCATCCCATCGTTTTATGTTCACCCATGCATTACTGTCAAAAATTATACGCCCGTTCCCTGCACACGAAAAATATATATAATATATGTAATGCATATTTTAAAAGTATTCAAATCGAAGCGGTGTTTAGAAATGAGGAGGAATCCCCAATGGACTTGAAGCATCTGCATTACTTTTGCGTCATCGTGGAGGAAGGGCAAATCACCAAGGCCGCCAGAACGCTCAACATGGCCCAACCTCCACTGAGTCAACAACTCAAAAACATGGAGGACGAGCTTGGTGTAAAGCTGATTTACCGTGAAGGAAAGAAGTGGGAAGTTACCGAGGCCGGATATACACTGTATACACGCGCCAAACGATTATTGGCTGAAATGGAGGACACCTGTAGAGAAATTGGGGAGTTTGAAAACAGAGTAACCGGCACACTTGCCATAGGCACGTCATCCGCCTGTATGTCTCTGATTACTGAACAACTCAGTCACTTTCATCAGGTTTATCCAGAGGTATACGTTAAAATAGGACACGGAGACACACATCATCTGGAAGAGCTGCTGCATCAAAATAAAGTCGATCTGGCCCTGCTGCTGCTTCCGGTAGACGACAAATCGTACCATACGATTGAACTGGAGGGCGTTTCTTTTGTTGCGGTTCTTCCGTGTGAATGGGCAGATCGCCATCCCAGTGGGGAAATTACATTACAGGAAGCTGCCAGCTATGACCTCTTGTTGGGACGCCGAACAGAAGGACACGGACTATACGAAACCGTCATCCGCAAATTTCAGGAACACCGTCTTATTCCGCGCGTCGTATTGGACTGTCCAGAAATATCGACCATTCTCTCGCTCGTTTCCACAGGCATGGGAATTACCATTATTCCAGACGCTGGCTTGGGACAAGAATACGGGGACAGATTTCGCACACTCTCCATTAAGGAGCCATTCCCCTTCACACAGCCTGCCGTCGTATGGCGCAAGGATCGTTATTTATCCAATGCAGCTCGCAAATTTGTTGAACTGCTACAAGCTGGAGACACGAAAAAGACTGTTCCCGAGTAGATGCTCTACCGCTCTACTCCTGAAACAGTCTGATGCTGGATGAACTTCCTTCATTCGGTCGTTGATACCAACTTATTTAACTCCTTGATGCCGATACTCGGTCGGAGTCATTCCACATTTGCGCCGAAACACCTGTGTAAAATGCCTCATATCTTGATAGCCGATCCGCTCGGAAATATCAGCCAGCCGCAGATGAGGATCATTTAGCAGCCGCTTCGCCTCTTCCATACGCAAGGAAATGACGTAATCCTTATACCCTTGTCCCGTCTTTTGCTTGAATAGCTGGCTGAAATATACTGGATTTAAAAATACGATTGAGGCCACTTTTTCCAGTGACAGCTCCTCTGTAAAGTGAGCCCGAATATACTGCAATGCTACATCAACTGTATGCATGCCCTTACGGAGACATTCTCCTGTATCCGCTGCTGCGGCTGCAATCTCTTCTGGCGTTCGTCTTAGTCGCGCTACCTCTTCAGGTATGGATGAGAAATTGTGATGAACACCTGAACGTGTAATTTGCAGAGGCACTCTGACATAACGCTTTAAATGAGATTCAAGCAACATCTCTAACCGTGTAGCCTCTGCTTCATCCCTTAGCCTTGCAATCCCCAGCAGACTATGGCGGTCTAGACTGACGACAAAACCGCTGCCTCCAGCCTCAATGAGCTCGGACAGTACATTTTCAATCATAAAATGCTCCAAATGTGTCTGCTTGTGATCAGGTTCCATGCGAACCATAAAAAGATGGAATTCTGGATAATTTTCGACGAAAGGCTGTATATCCAGCTTCCCCGTATCCAATCCGAGTGCATAACGTTGGAAAACAGCTTCACGTAAATAAACCATATTGGATTTAAGAAGCCTGCCCTCGTTTGCCTGTTGCGAGGCCACGAGCGCTTCGGCTGCTAACATTTCAATGCATTCCAGTAGCTTCTTTTTGCCGATTGGCTTTAACAGGTAGTCTTTGGCACCCAGCTTTACTGCTCTTTGCGCATATTGGAAGTCGGAATGGGCCGAAATGACAACCCACTGCAGATGAGGATGCTTTCGCTTGGAAATACGCATGAACTCCAGACCATCCATACCGGGCATCAGGATATCAGTCAATACAATATCCACAGGATGCTCCGCCAGAATGCCTGCTGCTTCCTCGGTGGAAGCAGCGAGATGAATGCCGCAGGTTGGTAGAGCTTGGCCAATAGTGCGCCGAATCCCCTGTCGAATCATATTTTCATCGTCAGCTATCAGAATATTCATGTTTCTCCTCCTTCTGTGGCAGAGGCACACTTACAGTGACTGTCGTTCCGGCCCCTGGTGTGCTGGAGATCCGTAGGCCGTACTCTTCTCCGAACATGTGCCGTAGCCGTAAATTTAGGTTTTGCAGGCCGATGCCTCCCGCCTGCCCGCTGCCCGCCTGTTTGCCGGGTTCTGCCAAAGCGACCTGGACCACCTCCCATCGTTCATATTCCATCCCTACACCATTGTCTATGATATGCAGACTCAATACACCGCCATACTCCTCCGCTCTGACGAGCAGTTTGCCACCTGTATCTGCATGAAGAGGCTCCAGCCCGTGTTTCACCGCATTTTCAATTAACGGCTGTAAGGTCATTTTGGGCAAACGGATATCCAGCCATTGTTCCTCGATATTGACGTCAACAGATACCCTGCCCTCCAGCCGAGCTTGGATAATGGTGAGGTAGTGGCCGACTTGCTCTACTTCTTCTCGAAGACTTACATCGGCTCCCTCTTCCCAGTGACTGCTGTAACGGAACATATGGGATAAGGAGAGAACCACCTCACCGAGCTGATCCTGTCCCTTTTCATCCAGCATCCAATAGATCATATCCAGCGTATTGTACAGAAAATGTGGATTAACCTGCGTCTGTAGAGCGTGCAGCTCCGCATTTTTTTCGCTGACCGATGATATACGCACTAACTCAATCAGTTCTGCAATCTGTCTTACCATATGGTTGAAAGAAGTAGCCAACTGGTTGATTTCTTCATAGGATTCGATGTTTACCGTATGACGAAAATTGCCTGTCTCTACCCGTTTCATTTCCCGTATAACTCGTTTGAGCGGATGGGAGATGCTCCTAGAGACGATGGACGCAATTAGCGCTGACACCATAATGAGTATAGGTGCCACGATAAATAAGTACCTTTGATTTTGCGCCAGTTCTACGTTCAGATCCTCACTGGGTGTCACACTAATCACCGACCAATCGGCAAACGGAAGTTTGGAAGCGATTACAACTTTCTCATTATTCCGATCTACAATTACATCCTCCTCCGGGACCTGTTGCTGTAGATTTCGCAAATCTGGTGGCGGATCAGAAGAAGTAGCCGATACAATTCGATTTTCATGGCCTAACAGATATACCTGACTATTAGTGCTCAGCCGCAAATTGTGGAGAGCGGACAATACTGAACGTGGTTCAGCCTCAAACAGAACAATACCAATCGGCTTGTGTTCATCCAGATCATAGAGCTGCCGTCCGAATGCAAACACAGGTCTGGTTTCCACTTGGTCGATGACAGAGTGAGGATAAACACCCAACCATGCAATTTTGCCCGCCGATCTTCGAATTTCCCTGTACCATTCCGTATGCTCGTAATGAGTATCAATGACATTCATATAATTTCCATAATTGTATACCTTGCCTGTGTCTGTGATGACATGAATGCCGATTAGATCCTCCCGCGAATAGTAGATGGCTCCAAGGATATTCGTAATCGTACGTTCATTGATGTAATTGACAGCAGGTAAATCACTATGATCTGTCGTCAACAGACGAACCAAATCCATATTGTTGCTGATCGACTTGGAAAGACTGTTATAGCTGTCGAGCAGCAATTCGAACAGTCCTGCTGTCTGAGATACATTTTTACGTGCAAGCTCGCTGATCTTATCATGGAACTGCACTGTAGTACGGTTGTAAAATAATAGACTGACCGCCAGCACAATGCTGGACATGCTCAATAGGAACAGAACAAACAAGCGGTATTGAATGGATTGAAAACGGCGCATCATGCCTCGTGCGCTCCTTTCGCATCGGCCGCCTATCCTTTAACCGCTCCTGCAACCATGCCCTTGGTGATTTTTTCGGACAGGGCAAAATAAATAATAATGACCGGTAAGGCTCCCATAACTAGAAAAGCACCAATATTGCCGTAGTTCACAGAATACTGGCTGACAAACGTATAAACGCCGAAAGGGAGAGTTTTTAGCTTTTCGGACGAGATAAAGGTGGCAGCCATAATGTATTCATTCCAGATATTAATGAAAGTTAAAATACACACTGTCATGATAGGCGGAATCGAGATGGGTAAGATTACACTGCGGAAGATACGATAAATGCTCGCTCCGTCAATGTAGGCGGATTCTTCAATTTCGTGGGGAATGGACCGCATAAAGCCGGATAGGATGAAGACCGCAATCGGTGTCTGAAAAGCAATGTAGGGTAAAATCAGCGAGAAATACGTATTCAGAATATGGACGTATTTAAACATCACCATCAGTGGTAGCAGTGTAGCTTGCATGGGGATCATCATCCCGACCAAAAACAACGTCAGTACAACAGCCCCGAAACGCCAGCGAAAACGTGTAATTGCATAAGCAGTCATCGAGCTTAATACAATGACGAACATCATCGTAACCCCAGTCACCAGCACACTGTTTCCTAAATAACGCAAGTAGCTCCCCGATTCATAGGCTTCCTGATAGTTGTGCCACTGGGGCACTTGAGGGAGTGCAAAGAAGCTTGAACTTAATATCTCTTCATTCGTCTTCAACGAATAGGTCAACAACCAAAAGAGTGGATACAGCTGCGTGACCACTAAGACAGCCAACAGGGAGAAGACTCCCGTTTTTTTCAAGGCGTTCAACAGTCCCATCTCCTTTAGCTTACCTTATTTTCGATCCGTTTGAAAACAAAATTTATCACAATTGTAAATGACAAGCAGATTACTACGAGAAACGAAGCCAATGCACTGCCATACCCGTATTTCATAGATAAAAAGGACATATTGTACATATACGTGGATACTGTATCCGTCGCATGGGCCGGTCCTCCACCCGTCATCACCCAGATCAAATCAAATGATTGCAAGGACCCGATAAAGGCTAATACAATAGATATTTTGAAAATAGGCACAATGAGTGGCAACGTAATGTAACGGTCTGCTTTGAATCCTTCTGCCCCATCAATTTTAGCTGCTTCATACAGCTCATTGGGTATATTTTGTACACCGGTAAACTGGATAAGCAAATGGTAGCCAAAATATTGCCACAACGATACAAAATATAGAGCATACATCGCTATCTGCGGTTCCGTCAGCCAAGAGCGTGTCCAGCTTTCCAGCCCGACCGCCATCAAAATACCGTTCAGCATCCCACCCATCGAGGCCGGATTATAGATCGTTTTCCACAACTGCCCGATAATGACCACCGATAGAATGACCGGCAGAAAATACATCGTTACCAATGTATTTGCCTTACGCACATAACGATTGAGTAAAATCGCCAGCAGCAGACAGAGTGGAATTTCCAGCATGGAAAATACAGCGAACATCATCGTCCGCTTCACGGACGGCCAGAACACTGGATCGGCTGTAAAAATTCGTTTGAAATTAGCTAGCCCCACAAACTTCGCCTCTGCAATTCCGTTCCAATCTAGCAACCCGCAATACACAGATACCAGAATCGGAACAAATACCATACAGGTATACAGCAACAGGCAGGGCAGCACGAAAACGGCAATTGTGCGTGCCGGCACCTTCAGTACATTCATGCTCTAATCTCCTTTGTGTTGATTCGGAGTATCTTCTGGGGATGCTTAACCATATGTGATTGCGAATCAGGGAAGAGTACTTTCGCTCCCTCCCCTAGAGTCCGCTACTTCTGGATTTTTGCAAAATCCTCACTTATTTATTGGCTTCAAAAGTGTTCTGGTGTTCCTTCGCAACTTGCGCAGAGTCTTCTTGTTGCACAAACAGGTTTTGAATGCTACTTAGATGCGCCTGCGCAATAGCCGGATTCATCGTATTATCAAAAGCGAGGTCTCCTCCTTTTACATTTTTGAACAGCTCATTGAGACTAATGGCTAGTTCGGAATAACCAGCTTCCTTCAGATCGCCTTTCATTTTCTGACCACTGCCAATTGCATTTTTCAGATCAAACTGAATCTTGGGCATCTCTGTAATAAAATAGTGCAGAAAGTCCTTCGTCTCCTGTAAATGTTCACTATTCGCAGATACCGCAAACGCGCTACCTGGCGCGATGACATACTCATTTACATTCCCTTTGCCATTCACCGTAGGGAACTGAAACGCTCCGACCTTACCAGCTACCGGGGAAGCATCAATAGAACCTGTTTCCCAAGTGCCCATGATATACATCGCAGCTTTTCCTGTTTTAAAAATATTACCGCCTGCATTATAGTCAATAGATGTGGCTCCATCCGGGAAAGCCCCAGCCTGCACCAATTCCTGGAACGCATCCACAGCTTCCACAAAAGCCGGGTCGTTAAACGTCTTTTTGCCATCCAGCACATCATTGAGGAAGTTTGGTCCTTCATTCGTACGCAACAGAATATTCATAAAAAGGAGGGAACCGGTCCATGAATCCTTTTCCCCAATAGCAATTGGAGTAATTCCCTTCGCTTTTAGTGTCTTGACCGTCGTAATCAGCTCATCAAAGGTAGTCGGCAACTTTTGAATTCCCGCCTGCTCGAACAGCTCTTTGTTGTAAAAGACCACTTCTATATTGTTACCATCCGGAAAAGCATACAGCTTATCATCGAAGCTATAGTAATTAAGAAGGCCATCCTGAAACGTATCTTTTAACCCCTCTTTATCAGCTACATCATTTAATGGTGCCAGTAGCCCGGCATCTACAAATGGCTTCATCTGTGCAGCCGGATTTACAATCGTAATATCCGGTACTTCCTTCGCTGCTGCTTGTGTTTTTAGCTTGAGCTTTTGCTGATCTGTATTTAACGAATCCAATTCAATTTTGACATGAGGATGATCCTGCTCGTATTGACTTACAATCTGCTTAATCATTTTGTACGAAGGGGTGCTCGGATCAGGATTGATGTTTTGAAAAGTAATCGTCACATCCTTCGTTACATTGCCTCCACCCTTTTCCCCTGAATTTCCCGGACCTGCGCTCTGTCCGTTATTACAAGCTGCCAGCGTCAATGCCAAGACGCCCGCCGCCACAACAGCAAACGCTTTCATCTTTATTCTGCTCATGTTCCTATTCCTCCTCTAGTTGAAGCATTGCGCAATTTATCCTCCTAGTCGGTGGACACTCAATGCCCGCTTGTTCTTTTCATTATGTTCCATAGAAAAGACGTGAACAATGCGTGAACTTAAGGAGAAGGGTTTGTTTTTTTAAGCCCTCATTTGCGTGCTTCAAAATTCATTCATATCATAACTTGCAATTTATCTAGAAGACAGGCATAATATGAATAAGATCGTTGTTTGATAATGATTATCATTATTAAATGATAAATACACATAGACTTTAAAGGAGGCAGGACCGCAGTGAAAGAAGCTTTTAGTAAAACCTCCCTGCATATCGATGATTATTTGGATCTTCTCAATCTTGCCGTACAAGTCGGAGATACAAAGTGGCAAAAGGAAATTACCCGTAAACTTCAAGCCTTAAGTGCCCTCCAGGCAGAACAGGTTGAAATAGATTAACATCGCACAGTGCTGGATGTCAGTTGAAGCAGCACGTCAGACAGCACTATACAAGGAACAACCAGAATATTGTAGTGCTTTTAACCAAAGGCATGCCATGAGCCTTTCATATGAATGATAAATGAATCGGATATACAAAAAGAACACAGCCATTAAGGCTGTGTTCTTTTTTTGTGCTTGGCAACGTCCTACTCTCCCAGGACCCTGCGGTCCAAGTACCATCGGCGCTGGAGGGCTTAACGGTCGTGTTCGGGATGGGTACGTGTGGAACCCCTCCGCTATCGCCACCAAAC
>NZ_JAOYTP010000010.1:0-169392 GCF_025846815.2 Paenibacillus sp. BT-177 | reverse complement strand
TTCGAGTCCTGTTCGGGGAGCCATATGGAGAGGTGTCCGAGTTGGCCGAAGGAGCACGATTGGAAATCGTGTAGGCGCCAAAAGCGTCTCGAGGGTTCGAATCCCTCTCTCTCCGCCAGCTCTTATAATAGATATGTGGCCCGTTGGTCAAGGGGTTAAGACACCTCCCTTTCACGGAGGTAACAGGGGTTCGAATCCCCTACGGGTCATAGTAGTATGGAGGCTTAGCTCAGCTGGGAGAGCATCTGCCTTACAAGCAGAGGGTCGGGGGTTCGATCCCCTCAGCCTCCACCATTAATAATATTGAGAAGTACCTTCAATGTCGCGGGGTGGAGCAGTTCGGTAGCTCGTCGGGCTCATAACCCGAAGGTCGTAGGTTCAAATCCTGCCCCCGCAATTAATTTCCTGATGGAAATGCCTCTGGAACTGTGGTGTAGAGGCCTAACATGCCTGCCTGTCACGCAGGAGATCGCGGGTTCGAATCCCGTCAGTTCCGCCATTTAACTTAATATGCCGGTGTAGCTCAACTGGTAGAGCAACTGACTTGTAATCAGTAGGTTGGGGGTTCAAGTCCTCTCGCCGGCACCATTTTGGAGGATTAGCGAAGTGGCCAAACGCATCAGACTGTAAATCTGCTCCCTTACGGGTTCGGTGGTTCGAATCCATCATCCTCCACCAGTTTTATTATTATGGTGGTCGTGACAAATGGATTAACGTACCGAATTGTGGCTACGGCATTCGTGGGTCCAAGGCCCATTGATCGCCCTGTTAAATACATAATGGGGATTAGCCAAGCGGTAAGGCAACGGACTTTGACTCCGTCATGCATAGGTTCAAATCCTATATCCCCAGCCATTAAGAGCCATTAGCTCAGTTGGTAGAGCACCTGACTTTTAATCAGGGTGTCGAAGGTTCGAGTCCTTCATGGCTCACCATTATCATTGTATGCGCGTGTGGCGGAATTGGCAGACGCACTAGACTTAGGATCTAGCGTCTTTGACGTGGGGGTTCAAGTCCCTCCACGCGCATATTGTTTTTGCGGACGTGGCTCAGCGGTAGAGCATCGCCTTGCCAAGGCGAGGGTCGCGGGTTCGATTCCCGTCGTCCGCTCCATATTTGCGCCCTTAGCTCAGCTGGATAGAGCGTTTGACTACGAATCAAAAGGCCGGGAGTTCGAATCTCTCAGGGCGCGCCATTAATTTCATAAGCCGGTGTGGCGGAATTGGCAGACGCGCGCGACTCAAAATCGTGAGGGAAACCGTGGAGGTTCGAGTCCTCTCACCGGCATCTATTACGGGATGTAGCTCAGCTTGGTAGAGCACCTGGTTTGGGACCAGGGGGTCGCATGTTCAAATCGTGTCATCCCGACCATTTTTTTGCGGGTGTAGTTCAATGGTAGAACTCCAGCCTTCCAAGCTGGTAGCGTGGGTTCGATTCCCATCACCCGCTTTATATAGATGAAAAAAGAGACGGCTTATGCCATCTCTTTTTTTTGTACTTTTAAAAAATATCGTGTTCTAGTCAATAAAGCTCAAGAGTTAGAACATTATAGTCTAAATCGATGAGATTGCAATTGTTATACTTCATCGATTTACACAGACTGGTTACTCATCGTCCTTACTAAGCTAACATGCCCCGTTAGTTGCCCCACTATTTTAAAACTCCTTTTCTAATTCAAGTCGCTCGGAGCTCCAATCCCATAACTCGATAGCACGATTGTAGTTGTATGATTTCTCTGAAGATTTGATTTCTTTGGATCCGTCCCACTTTGAATAGAGTTGGTGAGTACAAGCTTTGTTAGACCATTTCCTGATTGTTTGGTTGTACGAATGCTGGAACGAAACGGAGTAATGGCATTACATTATTCCACATAAATTGCAGGAAGAAGAATAGGAAACTGGGGAATAATAGTTTCACCTCTAAAAACCGAATTTGGCCCAAAGGCCGAATATCGGTTTTTTTGTTTCATGAGTGCCAAGCCAACATTTTAAAGAAAATAAACGCTATGTTTTCAGAGTGATCAGTTTAGTTCTAATAGACGCTAGTGATCCACCGTTGCTAATTATTCTGCACGTGTGTTTATTCTCTAGACCTGCTGATAACAGGATACGTTAAGTGTGTGATTATGAATCTTCTACATAGTCCAAAAATAGCAATAATTTGAATCTGAATTCATAAGAGTGAAAGAAAAGTATTTCCTTTATTACACACTTAGTCTCTACCACACTTTGCGAAGGTTGTTTATTTATTGTTATACGAATTATTTTTTGATCTAATAGAACTATTTCAACCTTTTCCCTTGATGTCGATATAATTGAGGGTCACAAAAGTGTATTCTTTTAGGCAAATGGAGATCAACTCGCTAAAACGAAAAATATGTAGGTTGCGAATCAGAATTGTCTTATTGAACAGGAGGGGTGTACTAGAAAAAAGACTCATTACGAAACTCAGAATTGAGGAAAAACGGAGGTTATGTTATGGACAAAAAGAATGATAAAAGTTGCTGGATGAAGTGATTGACCATAAGTCTTGCGATTACAAGCAGCAAGGTATAAACATTAGGAGGATAATCAATATGAATTCATTCAAGAAAACGAAGAGCTTGATCAGCGCCCTGACCGGGGCTGCACTATTATTCTCACTACCAATAACGGCAGGCGCGGAGAGCAATATCAACTATACAGGCATGTTCCTGGGCTATGACGGAAGTGTAAACACCAGCCCTGTCTGGACCTACAACCCTGACATTGTCTCCTATGATCTGCTGAACTGGAACCAGGGGGGCACCGATGCAGCCTCCATTACCTCTAATAGCGCCTCTGCCATCCAAGACCTAGGAAAAATAGTCACCGTTTCCACCCACATGCCCAATCCCCAGGGTGGAAATGTAAACGCCCCGATGTCTGAGTCCGATTTTAATATCTTGGCCAATACAGACATTTCATCCATCAATTCGTCCAGCCCTGCATGGCTGCAAAATTATAAGGCCCAGGTTGACAATGTTGTGACCGGTCTGCAAAAGTTTAACTCATCCCCCGTTTACTACAGACCCTTCCATGAAATGAACGGAGGCTGGTTCTGGTGGGGAAACAAGAATACGACAGACTATAAGAACCTGTACGTCAATCTGTACAATTACATCGTGACGACCAATGGCATGTCCAGCGTCAATTTTGTCTATGCCCCAAATAAAGGAGCTAACGCGGCTGCTTATTACCCCGGCTCTAGCTATGTCACATGGATTGGCATCGATGCTTACAGCGATGATCCGTCCAATGACAATGAAATCAAGATGGCTTACAATGACATTAAAGGACTTGGCAAAACTTACGGCTTTTGCGAAATTGGACCAGCCGTGGGTGGCGACCATGTGGATCGCAACAATAATCAGCTCAAGGAATTCGATTATTCGCTTTGGAACAACGCCCTGAATGAAGTCTACACTGGAGCAAGCTTCTTTATCACCTGGGATGGCGCTTATGCTCCGCAGAATAACACAAACGGCAGCGTGCTGTTTACAAAGGAGAGCTCCCAGTAAGTGCCTAGCGCCCGGCGTCCAGGCAGCACGGCATCAAGGCGTTAATCCCAAGCTGACCGCAGAGCCTTGGGAGAGTGGGACGTTTTCAAGAACGACAACAAAAAGCACCACCTTAATGAATTGGCCCCTGATAGACTAAAAAGACCCAAAAGACACGACCTCCTGTTAGGAGAACGGGTCTTTTGGGTCTACGCAGCAACATGCGAGTATGCTCGTTAAATATCGGTTGGTCAGATGCGGACTTCCGTCTCGTCCGGAACGAACTGACGATATTGAAAATACATACGGAGCCGCCAGTGTAACAACGTCCCGAAGGCTAGTATGAAAAATAGCCCTGCTGTTTGCGGGATGGTAATGTAATGCTGAATAAATTCATGCAGCAGCAATCGGACGATCAGCAGGCTGATCAGGATAAAAAAGAAGGTGCGCGAGCGTTGCACGAAAACCAGCCCTTCTTGTAACTCAAATTTGGTGCTGCGGATCAACGGGTAGGAAAAAATAAACCAGCCGATCAGAAAAGCGCCCAGCGCCCAAAGCCAGGGAACCCGTACTTCTGGCACCACAAACATCATAAAGCCAGTGCTCATGCCGAGCGGAGGAATGATGATTTTTTTGGCATTAATCGGGCGATGACCTGTCTTCATACGGATGAAAATAGCCGATATAGCGATTAAGATCATACCGAAAGTTGCGCCATATTGCAGCAATGGGGTGCTGATATGAAACATGGACTGGCCCCCTCTATAAGGAATATAAGCGTTATTGGACAGACTGCAAACCTTTTACATTATAGCACATATGCAATGGATATATTTAGTTACAGTCTTTCCTCCGGCAAGCGGATTATACGCCTTTTGGTGGTAACCGGCCCTATAATCGGGTCTCTTTCATCTTATGCGAGTTCTTGTGCTTGTACCTCACCTGCGGCTGATTTTTTCTCTTGGCGCATGATATAAACCATCGCTGCAATAATAAGGATAAAAGCAATGAGTGCGAGAAACGGAATGGTGATGAAATCCAACCAGTTCAAATAATCCTGTTCACAGGACACTCTGCCGCAGGCCGTTGAAGTTTGTGTGGCAGCTTTGGCGGCTGCATGGATGCGCTGAATAATAAAATGATAGGCCGAAATCGCACCACCGATGACAGCTAATGGCATAACGTAAACACGTATTTTCGTATCGCCTCGAAAATATGCGATTCCGAGCAGAAGGGTCAGGGGATACATTGAAATGCGCTGAAACCAGCACAGCTTACAAGGCTCATACCCCAAGATTTCGCTGAGATACAGACTGCCCAATGTCGCCACACAAGCTACTACCCACGCGGCAAATAAAGCAATATCCGTTTTTTTAAACGATCCGATCATAGTAACGCTCCTTTTTAAATTCAAATGAGAACAGTATGAACTCATCGTGTCTTGTCCCATCGGCAGGCATTTGCCGATATGCATGTCTTTATCCGTATTGTACTGTATTTTGAGTGCGGGGTCATACTTAAACATATTGACATCATTCACTATCATTTTTATAATTGCAGTAGTTTGGGAAGTTAATAAAGATTCAAGATATATATTAAGAAATTAGGAGTGTGCCCAGAATGTCGAGCAGCCGGAAAAATGAAACCCTATCTGTTATTAGTGAAAGACACGCGGTAAAAAGCTATGTAAAGGATTTTAAAATGCCAGAGGAAGATCTGGAAGCTATCTTGACTGCTGCGGTAGAAGCTCCTTCCGCTTGGAACCTTCAACATTGGAAATTCCTTGTTATCGAAAGTGAAGCGGACAAACAAAAATTGCTGCCTATCGCCTACAACCAAGGTCAAGTAGCAGAGAGCTCTGTTACGATTGCCGTACTGGGTGATTTGGAAGCCAACCGCAATGCTGTCATTTATGATCAAGCAGTAGAAGCAGGCGCATTGCCAGCGGAAATCCGTGACGCATTGGTAGGTCAAATCAATGGTGCTTATCAAAACCCGCAGGTAGCTCGCGATGCAGCGATCCTGAACTCTGCTCTTGCAGCACAAAACATTATGCTGGCTGCTAAATCTTTGGGCTACGATACTTGCGCAATGGGCGGATTTATTCCAGCACAATTGATCGAGCAATTCAATATTCCAGCACGATACCTGCCAACCATGCTCATTAGTGTAGGTAAGGCACAAGTGCCAGCACGTCCATCAGGACGTTTCCCACTGTCTGACGTTGTTGTAAAAGGCAGCTTCTAAGAAGAATAGTGAATATAAAAGGGTGTTCCTGCAACCATTTGTGGTGGGGAACACCCTTTTTTACGTCGTTTTAAACTGTCAAAATCCTTTTGTATCGTACCTTGTTTAGTCCGAGCGTTTGGACACGAGATATACCAGCTCCAGCGTCAGGATCGGCAGAAAAACAGAAGCTGGATAGGCCAGATAGCGCGGCTCCCACTGCGGCTTGAATTTATCCTTAAAGCGTCGAAGTCCCTGGAAGCCGTAAAAATGCCCCCCGTATTGAAAAACGAGTCGAGCCAGCTTTTCCTCGCGCAATGCCTTTTCGCTTTGTCCTACCTGGGACAGCGGGGCCATGCCCAGGTTAAATGTCGTATATCCACTTTCCTTGGCCCACTCAATGACCCGTGTGAATAAGTAATCCATCGTTCCATTGGGTGTGTCGGGCAGGTGACGCATCAGGTCGATAGAGACCGTCTGCCCATGATCATAAGCTGGGGCCATCGTAGCGAAAGCAATGACCTTCCCTTCAGAGTCCTTCAGCAATGCAATTGGAGCCAACTGAAGGTAAGATTCTTTGAACCAGCCGAGAGAATATCCCTTCTCCTTGCGCCCATCCAGCCAAATATCCGAAATATGACGCATCTCCTCAATTAATGACGTCTCTAGAGGCGGCTGGACCATTTCGAATGAATAGCCTTCGCGGTCAAAGCGATTTTTGGCGCTGCGCAGCGCCTGATTGCTTTTGCCCGTTAGTGTAAAGGACTCCAGCGGCACGAGCGCTTCCTCGCCCAATTTAAAAAAGCGATAGCCGTTCTCGTGATAGATGGACAAATATTCCGGTGATGCTTGGTAAAATACAGCCGTCAATGCATATCGATCCGCGAACCGTTGGAATTCCTGAATGGCTTCACTCACACGTTCTTTTGGACCGAGAGGGTCACCTAATACAATCAGTTTGTCCCGGCTGCGAGCATAGGGGAGAACCACCTGTTCATCCTTGGTCCAATACAGATATTTATCGCCCAGAAAAAGCATATGAGAAACGAGGTTACCACCCTGTCGTTCCAAAAATTCCTTTAGCTTAACCAGCTCCTGTGCGTCGGGTAGATTGCTGATGCTACGCTGAGGACGAAGAAAGAAATACACCGTCAGGAATACCCATGCCAAAATCAAACTAAATACGGCTGTAACTCCGTAATCGCTGCGGTTCATAAAAAAGTCCAGATGGACCTTGGCATGTATATGACGCATAAATGGTGTATTGGAGCCTGCCCCGATCATAAAATAAGCGCCGGTTACGAGTAGAGATAATCCGCCCCATATTAAAATGTTGTGCCGATTCAGCGGCGCACTGACCCGATAAAACCGTGAACGCGAAATCCACAGCATTAATGCCACGAACAGCAGGAAAAAGGCTTCTTCAAAATCCAGACCTTTAGTGAAGGTGAAAATGGCTCCTGTCAGCAGCAGTATCAAGGTCAGCCGCAATGCTCTGCGAATACGCAGAGAGATTCCGTGGGACAGAACGACAAGCATAATTCCGATGATGACCGAGATTTCGTGCGATAAGCGCATAACGGGCAGGCTGAGCAAATGTTCAGCAAAACGGAGCCGATACAACAGACCAGGCGTAGCGGCCGACAACAGAAGCACCACGCCGGAGATGAGTACCAGTTTCCCAAGTGCCCATACCCCCAGATCGGCCAAAAACCGGAATTGACCAGGCCAGCCCCATACCTTCTGCCAGGCATTAAGGGAGTAATCCCAGCCTGTCTCAGCGAGCTGGCTCAAGCGCTCATTACGCGGAATCATTTCCAGCGCGGCTAATACCAAGCCGATGAGCCACGGAATGATGTAATAAAAGACGCGAAAGACCAGCAGCACAGCCAGCGCCCGGTCCGAGTTGGCTCCTGCCATTTGCAGCCCGAGCAGGGCGATAATATCGAATGCACCGACTCCTCCGGGTGCAAGACTGATTAACCCCGCAATTGCGGCTATTACATAAATACCGAACACAGCATGGAGCGGCAGCTCATGGAGCAAGTGCGAGCCGATCCATGCAAAGGTAAGACCAGCCAGCAGCCATTCCAGCAGAGAGGCGCCAATGGAGGCAGAGATGGTGAACCAGGAGAGCTGTCCTTCTCCCTTGTTGAACCATGTGGCATACCTTTTGGAGCGCTGCATGATCAGAAATAGAGGCAGGTAAAGTGCCATTCCCCATAGCGCCCAATGAAGCCATGGGTGAGCATCCAGCACAGGCTGCACCGGATACAGATGGACAATAGCACCCCAAGCTAGCAAAGATAGTCCGGTAATGACGACAGGCGAAAGAAATACGACTGCCGAGGTAATGACACCCAATGGCACACCGCTCTTTTTATACAGCACAGTGCGCAGTCCAGCTCCCGTAAAGCCTGCAAAGCCGAAGACATTATTGAAGGTATTGGATATCCAGGCGTACCGGAATGTCGTTCCAGGCTTGACTTGAAGCTTGAAATGATGCCTGATTACATAATCGTAAGCACTCATAGCAGCCACGGCTACCACGGAGAACAAGCCAATTTCGATGAGAAACGTGGCGTCCATTCGCCGTAGCTCATGAAGCATCCGTGCCAGATTAAAGTCTTTTAGCTCTCGTCCAGCCTCCCATATAATAAAAGCCAGTACAGCCAGCGGTAGCAAAATACGCGTCAATCGCTGCCTGTAGATGGTCATCATGTACTGTACGATTTTAAAGGATTGGAACGGTTTGTGATTTGAATTCATAGATTCACCTGCTTGAAAAGGATAAGATTGAGACTGATAATGCGCGAAAACTTCCTGCCCAAATAAAAGGCTTCGTTATATTATACCTGTAATAATAGCTTGAATAACAACAGAAGGGTTACGAAATGGGAGTTCAGATTGATTGCTGTAAATAATTCCAATATAATGATGGAATACCTAGTAAATTGCTTGGCAATGGAGCTGACTGAACATGAGTATATGGGATCGCAATCTTTTTATACGTCGATTGGAGCTATTGTGGCCTCCAGATGCTGACAGGAGCCAATACCCTTTTAACTTAAAGGCTCTTCAACAGTGGAATGAACTCAAATTCCATCCTTCCGTTACCTATATTGTTGGAGAAAACGGTGTAGGTAAATCAACGCTTATGGAGGCAATCGCGGTCGCGTGGGGGTTTAATCCAGAGGGTGGCACTAAAAATTTCAACTTTTCTACACAAGCCACGCATTCCTCGTTGCATGAGCATATCCGGTTGGTGAGAGGGGTTGAAAAACCGAGGGATGGCTTCTTTTTCCGGGCGGAGAGCTACTATAATGTGGCGACTCATATTGACGAGCTGGATCGAGAAGGAGGAGGGCGACCCATTCGGGATTCGTACGGGGGGAAGTCGCTGCATGAGCAGTCGCATGGCGAGTCTTTTTTTGCTGCATTTGTGCATCGGTTTGGGGGACAAGGATTGTATATTTTGGATGAGCCAGAGGCAGCGCTATCGCCTTTGCGTCAGATGGCCATGCTTGCCCGGATTCATGAGCTTGTGCAGCAGGGATCACAGTTTATCATTTCTACCCATTCTCCCATCTTGATGTCTTATCCAGATTCGGTCCTGTATCATCTGACACATGAAGGGATCGACACACGGACGCTAGAGGAAACCGATCATTTTATCATTACCAAACAATTTCTGAATAACAAGGAAAGGTTATTGCAGGAGCTATTCGAAGATTCACCATAAGGATATAGTAAGTTTGGTAGTATCCACTTTGATGAGGAGGAAACCGTATGAGTTCAAATCTCGATGTAGTTATTCAGCGGATATCGGCTTTCAAGGTAGCAGCGCTGACTGCGCGAGCCCCTTTTGCCGAATTGGGTGATGAGGTACGCAGACAGTGGCAACAAGTGCAACAGAACGTCCCAGAGAACCACTCCGGTCGTCTGAACGCGGATATGGGCTATGTGTTAACTCCCCAATGGACAGTTGTTGAGGAGAACGGAAGTACTGCGGTCAAGGTGGGCGTTAAAGTGTCCTCGTGGAATGAAGTACCGGATAGTCTTGAACGCATCGAGGTGCCCGAAGGAGAGTATGCAGTGACCCGTTTTCAGGGAGATCGAGAACGATTAAATACGATTTATGATGATCTATTTGCTTGGTTGGACCGTAATGGCTATGAGCGTAATACGACAGAGGGGGTATATTGGATCGAGTCGAATCGACTAAAGCCGGTGAATCCTTTTGATATTCCATCCGCAGAAATTCAGAAATTTGATTATGATATTGCGATTGCTATTGTACAAAAATAAAGGGGTAACATTCAGGGGTATCGGAAGTATTTTATGATTGTTATTTGCCTCCCACTCTATTAATATAATGAAGAGTTTTACTGAAATGGTTGCAAAATAAGAATTTCGTATACGAAATAAAGAACCTGAGGAGGACAAAACGCAACATGTCGGATTCACAACAATTGAAAATGGGGCCGCTCGTCATTTTGATGATTAATATGTTTATTGCCATGCTGGGAATTGGACTCATTATTCCGATTCTCCCCAAGTTCATGGGTTCCTTGGGAGGCAGTGGTGAAACGGGAGGCTATCTGGTTGCCGTGTTTGGCTTGACCCAGTTTATATTTTCGCCGTTAGCGGGGGAATGGTCCGATAAATACGGACGTAAAAAAATGATTATTATCGGTCTGGTCATCATGACGGTGTCTTCTGTATTGTTTGCAATTGGACACTCATTGACCATGCTGTATATTTCCCGTTTGCTTGGAGGCGCAGGAGCGGCATTTATGATCCCTCCAATGATGGCTTATATTGCCGACATCACAACAGTCCATAACCGAGGCAGAGGAATGGGGCTGTTGGGGGCCGCGATGTCGCTTGGTTTTGTGATTGGTCCTGGTGTAGGTGGTTTGCTGGCAGATATCTCGCTTCGTACACCCTTATACGTTTCGGCGGCGGTATCAGGTTTAGCGGCACTGATTTCATTGATTTTACTGCCCGAAACCTTGTCGTTGGAGAAGCAATTGAAGTTTCGAAATGTTAAGGTGAAACGGGACAATGTGATTAAACAGTTTGCGCTGTCTTTCCGCAAGCCGTACTTTATGCTGTTGATTATGATATTCACGTTAACCTTTGGCCTGACGCATTTTGAAACGATGTTTCCGTTCTTTGTAACAGGCAAGTTTCATTACAATGAACGTGATATTGCTATCATTATTACCGTAGGTGCGTTGGTCGGAACTATAATTCAAGCTGTGGTCATTAGTCCGATGTTGAACCGTTTTGGTGAAAAAGGTGTGATTATCGGTTCTTTTCTGTTTTCCGCGATTTCCCTTGTGCTTATGCTGCTCTCAGGGAACTTCTATTATGTACTCGGAGTATCGCTTATCTTCTTTACCGCTACGTCGTTGCTGCGACCAGCCATTAATACTGCTTTATCCAAAATGGCAGGGGATGAGCAGGGAGTTGCAGCCGGGATGAACAATGCTTATATGAGTATTGGTAATATCTTGGGACCTGCGCTCGCCGGTACACTGTTTGAGGTGCATATCAATTTGCCGTACATTTTTGGAGCGGTCATTCTCATGCTTAGTTTGGGGCTGGCTGTAAAATGGAAAAGCAGAGATACGCAATCCACAGCAGTTTAATATTATTTTTTCTGTAAAATAGTCTCTTTTGGTGTGAACTGTGGCGTTCTTATGAACTACTACAGATTACAGCGGAAGAGGCTATTTTTTTGCATACATAGCCAAATGTTAATGAAACGGCAGAATCTTGGGTAATAATGCATGATAAGTTTATAACCAGTTAGAAAGTAGAACTTAAAAGTCGGATAACTTGTGAGGAATACGCTAAAAGGAGCTGAGATCGGATGAAAGAGCGGAATGAGCAGTTATTTTATATAGGAACTTATGCGTCTCGTGAGGAAAGAGGAATTTATATAGGAGCTTTGCATACGGACAATGGTGATTTGCGTATGGTTGGAGGTGTGGAAGGAATCGAGAGACCTTCTTTTCTGGCACTGCATCCGAATGGGGCAGAGTTGTATGCTGCCAGTGAAACAGAACCAGGCGAACTGTACACGTATCAGGTGAACACCCAAACGGGGGAATTGCATCCTTTGGATCGAAAAGGAACGGAGGGCGCACATACTTGCTATGTATCCGTAACAACAGATGGACGATATGTGCTGGCTTCTAACTATTCTGGGGGCAATGCCGTTGTATTCCCTGCGACAGAAGCAGGAGGATTGGGAGACATGTCGGGGCAGGTTCAGCACACGGGGTCAGGGATTCGTCAGGACCGCCAGGATGCGCCACATCCACACTCGATTATTCCTGATCCTTCAGGACAGTATGCCATGGTATGTGATCTGGGGCTGGATCAGATTATAGTATATCGTTTGACCGAGGATGGGAAACTGGTGACCCACCGTGAGACAGGTTTGCCACCTGGTTCCGGCCCACGCCACCTGGTTTTTCATCCCTCAGGTCGATATGCCTTTGTCGCCAATGAATTGAATAATACCGTTACTGTGTTTGGTTATAACGAACGTAATGGTAAGCTTACCTTGCTGCAAAGTCTGTCCACACTGCCAGAAGGCATTATAGATGTAGAAAATACAGCAGCGGATATTCGAATTACATTCTGTGGACGTTTTCTGTATGTATCCAATCGAGGACATGACAGCATCGTACTCTACCATGTCGATCTAGACAGCGGCAAGCTGAAGACGATTGAATGGGTCGAGACTTTCGGCAGTACGCCGCGTAACTTCAACATCTTGTCTGGTTATTTGCTAGTGGCGAATCAAGAGGGAAACAACGTCGTATCCTTTGCTATTCATGGGGATGATGGAAGGCTGACCCGAACGGGACATGTATTGGAGGTTCCTTCACCAGTTTGTATTGAATCTGTACGCTAATTACACAGCGCATGGCAAAAAGAGGCCAGTAAAAGAGGAAGAGAAAGTAAAACACGGCGCTTTGTCTCCCACGAAAGGCATGGCAAAACGCCGTGTTCAGGTTTTGAAGGGGTCTAATTATTACTTGCTGCTATCGCCAGCTTCTACCGTTGCTGTTTTGGTATGGTTTTCGGCAGGTTTGTAGTACAAGCGGAACAGGATATCCTGGTTGTAGTTACCAAATCCAGTACCGAACAGGGTTACCCCGCCAATATGCTGGGCATCATCCAAAATGGCAATACGGAATTTCCATTGCTTCTGATCAATCAGCACGTCGCTTAGGGTCACATCGGATATCTGCTTGCCATCCATAAAGGTTCCTTCGGATGTAACGCGAAGTCTCTTAAGCAGACCATATTGATTGATAAAATCAGGCCACCATGAAGGTGTATATTTACCACGATTATCACCGAAATCCCCCGGGCTGGTCCAAGTGCCCAAATTCACATCATTTAGAAAAAACGTGATGTCTGAAGGCCAATTATCATTGGTAAAAGGGGCCTCCGATGATAATTCCATCGAAATTTCCAGTTCCTCAGCTTTTTGACTGGACAATAGGAAATTCGGCACTTTATAATCCATATACCCTTGGCTAAACCACAGAATTTTGGAATTGAAGCGCTCAGGGTCTAAGAACGAACGAGGCTCATCGAATTCTCCGATAATCTTTTCGACGGTGGCTAGGCCGCAGGTTGCCTGAATTTCAAAATCTGTAAAGTGTCCGACGGAAATCTCCGTCTGATGAAATTGCCGTACATCCTGCTGATAGCGTGGCATGGCGATTTCAATTTTGTCCGTAGCCAATGAGCATACCTTCTGAACCCCGCCTCGTCCGGGCAGCATTTTAGTCGAAATAATGGATGCTCTCTCCAGTTTCTTAACATGCATGGTCATAATCGCACTACTGAGTCCCAGGGCTTCCGCCAGCTCACGTATATTCATAGGCTTCTCCGCAAGCAGAACAATCATGTTCAGCCGAACCTCACTGGCCAGCGCTTCATAAACGGGAAGTGATTTTTCAGAAATGTCCAGTTGCATAGTTCCTCCAATTCTAACGCACATCATAAATTGATGGTAGTTTAACATATATGGATTTTTTCAATATTCATACATATAAAACGATATGATTTACATTTATATAAACAATATACCCTTTCCTTGATCGTTGGCACAAGCCTAACCCCGTAAAAAGCCAAAAATTGTTCAAAAAACAGGACACCCCATAAACTCTTTCTTTGTGTGTCGGGATGTCCTGTGATGGTATGTGATTTGCAGGATGTATACGGGATCTAATTTCAGGCGCAACGGGTGTTTAGGACCGCATATGTTCATCAGCCACAGAAGAATCAGCGGTTGTATCTTTGTCAGTTGCGTGTAATTCCTGATGCTGCGAAGCATCAGCCTTCATCAAGCTGGGATGACCCACATAAGGACGATCACTTCGCGAGCGGCCTCGGGTAAGTCGGAAGCCAATCAAGAACAGCACAAGCTGTGCAGCCAGTATGTAGGGAGACGCTTCTGGCCCAAGCCACTGAAACAGGGCGACAACGGCAATGACCATACATAACAGGCTTGTTGGGAAATGGGATGCCGTCACGTCCAGATCATTTTGTCTACGCAGGGTCATCAGACGATAGACATACAGCAAGGCGATCAAGCCAGAAACGAACCTTATCCATGCATACCCTATAAGCCATGATACAGATTGTGTGGTGTCGGGTAGACTAACATCGACATGACTGTAAGTCATCAGTTCCACAACCAGTCTTGAGGTCAACCAGACGATTCCCGCCAGCGTCAGCGGACCGGCCGCTGGGCGCAATAGCTTCCATAATGCTGTTCCCCAGCCTGGAGCATGGGATTCCAGCAGAACAAGTCGCCGTTCCTCGATCAGTTTGTTCATTTCACGCTCCAGTGACTTGAGAAGCAATTCCCGGCGGAATGGATCACATTCCCGAAGGGATGCTTGAACCTGCTCTTGAAGGTGAGGGGTCAAATAGGGGGCTGCTTTAGCCTCCTGAAGAGCATGGATTAGTCCATGCTGGTGCTGCTGCTTTTCGCTGTTGTTGATCGCGTTCTGGGTAGCAGTCTGGAGATAACCAGCTAACCGCCCATAGATACGCAGTGATTCCTGTAATTCTTCGAGCCGCTGCTGACGCGAATCCCGAAGCTGGGCTGCACTATGAACATACAGCCATACCAGCAAGGATAACGCCAGCAGGAAGGCGATCAGACCGGGTGAGATATATGCGGCTAATGCCGCGAAGTCCGTCGGGGACACCCGCAATCCCTCCTTCCATTGTTCTTTCTACACTATTGCACAGACCACACAGGCATTTCAAGGGCTTGTATATCTCTAAACCAAGAACTATGAAGTATTTTTTGGTAAAATAGACAAGATTACAGCAGGAAGGGAGATTCGGCATGAATAAAAATATAGATTTTGCAACAGAACATCATGAGACATCGAATCAACCGTACGAGCTGCTTCGCGTAGATTACGCCATTCCAGCCGTCGAGGAATATCGGGCTTTACGCAAGGAGGCTGGTTTGTCGCAAATTACGGAAGAAGCGGCAGCTAAGGGCTTGCCGAACAGCCTATTTGCTGTAACGCTACGGCTTGGACAGGAATTGATCGGGATGGGCCGGGTGAGCGGTGATGGCGGTGTGTTTTTTCTGGTTACGGATATTGCAGTCAAGCCTTCCCATCAGGGGAAGGGCTATGGACGTAAGCTTATGGAAGAGATTATGGAGTATTTGAAACGGGAGGTTCCGGCGGGCAGCTTTGCAACGCTGATTGCGGATAAGCCAGCCGACCGGTTATATGCGCAGTTCGGCTTCCAACTGGTCAGTCCAAGGTCGGAAGGGATGTATTGGCGACAGCCGGGAGGACTGTAAGCTGAAATCCTGCACGAGTTTGAGCTGGTTATAAAACGGATAAATAAAAGTAAGAAAATTATAGATAGGAAGAAGGCACGTTACTATGAAAGTGATTATTTTCGGAGCAACAGGAACAATTGGCAAAGCGTTAGTAAAGGAAGCAATCAAGCGTAAGTATGAGGTGACGGCGGCAGTGCGCGATCCGCAACGAGTGACAGAGCAAAATGAATATTTGACGGTGGTTCAGGCGGATATTCTAAACCCGAATTCCGTTACGGAGGTAGCCAAAGGGCACGATGCTATCATTAGCGCCTATGGTCCCAAGTTTGGAGCTGAGGAGGAATTGCTCGAAGCGACTCGTTCTTTACTGGAAGGAACTCGGCGTTCCGGTGCGGAGCGCATACTTGTCGTTGGCGGAGCGGGTAGTCTGAAAACAGAAAACGGTGAGCGTCTCATGGATACCGCTGAGTTTCCAGAGGAAGTGAAGCCACTGGCGGCGGCGCACGCTGATGCACTGGAGTTATACCGTGCTGCGGATGTAGACTGGACATATTGTAGTCCTGCCGGAATTATTGAACCGGGTAAACGTACAGGACAGTTTCGTATTGGCTTGGATCATTTGGTGGTTGATGAATTAGGTCATAGTCGCATCTCCGTCGAGGATTATGCGGTAGCCCTGATTGATGAGTTAGTAGAAGGGGAATTTGTCAATTCCCGCTTTACCGTCGGATATTAATCACAGGGATGGCTATATGGGAGGCGAATAAGCATGTATATGGTGACCGCCGAACAAATGCGGCAACTGGATCGGTACACGATTGATAAGCTGGGGATCCCGGCCCTGACCTTGATGGAAAATGCCGGGCGAGCAGTAGCTGACGAGGTACTGAAACTTTGTGCTGAGAGACGTGGAAAAAGCGGTGGCATAAATGAGGTTACACACACAGGAGCGGGGGATGTACCGGGACATGGCAGTGTTATACGGACGAATTCATCGAGCCGAGGGCGATATGATGTATGTGAACGAGCACACTGGTTTATTCTCGTTGGTAAAGGAAACAACGGCGGTGACGGACTGGTGGCAGCCCGCCATCTGACCGATGCAGGTCTGCGCGTCACCGTTGTGTATGCCGAGTCGCCTGAAACGCTACGCGGTGAAGCGGCTGCCCAGCGCGACATCATCGCGGCGCTGGATATCCCGGTTATCCTCTATAGTCGGGACAACCTCGAACTGCACGGTGCCTCCGGCATCGTCGATGCCCTGCTGGGCACGGGCACGCAAGGTCCACCGCGTGAACCCTATGCCTCGCTAATCCGCGAGGCCAATGCCAGCGGCGCGCCAATCGTGTCGGTAGACGTGCCTAGCGGCCTCGACGCCGACACAGGTGCACTGCACGAGCCGTGCATTCATGCGCGTGTCACCGTATGCCTCGCCTACTTGAAGTGTGGGCTCGCCCAATATCCGGGCGCCGGAAACGCTGGTGATGTGGTGGTACGCTACATCGGTATTCCGCCCAGACTTGCCCGTGAGCGCGGCGTACAGCTGCGGCTCCTGACCAGCGATACGCTGCGCGACGTGCTGGACGTGGATGTCAGCCGTAGCCGGGTGCCGGACGGGCACAAGGGCACCTACGGCCACGTTCTGGTCGCAGCAGGAAGTCTACGCATGAGCGGTGCGGGCCTGCTGGCCGCACGCGCCGCCTTGCGGATCGGCAGCGGCCTTGTGACGTGGGCGGTGCCCGAGGCACTGCTTCCGCACGTCATTGGTGCCGCGCCGGAGCTGATGCTCGCTGCCGCAGCAACAGACGGAGACGGCGAATGGAACGCCGACTCCGCAGCCGAGCTGCTACAGCTCGCGCAGGCGGGCGATGTGCTGGCCGTCGGGCCCGGCCTCGGCCGCTTCGCAGGGGACACTGGCTGGCTGCGCCGGCTGTGGGAGGAATACAGCGGTCCGCTCGTGCTTGATGCGGACGCCTTGAACATCCTTGCCTCGGCGGGGCCTGAGCTGGATGCCTGGAAGTCGAGGGATGCGGCGGTCGTGCTAACGCCGCATCCCGGTGAAATGGCTCGCCTGCTGGGCATACCGACAGCAGAGGTGCAGCGTGACCGTATCAGCCATGCCCGGGAATACGCCCAGGCACGCGGAGTCACGCTGGTGCTCAAGGGAGCACGCACGGTCATCGCGTGTCCCGATGGAACGGCCTACGTCAATACCACAGGCCATGCCGGCATGGCGACAGGCGGTGCCGGCGATGTGCTGACAGGCATCATCGCAGGGTTGTTGGCCCAAGGCTTGAACGCTTCGCAGGCAGCAGCCTTTGGCGTGTATCTGCATGGCGCGGCTGGGGAAACGGCCGCGCGCGAACGCCGGCATCCCGCCTCAGTGGTAGCTGGCGATATTATTGAAGCCCTATAATCCATAGCAGTAGTGGCAGGAGGAAGGCCAGCATGATCTGTACTCCATATTCACGGTTCAGCCAGTGCCTTCCCCCATAATAAAGCAGTGTAATCCCTGCACCTGCTATGCCGTTGCTCCATGATATGCCCGTTCCAGCAGGCGACATCAAAGAGCCTAGCAGGAGAAAGACACTGAACCCTACGGCAAGGTATAGCGTGAACTGCTCAGGCTTGCGAAGCCAGGGTAAAAGATCACGTAGCGCATCAGCGGCAAGAGCCGCCGGAAGGGCAAAGCCATAGGCCCACAACTGCGCGGTCAGTTCACCGCTATTGCCTGCTATACTCACAGGCAATCCCGTTATTTCCTCTGTCAGATAGCAGTAGACCCATAAGAGACCAAAAACCAATCCTCCACAGGCTAGCTTATTCAGTGCATAACAACCAAGCTCCATTCGCCAAGGCATTTTGGAATTAAATTCATTCCAAGGCTGTCTCATATTGCGATTCCCTCCTCATTTCAATCGGTAAATCAAAACATTCAAGGATTTTATTCTCAATTACAATCCGCTTACCGTTTGAGACATTTGAGTTTACGTTAGCTGTGTATCATGTTCCTAAGCAAAATAAAGATTGCGGATAGCCGCGGTACGGAAAGGCGGGGATTGCTTGATACAGGCGGTTATTTTTAATCTGGAAAGTACATTGTTAGACCCCGGAGGTCGGGGCTTAATCCAGGGAATGTGCGACATCTTTAGATGGAAGGGTATACAGGTAACTGAAGAGCAGGTAACTCATGGACGAGGACTGCCCATCCGGGATCATATTGCGAATGTGCTTGGACTTTCAGAGGTTCGTAGAAAATGGTTGGAGTGCTTTGGTGCGCATCCTGGCAGAATGGATATTGAGCATATTTATCTTGAGCTTGTCCCTGTTCTTCGCTCTTTGATCCAAGGGGCTGAGACTGCTACCGGTATAGATAGGGCGTTGCAGGAGCTTCAAGATCGCAACATTCAGTCAGGCGCTACTGCATCCTGCCCGATGGAAATGCTGAGTCATGTATTCACGCCTGCACAGTCACCCTATACGCTGGATTGTATGGTAGCCCCATGTGAAGTTTCGCAGGGGAGGCCTTATCCGTGGATGATCTATGAAATTGCACATCGCCTGCAGGTATTCCCGCTTAGCGATATTGTAAAGGTAGGAGACACAGCAGCCGATATGCAAGAAGGACGGAATGCCGGCGTTTGGACGATTGGTGTGTTGAACCATAACGAGAGTGCTTTGGCCGCGAACCACACTACAAGCTGTGAAGTGGACGATAGAGTAGCCGAGGAACGACGCAGACAAAGTATATATGGTTTGAAAAGGGCAGGGGCCCACATCGTGATGAACTCGGTCGCTGACTTGCCGCGTATTTTGCGTGAAATTGAAATGCTCCAGCATACGGGAGGCTATCCTTCTTATATGAAGCCAATGAAAACAGTTGCGATTCCCCCATCGTGAGAATAACGGCTATAACTCTTAAGTGCTTAAATTGACCTTCTAGGTTATATATGTATGCATCTACCTGGATAAAGGTGTACTCAGCTTGGCTTTCTAACCTCAAAAGGAGCATTCGCTATGTTAGCGAATGCTCCTTTTGAGTGTACTCCTTTTCGTCTGTAAAATGACCCGTAAGATGGACACTTTAGATCAAGTGTCCATCTTACGGGTCACAGTTCACCGAAATCATTATTGGTCTGAACTCTTCACCCGGAACTGATCAGCATGACGCTGTAGATTGTTTGATAGTGTAGTCAGATTACGTGCTACTGCGGATAGTTCTTTTACCGCTAAAGCCTGCTTCTGTGCGCTTGCGGATACGTCTTCCGTCATTCCGGCAGTTTGCTGCGCCGCGCTGGCTGTGTGATTCAGATGTTGATCTACGCTGTGACGTACCTCGTGCATTTCTGTCGTCAATTGGGCCAAATGTGCAGCAAGTTCCTGAACTTCCTCTGAAACCTGGGTGACTTTGTCAACAGACTGTAAACATAATGCAATTTGTTTTTCTTGTTCATTGACAGTGTTTATATTTTGATCAAATTGATCGCCCATTTGCTCAATTTGCTCGACAAAGCTGCTTAGGATTTGGTCGATTTCACGAATGGACATGGCAGATTGTTGGGCAAGTTGTCCCATCTCATGAGCTACGACAGAAAAGCCTTTACCAGCTTCCCCTGCACGGGAGGCCTCAATCGAGGCATTAAAGGATAAAATCTGCGTCTGCTTTACGATGCCCTGTACCTGCTGCCCGATGTTAGCTGCTTCGCGGGATTTTTCAGTTAGTGCGTGTGACATACGCTGCATTTGCTTGATTCGCAGGGCGCTTTCTCGTCCCTTCTCCAATAGCTGTTTATGTTCACTGGCTACCTGGTTACGGACCTCATTGAGATGGCGCGCCGTATCCGTAAACTGGTGCACATGGCTTCCGACTTCATCCAGCGTTTGCCCTAAGCGGTCAGATTGCTGAACCGATTCTAACGTTTGATCCGCTTGGTTTGTAGATACATCGGCAATTTGCTGAAGTGTGCGGGACAGTTCCTCAGTCTGATGGAGTGTTCCTTCTGTTGTCACGACGATATTCTCTGATGCTTGCTGAAGTGTACTTGAACTGCTTTGAATGTCACAATCATATTGGACATGGCTTCCACCATTCGGTTCGTCAAGCCGCTGATTTCACCTAGCTGATCATACGTAACTTGCTGCGATGTAACCGTAAGATTGCCGTCGGCTACTTGCTCCAGTGTATTTTTAATGAATCGTACCTGACGCAGTATTCGACGGGTTACCAGCACCATTGCCGCAATGGAAATGATCAGAATGATGGAGACCACAGGGATAACTAGCCGGTAGGCCTCAGGCAGGGTTTTCTCGTATACTTCAGTTACAGAGGCAAGGGATCTGTCAATTCCCAGATAGCCTATGATGGTTCCATCTGTATCCTTAATGGGTGTAAAGGAAGAAAACAACGTTCCCCAATCAGGGTCCGTTGTGATATCTGAGTGACCGTCTCCCCTTGTTTCAATCTATCTGCCGTTTCTTTACGGGTGAAACTAACAGGGCTTCCAAAAGGACTGTAGTCTTTGTCGTCCCAAGCAGCTCCGTCCACTGTAAGCTTCCACTCATCGCCAACACGATTGTACATATACATATACAGGACTCCGCTTTGCAGCCTGAGCGTATTTAACTCGTTCCGAAGTTTTTTATACTCACTGCTCTGCTCGGATGGATTTGTGTTTAAGCTTTTGACGGCTGATTTGTCCAGTAGCTTAGCCGTATTCACCGCCAACGCTTCATTGTTTAGCTGCATGGTTGATAGAGAAGCATTCTGAATAGATAGTTTGGTCGTCCACAGAATCATGACGCCAATCACAACTAAAGGAATGAGCAAGATGAAGTAGAGTTTGGTTTGTAATCCCATTCTTTTTTTGACTTTGCTTTTCATAATATGCTCCTTACTGTATTATTTCGCCTTCATATAATATCGTGTTCAAGTAGGGAAATATGAATAGTAATTCATATGTTTCATGAAAATTCTGCGCATTTGTGCAAATTTCATCCCATAGAAAAAAGCCTTAACTCAGTAATAACCGAGTTAAGGCTTGTAGCGTATGATTTACAAATCGTCAAATCCGTTGTCATCTCCGACTTTGCCATAATTGCGTGATTTTGCTTCAAAAAAGTCCGTTTTTGTTGCATTCAGGGCTTCATCCGAAAATGGCTTGATCCAAGGCATACTATTTACATCTACACCTTCATAGGCTTTGTCCATACCCAGAAGTCTCAGGCGCATGTTTGCCATGTATTTGATATAATCGCTCAGCTCGTTCAAGTCAATGCCACGAACCTCCTTGAGCGTGTAATGCGCCCAATTCGTTTCCAGCTCCACAGCGCGGTTGATCATACGATAGACGTAGTCCATGTTCTCTTTCGTGTTCAGCTCAGGGAAATCAGCCAAAAGCTGCTTGAACACTTCGGCAAAGAAGTAGCAATGCTGATTTTCATCGCGCTGAATATACGAGATCATCTGGCTGGTAGCCATCATTTTTTGGTCACGGGCCAAATTGTAAAAGAAGGCAAACGTACTGTAAAAGAAAATACCTTCCAGAATCAAATCCGCTACCATCGCTTGGAAGAAGGTTTGGGGATTCTGCTCATCGCGGAACTCCTGGTAGATCGCCGAGATGAATGTGTTGCGCTCCAGCAGGACAGGATCGTTTTTCCAGTATTCAAAAATTTCCTTCTGCTCCTGCTCCGATACCAAGGAAGACAGCACGTAAGAGTAGGACTGATTATGCACGACTTCCTGTTGTCCGATAATGGCCGAAATGGCTTCCAGCGAGGAATCGGTAAAATATCGTTTTACATCTCCGACAAACATGGTCTGCATGGAGTCGAGCACGGCCAGCAGGCCGATATTAATTTTGAAGGTGCGCTGTTCTTCGGCATCCAGCATAGGAAACTGGGACGCATCCTTGGACATCGGAATTTCATCCGGAATCCAGTGGTTCAGTAGCAATACTTTATATAGTTTGTACATATGCGGCATCCGAATATCGTTCCAGTTCAGAATACCGGAGTTTTCGCCTTCAATAATACGGGTAGAGCGGTTAGGCGCTTCTGTGTTAAAAATCTTTTGTAACTGCATGAGAGGCTCTCTCCTTTAGTTTAGGATGCGCAGCTTTCGCATTCTTCAATCGTCAGTGCGCGGCTGCGTACATAATAGGTCGACTTCATACCTGATTTCCAAGCATGGATGTGCAGCTCTAAAAATTCGGTAGCTTTAATATCTGGGCGCACATACAGGTTAAAGCTTTGACCTTGGTCAATATGACGCTGACGTGCAGAAGCCATGTTGATCGAAGCATGTTGATCCAGCAAGAAAGCTGTTTTGTAGTACCAGATGGTTTTTTCATTCAAGTCTGGTGCAGGGTTAGCGATCTTGTAGGTTGTTTTCTCTTCATAGGAAAGCAACTCATACAGTGGATCAATGCTAGCGGTAGAGCCTGCAATGATGGACGTGGAACCATTAGGCGCGATGGCGAACAGCCATGCGTTACGGACACCGTTTTGTTGGACTTCTTCCGCAAGCTCGCTCCACTCGGATGTAGTGACGAATTTGCCTTCACGTGTACCATCTGTATAGCCACGGGAAGTGAAATAATGCCCGGTCGCCCAGTCGGAACCCTCGAATTTGGCATAACGGCCTTTTTCTTTCGCCAGCTCCATGCTGGATTTTACAGCCAGGTAGTTGATTTTTTCATACAAATGATCGTTATAGATTACCGCTTCATCGGACTCCCAGCGGATGCCCTCAAGTGCGAGCAGATGATGCAGCCCAAATGTACCCAAGCCGACTGCACGATATTGGCTGTTCGTGTATTGTGCTTGCAGCACCTCAATGTTGTTGATATCAATAACATTATCCAGCATACGTACCTGAATCGGTACGAGACGATCCAGCACACCTGCCGGAACAGCACGAGCCAGATGAATGGAGTTCAGGTTGCACACCACAAAGTCGCCAGGAATTTTGGAAATAACAATGCGTGTTTGTCCGTCCTTGGTGACCAGTTCTTCTTTTTCTACTACCGTTGCAGATTGATTTTGCATAATTTCCGTACACAGGTTGGAGGAATACACCATACCATGGGCACGGTTCGGGTTAGCCCGGTTTACCGTATCGCGGTAGAACATGTACGGCGTACCTGTTTCCAACTGTGATTTCATCAGACGCTTCATGATGTCAATGGCAGGCACCGTAATACGAGAAAGGATCGGATGCTGTGACGCCTCCTCATACTTCTCGCGGAAGGAGCCTGAACCGAAGGTTTCATCATAAAAATCTTCCAGTCCCAGTGGACGACCCTTGTCATCTTTCCAGCCCATGACCTTCTTCACTTCATGCGGACAGAACAGATTCCATTCGCCCCGTGCTTCGACCCGCTCCATGAACAGATCGGGTAGACATACGCCGTGGAACACGTCATGCGCACGCATCCGCTCATCACCGTTGTTCAGCTTTAGGTCCAGGAATGCCAGAATGTCTTTGTGGAATACGTCCAGATAAACGGCTATTGCGCCTTTGCGTGTACCCAGTTGGTCCACGCTAACAGCTGTATTGTTCAACTGGCGAATCCAAGGAATAACACCCGAGCTTGTATTTTTATGTCCGCGGATATCGGAGCCGCGTGCCCGTACTTTACCGAGGTATACGCCGATGCCGCCACCCATTTTGCTAAGACGGGCTACGTCGGTATTGGAATCGAAAATACCTTCCAATGAGTCGTCTACGGTGTCGATAAAGCAGCTGGAAAGCTGTCCCGCCACCTTTTTTCCGGCATTAGACATGGTTGGTGTAGCTGCTGTCATGTACATGTTGCTCATCGCCCAGTATGCTTCCTTGACCAGCTCCATACGCTTGTCGGCAGGCTCTTGATGCATCAGGTACATTGCAATAATCATGTAGCGTTCCTGTGGAAGTTCCATTACGCGTCCGTCAAAATCATTGGCCAGATAGCGCTCAGACAGCGTCAACAGTCCGATATAGTCGAACAGCAGGTCATTCTGCGGCAATATGGAATCGCCGAGTTCATCAATCTGCTCCTTGGTGTAGCAGTCAAGCAGTTCTTGACGGTAGATTCCTTTTTGAACTAAATCGGTGATCAGTGGGTAAAAAGCGCCGTAAGGCTCGTCTGCATACGATTTGTAACGGCGGTGAGTAGCTGCTTTTTTATATAAAGAAGTGAGCAAAGCACGCGCAGCAGCAAATTTCCAGTCCGGTTCTTCCTTGCTAACCAGTTCTAGGGCAGCCATTGCAAATGCGTTGCTAATTTCATCCCCCGTGACTTCATCCCGGCGCAGCTTACTGGTTACACCGCGAATGAGTCGATCTTTATCCAGCTTGTCCAGCCCGCTGAGCACACGGTCAGCATATACGGATATACGTATTTCATCAAAAGCCAACTGGCGATTGTTTGGTTTGGTTACGAGTTGTGGCATAGGATTAATTCCTCGCTTTCTTGATTTGGAATTCATACTTAGGGAATAGGCATGAAAATGATCTGAGAAAAGAAAATGATGAAAAAAGCGATGGTCAGACAGCATTTTGGGGCTGTATGTAATCCAATAACATAGAAATAGCGATGCGCCTGCCAATGAAGGGGAAAAAGATGGTTCCCGTAGGGCTCATCGGCTACATCACTATATTTAGAGGTGTTATGAATATTTAACCCAACATATTGTGTGTATAAACTTAAAATTTCAAATAAGTGCAAGGAGTATTATAGCAACATTCGAAGCCATACGTAAAGGAAAAGGAATGGAAAATCAAAATATGCAGAGAAGTCGCGAGCCGTATTTGAATTGAGACGGAGTGAACGGTACAATAAATAATATAGAGGTTTCCTACGGAAACAAGCAGTATACATATGGAACTTTTCTTGCAAAACAAGGTTGCTTTATGGACTGGGTTTTAGAATCTTAAAAAAGAAGATTTTTTTAAATTAAAGGAGGAACTTGGTGATGGCTATTGCAGAAGTGACAGTGATCCCGATTGGAACGGGGAGTACGAGCCTGAGCGACTATGTTGCTCAAATGCAAAAAGTGTTGAAGACGCAAAAAGGAATTACCTATGAGCTTACCTCCATGAGTACGATTATTGAGGGGTCGTTGGATGATGTGTTCACCGCTATTGCTGCGCTGCACGAAGCGCCATTCCTAGCAGGAGTCAAACGTGTTTCCACCTCAGTCAAAATTGATGATCGCCGTGATAAGCCTTCATCCAGTCGCCAAAAGCTCAGATCCGTCGCAGATAAACTATCCGGAACCACGACAGGAAATGTTACAGAATTAAATCCAAATCCTAGTTGATAAAGTTGATGTAAGTGATTGATTTTTATGTAACTAAGAGTATAATAGTTTTTGTTGTCAGTCATACTGACCTGCTGGTGTAGCTCAGGGGTAGAGCAACGCACTCGTAATGCGTAGGCCGGGGGTTCAATTCCCTTCACCAGCATTCTATAAAACTCAAGCACAGCGCGGCTTCCAAGCTTTTTGGAGGTCGCGCTTTTTTTGTGATTTTGGACAATCTTCTACCATTTTTCTAACCTTTAGTCTAGTAAAGGCGGGGCTATTTTTACATTTTCGGAATCATGCAGTCCTGAAACCAAAGCTGTTTTTAAAATCTTATTGAAAAGATGTGGATGACTAATGTTAAAAAAAACGGTACTGCTGATTATCGCGGCTAGCTTTTTGTTGTTTATTATAACTGTTCCAGATCAAGCCTTTAACCACCATAGTATCCAGCCTCAGGTTACCATTGGAGGAGCTTAAACGTAAGCAAAGCAAATCCCTGCTAACCTGAACTGGTCGGCGGGAATTTTTGTTGAACAATCTAAGGACAGTGTATTGTACAGTACCCCTTGTACAAATTTATGATTCTCAGAAGTGATGAATTAATGTGTAATTAAAAGCAATGCTGCATTACAAATAATGTATACAAAATAAGCTGTCTGTTATGATTAATTGAATTGGCAGGTTAAGACAAAGTAATCATAAAGATCAGATAAATAGTCGAGGGGGTGCGCTTCAATAATATGGTTATTTACCTGCTTATTAACCAAAAGAAAAAATAGGTACTAACTATAAGCCCTTCTCTTTTTCTTCCGAATTAGCATGGTCAGGAAAAGGAGGACAGGCAGAGCAATTTGAAAGATAGGCCAGACTTGAACCAAGACTACATGAAGACCGAACCACAAAAATTCGGTTAACCTAGGGGAGAGAAACGTAAGAGCATATATGATGATGCTTAGCAACAGTAACGCAGGCTTATATCTTAAGGAGGTTATCGTTTGAAGCCCTATGACAGCACCAAACATAAAACCCGCCGTTTTGACTCCGATTCCAATAAATAGAATCATCGTAAACAGGACATCAGCTCTCTCAACGATTTTCGGAAGCTGAATTAGTTGAGTAACCTCAAACAAGGGATAGGTGCTTGATGCCGCCCATTCTGGACCTAGAACCAGGACTGATAGCTCATTCATAACGATAAGGAACACAGCAGTGATCCAGTAAACAATGACGATCGACCGCTTTAATTTACGTTTATCCGTGATGATTTTGAATAGCACAAGAAAAAGAACCGTCTGCCCGAAGGGAAAAGACACGATCTCGGGAATGGCAGCCTTCAATACGGGAGTTAAACCGTTCTCCAATACAGGGAACAAAAATTCAAAGTGAATGAGTCCTGTAAAAGGAGTAAGCAATAATAGAGTCCCATAACCAAAAATCAACAGAAGGAGGAATATATGACATAGAAGGAACCAGACCCTCGGTCCAAACCGCACCACATCGGCACAGACAATTAACGCTATAAACGTAATAACTTCGGTAGGGGTTCTGTTCAGCAATGTCAGTGCGCCGAGCTCACCAATGTCCCTGACACTCCTGGAAGCTTCATAAGCAAAGTAACTGATGAACAGAAGTCCCCCCAGACTACCTATCCATTTTCCCCAATAATGGCATAGGAGCTCATATAAGTCCCGGTGTGGGTCAATCTTATGCATGTATAAATACATAATTAGCAGTACGAAGCCTGCAAGCGCACCGATCAGCATGGCCAGCCATGCATCCTGCTTGGCTGTAGCTCCCAATAGGAATAATGTTGTACTGCCTACCTGAAACAAGGAAAAAGCGATTGCTAACCCGGATACCTTGGTGACAGTTTTACTCATACTTTCAAAGCCCCTTTATACAAAATGGGTTAGGTTTGACTTCCGATATGCTTCTGTAGGAGGCCAGGACGCTGAATCCGTGCATCCACTCGAATGTCTAGTTCTATCCTCTTGAATTCTTGCTCCCAGTCTTTTTTCACCGTCTCCCACTCCCTTGGGAACCTCCGGTGAATCCGGTCAGCAAAACCAGTTGCGTCTGCACCAAATTCCTGAAGTTTAGTCCAGCCCTCATTTATCGTTTTGGTCACTTCTTTTGCAATCTCTTCTTCCAGATCATGTATGGTCTTCGTCTTGGAAATATCCTTAGTGCATGTAGTTTCATTTAAAGTCCCGTTAATTTTCACTCTAACCTGCATAGTGTAATGAGAACTGGTTTTTCTGGGTGTAAGCTTTACATTAGCAGAATTTACTAGTAGGGAAGAGTAAATATCCCTACCGGGTTGTTCGTTGCATGGGAACGAAATTTCGGTGTTGTTAACCTTTTGAGACAGATAAGATACACCCAGACTCTCTTCCTTGTTGAGAAACCCTTTAAGCTTTCCTTTTTGGAATATCGCCAATTTAGTCAATGCCAGCTTGAGTGGGACCGAGGTTTTTTTGAAGACATCCAGACTCTCTGCTTCCTTCTCGTCCTGATAGTCCCTTTCTCCGGTCAACTCGGCGACCGGTACTCCAATAGATTTGGAATCCGAGTTCATGCTTAATACGAAATCATAAACCCTAACTTTTGGAAACAACGATAAAATATCGCTCTCTTTGTCGACCAAATCAGCCATGGCGGCGCCTTGAAGTTTTTCAGGTGGCGATAATTTCTTTAATAGATCGGATGCTAGTCCGTCCGTAACAATCATAGATACCATTTCCCTCGCTTCCGTATTACGAAGATAAAAATCGATTAAACGGTCCATTCCCTTCTCAGCCGCTCTCTTACCGATATATACAACACGATTATGTGCTACGTAAATTCGTCTGGATGTTTCCAAATTGCTGTACGATAACGCTTGATTATAGGTTTTGGACTTTACAGAGAATACATGGGATGCTGGTTGAGAAGTCGCTCCCGATCCTCCTCCGGTTCCACTTGCAAGGGCGGAGGGAACAATAATCTGATAGGAAACCATCCACTGTCCGTCGTCCATCATATCTACTCCTGTAGCTGCGGTTACCCATAGCTCATTCAGTTCGACTCGGTTCCAGCAACCTGCCAAAATGAATAATATGATCAAGACCCAAATAAACCTGCCTAATTGGGACATATCTGCTCCTCCTTACGCCATGGGATCTCGGCCGTGTTCGCCCGCTTGTTCTGCATATGATTCCTGCTCTGTTGTCTGCCTTACTGGATTGGAACCCCCAATCATTATCGGTCTTTTCTTCATTTTCCACCAAGGTACACGCACTAACATGTCTTTCATATTGCTCTTATAGAAAGGTGCGATCGGTACCATATAAGGAATGCCGAACGAATTTATAGATACTAATCGAACGAGGATGGGGACCATTCCCGCCAAAACGCCGTACAATCCAAATAAACCCGCTAACAGCATAAGTCCAAATCTGAGCAGACGAACAGCCCCCGCCATATTGATCGCAGGTAGTACAAAGTTGCAGATGGCTGTGAATGATACCACAATCACCATAGCTGCGGAAACCAATCCCGCCTGAACAGCAGCTTGTCCAAGAACCAATGCCCCGACAATAGAGATTGCAGGTCCTACGGCACGTGGCATTCGTACACCTGCTTCGCGGATAACCTCAAAGGTCAGCTCCATTAGCAATGCCTCAAGCAAAGCTGGCAATGGTGTACTCTCTCTCTGCGCAGCCAGAGTGATAAGCAGTGTTGTAGGCAACATTTCCTGGTGAAATGTAGTTGTTGCAATAAAGAACGAGGGTAACAGCAATGCCAAGAAAAAGGATGACATCCGAACGATCCGAAGAAAAGATGCCAAATCATAACGTTGGTAGTAGTCCTCACTGGAGGCGATAAATCGAAAAAAAGCTACGGGAGCAATCAGTACAAATGGAGTCCCATCAACCAATATCGCTACTAATCCTTCAAGCAAGCTGCCTGCTACAGTATCCGGGCGCTCAGTGTTATATATGGTTGGAAAGGGTGTCCATACCCCATCTTGAATAAATTCCTCGATATATCCACTTTCGAGAATACTGTCAGTGTTAATGGAATCTAATCGTCTGGAGATTTCCTTAACCACCTCTGGATCTGCAATGCCTCGAATATATGCCACCGATACCTTCGTCTGCGTGTATGATCCGATAATTCGAGAATCAAAGTGGAGTTCAGTTGATTTGATCCTTCTCCGGAGGAGTGCGATATTGGTGGATATATCCTCTGTAAACCCCTCTTTAGGGCCGCGAATTACTGTCTGCGATGTTGGCTCCTCAACTGCTCTTTTAGCCCCCCCGCTCATAGAAGCAGCAAAGGCCTTAGTGCTGCCATCGACAAGGAGAGCAACCTGTCCATAAAGAACGGCATGGATAAGCGATTGCTCATTGTCAAGGCCAGTGATCCCCCCAATAGGGATATGATCCATCAACCAACTTTCAACATTACGATCAGAGACATCTCCATTTCGAATACCTGCAGTGAGCTCCTCCAACAGTGTCGTTAAAATTTGCTGATCAATCAAACCTTGAAGAAAGCCTACGGCGAGAACCGGATTGCCCTGTTTATCGTTCAAACAACGAAGAATGAAATCCGTGCTATGTCCTATTTTCTGCTTCAGCATGGTCACGTTGTCCTTAAGCGTACCACTCAGCTCTTTGGATAATTCAGACGATTTTTCATCATTAGCTGGCTTAGGGCTGCTGCCATTTTTAGATCGTGAAGGCTGTTTAAACAGCCATTTTTTTAACTTGTCAACCATGGCCATATAGTTCCCTTCTATATAACGGTCAACTGTAATATGCTGCTATTCCACAGTTTATATGTACTGTCTTGTCAAAAGATGGTCGCATATCAATCCATTGCAGCTATGTTTATTGTGGAGATCCCCGTTAGCTTAACAGTGTACTGGCAGTGCTTCTTTACTTCCAATTTACAGGGCGATGGGCTATTTATGTTCTATTTAAGGTAGATAAAAGACATCATCAGCTAACTTATCTGCCTGACGTTCGTAAACTTCTAAATTAGCTGGGATGGTAGTTCTATGTCACGTAGATGACTGATATCTCTCATCGGTGGGCGTCCGAATAAACGAGCGTATTCTCGGTTGAACTGAGAAGGGCTTTCGTAACCGACCTGAAATCCTGCCGTTGCAGCATCGTAGCCTTCCGTGAGCATCAGTCGACGTGCGCTCTGCAATCGAATGATCTTTTGAAAGGGGGCTCATTCCCGTTACTCTTTTGAAGTGCTTGTGAAAGGTTGTTGGGTTCATGTTCACTTTTTTTGCTAACTCTTCAATGACTAGCTGTTCAGAATAGTCACGATTGATTACATGTATTGCATTTGAAATACCTTGTGCATAGCTTCCGATCACGGCGAACTGCCTGAGTAACGCTCCTTGCTCTCCCTCCAGCACACGATAAAATATCTCCCGGATGTAGAGTGGAGCTAGTATCTCGATATCCGTGGGTGAATCTAAAAGATTGACGAGGCGTAAAATCGCATCTAACAGAAAGGAAGTGGACGGATTAACCAAAATGCCCCTTCCCGTGTCTCCCTTTTTCTGCAAACTAGATTTCGTGCATATATCTATAATGACATCAGGGCTAAGTGTTAATTGTAAACTTAGGTACGGCAACTGTGGAGAAGCATGAGTAATTTTCCCAATCACTGGTAGATGTACGGATGCAACCATATAACTGGACGAATCGCACATGAGGCTTTCCCCGACAAATGTGGCAGTTTTAGAGCCTTGGGCAATTATGTAAAGAGAGGGCATGTTGAGGGTATGCGTCGGTTTCGACTCCGCGGATGCGCGCCTGAAACAAAGCTCTGGAATCGCTGTTTGGTGTAAACCATCCTTAGGCGTATGCCGTGCTATTTGCTTAGCTAACTCCGTAATGAGTTGGTTCAAACTTATTCACCAATCCTTTTTCATTTAATCTGATATGAATATTGTAACTCAAACCGGACAGGAATAGGCAAGGAACGCGTATGAATCGTCTATCTGCTTTATTTTGATATTTCTTATAATTCAAGGCGAAAGACAAATTTCCAGATGAAAGAAGGATTCGGCAATGAGATTAATCCAGAATGCAACCCTGTCCGGAATCAAAGATAAAGTTGTTGTCATTACGGGTGCAAGCAGTGGGATTGGTGAAGCGACTACGCTTTTACTGGCTGAGCATGGGGCAAAAGTCGTACTTGGGGCACGGCGACCTGAGCGCCTTGAAGCTCTTGCGGCCCGCATCGCGGAGGTTGGCGGTGAAGTCGTGTATGCTAGCACAGATGTCAGACGGCGGGAGGATGTAACCAAGCTCATCCATTTGGCATGTGAGCGATTCGGCACGATTGACGTTCTCGTGAACAACGCCGGCGTGATGCCGATTTCTCCCCTTGACGACTTGCGTGTTGAGGATTGGGAGGACATGATCGACGTCAACATTAAAGGTGTTTTGTACGGCATCGCCGCAGCACTGCCTGTCTTTCGCAAGCTGGGTTCCGGACATTTCGTCAACATTGCTTCTACAGCAGGACATAAAACTGTACCGAACCAGTCTGTTTATTCTGCCACGAAATTCGCTGTCCGCGCCATCTCTGAGGGTTTGCGACAGGAAGCCGGTGATAAGGTGCGGGTAACGATCATTTCACCCGGTTTGGTTCGGACGAATTTCGCTGAAGGTGTGACGAATCTTGAGGTGAGGGCCCGGCTCGAAGAGCTTCGTGACCAGTTCGCGTTGCCACCGGAGGCGATTGCCCGTGCCATTGCGTACGCGATTGAGCAGCCGGTTGACGTTGATGTGAATGAGATCGTGATTCGCCCCACATCTCAAGTGTAAGGTATAAGGGGTATGATAAGTAAGCCAGTGCTTCAGCGAAAGTAATGTGGGCGCGATTACAAGAGCACTTAATCCCTGGACAGGACAAAAAAGCAGGCCAAACGAGCAAATGTACTCGTTGAGGCTTGCTTTTTTTGCTCCTATAAGAGCTGAGCAACCTACATAAAAACCGGATGAATGACTTTTTAATTTATTTTCAAAAAGACATTGAAATCTTTGTTACTCCTAGTTATAATACAAGACATAACAATTAAAAGCGCTTACATGAGAGGGGGTGAAGCAAATGAAGATTGCGGGAATGAATATTACGTATAGGCATTTTCCTTTCGAGCACTTCCTGGACCAAGTCGCCGAGCTTGGGATCGAGCACATCGAGTTGTGGGCGAGCGAGCCTCATTTGTACGTCTATCGGAATGTTCTTGGCAACTTGAGGCACATGAGGCAGCAGCTGAAATCCCGAGACATGAAGGTCGTCTGTTATACGCCGGAACAGTGTGTCTATCCCTTCAATATTGCCGCTTCTGACCTCCAGCTACGGCAGAAGAGCATCGATTACTTCATAGATAATCTGTACGCGGCGCTGGAGCTGGAGACCGATATGATGCTTGTGACTTCAGGAATAGGAGACTTCGCTGTACCGCAATTGGAATCATGGAAATATGCGAGCGACTCCATCTATCAGATATCCAGGGTGGCTGAGAAGGAAGGGATGACTTTAGCGTTGGAGCCTCTGACCCGATTCGAATCGAATCTAATTATCGATGCTAAGGGAATCAAGAGGATGTTGTAGGAGATCCGTTCCCCGTCATTAAAAGGGATGATCGACACCGTAGCGATGCAACTCGCTAACGAGACACCCGAGGATTATTTCTCCTTACTCCCGGAGATGGTTCATTTTCATCTGATCGACGGTGACGGCTCGTCTGATGCGCATCTGGCTCTCGATGATGGGGGGCTGAATTGGCGGGAATATCTAACCAGTCTTCAGAGCCATAATTACGAGGGAGCTTGTACACTAGAGATTATGGGGTTCAATTATTATCAGAATCCGCAGGAAGCACTTAGGGAATCGGTCAGGAAAATAAGGGGAATGGAATTCTTATCACCTTGATTTGGAGGAACTCGTTATGAGTAATGACTCACTTACACGAAAACTGGGCTTTTGGTCGGCCCTAGCCATCGCTGTTGGAACTACGGTAGGTTCCGGAATCTTCGTCTCTTCCGGTGATGTCGCAAAAGCTGCGGGTATGCCCTCGATCTCAATTTTAGCCTGGATTATTGGTGGAGTTATTGCGATTCCGCAGGTCATGGTGCTGGCTGAGTTGGCGACTGCCTACCCGCAAAATGGAAGCGGTTACGTATACTTGAATAAAGCAGGATGGAGGCCTTTGGCCTTTCTATACGGATGGGCAACCTTCTGGGCACTCGATCCTCCGTCCATTTCAATCATGGCTCTGGCCATTGTTGCATACCTGGCGAATTTCTTCCCTTTCTTCGTTGGAATTGCCGGTAAACTGCTAGGAGTAGCGATCATTCTGATCATCACGTCCATCCATTATCGAAGTGTCAAGGCAGGCGGTAGTTTTCAAGTCATTATTACGGCTATCAAAATCATCCCTTTCCTGATTGTCATTGTGCTGGGCCTCATGTACATGAACTTTGACAACTTTGCTTACACACCCGCCGCAGGAGCGACAAGTTCAAGCTTAATCGGTGGCGTATCTGCCACGACGTGGGCTTACACGGGAATGGCCGCCATTTGTTTTATGGCTGGAGAATTCAAAAATCCAGGGAAAGTTCTCCCTCGGGCATTAATTAGTTCGGTACTGATTGTATTGGGTCTATATACGCTGCTTGCGGTATGTGTCACCGGCCTAATGCCGTTCGATAAACTGATGGGTTCCAGCTCCGCTGTGTCCGACGCCGTCAAGTATATTCCCGGATTATCCGGCATGGCCTCATCCTTTGTAGCCGTTACCGCGATTATTGTTATTCTGGGTTCCTTGAGCTCTTGCATTATGTTTCAGCCTCGCCTGGAGTATGCCATGGCGAAGGATGGCCTGTTCTTTCAGCGTTTTGCGAAAGTTCATCCCAAATTCGAAACACCAAGCTTTTCGATCATTGCTCAGGTTACGTTGGCCTGTATTCTTGTGTTCTTCAGCAATTTAACTGAACTGCTTGGTTATTTCACGCTGATTCAGCTGGTCATTAACATTATGGATTTTGCCGCAGTCTATAAATGCCGTAAGAGAGAGGATTATAACCCGATTTACCGCATGCCAATGTGGAGAGTAACCACTATTCTGGCTATCCTTGGGGCAGGATGGCTGGCTTGGGGAACCTTTACGTGGGCTCCAGTGCAGGGCATGATTGCCGCGGCGATAGTCATCGCAACGGGTCTGCCTGTGTATTACTACTGGGAGAAGAAGTATGGATCTAAAAGCAGTCATGACAGCAGCAATATAGTCATTTAGCCCGGATGAAATGAAGGGAGCGAACTCTAACTTACTGATTTCCTTCAGATTGTACAAAAAGAGTTGTTTTAATTGTATTGCCTGGTTATACTACTGTATATAACAAATAAAATTGGATGATATTGGAGAGGAACCGCTCCAGTATTAGGGAGGGAACGTAAATGTTGAATTTTGACGAACAGTTATTCCTTAAGCTTGTGGAGCAAGAGGGCCTGGCCTTTAGAGGACAAATTGAAGAGATTGTAGACGAGATCGCCAAGAAAGGGTACAGCAATATTTTTCTGATTGGTGCGGGTGGCACAATTGCGATGATGTATCCTTATGAGTATATTCTGAAATCAAACTCGACCATTGATGTGCATGCGGCGATTGCCGCTGAGTTTATGGTGATGAACAACAGACATTTCAGTAAGGATTCCGTATGTATTTTTACATCTGTGTCGGGAACCACGCAGGAGACCGTTGCGGCAGCCGAGTTCTGTAAGGAACGGGGAGCGACTACGATTGCACTTGTGGCAGAAAGGGACACTCCGTTAACCAAAATTGTAGATCACTGCATCACTACTGGCTCGGAGAAACATTCCTTCGATACATTCTTCATGCTCCTGTACATGGTTGTGTTCCGGTTCATGTATAACAACAATGAGTTCCCTCAATATGAGCAGTTCACGAAGGAAGTTGCCTTATTGCCGCGTGCGATTCTGGACGCAGTCAAGACCTTTGACCCTAAAGCGGAAGCTTTTGCAAAAGAGCATAAAGATACTGACTATCATATGATGGTTGGCTCCGGCAACCTGTGGGGGAATACGTACTCCTACGCGATGTGTATCCTGGAAGAAATGCAGTGGATTCATGCGAAGTCGATTCATGCGGCGGAATTCTTCCATGGCACGCTTGAGCTTGTGGTTGAAGATACCAGTGTTATTCTGCTGAAAGGCGAAGATGAGACAAGACCTCTGATGGATCGGGTAGAGAGATTCGCTGAGAAGATTACGAAGAAGCTGACCATTATTGATACCAAAGACTTTGCCATGGAAGGCATTAGCGAGGAGTTCAGAAAGCATTTTGCCGTAAGTATCAACTGGTCTGTACTAAGCCGTATCAGCGCCTACCTGGAGCGTGAGAGAAATCATCCGTTAACACTTAGAAGATACTATCGTCAAATGGAATATTAAGATGTGCAGTCTTTAGTTCATTCTATATTGATGCATTTGATTTGAGCACTACTTTGTAGTGCTCATTCTTTAATAGCAGGGAAGGTGGGAGCAAGATGAGAATCATTACAGTCGGGGATAACTGCATGGATGTCTATCAAGCAAGCGGCAAAGCCTATCCTGGAGGCAATCCGGTGAATGTGGCCGTCTATTTAACTGAAATGGGTGCAAAGACGGCCTATCTGGGCTGGGTGGGCACCGACATTTATGGGGAGATCATGATCCAGGCTATTCAGGACAAGGGCGTGGATACTTCCCGGATTTCAAAAAAGGACGGAAAAACAGCGGTAACCCACGTAGAGATGGTGGAGAATGACCGGAAGTTCGGCGATTACGACGAGGGAGTTATGACACAGTTCTTCCTTACAGCAGAAGAGCTCGATTTTGCTGGCCATTATCAGCTTGTCCACTCGGGGATATGGGGCCATGCCGATCCGTACTTTCCTCTCTTTAAGGAAAAGGGCCTGATCACTTCCTTTGATTTTTCAGATCAACTGCAGGATGATCGGGTACAGACGTTAACGCCCTATATAGACTATCCATTCTTTTCGTACACTCAGGATGATGATTATATCCGCCAGCTCTTGGTAGAGGTCAAGCAAAGAGGAGCGCAGATTGCTGTAGCTACCTTGGGAGAGAACGGTTCGCTTGCTTACGATGGGGAACAATTCTTTCCGCACGGCGTGGGTAAGGTGAACGTCGTGGATACGATGGGAGCTGGGGATTCCTTCATTGCCGGGTTCATTTACGGCCGATTGAAAGGGTTTTCAACTGAGAACTGCCTGGAGCTTGGGGCAATCACAGCCGGGAAGACGATAGGTTATTTCGGTGCATGGTGACTGGAGATGATCATCAATGTATAATACTTATTATAATCATTGATGGATAAGGATGAATTTACCATGAATTTGAATCCTTCAACCCCCCAGCCGCTGTATATGCAGATCAGGCAAATGTTGAAGAACGATATCCAGGACGGACGATACAAACCGGATGAACAGATTCCAACGGAAGCAGAGCTCTGTGATACTTATAGTGTAAGCCGAATCACCATACGGAAAGCGATTGAGGAGCTCGTGCGGGAAGGAACCCTGACGCGAATTCCTCGTAGAGGCACCTTTGTGGCCTCCAACAAATTTCATAATGAACTGTTATCCGTAAGCGGTTTCTCAGAGTTCAGCCACCAGCTGGGCATGATTCCAAACTCACGGATATTAAGAAGCGAAGTAATCCCGGCGTCTGGAGAGGTGGCCGGACATCTTCTTATTGAAGAAGGCAGCCCTGTGTTGGAGCTTGAACGGTTGATGTATGTAGATGACCGCCCGCTTTTCTATGATATAGCCCATTATTCACTCACCCGGTTTCCAGATTTGGAAAAGAAGATCGCAATGAAAGAATCGACTTACAAGATTCTGTCGGAGGATTATAACACCGAGATCGTGAGCAATGATAAGATCATTGATGTTATCGGTGCGACCAAAGATTATGCGAAATTGCTTGAATGTGATATTGGGGCGAACTTGTTCCGGATATTGAAAATTGCTTTTGACGCAAACGATGAGCCTGTTCATCTCTCCACATTTATGTGTGAGACGAATCGGGTCAACCTGACGGTCCACCGGGCAAAATAGTTCATGCCCATCGGCATGGCCTATTCTCCAAAAGGATCTAGCATCGAAACGAGTATACGGCTACTTCAGGACGTAGCTTTGTTCATCAGCATTGCTTCTTTTACTTGGACCATGGAATCATGGGCTCTGCTGGCTAAGCGCCGGCAGGCCTTTTTTGTGTGTTGAAGATATATACAAGTGTAATCAGTATGTTAGATGGAAACGGCTGAAAGCTGTAAATACTCCTGTGTATAAAATCGGATATTTCAAACATAATAAGACAGCCTGTTTTATTCATAAGTGTAAGGGGACCAGATGAATGTGAAAAATAGGCTACTGGCATTCCGTTAACGTTGGCGCTCGTTTTTAGCATGACTCCGGTAGTATTCGCGCAAGCGAAGGCGGGTGAGGAAAAGGGTTCCACTTGCCAAAGTCCCAAAATGGTGCAATTGAAAGGAGATATGCAGAAGGTATGGATCGACCATACGATATGGACGAGAAGCTATATTGTCAGCGCCATATTTAATCGCCCAGACCAAAAGGACGTATTAAACCGGCTTTTACGGAATCAGCAGGATATAGGCAATGTGATCAAGCCTTTTTATGGGGAAGCTGCCTGTAATAAGCTGGCTGACCTTCTGAGAGAGCATATTCTGATCGCAGGAAAAATTGTAGCCGCTGCCAAAGCGGGCAATCAGACGGATATGAAAAAGCTAGATGCGGATTGGCATGCAAACGCCGACGATATTGCCAAATTTTTAAGTGAAGCGAATCCGAACTGGCAGTTCAAAACACTACAAGATATGCTGTATACGCACCTTCAGTTGATTACGGAAATAGTCCTTAACTGTCTCAAAGGAGATTGGAAAGCAGATATTGCAGCAACCGATAAAAATGAGATCCATATGATTCACTTAGCGGACATCCTGACAGAAGGCATTGTCAAACAGTTCCCTGAAAAATTTTAAGCGAGCGCTATAGACGCCGCAAAGCAGATTAGCTTTTTATAATCACCCCAAGGGTGGCTATGGAAAGCTTTTTTTTGTATAAAAATGGGATGTGATATGGTGCTCAAAAAAATAAATATTTTATATTATTTGTTTGTGCTAATATATCTCTATTCCAATACAACTAGAAATGAGGATATTCTGTGCACCATGACAAGGAATTAAAGCTTGTAGAAACAAATATTGCGAAAGGGATTGCTGTAATACTACTTTTGATTCATCATCTTTTTGCTTTTCCTGACAGATTAAAGTACGACTATGTTTCATTATTTAGTTTATTTCATGAAAGAGGAGAGTTCTATTTAGGGCATTTTGGCCAGATCGCTATTTCTATTTTTTTATTTTTAAGTGGTTATGGTTTATATAAGAGCAATGTTCAAAATCCACAGCATTTAATGCAGAAAAGCTTTACAAGATTAAGCAAAATTATGATAAACTACTGGGTTGTTTTTTTACTTTTTATTCCGGTGGGTTTGTACTTCTTTGGAACTTCCGATAGATTTCAACATAATTCAATCATGGACTTTTTGCGAAATTTTATAGCGCTATCCAGTTCATATAATGGTGAGTGGTGGTTTTTATATGATTATATTCTACTGCTATTGATTTTTCCGGTCACCTTCCAAGCCTTCCAACGTAACACATGGGTAACCCTTCTAATTGCTGGCCTAGTTTTTTATAATTCATATTCACAAGGAAACTATTACAGCATTATGTATTGGCAGTTGCCGTTTATGATAGGGCTGTTCTTTGCGAAATATAAATTGTACTCATGGATGAATAAGATTTATAATTCTATTATTTTCAATAATATACTATTTGATATTGTTGTTCTTGTGCTGTTATTCCGTTTTCGTACTACGAGTCAATGGTTTGAGAAGACAACGATTGATATGATCATAGCCCCTGTAGTTATCCTCGTTAGTATTCATTTAATGAATAAATTAAAACTAACCAGACCTTTCGCTTACCTGGGTAAAAATTCAATGAATATTTGGTTAACCCACACCTTTTTTTGTTATTATTATTTTCAGAGTATTGTTTTCTTCCCCAAGGTATCTATCTTGATCTTGTTGTGGTTAACATTGTTAACAGTACTTACTTCAATTATTGTTAACAGTATCATCAGTCTCATTAATAACAAGGTGTACACTAAAAATATGGATATTAATCCAAACCAAGTTGGAAGCCAAGTGTAGTTTGGTTATTGACATTCATTCAAGAGCAGTTTATAAAACATAAGCGCAGCCTCCATGCTTTTTGGAAGCTGCGCTTTTTTTTGAATTAAGCGGTGGCAAACTTTTTGCCTGAAAAGTATATAAAAAAAGGACTTCATTAGCATATTAGCCGATATGAAGTCCTTCATAATGTTTATTTGGTTGAATACTCACTTACTTCAAATGTGAGAATTTTGTTGAAGATTACATAGTCTTTGCGATTGCTGAAAGGACCTTTGTTATTATTATGTTTATCGATGGCAAAGAATGAAGCACCTCTGCCGGCATCTTTAGCGTCGTACCAAGCGATGAAGGCATTCAATTCTTTCTTACTCAGATCGAATTCTTTATCAAATCCATTGTCCATCGTTACAGTCAGAATGGCGCGATCACCAGCTGGTTGTGAGGAATCATCTGTATCCGATGGATCTGGCGTTGTGGACGACCCAGGTGTTGTAGATGAACCAGGCGCCGTAGATGGATCAGGTGTTGTAGATGATCCAGGTTTTGTAGATGGATCCGGTGTTGTGGACGGATTAGGTGTTGTTGATGTATTTGATTCTTGGTAAGGCAAAAATCCTTCAGGAATTGGATATTTAAAATCACTTGCCCCAAAATTAGCAGTAAGTTTTTTTTCTGATCCAGTGCCATTGTAGATCAGTGGGAACACTTGTGATCCAGCAAGCTCTGAAGGTTTTGCAATGCTTGTTCCTTGGGAAACTCCATTTTTATACCATGTAACATTGTCGTTGTCCAAATCTAAAGCTATACCAATGACGTCATTGCCGCCAAATATACTACCATAAGCAGTTCTTTGAATATTGTTCGATGTGTTTTTTGTTCTAATTAACAGTTGACCATCCATGCCATATTTAGCCATCATTTCCCATGACGATGTGGGTAGTGTACCTGTTTCGCCAGTAATTCCTATTAGAGTTATAGAATCGTATCTATTATCATTTACGCCTACTTCCCAGTACCATTTTCCTGAGGTTTTCCCAACAGTTGCTTTGTCGGCATCACCGTTACTCCCAAGAATTCTTACTAAAGATCCATTCGTCCAAGTCACATTTGTAGTCTCCGCTTTTGTAACGGTCGGGAACAATGAGAACACCGAAATCCCAATAAGAAAGGCTAACGCTATTGATCCTAGTTTTTTATAAATATTTTTCATGACTTCCTCCTAAAATTATGTAATAACAAGTGAATTATAGAACTGGATTGGGATAATTGTCCAAACATTAAATGATATATATTCAAATATGAGTATAATTGTGGAAATTAATTTGTTTCGGAGGAACATAAGTAACATACGCAGAAATGTTTATTGCAGAAGGAAGATATTTATAATTTACTGAATGAAAATAGTTGAGGTGATCGTTGTGAAACGTACATATAAAATATTGAAGACAGACATGGAGTTGTTTGGAGCTGCTTTGGTCCAGGCGCATGTATATGTGGTATCCGTTGATGAGGAATTACGCGTGACATTTGAGGACTATGGGGGAATAGTAGAGGAGATTAAGCCAGAATCAGTCAAGATAGCAGGTAAAATTTTTATGAGAAACCAGCTTGAGTTTCGGGTAGACCTGATAGCAGGAGAAAACCCTGAATGATCTAATAACTCCGGCTCAATTTTCGGAATTAGATTCGTATGAGACGTGGAGCTTGATATTCATAATAACCTGGCATATCCCATATGACTAAGTAGGTGCTTTTTGGCTCACATAGAGGAGGGATATGATTGGATGCATTTGTGGCGCGCTCATTAGATGAAATACGGTTTTGGTCGAGGATCATGAAGGAGCATTCCTTTTTTCTGGGGTTAGGTTTTAGAGCAGAAGATACTCAGCTTAAAACAGAAGCCAATCGGTTTTACTCCATTTTTGAGGATATTGAGAAAAGATCGTATGAATTTAAGACTGACACAGATCCTTATACAATTAGAGAGTTTAATACGGAAGTTCAGAACGCGGCGACGAATATTTGGGCATTTAAGAGAATGGTATTGGGCCTTATATTACAATGCAAACTTCCTGGGCAAACCAATTTTCCCTTACTGGTAGATCACGTAAGCCGGGAAGCAAATTACTTCAGAAATCGTTTAGGGGAACTCAATTCAGGAACGCTTGAACCCTTACCTGATGCTATTATTGACGAAAATGTATTTTTCTTAAAGATTATGGCCGATCACGCAAAATTCATAGGCCATCTGCTGGATCCCTCCGAACGTAAACTGGTTGAACAAGCTAGGGAGTTTAGTAATGATTTTGATACACTGATGTTTCAAGCGATTGATTTAAGTTATATGCGCCCACAGTCGCAGACGGTTCCACTTCTGAGTCAATTTGTGGATGAAAACCGTATCTCTGTGAAGTCCTTGCGAGATTTTAAGAAAACAGCGCGTGATTTGATCGACGAGTGTCGAATAAAAAGCATTATCCATCCTTTATTAGCTGATCATGTATTTCGTGAGGCTGAGAGGTTTCTTTTTATTCTCGATATGTTTGATCAGTCCTTATCCGGTGTTAAGGTGAATAAAAATGAAATCATGCACTGAGATTCCTCTGCAAAACGAATACAGTTTCTGTGAAATGTGCATTGGAAATAAAGTTTTAGATTGAGCAAAAAAATCAAACAGCGGCGGACTAAGACTAAAAAAATAAAGTCTTAGACTGCCGCTGTTGTTATTCCACTAACGTATTCTGTTAGGTTGTCCAATATTATTGGCTGCCGTTAATTCTGACTCCGATCCTCCGGTATTTACTACACCTCTCGGCTCTACTAGCGTTCACTAAACTTAGATATCCTCTGATGGATTTATAATCGCCAGAACCTGATGGTCCTCCCATTTTCCATTAATTTTTACGTTGCTTCGAGAAATGCCTTCTTTGTGAAAGCCAGCCTTCTCAAGCACACGGATGGATCCTGGATTCCGAGGGGAGGCTTCTCCGACGATCCGATGAAACTTTAGTTCATCGAAAGCGTAGCGAACCACCTGCTTCACCGCCTCTGTCATATAACCCTTGCCGTTATAAGCTTGGTCTAGGCTGTATCCGATCATACAGCTCTGAAGGGGTCCCCTCACCACAAACGATAGGCCTATGCTACCTATAATCCGGTCGTCCTCCTTGTGGCATACCACGAAGGAATATTTCCGATCCTCCACCATGTCAGCCTTACTCTTAATAATCGTTTGGAGCTGGTGCTCCTCCGTATAGTGCTCTTCTTGGTGGTTTGGCGAAAACTTATCAAAGAACTCGCGATTGCGTCTGTACATCGCTGTCAATTCTGTGACGTCCACCTCTTCTGGGAATCGGACGTATACTTGCTGTTCCGACATCTGCACCATCCTTCTCATACGATGATATTGAAGGAATTATATCATAGGATGAGGATGCAGAAACTGACTTGATGAGTATGTATATGAGAAGCATTTCTCTGAATTTTAACCAAAAATATATAGCGAAATGATCATATTGGATATAGTATTTTCTAAAAAAGGGAGGCTGGAAAGTATGAATAATGCTTACCAAGTGCTCGAGGAGCGTATATTCGAGCAGCACTGGTTGTATCCATTGAACTGTTCAACCGGTTATCCTTAGAAGTGGCGCTAAGTATAAATATATGTATCCGGAGGATTTGTTTTACCATATTCAAACCTGTTTGGGGGAGCAACATGATAAGCATAGATAAAAAATCGGACACCCTAATTGTCGTGCTGCATGAGATTTATGGGATTAACCAGCATATACAAAATTTTTGTAGTTTATTATCGGGTCAGGGTTATGACGTCATTTGTCCAAATTTGATAGGCAAAGAAACGCCTTTTGATTATTCGCAAGAGGAGGCTGCCTATGCCCATTTTATGGGGAATGTAGGATTTGAACGCGCTTCCTATCATATCGAAAGTGTATTATTAAGTATTCGAGCTCGTTATAAAAAGGTATTTATCGTCGGATTTAGCATCGGGGCAACGATTGCCTGGTTGTGTAGCAAAGAAAAATATGCTGATGGAATCGTAGGATACTATGGCTCTCGTATTCGAAATTATTTGGAAATAACTCCACATTGTCCAACACTGCTTTTTTTCCCGCAGGAAGAAAAATCATTTAATGTGGATGAGCTCATTTCAACTTTAGACAACTATAATATCCGGGTACATAAATTCAACGGACAGCACGGATTCAGTGACCCCTACTCTACCCGATATCACGTACACTCAGCGCAGCAATCATTTAACGAAATGGTAGAGTTCTTCAGGAAGATTGATCAATAAAAGCAGTCGTTTGCTTCTAGCCCACACCTTTTTCACTGTTCTGGGGAAACGCACAGTCATGATGTGCCGATTAGTCATATGTATATAAATCATTGACTATGAAAAGGAGATGCATGTGGCTGTGGCTACCTTTTATCAAGCTTTCAAGTTGAAGAGTCGGATTTGGCGAACGATGCTAAAGCGAAACGGAGTAACAGGAATTGGAGTAGGTTATGCTGATCCCAATAGACCGGCAAAGGGTGCGGCGATTGTGTTATACACCTTGAGAAATCTTTCGGCTGTGTCGCAAACCAAATTACAAGCAGTAACCCAAAATATAAGTCGGGCTTCTGCGGTACCTATCCGAATTTTAGGTGTGGGTTCCTTCAAAAGGGAAGCGGCGACGCCTACCCAAACAAACCCTCGCCAAAGATGGCGCCCCGTGCCCGGTGCAGTCAGTGTAGGAACAACGGTTCCCGCCACTGCAGGAGGGACCGGAGGACTCATTGTTATTAAGAATAATACTTTGTTTATTTTGAGTAATGCCCATGTTCTAGTCCCAACGAATACAAGCCAATTTCACAATACCATTCAGCCTTCTCCGGCAGATGGGGGTAGAACGGCGGATCAGATCGGGAGAGCTTTTCAATTTGTCCCGCTTACTACGACAGGTGTTAACTTTCAGGACTCTGCCATAGCTATTGCCAATTCAAATAGTCTGCTTAATCCGAGGTATCTGATTAACCAAAGTGGTGGTCTCATTACCGTACCTGGGCACTTATTGAGCTATCGTCTGGGGATGACGTTTAAAAGAATGGCTAAAACAAACGGCTTCGCCAGAGGAGTTGTGGAGGCGATTGGCGTGGAGCAAAGAGTGAGGGGCGATTCGGGAATCAAGATTTTCCGTGATCAAACCGTCATTCGTTTTACCCAGGGGCGAACTGGACCTGGAGATTCGGGTTCCGTATGGCTGAATGACAGTAACGATCGGTTGAACAATTATGCAGCCGCGGTTCATTTTGCCGGATCTACCGATGGAACGCGTTCTGTATCTTTCCCAATTGAACGGGCGATGAGAACCTATGGGACTTTGGTTGCCATTCCGGCTGCTGCTGGAGGATATAAGGCAGGTGTGGCAAAAGGAAAGGCTCCAAAAAACAATTATGCCTATGTCCGGCCATTGACCAGAAAACAAAGGTCCTTGTCTCCGGTCATAACATCCAATACAGAACAAGAAAAGCATTAGACTATGATTATCTAGCCGATCTCTATCGAAAATACCTCTTTAAAACCTCTTTTACCCTCGGCTGTAATGCGTATCGCTCGGGTTGTGGGCAGATGCTCGACCCAATGTAATTCGAATAATCTGTCCAGAAGAGCACTTCCTAAAGCACCGGCAAGGTGATGGCGTCGTTCACTCCAATCCAGGCATTTATGTGAGAAGGAGCGACGCTTTTGTCTTGTGTTCTTGAGGTCTATCTGAAAGTCAGCGAAGAAAATCTCTCCTTGTTGGGTAATATGAAGTCCGTCCTGATCCTCGGAAAGAATCCCCCTTTGAATGAAAAAACTCATGATTTGTACGCCTAAATGACCCGCAACATGATCGTAGCAAGTTCTTGCCAACCGTATGGCCTCGTTTTCGGAGGCTTGTTTGAATGACTTGATTGGAACAGGTGGAGCTATGGATAAAAGTGACTCCATCACCTGGGCAACCTCGGGGTCTTGAATGCCATAGTAACGGTGCCGACCTTGTTTTTCTACGGTAACGACTTGTGCCTCGATCATTTTAGCCAGATGGAAGCTGGCGGTTTGCGGTTTGATACCTGCCATATGGGCTAATTCACTTGCCGTGTGAAATCTGCCGTCTAATAGAGCGGTGAGAATGGCCGCACGGGAAGGCTCACTGACGAGAGAAGCAATCATGGCTACATTTGATTTGGTGCTCATGGCACGGTCATCCCCCTTTGTAATCCATACTTCGATGAAGGTTGAAATGTTTACATTTTACAATAAGGAGGCAGATCTGAACAGAAGGAGAAGAGAACATGGACCAAATGAATCAAATAAATCAAATAAATCAGATGAACTACAGCCCAAGTATAAAAACGATAACCCCTAGCATTTTATATTACGGAACCCCTGTGATTTTACTCAACACGCTGAATGAGGATGGAACGACCAATATTAGCCCTATTTCCTCCTCGTGGGCATTAGGAGATTGTGTGGTACTAGGCATTGGAACAGGTGGCAAAGCATTAGAAAATATGGAGCGGCATCCCGAATGTGTAATCAATGTTCCTGGGCCTTCCATGTGGGAAAATGTAGAGCGTTTGGCTCCTTTTACAGGCAAGAATCCCGTTCCAGTGGAAAAAGAGAAACATGGATTTACATATCAAAAAGATAAGTATGAGATCAGCGGACTGATTGCGATTGACTCGAATAGGGTCAAGCCGGCCCGAATCAGGGAGTGCCCTATTCAAATCGAAGCCAAGGTGAAGGAAGTCCGGATTCCTGACCACTCTCCTTATTTTGCGATCGTCGAAACCCAAGCCATACAGGTGCATGTTCATCAGGATATCATCCTCGGTGAGAATCATATTGATCCGGCAAAGTGGAGCCCACTCATCTATAATTTCCGCCATTATTTTGGTTTGGGTGAGCATTTGGGCAAAACCTTCCGAGCCGAAACCTGATGCTTTAAATAAAATAATAATATCCTACCTGAATAATGAGAATTATCTTCCCAAATCGTTCTTTTTGTGCGAGAATAATTGAAAAATCATCCATGACTACGCATACAGGAAGAGACGATTCATACAGCACGTATAACAAGGGAGGAAATAATCATGTCAGAAGAACGCAAGCTGTCATTCGAAACCCTCGCTGTCCATGCCGGACAAGAGATTGATCCTACTACCTTTTCCCGCGCCGTTCCGTTGTACCAAACCACTTCATATGGATTTCGGGATGCCGAGCATGCGGCTGATTTGTTCTCGCTGAAAGAATTTGGCAACATTTATACGCGTCTGATGAATCCGACCACGGATGTGTTCGAGCAACGGATCGCCGCACTGGAAGGCGGGGCTGGCGCGTTGGCCACAGCTTCGGGAATGGCGGCGATTTCCTTCTCCATTCTGAACATTGCGGGAGCTGGAGATGAAATTGTATCAGCCTCCAGCCTGTATGGCGGTACATATAATCTTTTTTCTACCACACTGCCCAAATTGGGTATTAAGGTGCATTTTGTCGATTCGGATGATCCAGAGAATTTCCGTCATGCCATTACGGATAAAACGAAGGCCATCTTTGCCGAAACGATTGGCAATCCACAGGGCAATGTGCTGGATGTGGAAGCAGTATCTGCGATTGCGCACGAATATGGTATTCCGCTGATTGTGGATAACACGTTCCCGAGCCCTTATTTATTGCGTCCTATCGAATATGGAGCGGACATTGTTGTGCATTCGGCAACGAAGTTCATTGGCGGACACGGTACGTCTATTGGCGGAGTGATTGTGGACAGCGGCAAGTTTGACTGGAAAGCGAGTGGCCGTTTTCCAGGACTGACTGAGCCGGACCCGAGCTACCATGGGGTTGTATACACCGAGGCAGTGGGGCCTATCGCGTACATTATCAAGGCACGGGTGCAATTGCTGCGTGACTTGGGAGCAGCCATTTCTCCGTTCAATTCATGGCTGCTGCTTCAAGGCTTGGAAACATTGCATCTGCGGCTGGAAAGACATAGTCAGAATGCCCTGAAGGTAGCGCAATATCTCGAAAGTCACAAGGATGTGGAGTGGGTTAGCTACTCTGGATTGCCGAGCCATCCATCCTATGAGTTAGCCCAAAAATACTTGCCAAAAGGACAAGGGGCAATCCTGACCTTTGGTATCAAAGGCGGGAGCCAGGCGGGAAGCAAGCTGATTGCGAATGTAAAGCTGTTTTCTCATCTGGCGAATGTAGGCGATTCCAAGTCTTTGATTATTCATCCGGCAAGCACGACTCACCAGCAACTGAATGCAGAGGAACAGGTGGCTGCCGGAGTCAAACCGGAGCTGTTACGTTTATCTGTTGGGACCGAAGCGATAGACGATATTTTGTATGATCTGGAGCAGGCAATCGCGGCCAGTCAACAATAACAAACAGTAGTTGGCGTCTTGTTAGGCCCAGTGAGATAGGGAAGTTTTGTAGCATTCGCAAGTGATTTTTGATTCCGATCGGTTTTCATTCAGAGTTTGATCAGGCGGGGGGCAACCTTCGCCTTTTTTGTTTGTTGACATCATACCCCCATAGGTATATATTATACCCCATAGGGTATATTGGGAGGGAAAGAAATGGGTCAGAGGATAGTTATTATTGGCGGGGTCGCAGGTGGAGCTTCTGCTGCGGCGAGATTGCGTAGATGGAGTGAGGAAGACGAGATTATTTTATTTGAACGCGGTGAGCATGTTTCTTTTGCAAACTGTGGTCTTCCCTACTATATTGGGGGGACAATCCAGGCGCGGGAGAAGCTGTTTCTCCAGACGCCTCAAGGCATTAGAGACCGTTTTAATATAGATGTACGGGTGCAAAAAGAAGTAATACAAATAGACCGCGAGCATAAGCTTGTGCGTTACCGCGATATGATCACTGGAGAGACGGATGAGCAGCCATACGATATTGTGGTATTATCGCCAGGAGCCAAACCGATGATACCGGATATTCCCGGATTACATGAAGCTACAAATGTATTTACGTTAAGAAACATTCATGACACCGACCTTATTAAGGCATATGTAGATGAAAGGCATCCCAAGCATGCCACGGTAATCGGGGCCGGGTTTGTTGGGCTGGAGATGGCTGAAAATTTGCGGGAGCGTGGACTTGCAGTAACCATCATGGATAAGGGACAACAATTGTTGAATCCGCTTGACCCCGAAATGGCTAAACTGGTGGAACAGCATGTGAAGCTGAACGGGGTGGAGGTGCGTTTAGAGGAAGGAGTCGCAGCTTTTGAAGAACAGGGTACACAGCTCCGTTTGACTTCCGGGGAGATGCTTCAGACGGACCTGGTTATTCTGGCGATTGGTGTTGTGCCTGAAAATGAGCTGGCCAAGCAATGCGGATTGGAACTAGGTTTTCGCGGTGCCATTCAGGTGAATGCACAGCTGCAAACCAGTGATCCGTCCATTTATGCGGTAGGGGATGCCATCCAGGTCAAAGACCGCAATCATGGGTTTGCAACGATGGTATCGCTGGCCTGGGGAGCCAATCGGCAGGGGCGTTTGGCCGCAGATCATATTAATGGTCAGGCGATTTCCTATGATGGTGCGCTCGGAACATCCGTAATTAAGACCTTTGCATTGACCGCAGCTTCTACAGGCAACAATGAAAAAACATTGCAGCGACTGGCTGTTCCTTATCAGGCTATTCATATTCATCCCGGTTCACATGCCGGTTATTATCCTGGCGCGTCACCCATTTCGATGAAGCTGCTCTTTCATCCGGAGACCGGGATGATCTACGGGGCGCAGGCTGTTGGGGCTGATGGCGCGGACAAAAGGATTGATGTTATTGCGACGGCGATTCGCGGTCATTTGAATGTCCGTGAATTGGCAGATATCGAACTTGCTTATGCACCTCCTTATTCTTCAGCTAAAGATCCTGTGAATATGGCGGGTTACGTGGCTTCGAATATCATGGATGGACTGGTCCAGACGATACAATGGCATGAAGTTGACGATTTCCACCGCAATGGTGGTCTTGTAATTGATGTCCGGGATGCGGTGGAGCTACAGGGAGGAACCGTTCCAGGTTCCATTCATATTCCTCTGGCCGAGATCAGAGAGCGGATGTCGGAAATTCCTCGTGATCTGGAGATCGCGGTATCCTGCCAAGTCGGGCTGCGTGGCTATCTAGCGGCCAGAATTCTGACCCAATCGGGCTATCGGGTAAGGAACGTTGATGGTGGCTACAAAACATATTCGGTTATGGCTAAACGTGGTCATCTTTTAAAATAGTTCATCACCCATCCAATCTGATTAAGATGATCCGTTACTTCCCCGTGCAGCGCACCAAAGAAGGTATCTTGTAGCTCTACGGTGATGGTACCTTTTTCTGATAGTGAATAGTAAGCCTGTTTAAGCTCATCCTCACTCTCGCAGTCGAGAATGATTTGGACATGCTGTGCTTTCTGCGGTTTACCGTAGGAGTCGGAGAAATGGATATGACTGCTACCTAGGTGCAGTTCGGCATGTAAAAGCTTGCCTTCTTGCTTGTTCAGTACTTTGATTTTCCCGCCTAAAACAGATTGGTAGTAGTCAACCGATTGCTGCACATCGTTTACAATGACAAAAGGACTTGCACTTCTCATGGGATCCAATCCTCTCATTTCTTCTATGTAGGGCTGTCTGCTAACATACATTATTTACATTGTCGGCAGGGTTTACCCCTTTTCTGATTAAATTTATGGCTTGGTTCACTGTGTGACGTCTGTTACAATAGAAGAGGCATAAATGATGGATAGAAAAGAGGTCGAACAGGTGGGCACTTCAGCGATTTGGGAAGCAGTTATCTATTGGGTAATCTTGGTGATTTCTGCTCTGTGTGTGATTGCAGTATCTGGTAGTCGTAAGACCGCAAGCACGATTATTTTGGCACCCGTTGTTTTGTTCTGTACCATATTTATGATGCAGGGCTCGGTGTTTACTGCTATGAAGCACCCGACCATGGGGGCTAATGTCGGTCTGGGTATGGCGTTTCTGACCACATGGGTAGTCAGCGGAATATTGTTTGCTGTAGCGCTTGTGATTGCTTTTATTAAATATAGCAAAAGGAACAAGGCGTAGTTTAGCCTTAACCTCAGATGAACAAAGGCTTTCGGTGATGTACCGAAAGCCTTTTTTGTATTCTTAGTTAACGATACAGGATGTTTTCGTTCATCTACGTCTTCTCATGAGCAAAACAACGATCAGCACAATGATGATCACGATCAATAGAAACTTCATATTCGATAACCTCCTTGATCTGTCTCCTATTTGATATTAACCATTTTTAATAAGTGTGCACCGGTGTATCCCAAGCAAGTATGTATTGTCAAATGTTTGGCGAAAATGTGATTGTGGGGTCAAAAAGAGGTTTACAGGCTTAGCTGGAAAGTGTATACATAAAGTGAGGAGGCGATTGCCATGAGTGATCGTGCATTTCATTTGTTTTATATTATTTTCTTGACGGTTCTGGCACTTGGAAGTGTTGGAGGAATCTCTTGGTGGTTGCGCTCTATCGGTCGTCAGGAGAAGGAAAAAAACTAAATTCAGCATGGGCATACAAGCCCGTATGCATCTTCCAGTAGGAGGGTGCATTTTTATATGTTATAATAGGAACATATGTTCTTTTCAGGAGGGATAGATGATGTTGCCGGATTTGGAACGGAAGTTACTGCGTATTTTGTATAATTATTTTGCCCAGCATCGCCACATGCCTACAATGGCTGAATTGTCAGCAAAAACGGGTAGGCGAGATTCTGAAATTACAGCCGCATTGCGGCATATGGAACAAGAGCGCTATATCACATGGGAAAATAACACAGGTACCCAGCATATTGTGTTACTGGAAGGATGGGAGCGTCCTTCCACCTACAAGCCTGCCCAAGTGGAAGCTGGACGCCCTACTACCCAAACGATACAGTCTGGTAGTACGGATTATTGGACGAATTATTAGCAGCGATATATAGCTGGAAAATTAATGAGTTTTTAAGGTGCATATCATTTGGTTTTAAGAAAGCAAGACTATAATGACCCTATTAACCCCTTTTTGATCAAGCTATAGGCCCTGTCGATGTATCGGCAGGGTCACTTTTTTGTTCATAGATACGTTTTCCGTATATAAAAAATCCCCCGGGGATCATCCGGAGGATGTGTGCAGCTTGCGTATACTGCACGGCCTGCTCAAACTTCATCGTTTGACGGCATAATATATATTTAACCCCTGCTACCTTGTATTATATGGTCAGCATGTTCATAAGGGGCAGTCTGATTCCTCTGTTCATTTTCCAAACGACAAAAGCCCTACCTCTCTTTCGTCCTTGCGGCTCCGATGACCGCGCCAGTGTGAATGTGAAAATCTTCGGCAAAAGCTCAAAATTCTACATTAGGGTTATACATAAAATTTGGAGAAGCTCCATGCGGTATTAGGAGTATAGCTTCTTGCGTGGAATCCTATGGGGTTAATACATACTTTATTAGTATAACAAGCTTAATTCTAAAACGCAAGGTATTTATGGTTTTTTTTGATTGTAGACTGGAAATGATGCACTTTCTGCAATGAATTAGACTTATTTGCATTTGCAGAGAATGGAGACTGTGATAAATTGCCCTGACAAAGCACCCGAATTTTGAAATAGTGTAGTTACACGAAAAGATGGAAGGAAATTAAGAACTATGACTGCCTCAAGGAAAGACAAAAAAACATCACAGAATAACTCGCCCTCAGTCTGCACATGCATTAATCTGCGTCGTGCCTCGATGGCTGTAACAGGGCTGTATGACCAGTATCTGGCTCCAAGCGGACTCAATATCAGCCAGTTTTCGCTGCTCAAGCATTTAACGGTACTGGGACCGGTAAGCGTAAGCGAATTAGCATTGGAGATGCGACTCGACCGAACCACGCTTGTGCGCAATTTGAAGGCACTGGAGCAAAGCGGGTATGTGGAGGATACATCCGCCGAGGGAAGCCGGAACCGCTGCCTTACCCTGACGGAGAGTGGAAAAGCACTATATAACGATGCAGCAGAGCTCTGGGAGGAGGCGCAGTTATTTTTACAGGAGTCACTGGGAAGCGCCGATTTGCAGATATTGACTACACTGTTATCTAAAATTGAAAAATTGAGACTGTGATTAGCTTTTGCCTAATAAGGGAAGTATGCCGACTCATTCGTGTATATACACGAAAAGGGTTCGGATGTGTAACGCAGCCATTCATCGGTCAACAGGTATCCACAAGGAAGTCGAGAGAAGTCACAATAACTTAAGAAGAGGGATGTGGACAAGATGGTAACGCCCGTACCGGACATGAAAGAACTTATCGCAGCCGAGATGAAAGCCTATGTGAGCGAAGACAAGGGCAATTTCTGCGAAGAATTACAGAGCCCGTACTACGAGGAACCGATTATTCAATTTGCAGAGGCCAATGATCCTTTGTTTGAGCAGTATAAAACAGTGGTGGGACCCGACCATGCTACGCCGCAGGAAGCCTTCGAACGGACCTTCGGCACAGGAAGTTTTGGTGGAGGCACCGTTGTCAGTGTTGTGCTGCCGATCAGTGAGACAATCCGCAAGGCCAATCGTGTGCAAAAAGCAAGAGCCTCCAGAGAGTGGGCGTTGCTACGGACCTTTGGCGATGAATATTTTGTGCGTTCGGCAAGGCAGCATTTGGCGGGATATCTGATCGGGCTTGGTTACCGAGCTGTGGCGCCGCTGGATACGGATTGGTACAGCATCCACGGTGCCGCAGGTGGTCCGGTCTCTAACTGGTCGGAACGGCATATCGCGTATGCAGCTGGTCTCGGCACCTTCAGTATCAACGATGGCTTTATCACCGAGAAAGGAATTGCCATCCGTCTGCTGTCTGTAGTAACGGATCTGCAGGTGCCGCCTGATGTCAGGGTGTCCTCGAACCTGAGCCACACCGGAAACTGCCTGCTGTGCAGCAAAGGCATTTGCGGTGTGTGCATTACTCGCTGCCCTGTGCAGGCCATCAGCAAGGAAGGTGGTCATGACAAAATCGCCTGCATGAAATTTGTGTATGGTGAGGAATCCCGAAAGTGGGCCGTGTTAAACGGCGGTGAGGCTAAATCGGGTGCCGGCTGCGGACTTTGCCAGACCAAGGTGCCCTGCGAAAGCCGCAATCCGATGCGGACCGCTCGCTAGTGTTATTTTCCTAAGATCTATGCAAATTGCTCAAGCAAGAAGGTTAACTTTTGACGGCTGGACTCCGATATTGAATACAAAGATATCTTATGAGCGTACGGATGAAAAGAGGGGTAGCATTTTGCCGATCTATAAGCGCTTTATTCAGCATGTTATCCTGAACTATATTATAGGTTCATTTATTGCTGTACTACTGGTATGTATGATTTTTGTATTTTCCACGTTAAATGTAGCCCACTATGAGCTTCTGGGTCTTGTCAAAATTGTTGCATTTTCCAGCGTCATTATGATTGTTTGTGAAACCATAGTGTTTCGAATGCATTTAAGACCTGTTCATCGTTTTTTTCAAGGAAACCAGGAGACGCTCAAGGATGTAGAAGCGGTGTACATTCAGGTTCACCATCTGCCTAATTTGTCAGTTTTGCGTATTGTTGGGCCGCATTTGTTAGGCTTCTCTATCCCGGCAGCCGTTATTGCATTATGGATGATACATACTGGACAACTTACCTTTCCCTTTTATTATGTAGGAATCGCCTGTATAGGAGCTTGTCTGGTCGCTTCCATGCATGCACTGGTTGAATTTTTTCTGACCATGAGAGCAATCAAACCGCTACTGGAGGAAATTCGGGATCGGACCTACCAGCAATATGGATTGAACCTTTCCCTGCGAGGACGAGTTCTGCTATCACTTCGGCATAAGTTTCAGTTAAGTGCAACGTTAATTGGTGCTTTTCCTCTGTTTCTGTTTTGTTTAGCTACACAGATTCGGCTGGAACGTTTGGAAGCGACGGATTCCGGCTCCTATTGGGCATGGGCGGGTACGATTTTAATATTTGGTGTAGCTTTTGCTTATCTGGGGGGAAGATTGCTGACCCGTGAGATCGAACAGCCCATCCATCACTTGTTGGAAAAAATGAATGAAGTGAAGGAAGGCCGCCTGAATAGTAACGCCAGTGACTTGTATTCGGACGAATTTGCGGAGCTTGTCGAAGGATTTAACATGATGATCGAGGGCCTGAAGGAACGAGAGGAAAAGAACGGTCAGCTATTAGACAGTTATTTTGCCACTTTGGCTGCAGCGCTGGATGCGCGGGATGCCTATACCGCAGGACATTCGTTGCGCGTGGCTGAATACTCTGTACTCATTGGGCGAAAGGGCGGTTTGAGCGAGACGGACCTTGACTTGCTGCGTAAAACAGCCTTGCTGCATGATATCGGTAAAATCGGTGTGGCTGACGCTGTGCTGTTTAAGGATGGCAAGCTGACGGACGAGGAGTTTGACCAGATTAAAATGCATCCGGTTATGGGGGAGAGTATTCTTCGGCAAGTGGAGCCTGCTTATGCTATGGCCCCTTATCTGCCTGGGGTGCGCTCGCATCATGAGCGTTACGATGGCAAGGGATACCCTGATCAGCTCTCCGGGGAAGATATTCCCCTATTTGGGCGCATCATAGCCGTAGCAGATGCCTATGATGCGATGACGTCGGATCGCCCCTATCGGAAAGGTATGAAGGAAGAGAAGGCGGTTATGATATTGGAAGAGGGTAAAGGAACCCAGTGGGACCCTTACTTTGCCGAATTATTTGTCAAGGAGTGGCGCCGGAACAAAGGCATTCTAAGCTGACACTATAGATACTCCCACTAGGGCGAGCCGTTGCGGTTCGCTTTTTTTTTATACATACATGCAAGCCTCTTTGGATATGTCGAAAGATGGGGCTTCATGTTATGATGTACGAGTAAGGCAAAATCGGCTAGCATAGGCCTGGCATCCAATTTCTTGCGCAATGGGAGTGTGAATCCATGCAATTTTCAATGATGTTTCTAATGAATTTGGGGATGCTGATTGCTGTTGCCTATGTGGCGAACGTGATTTATAAATATGGTTTGAGTCGTACGTCTACGCGGTTCAAATATGTCAGTTCGGTGTTGCTGGTGGTATTTGGCGGATGGGTCAGCTCTTGCTTTGGTTTCAACTTCAATGAAACCGTTATTTTTGATCTGCGTTTTGTTCCGCTAATTATCGCAGCGTTGGTGTATCCCCGTTCCTATACGCTGATTATTATTGGGGTAGCGATCGGTCTTACAAGATTTACTTTCGGTCTGAATATGGCGGCGTGGGTCGGCTTTCTGAATATGAGCATTTTGGGTGTATTGTGTGCCGGATTGAACTACTGGATGCGCCGCTCCACCTGGCGCTTGATTATTAAGGCATCCGTAACCATTTTAGCGGTTAATATTGTAAATACGTTAAATATTGCTTTCCTGGGCGTCATTCCCTGGCGCTATTATGTAGCAGAGGTTGTTCCTCTTACACTGCCTATTGGCGTGATCCTCAGCTTTTTATTTGCACTGATATTACGTGATTTTCAGATGGAGCAGCAGCGAAACTATCAGATTCAACAGGCGAATGAGTTATTGTCAGAGCAGCGTGATAAGCTGCAGAAGGCAAAGGTTATTTTAGAGGAACGCGCCAAGCAGCTCATGATGGCTTCCCAGTATAAATCGGATTTTATGGCAACGATGTCGCATGAGTTACGCACACCACTTAACAGCATTATTAACCTGGCACAGATTATCAACGAGCAGGGAAAAGAGCTGGATGAGGACGAGCTATACCAGTACAGTGATCTAATCTATGCCTCGGGGCATGATTTGCTCCAACTGATCAATGACATTCTGGACTTATCCAAGGTCGAGGCTGGGCACATGGAAATCGTAAGTGAGCCAGTCAGTGTTCGTGAGATTGCGCAGGGGATGATGATGCATTTTGAAGTCACAGCGAAGGATAAAAACCTGGAATTCAACTTGAAAGTGCATGAACATATACCGGATGAAATCCGATCCGATTCCAAACGAGTACAGCAAATTTTACGCAATCTATTGTCCAATGCCTTTAAGTTTACTCATAAAGGACGTGTATTGCTGGAAATCAGCACACAGCATTTGGATCGAAAAGGCCAGGAGGGAGATTGGGTTGTATTTGCTGTAAAAGATACAGGCATCGGTATATCCAAGCTTCAGCAACATGTTATTTTTGAGGCATTCCAGCAGGCGAACGGTTCGATTAATCGTAAATATGGTGGAACCGGGCTGGGGTTGTCCATCAGCCGTGATTTTTCCCGCTTGTTAGGCGGGTTTATCCGTCTGGAGAGTGAAGAGGGCAAGGGAAGTACTTTTTCCCTGTACCTGCCTATGTGTCCGTCCGACAGCAAGGAGGCGGACGAACAGCCGTTTAAATTAACCTGATCGCAATCATGGGAACAAGGAGCGTTAGGAGGTATATATGGAACGTAAAGCGGTCGTTGTGGGTGGCACAGGGCTTGTCGGGGGTTATGTTGTACGTGAGCTGCTGGTGCAAAAAGAATACACCCGCGTCATGGTTATGGGCAGGCGTCCACTGGATATCAAGCATCCTAAGCTGGAGCAGGCGTTAATCGACTGGGAACAACCACAGAAGTCGGCCTTCGCCCTCGAAGGGGTAGATGATGTGTTTTGCTGCCTTGGGACAACGATGAAAAAGGCGGGATCCAAGGAGCGATTTCGACAGGTGGATCTGGACTATCCCGTTCTGACAGCCCAGTTGGGCAAAGAAGCTGGAGCGGTACAAATGCTTGCGATCTCTGCGATGGGCGCTGATCCGGATTCACGTGTGTTTTATAACCGCACCAAGGGTGAAGCTGAAGAGGCGCTTGCCGCGATTGGGTTGCCTGCACTGCATTTGTTCCGTCCATCGCTCATTTTGGGAGCGAGGCCTGAACGGCGTTTTGGCGAAGCCGCCGCCACGGTTGTCATGAAGGCGCTAGACGGCCTGATGACAGGCAGGCTCGCTTCCTACCGCGCTATCCCCGCTTCGTTCATCGCACGAGCTATGGTCCGAATTGCTCTCGCGCAGGCGAGCGGTGTACATATTTACCCGAACGACATCATTCGGGTCATCGGTGCGGAACTAACCTCCGATGATGAGGAACCTGGTACAGGAACGACTCCTGATGACAATGTATAAAACCATGCTTAGGATTAGAAAATGACAATAACGCCGCTGTTGCCCAATGACTCGGGTAGCAGCGGCGTTATTCGTGTTTTATGGATGGTTTGTATTTTGCGGCACATCGATCGTAATCTCAAATTCAGGAAGGTATTGGCGGACCCATTGGCCTTTAGCGTCCAGAATAGCTCTTCCATCTGGAGTCATAAGAAGAATATATGGTTTAAAGGTAATCTTTTTGGGCGGGTCAACAAAAGGAGTAAACAACATGACCATTTGCCCTGGCTGATTTTTGGAAATAGACTGGCCCGAGCCGCCGAGTATTTCCAGTTCACGTCCCTGATCGTCAATTACCGCATAATTAAGAGGTTTGACTTCTTTTTTGGTGTAGTTTTTGTGCGGTCCCTCTGTGGAAATGTACTTACGTTCTACTGCATAGTCGTCGGGCATATCCTTAAGGTCCACAAGCATGGTGAAGGTGGTGAGGATTCTGGTCGTAACCGGCGTCATTTCTACCCGATTTACAGTATATTTAAGATATTGATTCGTCTTGCTGATCTGTGGCTGAAACACCTTGCGCCCCAGCTTCGTTTTGTAAACGGTCGTTTGCAGTGTGAACGGTTTTGTCACTCCCTTCAGCTTGGCATATACTTTCAGATCAAATTGCTCTGGTAAGTCAGGCAGCCCACCAGCAGGGTCGCGCATATAGGAAATGATCATAGAGTTGCTGTCTTTGCCCGGACCGCCATCCAATAAGCTAAATGCACCATTTTGATTAAGCGCGGATTTTCCGTTAATAAATAAGTCGAATTTTTCGATACTGTCTTCGGGTATATTTCCGTCGGGAGTTATTCTCGTAAACAAGGGCAGCACTTTTTGTCCACCATCCTGTTTTTCAAGTGCTACGACCAGCCGGGTGCCGTCAAAAATAATTTGGGATACTTTCAACGTAATGCCGTCATGGGTGACGCTGAGATTTGTGGAGGTTGCCAATCCTTTCCGATCAGCGGTTTGCAGCCCAAGATCCCCAGCTAGCTTGAACACACTATCAACAAGGGGGACCTGTTTCAATGACTCCGCCATTGTAGGCGAAACAAAGGCGCTGCCAATGATCATAACGCCAATAAGCGCTGCAGAAGCAGCGGTAATTGCAGTTCCCCGAAAAAACCTTTTAACGGATAGATGGGAGGATGGGCGGTTGGGTAGCAGTTCCGGATACGATTCCATTTGTGCATAAAATGCATCTAGGCGTTGCCTTACCAAATCAGGGATTACTACCATTTCTGCTTCCAAGTTTTCCTTTTCCGATTGTAATTTCTCATCCAGCTCTTGATCCTGGTTTTCAACCCCTGAAGGATTCATTGAAAGGTCACCTTCCTTTCTCCGCGATTTTGTAGCAGGTCCATTAATGTTCTGCGAGCACGGTGCAATCGTGTTTTGACGGCACCCTCTGATAGATCCAGTAACTCTGATATTTCCCTGATCGGCATATCGCGCAAATAGTGCAGGGAAATCACGGTTCGCATGGATTCCTCCAAATGGTCGATGGCCTCGCGCAGTTCGATTTTTTCGTATCCGCCCGAGGTGGACGGTTCCTTTATAAATTCCGCGACGGGTACAACCCGTTTTTGCTTGCGGATCATGAGATGGCATTCATTAATGAGAATACGAAGCAGCCATGTTTTAAAATAGCGAGGTTCACGTAGCTCACCCAGAGACTTGTATGCTTTGAGCATTGCTTCTTGCATTGCGTCCGCGCAATCCTCATTGCTGCGAAGAATGGAACGCGCCATGCCATACATATCGGATTCCATATGTTTCATCAAGGCGACGAACGCCTTGCGGTCCTCATTCCTTGCTTGGTGTAAAATTGTTTCGAGATTCAAAGGATGGTACTCCTTTCCCGTCTATACTACTAGCTATAATCATTGTACTTGTACCTGTATTTGATTTTGTACAATCTATTGTGTAGCAGGTTACAGGAATTAGATGTTACATGGGCGTTAAAGGTTACAGCGGAAATAAAAAAATGTAGCACCATTGCAAACCGTCACACGGAATAGTGGCTTTGGACTTCACATGCTATAATACGGTGAACCAGTATCAGGAAGGAGAATCCAACCCTTATGAAAAAAACAATTGCTACTGAAAAAGCACCCGGTGCGATCGGACCCTATAGTCAAGCGGTAGAGGCAGGCGGGTTTATTTACACCTCAGGACAGCTTGGGCTGAATCCGGCAACAGGTGAGTTTGGCAAGGATGTACAGGAGCAGGCTCGCCTGTCCTTGAGCAATGTACAAGCCATTCTGGAAGCAGCAGGCAGCAACATGAACCAGGTTGTGAAAGCGACTGTATTCCTGAAGGACATGAACGATTTTGTCAGCGTCAATGAGGTGTACAGTTCTTTCTTTGAGCAACCGTATCCAGCGCGCAGTGCGGTCGAGGTAGCTCGTCTACCTAAGGATGCACTGGTGGAGATTGAAGTCATTGCACTGAAGGGCGAATAGTTGGCAAGGTTTGTTCATAAAATATATAGTTTGCATGACAACCGGGTGTCACTACTATAGTGGCATCCGGTTGTTTTGAATGTAATATGTGTTGTTCTTTGTATACAAAGTGGAGGTGGAGATGATGAATAAAAAAATAATGTTCACTGGTGGAGGCTCTTCAGGACATGTAGCAGTAAACCTAGCTTTGATTCCTCACTTACTGGAACAACATTGGAGTGTCCAATACATAGGCTCAGAACAAGGGATTGAAAGGAATTTGATCTCTGGGCTAGAAGATGTGTGTTATTTTAGTATCGCAACTGGGAAACTACGTAGATATTTTGACTGGAATAATGTTAAGGACCCGTTTAAAGTGCTAAAGGGGATTTCTCAAGCATACCGGATTATAAAGAAAGAAAAACCGGATATTATTTTTTCAAAAGGCGGGTTTGTTTCTGTTCCTGTGGTATTGGCTGGGTGGCTGAACAAAGTCCCCGTCATCATCCATGAATCTGATCTTACTCCTGGATTAGCGAATAAGATTTCCAGCATGTTTGCTACCGAAATTTGTACTACTTTTCCTGAAACAACTGAATATTTTCGCTCAAAGAATACCCGGTATATTGGTGCTATTGTGAGAGATGAACTAAAAGAGGGGAAGGCAGCTAAAGGGTTGGCCTACTGCGGTTTTACTCGAAATAAGCCCATCATGCTGATCATGGGTGGGAGTTTAGGTTCCAAGAAGATAAATGAGCTGGTCTGGTTAAATTTAGAGGCTTTGCTTGCTCATTTTCAAATCGTGCATATTTGTGGTAAGGACCAAGTGAATGAATCTATTCGTACGAATGGTTATCAGCAATTTGAATACATAAACGATGAATTGGCGGATGTAATGACGATGGCAGATATGGTTGTTTCCAGGGCAGGTTCAAATTCCATTTTTGAATTCTTGACGCTGCGCAAGCCTATGCTGTTGATTCCTCTTTCAAAGGCAGTCAGCAGGGGAGATCAGATTCTAAATGCAAAATCATTTAAAGCACAAGGCTTGTGTGAGTTTTTAGAAGAAGAAGATCTGGAATCTGAACGATTTGTCGACATGATTCTTCGTTTGTATGAAAAAAGGTCGGATTACATTCGTAATATGGAGAAAATAAATACTGATCAATCGACAAGCAAGCTTTTAGATTTGATTAAAGTCTATGCCTGATCATATTTAATAAAAAACGAAGCAAGCGAGCTTGGGCTAAATAATTCAGACCCATGCTCGCTTGTGCTTGTTAGGAGATTATATTCGTTGACTTTAATCCCGGTCTCGATTACGGGCAAAAAATAGCCATAGCGCGTATACCAGGATGATTGCCGACAAGATCCATGCAGCCAGCCGTACATTTTCATTGTTCGGATGCTCGATGGCGATAGCGACATAGGCCCATACAAATACAAGCGGGTAGATGCTGTCACGATAAGGAAAGCTGACCAAGATGGCTAATGCGGCGCCAATAAGCAGGATGATGATCGCCCATATCGTATCGCTGAGCCCCCAGCCACTCCATTCATTCTTTTCCAGTGCTACTGCAATGTTGATGAGGGTAGCAACGGATACCCAACCGAGGTTCAGACTGAAAGGTAGCTTGACGAACCACATTTCTCCGCGAGTTGGTTGCGGTGTACGGGTACGTGTATATACGACGAATAGGGAGAGCAAGTATAGAATAATGACGATCACGCACAGCTCTACGTATACATACTGCCATAGGAAAATCCAGATGATGTTGAAGAGACAGCTCAAAATAAAGAAAATACCGATAGACTGAACGCTTGTCTTGGCTTGCCCTGTAGATGTAGCTTGGTACACGGCAAAACAGGCGAGCAGCACGTAGATGACCGACCAGATGGAAAAAGCGTAACCTGCTGGCGTAATTAAGGTAGGATACATGTTGGATACAGCAGTAGTGCTTCTTCCGCCAATAGGAAGTGTAGAAGCCAGAATGTTAACGAGAACGACAGCGATGAATGCGATAATATTCCACCATTTATACGGATGGCTTCGTGACATAGGAATAACTCCTCCTCAACGAATGATGTTCAAAATGACCGACTGGTCACTATCTTCTACTATGAATATACCCACTTTGCTTTCAAATATGTCCGAACGGGAAAAAGTTTCTTGAACCCAATATAATCATAAAAAGTTGTATGTATATACATTCATATGTAGTACAATGGTAAAAATTTTAAGCACTATATGAGCTGAATGAAGAGTTCACATTGGGGAGCTAATACGCAGACGGAAGATGCTTCCGATGTGAATTTACTTAAATTCAGCTTATATAGAAATAAGGGGATTAGTAGAATGAGAGGATTAGAGAAAGCAGGTAAATTTGTAGGTGGGACCTTTTCCATCTGGGTGCTTTTGTTTGCATGTTTGGGATTTTTCTTTCCTACGGCGTTTACAGGGTTGAAAGGATACATACAGCTATTTCTGGGCATTGTCATGTTCGGGATGGGACTGACTTTATCTGCAGCTGACTTTCGTGAAGTATTCCGGCGTCCAGTGGATGTGGCTATAGGAGTGGTCGGGCATTATCTGATCATGCCATTTCTCGCTTTTGTATTGGCATTAGTATTACAGCTTCCACCGGATATTGCGGTGGGTGTTATTTTGGTCGGCTGTTGCCCGAGTGGAACTGCATCCAACGTAATGACGCTCTTATCCAAAGGCGACGTGGCGCTTGGCGTATCGATTGCTTCAGTGTCGACGCTGATTGCTCCACTGGCGACCCCGGCGATGATTAGTCTGCTTGCCGGACGCTGGATGAATATTGATGCAAAGTCGCTGATCATGGATATTCTCATCGTGGTTATTGTCCCGATTGTGCTGGGTGTAATCGTCAAGTCGCTATTTCGCAAACAGGCGGAAGCGAGTGTTAAGGCGCTGCCGCTCATTTCAACATTGGCAATTGTACTCATTGTGGCTATTGTGGTTGCAGGCAGCAAAGGCAAGATTTTGGAGACAGGCCCGATTATTTTTGCTGTGGTTATTTTGCATAACGGTATCGGCTTTCTGCTCGGATATTGGTTTGCCAAGCTGTTTGGCATGAATCTTTCCAAACGTAAGGCCGTTACGCTGGAAACGGGAATGCAGAATTCCGGGCTGGGCGCTGCGTTGGCAGCAGCTCATTTTAATCCGATTGCTGCTGTACCGAGTGCGATTTTTAGCGTGTGGCATAATATTTCCGGCTCGTTGCTGGCGACCTGGTTCTCCCGCCGAGAGGAGAAAGATAGCATAGCCGGAGGCAATTAAGCGACTGTCAATAGTTGATGACAAGTGGCTGAAATTCGGGTTTTTCGGACAGTTTAAGGGAGATCAGAAAGGATAGATTTGACTTTGTAGGGGCGGAACATTATACTGTGGTTATTATAACCACTGTATTTAAGTAAGCACGGTAGATAGGCTTTGTCATGGAAGGAAAATGACACCGAATTCGTATTCGCTTCATGCTCAAAAGCCTTATATGATCTGTTCTGACTTAAACTGAAGGAGAGAGAACGAATGAATCCGAAATATAATCCTTTATTTGAAGCTTTTACCCTGCCATCCGGTGTTACATTGAAGAACCGCATTACGATGGCCCCTATGACTAACTTTGCTTCCCACGAAAATGGCGAAGTCAGTGATGAGGAACTGGCATACTACCGTGAACGCTCCGGTGGTGTGGGAGCGGTTATTACCGCTTGTGTGTATGTAACTCCAGATGGTAAAGGATTTGTTAATGAGTTTGGTGCGGACAAGGATGAGATGATTCCTAGCTTACGTCGTCTGGCAGATACGATTCATCAGGAGGGCGCGAAAGCGATCCTGCAAATTTATCATGGTGGCCGTCTGTGTCCGCCGGATCAGATTCCAGACGGACAACCAATTAGTGCAAGCGCAGTAGCCGAGGAAAAAGAAGGCGCACCTGTGCCGCGTGAAATGACACCTGACGATATCCACCGTGTCATCCGTGCCTATGGCGAAGCAACTCGCCGCGCGATTGAAGCAGGCTATGATGGTGTAGAGCTTCACGGAGCGAATGGTTACCTGGTGCAGCAGTTCTTCTCTCCGCATTCCAACATTCGTACGGATGAATGGGGAGGAAGCCTTGAAAAACGCTTGACCTTTCCGCTGGCAATTGTTCACGAAGTGAAGAAAGTAATCGCAGAGCATGCGAAGCGTCCATTTATCTTCGGATACCGCTTGTCTCCTGAGGAAGGACACACGCCAGGCATCACGCTGGATGATACGATGGTGCTTGTAGACCGTCTGGCGGATGAAGGGCTGGATTACCTGCACATTTCCGTAAATCATTTCTTCGGCGGTTCGTTCCGCGACCGTAGTGACGAACGTTCACGTACGGTTCTGATTCATGAGAAGGTTGGGAACCGTGTACCAGTCATGGGAGTGGGTTCCCTGAATACTCCGGATGACGCGCTCGCAGCACTGGAGACAGGTGTACCGCTTGTTTCACTGGGACGTCCGTTGCTGATGGAGCCGCAATGGGTTCAGAAAGTGCAAAACGGTACAGAAGATACTATTCGCACGACATTATCCAAGCAAGCCCAGCAGGAGCTGGTTATTCCTGACTACTTGTGGGGTGCGCTGACGACTATTCCTGGCTGGATGCCTGTAACCGAATAAATTCTAAATAACAATACCCTAGGCTGCTTTTATGCGCCTGGGGTATTTTCTTGTTTCGTGACCGTGAATTACAATTACATAGGAATAACACAGAGAGAAGGTATTTTGTGTTTTTCAAACCATTCGAGCCAGAACGACCTGAATATTACTTTACCTTGGAAGAACAGGCGCGTCTGATTTCCAACGGCTTGGAAGCTGCACAAGCCGGACAGGGATATACGTTTGGACTTTTTTTGCCGGAAAATGACAAGCTAATCGGCAGAATGGAGCTGTCTGGGTGTCGCTAGAGGGCCCTTTCAAAACGCCAATCTGGGCTACTTCGTAGATCCTGCATATCAAGGACAAGGCTATGCTACATCCGCAGTGAAGGATATCGTCCGCTACGCCCTGAATGAGTTGGGATTACACCGTATTCAAGCCGGAGTCATGCCAAGAAATACGCCCTCCCATCGAGTGATGGAAAAGGCGGGATTTCGCCGCGAAGGGCTGGCTCTCAACTATTTGAAGATTAATGGTGTGTGGGAAGATCATGTGTTATATGCGATGACGGCTGAGGATTTGCAGAATGGCGCCTTCTGAATTCGCCAGGCGTGACACCCTCAAGCTTTTTGAACACCTTGCCAAAGTATTTCTCATCCTGATATCCGACCATACCGGCAATATGGTGAAGACGCAGCTTGTCATTCAGCAGTAACAGCTTTGCCTTGCTCATCCGGATCTGGCACAAATAATCGGACAGATTAACCCCGTACTCCTGCTTGAATTTACGAGAAATGTATTCCCGGCTGAGGTAAAAGCGGCTCGCTATATCCTGTAGGGAAATATCCTCGTCATAGTGAGCATCCAGATAGCGGGCAATATCACGGATCGTCGGGTTGTTTGGGCTATGGCTTGGCGTAAGTGCCTGACCGGCTGCCAGCAATCGATTTTCGATCTGTTTTTTCCATAAAGGTAGGGAAAGCACCCCACGGTTGTCGACTGGCAGGGCAGGTATGGAGTTGGACTCATCTGTCAGCTCCTCGCCTTCGGCATCTCCAGGTCTGTCATTCAGCCAGCGAGCCAGCATCCAATCCAGCTCTTGATTCCAGCCAGCGAGCTGCTCTGCTGTAACCGAAGGCAGCACGGCTACGGCTGCCACCCAGTCGCCTACCGCTGTGGATACACGATTGGCATTACAACTGAGTGCGCTAAGCCGAAGTTCCTCTTCCATTTCAGACAACTGGGGAAGACGAACGGTCTGCCGGACCGGAGAACTCTCATGTATCCAGTCGGTGGCCTGTAACATATCCCGTTTCCAGAGCGCTTGCCGTGCTTCTTGGTAGGCTGTGGCTGCCCCTGCGGGAAAGCTTTCGAAAGAACCAACCCCAATGTGTATATAGCACCGCAGCGCCGTTCTAATTCCTGCGTGAATGTCCTGTAAGAGCGCTGGCCAACGAGTCGGCTCGCCCCAATACAGCAGGATAATTTCGTCCGTACGCTCCAGATGACGGAATGCAACTCCGGACTGAAAGGTACCCAGAAATTCGTTGCAAATGTTAATGAGGGAAAAGCCTAGAAGCGCGCGGCGCGTTTTATATTTGTTCAGGATATCGGCGTCCAGCTGAGTGGTGCTCATCACTGCCGCATTACAGACCTGAATAGCTGGCGGAAGACGCAGCTCCTCACGTAAGGGGGTGATGGAGAGGGCCGTACCGGAAATGAGTTCGGTCAGGAGCTTATCAGCATAGTGAGGCCGCATCCGATTGACCTCCATTGCCTGCATGGTCTGCCTGTTCCGGTCTTGCTCCGCAGTCCGCCAAGCTTGAGTAGCTTTACTGAGCGCCTCATTAATCTCTACCGGATCTACGGGCTTAAGAATGTAGTCCATGCCTCCCCGGCGAATGGCCTGCCGAACCAATTCAAAATCATCATAGCCGCTGACCACCACGACTCTGGTAGCTGGAGAATTCGCTTGAATCCACTCCATCAAGGCTACTCCATCCCTGCCGGGCATTCGCATATCCGTAAGTACCACGGGCGGAGAAAGTGCGGTAATAACCTCAATCGCCTGATCGCCCGATTCAGCCTCAATCACCTCGCTCACACCGTAAGCTTCCCAATGTACAAGCATCCGAATGGCGTGACGTACATGCCTTTCATCATCCACAATCAGGACCTTCATTGACAGATCACTCTCCCTTAATATGAATTTCTGTATGGGGCTCGGTGCGAATTTCAAGTGTGAAACGAACGCCATGAGGCAGAATATTGTCTACACACAGGGTATTAGAACCATCATCCGAGTGAAGCTGGATACGTAATAGAACATTACGAAGACCAATAGAGTTCTGCTCGCCAGTGTCTGATTCTTCATGGGCTTTCAGCGGACGTTGCAGCATATACTGGAGCTGCTCCAACTCGGTTGGTGGAATCGAAGCGCCGTTATTTTCTACTTCAATCCTCACAATGCCTTCCCGGATTCGGCAGGCTGTAATACGAATCTTACCGGGTCCCAGCCGGGGATCGGCACCGTGTTTAAAGTAGTTTTCCACCAACGGCTGGAGAATCATTTTAGGCACCCGATCATTCAGAACTTGATCATCCCATTGATAGGTGACCTCTAATTGCTCACCGAAGCGTTCCTTTTGCAAATCAAGATATTGTTTTACATGCTCAGCCTCTTCCTTGAGTGTAACAATCGTATGGTCCCGCATGTTATAGCGGAGCATTTTGGCAAGGGAAGAGAGCAGCGAATAGATTCGCGGCACCTCATGCTGTAGAGCCAGTGTTCCAATAGACTGTAGCGTATTATATAAAAAATGAGGATTAATCTGTGCCTGAAGCGCTTTCAATTGGTGCGTCTTGTTTGCCAGTTCCAGCTTGTATTCCCGCAAAATGAGGTTGTTGATGGTATCCATCATCTGTCTGAAACGACGCGACAGCACTCCAATCTCATCGTTGCTCATGGCCCGGATGTCTACATCCAGCTGACCGGACTGAATCTGGTTTATGTAGCGAGTCAGCCGCTTAATCGGTTCCGTAATTTTTATTGAAATCCATAACGTGGCGACAATAACGAGCAGCAATGCTGCGCCTGTAATGACCGCATTGATCTGGGTCAGTTGGGTAGCCCGCATATAAAGCGTCCGATGAGGGATTTTCTTGACGAGTGTCCAGCCTGACAGGTTGGCATCCAGTTTGCCATATACGTGCAGTGCTGTATCATCTTCAATTACACCGTGCTCGTCTTCTTTAGAAATTCGCTTGAGTAGGCCAGATTCCTTCCAGTGTGTTCCAATGGATGATTCTTTTCCACTATAGATGATCGTTCCGTTCCGATCAATTAAAAACAGCTCCTCTGTATCTGCATCATACAATTGACGGCAAATACTGCGCAGTGCCTCCAGATCAACGTCTATAGCCAGTACCCCAAGCGTTTCTGAAGACGGAATGTTCCGAATCGCCCGGTGGAGTGTAAATACCTGCCGCTCTGTGCTGTGCTCCGCATAGGAAACCGCCGAAAAGCCGTACAAATGCTTTATATGCGAGGGTTGTATGAACAGTCCGGAAGGGCCGTAATGGATAGAACCGGTGAAGGGCTCCAGCCGGAACTCCCGTAGAGGGACCGTGCTGGTAATCAGTGTAGATTGCCCAGCCTCAAACGAATGCAAGTACACCTGGTCAATGCCTGAGGAAGCATTCATCATTGTTTGCAGCGTGGTGTAAATCTCGGCAACGGCCCGGTAATCATCCGGAATTTTAGCCAGGTTGCGCAGAAAATGAGGGTCATTATAGACTCCGATCGATGCACGATTTAATCCCTGCAAATAGTTATCCAGATTCGTAATTCCCTGAAAAATAAGTCGTTCATTTTCCTGGGTGGCCTGTTCCCGTAAGGATTGCTTGGTGAGGATGAAGGTCATGGTCATTGAAAGCAGCAACGGAAGAGTGACCGCAATGAGTAGAAACCAGATTAGACGAGAACGAATGCTATGAAATTTCATGCAGGTAGCTCCTTTCACAATTCAAGGCAAGCCAGAGGTCAATATTTTCCCCCCTAATGGTTCACGATCTTGCGTGTTCTCCAGAGCGCTTATTCGACATAATGAACATGTGAATCGCATATCCATACGGATTCAACGTCCACACTGCTTGCAAGGATGCCGTAGAGGAGCGTTCCAGACACCAAAGAGAACAAAGGGGGGATCGGTTTGAATCGCGCCAAGTCGTCGCAATGGCTCCAGCAATGGATTTTTGTAGGGCCATCGACGTTATTTTTCGTTATCATTATTGTAATCCCTTTCATGCTAGGAATGTACTATTCTTTTACAGAGTGGAATGGGGTAGCCAATCAGGCAAAGTGGGTCGGGCTGGATAATTTCAGTCACATTTTATTTAATGATGACAAATTCGGGACAGCGTTCTGGTTTACCGTCCGTTTTACGGTGATTGGAGTGGTAGCTGCCAATATTTTTGGTTTTCTGCTGGCGTATTTTCTAACCAAGCCGCTAAAAACAAAAAATGTGCTTCGAACTATTTTTTTCATGCCTAATGTGATCGGAGGTCTGTTGCTCGGTTTTATCTGGCAGTTTATTTTCGTCAAGGGATTTGCAGCGATCGGCGAGAGTACGGGGTTATCCTTCTTCAACCTGTCCTGGCTGGGAGATGAGATTACGGCCTTTTGGGGCATTGTGATCGTGTTTATCTGGCAAACAGCCGGATATTTAATGGTGATTTATATCTCTTCCCTGACCAATGTGCCCCGGGATATGCTGGAGGCAGCCGAGATTGATGGGGCGAGTCGGATGCAAATCTTGCGGTCGATTATACTGCCTTTGATCATGCCTGCCATTACGGTATGTCTCTTCCTGGCGATATCATGGTCGTTTAAAATGTTCGATCTCAACCTGTCATTGACGAAGGGTGGTCCCTTTGGTTCTACAGAGTCAGTGGCGCTCAATATATACAATGAAGCGTTTGTCAATAATCGTTATGGGTTGGGAACGGCTAAAGCACTCATTTTCTTTATCATTGTTGCTCTCGTTACGAGCCTTCAGGTACGCCTGACGAAAAGCCGGGAGGTGGAATCGTAAATGGAAACAAACAATCGCTACCGCGTTGGAACCTGGGCGACCGAGTTGGTGATGATCCTCGTCGCATTGGTATTCCTCGTCCCGTTTTACTTTTTGTTCGTGAACTCGGTCAAAAGCTTTGGTGACCTGCTCACTGACTCTGCGGCCTGGCCACAAACCTTTGTATGGAGCAACTATGCTAAAGCTTGGAGCATCACACGTTTTCCTGAAGCGTTATGGAACTCACTCGTGGTTACGGTGGTCAGCAATCTGCTGCTCGTACTGATCAGCTCAATGGCTGCCTATCGAATGGTTCGGCGTCCAACACGTTACAATCGGGTACTGTTCAGCCTGTTCGTGGCTGCGATGGTCATTCCTTTCCAATCGGTGATGATTCCTTTGGTCAAGGTTGTAAGTACGCTCGATTTAATGAACAGTATTAGTGGTCTGGTGATCTGTTATCTGGGATTCGGGGCTCCTATGTCCATCTTTCTCTTTCACGGATTCGTCAAAGGTGTGCCAGTTGAGGTGGAAGAAGCAGCTACAGTGGATGGTTGCACGCCTTACGGGGTGTTTTTCCGGATTGTATATCCGTTGATGCTGCCCATGATGGTAACGGTTATTATTTTGAATACACTTTGGATCTGGAATGACTATCTACTGCCTTCTCTGGTACTGCAAAAGGCTGAATTGCGCACCATTCCGATTGCAACCTATGCCTTTTTCGGACAATACACGAAGCAGTGGGATTTGGCTTTGCCAGCTCTGGTGCTGGGTATTTTGCCGGTCATCGCGTTCTTTCTAGCCATGCAAAAATATATTATACAAGGTATCATGGCAGGCTCGGTCAAAGGCTGAGTGTGGGATGTACTGAAAACATGTGCACGGTGTGCCACTCCGCAAACGGAGAACACTTTGAAATTTAGAATAGAAAGGAACATAAATATGAAAACGCATACTTTTAAAAAGAAAGCCCAAGCACTGATTTTGCTTTTTGCTGCCTTTGCTCTGGTTTTGGCGGGCTGTAACAGCAGTGGTGGACAAAATGCAGGCAATGAGGAAGTGAAGGAAAAAACCATTCACATTTTTCAGTTTAAAGTAGAGATTGCAGAAGCGCTAAATCGCATGAAGGCGGAGTATGAAGCGACTCACCCGGGGATCAAGCTCGACATTCAGACCGTAGGCGGGGGGAGTGACTATGGGGCGGCGTTGAAGGCCAAGTTTGCCTCTGGCGAACAGCCGGATATTTTTAATGTCGGCGGTTATCGTGAGCTGGATACGTGGCTGGAATATTTGGAGGACCTGTCCGACCAGCCTTGGGTTGGTGATGTGGTCGATGTCGCCAAAGAACCGATGACCAAGGATGGCAAACTGTACGGTCAGCCGATGAATCTGGAAGGGTACGGCTTTATTTACAATAAGGATTTGTTCAAAAAGGCTGGAATCACCGAGCCTCCTAAAACACTATCCGAGCTGGAGGCTGCTGCGCAAAAGCTGCAAGCCGCAGGGATCACACCTTTTTCCAATGGATACCAGGAGTTTTGGGTGCTGGGTAATCATTTGCTGAACGTGGCATTTGCCAATCAGCCAGACCCCTCGGCCTTCGTCAAGGGACTGAATGATGGTACAGCCAAAATTCCAGGCAATGCTGTGTTCGCCGAATGGATTAAGCTGCTCGATCTGACGCTCAAGTATGGCAATTCGAAGCCGCTCACGACTGATTACAATACGCAGGTAACGAACTTTGCCACTGGCAAAGCTGCCATGATGCAGCAAGGGAACTGGACTCAGGTTCAAATTGATGGAATTAATCCGAAGCTGAATCTGGGTATCCTGCCTATGCCGATTGGTGAAGACGCAACAGCCGGAGATAAGCTGTTTGTAGGGGTTGCCAATAACTGGGTGGTTAATAAAAATTCGTCTGTCAAAGCTGAGGCCAAAGAGTTCTTAAACTGGATAGTGACATCCGAGCAGGGGAAAAAGTATATCACCAAGGAGTTTAAGTTCATTCCGGCGTTCAAGAGCATCAAAGGGGAAGAGGCCGATATGGGTCAACTGGGTGCCGAAGTAGTGAAATATAGTCAGGAAAATAAACTGCTGGGCTGGTTCTTTAGCCGTTATCCTGAAGGAGCACAGCAAGAATTCGGAAGTCAGATGCAAGCCTATGTGGCAGGTAAATCGGATGCCGGGAAGCTGTTCGAGGATTTCCAGAGAACATGGGATAATTTAAAGACCAAATAATGAAATGAAATACGCAGTAGAGCCTTCGTATGTCAGGGAGATTGCATGATCCTGAGCATACGAAGGTTTTTTTGTGAACATAATTATAAATGATAATGAAGTAGAACAATATCCCCGCGGCGTTCGATTTCTTGGAGTTCAAAAGTACTTGGCAGCGTTCTTTCTGGGAATAAGGGTATTCCTTGTCCCAGTACTTTGGGAATGATCGCAATGATCGCCTTTTCCAGCAGCCCAGCCTGCATGAAGGCCTGAACTAACTGACCCCCACCTACTAACCATACCAAACCTTCCGATTGTTTTTGTAGACGCGGAACCAGTTCAGACAGAGCCTCGTCCGTAAATGTAACATGTGGTGCCTGCTGTTGCTCCGTCAATGACCGGGTGAGTACATAACACGGCTTTCCGGCATAAGGAAAATCATCCGAAAGCTTTAACACTTCCTCATACGTCAGCCTGCCCATCAGCACTGTACTTACAGTATCGTAAAAATCAGCGTATCCATTGTCCCCGCCATCTCCTTTGACATCATACAGCCAGTCCACCGACCCGTCAGGCAACGCAATATACCCATCGAGACTCATGGCGATATACAGCGCTACTTCATTTGATTTCAAATCCTTCATCATTCATCACTCCTTTCTATCTCTATGTTACAATCTATTTATGACATACTTTGTCGTAGTTAAATGATCGTCTAAACTTTATTTTTGATTAGAGGAGTACCTTATGAACGAACGCAGAATTGCTCTTATGAGGATACTGGATTCCCGAAAAAAATATACGGCGCGTGAGTTGGCCGAACGATTTGGCGTCTCCGTCAGAACGATACAAAGAGATCTCGACTATTTGCAGCAAACCGGGTTACCCCTGTATACCGAGACGGGCCCTCATGGCGGATACCGGGCACTTCCCAATCGGCTTCTTCCTCCCCTTCATCTTGCGCGCGACGAGGCACTGGGTCTTTTTCTCATGCTGCAACTGCTGGAAGACATTCCGGATATCCCTTTTGGATCGGTTCGTGGACATTTGTCCGAGCATTACTATGCCGAGCTTCCCCAGGATGTACAGGACAGCATTGACCAATTAAAGGATTACATTTCTTTTCGTATGATACCTACTCACGCAGACTCACCCTACACCTCACTCATTTTGGAGGCTGCTCTAAACAAGCGCAGGGTGAACATGCACTACCGCTCCGCTTCCGGGGCAAAGTGGACCCAGGTATATCCGATTGGGCTTTATTTTGATCACGGATATTGGTATATGCCAGCGCATAACAAAGACCGCATCATTCTGTACCGTTCAGATCGGGTGATCACCATCACGATACTAGATGAAACCTTGGACAGCCTCCCCACCCTTCAAGCATGGTTGGCTTCAGAGGATTCCCGTGTAGGAATTCCGTCCAAAATAAAATTTACCGCATTGGGTGCTAGGTTGGCCGAATCAGATACCCTCTTCCACAATGTCTCCCATCAGGAAGGCCTGGGTCAGGAATGGCACGGACATATCCCCGTTGAAGAGTTTAGGTATGTATCCAGACTTTTGTTAAAGTATGGGCCAGAAGCCGAGGTCGTATATCCGCAAGAACTGCGTATGCTGGTCAGGAAATTGCTGCAAGACAGCCTGAATCCTTATCTGAAGGATAATGAAGAATAAGAGGCAGTGCTTATAGTTAATCACATGAATATTTAAGGTTATTAACGTATGACTTTCCATTTATTTTTGTGATAAAGTTTTGAAATGAGCCCGTTTTCGTATATGATGAAGAGTAATAATTCAAAAGGCTGGACGGGAGACAGATATGAATCAACCGCTTTATGGAATATGGCTCGGAGATGTGTTTTTTTGCTTTTCTGGTGAGACGTCGGAACCACGTATTGATGCGTGGAGCAGTGTAATCCGCAGGCTGACGCTAAAGGGAGACCTTCGGCCGTTTCGGCAGGCTGCGTTGCGTCTTGCCGAGGTGCGGATACCTAACAATGCTCGCGTGGAAACCGCAGGCAGAGGTGGCAAGAGACGCTCCATGCTGGGGCGTACGCTGGAGGGTCTGGCACTGGAACCCCGCGAGACGATGGCTCTGCTGACTCGCATGGACGAGAAGGGCTGTGCGGCATCGGGCATTACGCTTGGCGAGGAAATGCAATATTGGCAAAAGGCTGCTTATTTTGCGCTGGAGCTGATGCAGCGGGGCGAAATCGTGCCATCACTTACAGAGGCGCGTCCATCTGGACCGCGACGGCGCGGCCCGGATGCGGCGGTAGGGGTGTGGATTCCTCGGCTTCGCGAAGAGGAGGACATTCGCCGCTTTCATGAGCTGGCAGCTGCGATGCCGGCTGTTTGTATGGCAGCTCCGGCCGTTTTTGCGGGCAAGGAGCCAGAAACACGTGAGGATGCAGCTGGAATGGTGCTGTATTCCTTCTTGTGTGCGGTCGTTCATGCAGAAACGACCGCGGTGCTGGCTGCGTCAGATCGTGAATTGGGACGATATCGAGCAGATTATCGGCGCGGAGGATCACCACTGGCGGAGCTGTGGTGGAACAGTCTGTTGACAGGTTCGCGCCAGGTTGCGATTCAGGGAACGCCTGCTGAGATGGAGGAGCTGGTTCTTCAGGCGTCCTCTCTTAAGGGAAGCACGATGCCTGTAACGGAACGGGAAGCCAAGGAACCCATTGAAGGGCAATTGCGTCTGTGCCTTCGTTTGGAGCCTTCTTTGGAAGAGAGTATCCAGGAATGGCGCATTACCTTTTGGGCAGAAAGCGATGCTGAGCCCGGATTACGACTGCCTGCTTTGGCATTGTGGGCATATCCGGAACGTGATCTGGTTCGCGGTGAAATTGTGTACCGTCAAGTACAGGCGCAACTGCTGACGAGGCTCGGACAGGCGGCTGAAGCGGCACCTATATTGCAGGAAGCATTAAACCGCCCTTATCCCGAGGGACTGACCCTGGAGCCGGAGATGTTCTTCCGCTTCCTGACGGAAGCCGTACCTTCTTTACAAAAGAATGGTATCACTGTGCAAATGCCTTCACGCTGGAGCCGGGAGGGGCGAAGACGTGCAGGCTTGCGGCTTAAAATGCGCTCGACAGAGCAGGGTGCCAAGCCAGATGGTGTGATCGCCGATACATCGTCGGTTGGCATTAACCGCATGATTTCGTTTGATGCCGAGGTTGTGCTGGGGGATACGACCTTGACGATGGAGGAATTGGAAAGCATCGTCGCGGCCAATTTGCCTTATGTACGTCTCGGAGGGGAATGGATTGAGGTAGATCCCAAGGAAATTCGTCAGGTGCTGCGGTTTATCAAGCGCGGAGAAAACGGTGAAATGAGCTTGTCCGAATGGATGCATTTGGCTGCGGAAAATGAAAGTGCAGGCGAGGCCTCGTGGAAGGGCTTGTCCATCTTTGGCGCGGAATCCGCCGGATTGCTTGCCTCGTTGGCTGAGGGCGGGGTACTCCGTTCCGTAGAGCCGCGGCCTGTGCCGGAGACGCTGCATGGTGCACTACGGCCGTATCAAGAGCGCGGCTTTCAATGGCTGGCTGCGATGCGCGGATTGGGCTTTGGTGTGTGTCTTGCCGACGACATGGGGCTGGGTAAAACGATTCAGGTTATTACCTGTTTGCTCGATGGTGGCATCGGCGCAGATGATCAGCGTCCGGCGTTAATTATCTGTCCGACGTCTTTGCTTGGCAACTGGCAGCGGGAATTGAAGCGTTTTTCACCGGATTTGTCGCTTTATATTCACCATGGCAACCAGCGACTCCACGGTGAGCTGTTTCAGGAAAATGTACGAGAGTATGATATCGTCCTCACTACCTATCATTTGGCGGGCCGGGACGGCAGCGATTTATCTGCGGTCTACTGGTCTTCCATTGTGTTGGATGAGGCGCAATATATAAAAAATGCACGCACTAAGCAGGCACAAAGCGTCATGAAGTTGTCCGCCCCGCATCGAATTGCCATGACGGGCACGCCGGTAGAGAATCGGCTAAGCGAGCTGTGGTCTATTTTTCAATTTCTGAATCCAGGGTACCTCGGTACGGCATCTTCATTCCGCCAGCGGTACAGTCTGGCAGGAGAGGAGCGGGGGTCCGTGTTGCGTGAGCTTCATCGTCTCGTCTCCCCGTTCATGCTGCGTCGGCTCAAAAGCGATCCGGATATTCGCAAGGATTTGCCAGAGAAGCTGGAGTTGAAGTCCTATTGTGTACTGACACCAGAGCAGGCCGGATTATACCGCGGTGTGGTGGATCAATTATTGGGAACATTGGATGGGCAGGTCGGTATGGCCCGCAAGGGGCTTGTTCTGTCATCGCTGACCAAGTTGAAGCAAATCTGTGACCATCCGGGTTTGATCATCCCAGGACGTGCTGACAGCAGTAAAACCGAAAACTCGGGTAAAATGGAGCGACTGCTGGAATTGGTAGAAACCATTCGCGAGAACGATGAATCGGCGCTGATTTTCACCCAATATGTGTCGATGGGAGAACTGCTGGTATCCCGTTTGGCCAAGATTTTGGGAGAAGAGCCATATTTCCTGCATGGAGGACTGGCGAAAACCAGACGGGACGAAATGGTTCACAACTTCCAGCAGGGAAAAGGGCCGAATATATTCGTACTTTCCTTGCGTGCAGGTGGCGTGGGTCTGAACCTGACGCGTGCCAGCCATGTCATTCACTATGATCGCTGGTGGAATCCTGCGGTGGAAAATCAGGCGACAGACCGAGTATTCCGTATTGGCCAAAGTCGCAATGTACAAGTGCACAAGCTGATTTGTCAGGGGACACTGGAGGAAAGAATCGACGAGCTGATCGAGAGCAAAAAGGCCCTTTCCGAGCAGGTTGTCGGCTCTGGAGAACATTGGCTCACCGAAATGTCTGATGATGAACTGCGTGGTCTGATTGCGTTGCAAAATGACGTATGGATCGAGTGAGCAGAGAAAGGATGAAGGCGATGACGAGACCGCAAGTGAAGCTGAAAGTAACTGACGGTCGATGGATCGTGGAATTAGACGGCAATGGGCCAGAAGGTAAATCGACGGGTGTACCTTTCGCACATCCCGTTCAATGGACTGGCCCAGTGCCTGTACTGAACCTGGAACAGCGAGGGGCATGGCTGGAGCAGTTAAAAGCGGAGCCTTTGGACATCTACCGTCTTCTGAAAGGGGAAGCTTGCCTGTCGCTGGATGAGATTGTTCAACTCGCAGCTGAGACCGCCATCTCCAGCAGAGAGAATGGGCTGGGTGCAGTCGAAGACGTGAAGAAAGCTCTTCAGGCCGGACTGGAAAACGAGCCACAACACTGTCCGGCGTTGATCGGAATGACGCAGGAAGAGCTGCTGGAATACGTGTTTAGTGCTTGGGCTGGAGAGTTATCCCATATGCAGAGAACATCCCCCGCGCTTGAGCCTACCTCACGCGCGGAGGGCGGACGCAGCGGAACGGCAGCGATTAGCGAGTGGATTGCAGAATCTGCAGCTGAAGGAGCGTTACATCGTCCCGGAGCAGGCTTTCATGCCATTGAAATCCGCCTACCGCAGAAACTTGCTTCCAAAAAGGAGACCGATATTACGTCCTTGCTGCCAGGGTTACCCCGTGCCGAAGAAGCATTGAAACTCATACGTGAACGGGTAGCCGAGCGAGCCCAGGCTGCAATCCCGCAAAAACGTCATAATCCGTAATAATTCGGGTATATGCTTTCTTTTTCGAGTCTGTTCACCCTCATTGGATAGGATAACGGCTTCGAAGAGTGTCCAAAGTTCAGTTACAATGAGGAACGGAAAAGTCACTGCAAGTCATGTATCAATTGCAATATTGGAGGAGATACCAGCATGAAACGACATATACAACAGACGCGCACATCTCAGCGATGGACCAAAGCGCTCATTCCGGGGTTGATCTTGCCAGGGCTATTGCTGGCAGCTTGCCAGCAAGGAGGATCAGGTGGACAGGAAAGTGAGCCATTAAAATCATCCACAACGGTACAGGAGAATGTACAGCCTTCCACCCAGACGGATGCGGGGAATGGCAGTACTAGCGCTGGACAAGCCTCTGCGGATACAGGAAGTGGACAGGCTGATCCTGTGATGGCGTTGCGAAGCCAAAGTGCATTGCAGGCCACAGTTAAGGAAGAGGATGGAACTGCGGTTGTCACCAATGCGACTTCGGATACAGTCGTTGTGAACAAAAAGCGCAGCTTGCCTGTGGGCTACGTCCCGGATGATCTGGTAGAGCCGCAGGTGCCTTTTTCCTTTGAGGGACCGCATGAGAAGCGGCATTTGCGTAAGGAAGCGGCAGAGGCACTGGAGAAGCTGTTCGACGGTGCGAAAAAGGACGGCATTGAGCTGCGTGCGGTATCGGGATACCGTTCCTATAAGCGTCAGGTGTCTATTTTCGACAACAATGTAAAGACAAAGGGGCAGGAATATGCCTCTAAAGTCAGCGCTGTACCGGGTACGAGTGAGCATCAGACGGGATTGTCCATTGACGTATCCAGCCCCAGCGTAGGCAATGTGCTGGAGCAATCGTTCGGAGCTTCCAAGGAAGGCCAATGGCTGGAACAACATGCACCGGAATACGGCTTTATTATTCGTTATATGCAGGGTAAGGAAGATGTGACCGGCTATGTGTACGAGCCTTGGCATATCCGTTATGTGGGAGTAGACATTGCAGAGGATGTAGCCAAGCAAGGGTTGACGCTGGAGGAATATTTCGACGAAAACAATATCAAGCTATAGGCGCTGCAACCAAGCCGTAATCCTGGGGATTGCGGCTTTTTGTCGTATTTTTCTTCCAAATTGAACCTTTTCAAGGTAGAATCTCGTATAGTGAACGACGACAGAAGCTTGAATTTATAGTAAACCTCATGACAGAAGCGTACAGGAAGGGAAGGGAATTATCATTTATTATTCATTAACGTATCGCGAATGGTCAGAAGACACTCAAAAGGAACTGCGCAGCCTGACACGGGAATCCGTATCGGGAGATGAGCTGTTTCTGCGCAAGCTTGTAGACGCTACGCGTCTCCATGACAAACTATGGGCGCATACCTCGAATGAAAGTGAGGAGCATACGGATCATTCCGTCTATGTGACCGAATTTACAGGGGAACGTGCACAGCCTTACGGCGCGTCGATCACGGACCTCGTGCTAGCCAGTGAGGGAGGCTATACGTCCACATTCAGCGCATTGTACTGGGTATGGCATGAGCCTGCGTTCCGTAGCATGGATCAGCGGGAAGGTTCGGCATTTACCTTAGACCTAGCCCAACGGCTATTGGATCACTATACGGTATTGGGTGGCAAAACATACGAATTTATATATTCGGTATTGGACCCTCAGTTGAAAAAGGTGCATTTGTTTGTGAAGGAGGTCGATCTGTGATGGAGCATTCTTGGGAAACCATGAAATCCAAGCCCGGCTCTCGTGCACGGATGGCGGCCTTTGCCCTGATGTTGGCTGTCCCGGCCGCTCTGACGGGTTGCGGTGACGACGAGTATTATGACTGCGACGAGCTCCCTGTATCGGAGCAAACGGCCTGTCGGGATTCAGGCAGCAGCGGGTATTATTATGGCGGATCGACCTATTATAGTGGAGGCTCCTCATATCATAGCAGCCGTTCTTCCTCCAGCTCTTATCGCAAAAGCTCGTCCTCATCTTCCAGTTCACACAGTGGTTTTGGCAGCAGTGGCTCACGCAGCGGCTTTTTTTCTGGGGGTTAAAATGAGCATGCGTACGATTCGGCAATTACCTTATGAACATGACGAGCTTTTTAAGGGTGAAATCAGCCATATGATTCCGTATCATCGCATGTACGGCAAGTCCTACTGCGTGCCGGCCTTAACGGTGTATCGGGAAAGCGAGCTGGCAGAGCTTCAGGCTGCTTCTGAGGCGGTACATCGTATTTATCGCAAGGTTCAGCAATTTATCCAGCGCTATATGCCGGATGAATATCTGGTAGAGCGTTTGGGGATTCATCCAGGCTTGCTGCGTGCTGCACGGATGGAAGCCGCGCCGGATGGGATCACCCGTCAGGACTGGATTGTGGGGGAAGCGGGGATCAAGTGCATTGAGAATAACACCGATACCCCGACCGGGATTCCCGAGGTGGCTTATCTCGAAGGAAAGCTGCTGGAGGTGCTGCATGGTGAGAGAATGTCAGGGGATGACATTGCTCTACATGGACCCTCATCTGGAATGGATGAGGCGATTCAGTCTGCCTTGACGGAGCTCATTCATTTTTATAGCCGTAAGGGTTTGGGGACAAAGGTGTATTTCACTTGCTATGATTGGCATATTGAGGATCAGACGAATACCAAATATATCATGCGATTATGTGAACAAGCCGGGTTTGAAGTGGTTTATGCGCCATTGGAAGAACTGGAAATTATCCCGAATGAAGGATTGTATCACCGTGGAGAGCAGATTCACATCCTCTATCGCCTGTATCCGCTGGAATATCTGATTGAAGATCGGGAAGAGGACACAGGGCTTGAGGTGGGGCAGGCGTTAATGGATATGGTGGCAGACGGAAAAATAGGACTAATCAATCCGCCGCAGCATATCATTACGCAGAGCAAAGGGTTCACCGCAACCGTATGGTCGCTGTACGAGCGCAATGAACAGACGCCAGCGTTCTGCGGTTTTCGTTTGTTTGACGAACGGGAGCTGGAGGTGATACGAACCTACCTGCTACCTACATATTTTGAGCCATCCGTGTTTCTGCAAAATAAAGAGCCTTATGTCGCCAAAGGCATATGGGGCCGAGAGGGTAAAGGCACGCATTTGATTGAGCAGCCTGAGCCCGAGAAGAGACTGGAAGGTGTCTTGGGAGTGGCCCAAAATGCGAAGGCTGACCAGCCTGATCTGCATCATCAAGCTGATGCTCCACTAACACCTGAACAGGAGGAAGCCGCACATATTGCCGCTTATTACGAGGGACAGCCTAAGATTTATCAGCGGCTGTGGCCCATGCAGAGCGCAGAGGTGCAGACTGAGGAAGGGCTATTTCACGGCTACGTACTGACAGGTATATTCGTGATCGGGGGGCGTTTTGCGGGGGTTCTGCCGCGAATCGGTGAAAAGGTAACAGGCGATATGGCCTACTATTGCGCTGCCGCCGTTGCCAACGAACCTTCTAATCCACCCGCTGTATAAGCTGAATTGTAAAATGTAAAATATTCGAACAGATCTGTTCCTATTCATAAGTATCATAAGGAGGAAAAAAATTGGACTCTCATATCAGTTTGGGCAACGCATTGGGCAATGTAGGTATCGGCCTGCTTATCTTGTTTGCCATCTTAATCGTAGGTTATTTTGTGTTCAGCTTGCTGACACGTTATAACGATAATCAGGAAATCGCACGCGGCAATGAAGCGGCAGGCATCTATATGGGGGCAAAGCTGCTAGGTCTGTGTATCATCGTGGGAATGGTGTCGTATAGCAGCCATTCATGGCTCGATATGCTGACCTGGTCGGCCGTGGGCATTGTGGTGCTGTGCCTGGTGTATGTGATTTTTGATCTGGTGACACCGCGCACCAAGGTGTGTGAGGAAATTGCAAAAGGCAATGTGGCTCTGGCACAGCTGCTGCGCTCAATCATCATTGGGGTATCTTTTGTCGTAGGTACATTTTTGATGTAGTCGATGTAGTCGGTATAAAGAAAGAAGTACAAAGGATCTGCAAAACCGGACAACGGAGCTGCAGATCCTTTTTTTATGGCGAATTATATTCACTGTCTGCTATCTGTCTGTGGAAGTAAAACTTACGATGATCACTTCTGATGGGGACTATTCTACAAAGGTACGGGTGATACTGCATAGCAAAAAGGAATGTGCTCCAGATATCAAACCAAATTGTAGAGAAGGGAATTCTGAACATATGAGTACCTCCACCTCCCCAACCCTACCCATTCGGATGGGTATCATCGGCTTGGGCCTGATCGCTGAATATCACATCAGATCATTACACAGCATGTCGGGGGTATCGATTGTGGCCGTTAGTGATGTAAATGCGAACCGCCTTCAAGCCATCGGAGAGCAATTGCAACTGCCTGCCTCCAAGCGGTACTCCCATTATGAAGCATTAATCCGTGACCCAGAGGTAGATGCGATTCTGTCGCTGACACCCAATGATGTGCATTTTGACATTATTCGTATTGCGCTGGAAGAACACAAAGCTGTACTGGCAGAGAAACCATTGACACTCACGTGGTCGGAGGCAGGTCAGTTGAAAAAGCTGTATACCGCGAATCCGGTGCCTTTGCTGGTTCACTACAAGCATCGCTACGGCGCGGCCTTCCAATATACCAAGCAACTGCTGGATGAGCACAAGCTGGGCAAAATCTATAATATTCAATTTCGTTATCTAATGGATGCATTTTCACCGTATCGTCAGCATCCGTATACATGGCGACACAATTTAGCCAGGGCCGGCTCTGGAGTCGTGGGGGATACGGCCTCACATATTATTGATCTGGCCCGTTTTCTGATTGGTGAATTTAAAAGCGTCGCGGCGCTGCTACATATCATTACACCTGAGCGGCCCGATCCGGTCACGGGTCTGCCTGTAAAAGTGGATGTGGAAGATCTCGCCGCCTTTCATGGCATCATTGGCGATAATACCGTGGGTACCTTCATCACTCACAAAAATGCCATCGGCAAACGTCACGATATCGAAGTGGATATCTACGGCGAACTCGGTACGCTGCACGCAAGTCTCAATAATCCGGAAAGTATTCGCATTGTGTTGCGTGACCTAGAACACCCGGATGCCGAATACGAGACTTGGGCTGTTCCACCAATCTATAATCATACAGCCGATGGCGATTTTGTTAAGCTGGCAAGGGGGGAGTTCGTGGATCGAGCTCCATTGTTCGATGACGGATACAACAATCAGTGGGTACTTGAGAAAATACTGCAATCCTGGAGAGAGAACGGACGTTTAGTAGAAGTATAAGGAGATAGTATAGTAATCTTTTTATAATTAGCCTGTTTGGCATCCTGAAGGCTCTATCTCTTTTCTTGCTGCGTTCTTGCCCGTTTTGCCCCAATCAGCCTCCAGCCTGTTAACAATGCCGCTACAAGACAGATGGAGGCAGACGTCATAAAGACTACATGCATTCCTTCCAGAAAAATTTCAGGGTGACCCGGAACCAATCCGGTGACTCGATAACCAGCCTCTTTACTCATAACATTAAAGAGAATGGTTGTGGCCAGCGTGATCCCTACAACCATCCCGACGTTGCGCACCAGTGAATTAACACTTCCGGCTGAGCCAAGCTGTGTACGGGGTACCTTGGACATAATCAGCGAATTGTTCGGCGATTGGAATAAACCACTGCCAATACCCAGCATGGCAATCCACAGACCGACGAGCGGGATGGAGCTACCTGCATGCAGCTCCGCTAATCCGATTTGGGCAACGACCATAACCACCAGCCCGGCGAAGGTGAGTAGTTCAGACCCGATTTTATCGGAAAGCGCGCCGCTGAGCGGGGCCACAATAACCATAGAGATGGGGAACAACATCAGCAGAAATCCGGCATAAAAAGGCGACAAGTTCAGCATATTCTGTGCATAGAAAGGCGAAATGATGTTAAAGCAGAAGTTAGCGACAAACACCAGAAAAGCACACAAAATACTGAGCGAAAACAACGGATTTTTGAATAGAGCGAGCTGTAACAGCGGCCGTGGACGACGCAATTCTAACCAAATGAATATGGCAAAAGCAACTACGGCCACTACCAGCGAAGCAATAATACGTGGGTCTCCATACCCGACCTGCTGTCCCAGCAACAATCCGACGAATAAAGTGAGAATAAAAATAGCAAACACCAGGCTGCCAGGAATGTCGATCTTATCCTTCACCTTGATCAGATCCTTAGGCAGAAGCCTCCAGCCCAGAAAGACAGCGATCAGGCCTATCGGTACATTGACCCAGAAAATGTATTGCCAGCCCAGCGAGGAGACAATAATACCGCCCAAGCTCGGCCCGGCGATACTACCCAAAGAAACGAAGGTTCCGATGAGGCCAAGCGCTTTGCCCCGTTCAGTAGACGGGAAGATATCTGTTACGATCCCTTGGCTGTTCGCCATGGTCATGGATGCTCCAATTGCCTGAATGATGCGCGAAATCAGCAATAGGGAGAGTGAAGAGCTAAGACCGCACAATAGGGAGCCAAGAATGAATATGATGGTGCCGATTTTGAATATTTTGATTTTACCGACCATATCCCCCAGCTTGCCAAAAAATAAAATAGCGGTACATATCGCCATTAAATAGGCGGTTGTCACCCATTCAATCTGTGCCACAGGTAAATGTAACGTGCGAGATAACACAGGAAGAGCAATATTAACAATACTTCCATCCAAGGTGGACATAAACGTAAACAGATTTAAAACAATTAAAATCATCCAACGTTTCTTCTGAACTTCGATATTCTCTTGATAGGTTGCAGCAGTTGTAGCAGTTGAACTCATTATGAACACCTCTTTATCGTTGACAGTTCCTCTTTAGTTGCATACGCAACTAAATGAACGGTTCTAGTGTACAGCAAATTAGTTGCGTGCGCAACAATAGTATTGTAAACTTTGTTTTGGTCCCAGCTGGGGATTGCCATTTTCAAGCCAATGAGGTGTATTTAATGAGGAAAAAACCGATTGGAAAGCTAATTTCCCACCTGTACCGTCGAAATCAAAAAATACTGTCCAAAAAACTGGCTCCTTACGGAATCGGCAGTGGGGGGCAACACAGTTTTTTAAAGATTATTTTGCAGCGGCCAGGTATTACACAGGAGCAGCTGACGAATGAACTTAAATTTGACAAGGCAACCACGACACGCTCTGTAAAACAATTAGAGGAATCAGGCTACATTGAACGTAAAACGGACCCGAATGATCGTCGTTCCCAACTTGTGTCTCCCACGGCCAAGGCATTAGAATTCGCTCCTGTCCTACAAGCAATACTGGACGAGCTCAATGCCGGTCTTGTCCACAATTTATCCGAAGAGGAAGAGGACCTTCTGATCGACTTACTGCAAAAGATTAGTATAGATCCTGACGAATAAATAAAGCAGGAGTTAGCATAGAGGATCGGCGGGTAAAAGAAAAAGGAAAAAAGAAATAAGCAGCCACCACGGAGAATACTCTGTGGTGGCTGCCAGCCCCGCTATATGGCATTCGCAATTCAGTCCAAGCTAATCCCTTTGAACGCATTCATGACTAATTGTCGTACATAGGCATCGTCTAATGGATAACCGGTTACCAACAATCGATAAAAAACCGGCCCATAAATGAGATCGATACATAATTCAACATCCAGATGCTCCCTCAATTCCCCGCGCTCAATTCCCCGCTCAATTAGATGCCTGGCTTCAAGTCTCCGAGGATGGAAATATCGTGTTCGGTATGCCTCTGCTAATCCTGGATCAAGTTGCCCTTCACCAATTAACTCCGTAATGATTTTACCTTCTCGACTTATTAAGAACCGCACTAAATTCGTAGCATGAATGAGAATATCGTCCAATACACGACCTGTGTCGGGCACGGGCAATCTTGCCATGGTAGCTGACAGGAAACCATCCATCACTACGGCAGCTTTGTTAGGCCACCATTTATATATGGTGGCTTTGCTCACTTTTGCTCGCTCAGCAATTTTTTCTACCGTAACAGCCCCAAAGCCTTGCTCCAACAGTAGATCATAAGAGGCGGTAAGGATAGATTTTTGCGACTCGACATTACGCGGACGTCCTCTTTTACTCTGCACTGGAATGCTCACCTTCTTACATAGATATAAGAAAACATTAAAATAAACTATACGTTCAGTATATCAAATATCAGGTAAGAATAAAAAGTTGAATTCGCCTATTTACAAAACGAAACGTTCAGTATATTATTTGATTATCTAATTAAAGAACTATACGTTCAGTATTTAAATTATTGAGGAGGATTATCATGCAAAGAGAACAACAAGCCGTAGAAGGTAACCGTATTTCAAATTGGATGATGTTTCTGTTGGCAGCGGCATGCGGCCTTATTGTTGCCAACCTTTACTATGCTCAAACCCTGGTAGGACCTATTCATGTAGCGATGGGCCTTTCTTCCACAACAGCGGGCTTCATTGTCACTTTAACTCAAATCGGTTATGTTGTGGGACTGCTGTTTATCGTACCCATTAGCGACATTATTGAAAATCGACGGCTCATGGTCGTATCGCTCATCATTACAGTCTGTGCATTGCTTGTTGCTGCCTTTGCCCCCAATGCCACGTCGTTCCTGACCGCATCCTTGTTCATTGGAGTTGGATCTGTAGTAGCCCAAATACTGGTACCGTACGCTACCTATTTAGCATCCGAAGAACAGCGCGGCCGGGTTGTCGGGAATGTCATGAGTGGACTCCTGCTAGGCATTATGTTCGCACGTCCATTGGCAAGCTTCATAACCAGCATTTGGGGATGGCAAGCAGTATTTATTATGTCAGCCATCGTTCTGACGTTGTTGACGATTCTTCTCTCGCGGGCTCTTCCAGAGCGCAAGCCTGTACCTACGGTATCTTACAGTAAACTGATTCTCTCGCTAGGTACTCTTTTCAAACAAACGCCTGCATTGCGCCGCCGTGCCTTATATCAAGCCTGCCTATTTGGTGCTTTCAGCCTGTTTTGGACGGTTGTTCCTCTACGCTTGGCGGATGATTTCGGCATGTCCCAGCAAGGAATTGCACTGTTTGCTCTAGTAGGCGTAGGGGGCGCAATAGCAGCTCCGATTGCCGGGAGATTGGCTGATAAAGGTTGGAGCAAAGGTTTAACCGGGCTAGCTATGGTCATTGCCGCCTTGTCCTTTTTGGTCATCTATATTTTCCAAAGTCATTCGACGGCTGCGCTCATCCTTCTCTTTGTTTCAGCGATTACACTGGATATGGCTGTATCGGGAAACCTGGTGCTTGGGCAACGCGTTATTTACTCCTTGGGAAGTGAAGCGAGAGGGCGTCTGAATGGATTATTCATGTCTATCTTTTTCATAGGTGGAGCGATTGGATCATCATTAGGTGGTTGGTCTTATGCGTTGGGTGGTTGGAATTTCAGCGCTCTGATTGGAGTCATTTTGCCTGTGCTGGCTTTACTGTACTATTTCACTGAGAAAGAAACTGGTGGAGACGTACGAAAGAAACAAATCGGGTAAAGATCAGCTTTGAGCTATGCCGTACGTAAAAGCATCATCATTAAAATGGCTGTTCCCAAGAGAAAACAAAGGGGCGAATAGAGCACAGTATCGCATTTTGCAAAAACCGTTCCTTTTTTTCTCTTGAAGAACCCTACCCATTTGAAATCTCCTATAGAACGTAAAATAAATAAACATGACAACAAGCCTGCACCGTAGAAATAGAAGAAATGGAAAAACTGAATTGGTACGACTCTCCCTAACTCCAAAACGAATCAAGCGGCTAAGGCTAGTAAAATGGCAACAATCGACGTCCCTATTTTGGAGGGTTTAAAAAGCAAATCCGTTCCCGTGCTTGGGATCGCTGCCTTAGCACCTTTTTGTCCGCCGAATACCCAATATAAGTGCATACCGCTCAGTACAAATAGAATTCCGCCAACTGCCCATGTAAGTAACTCCAACATCTGATATCCCCCTTAATTTGAAATCCACTCTGTCCAAATCTTATGAATATGCTGCTGGATCGCTTCGTCACTTAACGTCTCTTGCTTGTGACGCTCATACCAACCCAAATAGTAATGGTACAACATCCATGATCTCTGAGAGGCTTTCTCTGGCTGCATTCCCTTCTGGACTAAAAGCTCTTTCATAAACTCCATTCGCATCTGTTCGACTTCATTGAGCAAGGAACGGTAACTATCATCCTTCAATGACAGCTTGCGCAGATAAAACAGAAAATCACCCCGTTTTGTCTTGCCAAACATCTGGGTTAGCAACTCTTGGATTCGCTCATCTGCGGTCGCATGGGTGATGGACGCGGTCATCACCTGTTGTGTCGTCTGTGCCTTCCATGTCTCTACAATTTGTCTAATATAGCTGCTGCGATTGGTAAAATACCAATAAAAACTGCTCTTACTGCACCCTAAAGCAGTAGCCATTTTTTCAACAATGAGTTGATCAATTCCGCCCTGTTCAAAACGTTCCATTCCTTTTTGAATCCATTGTTCTTCTGTGACAATGATCTTAGGTATCTCTTTCGCCTTCTTTCTGTACGGTATCGTCTAGATGAGAAATATTCTACAGTGTTTTTAGTGGGGTGTAAATATAGGCTTATTCGTCTTCATAGCTGGATGATAAATAAGACAGAAAGTTACATAAACGTCCACTTGAAATACCTGCGAATTTGATCTATAATGCTGTAGCATATAGTAATATTCAAGGCATTGACCAAAGACATGATTTCCTTGAAGGGCCGTTCAGAGAGAAAAGACGAGGCTGAGAGCTTTTCCGGCAACCGCATGTGAAGTTACCCCTTTGTAGCTGTGACGTTGAACGTGTAACTGTGCAAGCTGGCAGTGACATCAGTAAGCGCCCACCGATTTATCCCCGTTAACGGATACCAATGGAGGGCCACGCAGGTCGTGCATGAGCATGTTTTGATGAACATGAATGTATGTACAGCAGCGGGCCGAACTAGGGTGGAACCACGAGCTGAACGCACTCGTCCCTTGAGGGAGAGAGGCGTTTTTTTGCGTTCAATTTTGATATAGCACACAATTTGAAATGGAGGCTTTAATCGTGAGTATTCAAGTGAAATTGCCGGATGGAGCCGTACGCGAGTACGAGCAGGGCGTAACTATCGCCGACGTGGCGGGTTCGATCAGCTCCGGGCTGAAAAAGAACGCAGTAGCAGGTAAAGTGAACGGGAAGGCTGTCGATCTGAACACCGTTTTGGATCAGAACGTTGACCTTGAAATTGTTACGCTGGACAGTGCAGATGGTCTGGAAATTTACCGTCACAGCACAGCGCATTTGCTGGCCCAGGCGCTCAAACGTATTTACGGTGAGAAAAATGTGAAGCTGGGTATTGGTCCAGTCATCGACAGCGGCTTCTATTATGACATTGATATCGAAAACCCACTGTCCGTTGACGATCTGGCGAAGATCGAAAAGGAAATGGCGAAGATCACGCAGGAAAATCTGCCGATTACACGTCGTGTGGTTAGCCGTGAGGAAGCAACTCGTATTTTTGGTGAAATGGAAGATCCATTGAAGCTGGAACTGATCCGTGATTTGCCAGAAGAAGCGGAAATTACGATTTATGATCAAGGCGAATTTTTTGACCTGTGTCGTGGCCCGCATCTGCCGTCCACTGGCCGTATCAAGGCTTTCAAATTGTTAAGTGTAGCGGGTGCATACTGGAGAGGCGATTCCAACAACAAGATGCTGCAACGTATCTACGGAACAGCATTCCCTAAAAAAGCACAACTGGATGAGCATTTGCACTTGCTGGAGGAAGCAAAAAAACGCGACCATCGCAAGCTGGGTAAAGAGCTGGAGCTGTTCATGTTCTCCGAAGAAGCACCTGGTATGCCGTTCTACCTGCCTAAAGGTATGGTTGTGCGTACTGCGTTGGAAGATTATTCCCGTGACATTCAACGTCTGCATGGCTATGAGGAAGTACGTACACCGCTGATGATGAACAACCGTCTGTGGGAACAATCGGGACACTATGAGCATTACAAGGAAAACATGTACTTCTCCGAAGTAGATGAAACTACATTTGCTTTGAAACCGATGAACTGCCCGGGGCATATGCTTGTATTTAAAAATGAACTTCATTCTTACCGCGATCTGCCGATTCGTATATCCGAATTTGGACAAGTGCATCGTCATGAGCTGTCCGGCGCGCTGAACGGTATGATGCGTGTTCGTACATTCTGTCAGGATGATGCGCATATTTTCGTTACACCAGGTCAGATTGAAAAAGAGATTACAGACGTAATCAAGCTGATTAACGAAATGTATAGTGTGTTTGGCTTTGACTTCACAGTGGAATTGTCCACACGTCCAGATGACTTTATGGGCGAGCCAGCGCTGTGGGATCAAGCGGAACAAGCTCTGCAAAACGTGCTGGATCACCTGGGCATCAACTACCGTATTAATGCGGGAGATGGAGCATTTTACGGTCCGAAAATTGACTTCCACATTCTCGATGCGCTCAAACGCAGCTGGCAGTGCGGTACGATCCAATTGGACTTCCAAATGCCTGAAAAATTCGACCTCACTTATGTGGGCGAGGATAACCAGAAGCACCGTCCGGTCGTTATTCACCGTGCCATCTACGGTTCAATTGACCGCTTCATGGGCATCCTGACTGAGCATTTTACAGGTGCATTCCCATTGTGGTTGGCTCCTGTTCATGCGAAGCTGTTGCCTGTATCCGAGAACTATATTGAGACTGCCAATGAGGTGCAGGAAGCGTTGCTGAAAGCGGGTCTGCGCGTCGAAGTGGATACTCGGAATGAGAAGCTCGGTTATAAAATCCGTGAAGCGCAATTGGAGAAGGTTCCATACATGTTCGTTATCGGGGAAAATGAAAAAACAACCGGTACTGTAGCCGTGCGCAAACGGGGTGAAGGCGATCTGGGGTCATTCAGCATTGCGGACATCGTTGAGAAAATCAGCACAGAGATTCATGAGAAGCAGTAATATTTGATTTGATTGAAAAAAAGTGTAAAAGAGCCGTCAAAACCATGATCATAGTGGTGTTGACGGCTCTTTATTTATACATTTTACATAAGTTCCTAAGTTCCAGCACAAGGGGGAACAGCCTCGATTGAATGGTTTAGTTATCCTGTGCCTGTGTGCCTAGCAAGTCTGTGACCGAGAAGTGGCGTGATCTGCAGGGAGGGAAAGTGTCTTCAAAGCTGACTCTTCAGCTCGTTTCCCTGGAGACTCTTCCACATTCTGTTCCTCGCTAAGCGATAAAATTTCCCCGCGCAGCTTGAGCATTTTCTGATCCAGTTCGTAGGTTGCACGTGCAGCTTCGGTCAATCCGTTAACGACATGTTCGGGCACTTTCTTATCAAACTTATAGTACAAAATATGCTCCATACTGGCCCAAAAATCCATAGCCAATGTGCGCAATTGAATCTCGACCTTAATCCAGCGTGTGCCCTCAAACAGAATCAGTGGAATTTCCACAATAACATGTAGGCTCTGATAGCCGTTGGGCTTAGGATGGGCAATATAGTCCTTTACCTCTAGTATGCGAATGTCTTCACGTGTGCGGAGGTGATCCATCAGACGATAGATATCTTTGACAAAAGCACATACCACGCGCATGCCTGCGATATCATGAATTTCACGCAATATATTGTCCAGGGTGACCTCATGCCCTTTGCGCCGAACTTTTTCCACAATGCTGTGGGGTTCTTTGATCCGGGTTTTAATGTGCTCAATCGGGCTAAAACCATCTATCAGCTTCCATTCCGTCTGGATCAGCTTAATTTTGTTCTTTAATTCCTCCAGAGCTAGTTGATAAAGGACGGGGATTTTTTTCCACTCCTCTAGTTGCTTGGCGTCCACACTGTTCTGGTCCAGCTGTAGCTGAAATTCCTGCAAGGGCAAAGGGACAGCATTCAAGTGCTTCCAATCCGGTTCATTCACAGAGCATTCTCCTAAATGAGGCTTACGATGTCCTCGATCTATTTCGTAAAGATGGATTACCGTATATATTGTACACTATGTCAAAACGTACAGGCAAAGGAGAGACGGACAAAGAAATGAGAAATAAAATAATAATTATAGTGGTAAAACCGAGTAATCCGATGTATAATTGCAAAAATGCTGATTTAAAGCATTAAATTTTTAAAAAAATAGCACAAATGTTGAGTAGTCGTCATTAGACTAAAAATAAAAATTACAGAAAATGAGGATGAGAAAAATGGCAAAAGTAGAAAGCTTCCAATTAGACCACACGATTGTAAAGGCTCCTTATGTAAGAGCAGCGGGAGTAGAGCATGATGAAAAAGGAAGCACGGTACAAAAGTATGACTTGAGATTTCTGCAACCGAATGAAGACGCACTGCCAACAGCAGCTGTACATACGCTGGAGCATTTATTGGCAACGTATCTGAGAGACGAAATCAAAGGCATTATTGATATTTCTCCTATGGGCTGCAGAACGGGATTCTACTTGATTTTATGGAATGAACACGAGCCTGAGGAAATTGCACTTGCTTTGGAAAAAACCTTGAAAAGAATTCTGGAAACGACAGAAGTTCCGGCTGTTACTGCTTTGGAATGCGGGAACTATAAGGATCATTCTCTTTTTTCAGCACAGGAATATGTGAAGATTGTGTTGGAGGCTGGCATTAGCCGCGATCCTTTCAAAAGAGTATTTTAAAATCTATGATTTCAATAGACCTATCTCATCAGACAGCAGTAGTGACAGGCGGCAAGTCAGGTATAGGCAAGGGGATTGTAGAGCTGTTCATTCAGAGTGGAGCTAAAGTCATTTCTGCTGATATTTCTTATGAAGAGCCGTATAGAGTGGACAATTCACAGCTAGTTGAAACTCAATTGGACATATCCAAACCGGGTGATATCGAAAGATGGTGCAATCTGCTAATCAGCGAATCGGGAGTTCCTGACATTTTAGTGAACTGCGCAGGTACTTCTACGATGGATTATGTCATTGATAGTGAGTTGGCTGATTGGGAAAAAGTATTTTCGATTAATTCAACTGGGCTGTATGTAGCGTCCAAACGGTTTGCCAAGGAAATGGTGGATGCGCGTAAACCAGGGCGAATTATCCAAATTGCTTCGCAGGCTGGTAAAAATGGATATCGGGCCATGGGCGGATATTGTGCATCCAAACATGCGGTTCTCGGCTTGACCAAGGTGATGGCCATTGAGCTTGCTCCGCACCAAATTTTGGTGAATGCGGTTTGTCCAGGTATCGTAGAAACGCCGATGAAGCATCGCGAGCGGATTGAAGGGGGCGTTATTCGCGGAATGACCGCCCAGGATATATATGAAGAAGATTGTTCGCAGGTACCTTTGGGGAGAACGGCTGAGGTAGAGGATGTCGCCAATGTGGTGTTGTTTCTGGCAAGTCCGCTCTCCGCATATATGACAGGACAAGCGATTAATGTTACAGGTGGAATGACGATGCACTAGCATACTAGCATGATCTGGGGGAAAACAACATGAAAAAATCGTTCGTTTTACTATTAGGGATTAGTTTGTTACTAGTAGCCGCAGGATGCGGTAATAAAAGCACAGACAGTAATGGATCCAGCTCCGCTTCCGGTGCGGAAAAGCAAAAAGTAGTCATTGGTTCCATGGGGTCTGACGCGCAGATTTGGAAGCATATTGCCCAATCCCAGGCCGCCAAGGATGCCAAGCTGGATATTGAAGTAAAGGAAATTAACGGTGGGATCGAAACGAACAATGCGACTAGACAAGGCGATGTGGACGTGAATGCATTCCAATCATGGGCGTATCTGGTGAGCTATAACAAAGAGAGCAAAGCCGATTTGAAGGCGATAGCCACTACCTACCTGGAGCCGATGGGGATTTATTCGCAAAAGTTCAAAAGCATCGATGAAGTGACTGACGGAGCGTTGGTGGCTTTGGCGGACAACCCGGCGAATACAGCAAGAGGTTTGAAGCTGTTGGAAGCATCCGGTTTAATTAAGCTTAAAGCTGACTTTAATGATGCTTTAGGTACAGTCAATGATATTACTAGTAATCCTAAAAACCTGAAATTTGAACTAATCGACGACAAAACAGGTCCGCGCGTGATTCAGGATGTAGGCTTGGTGTTGATCGGGAACACGATTGCTTTAGAAGGCGGTCTGAACGTACTGAAGGATTCCTTGTTCCACGAAGAGATCAGTCAGGCAACAAAGAACAATATTAACGTCCTGGTTACTTCATCGGATAAGGCAAACGATAAGGGACTACAAAAATTAGCGGATCTCTATCATAACGAGGATACCCAAAAATACATTAAGGATGAATTTGGGGGCACCAAAGTAGAGGTTAAAGAACCTGTTTCTTATTTGGAAGGGCAAACCGCAAAATAAACAAAAGAGGTCAGCCAGTTTTTCTGGTTGATCTCTTTTGTTCGTTAGAGGTTTCTACTTGTAATTTCAGTAGTCGTTTTGAATTTGAGCATGGGTTTCGGATCGATAATGCTTGGGAGAGAATCCCTTTACCTTTTTAAAAATTTTGGAGAAGAGCAAAGGATCATTATAGCCGACTGAACGGGAAATATCGCCTATCGAAAGTTCGGCGTTCCCCATCATTTCACAGGCTTTATTGATTCTATAGCGAATCAAATAATCTTGAATGCTTGTGTTTACTCGTTGTTTGAATAATGAACATAAATAGCTTCGATTGAGACCGATAAAATGTGCAATATGCTCAATGGTAATTTTTTGAGCATAATTCATTTCAATAAAATCCTTCACTTTTTCAACGTAAATTTCTGCCCGACCTTCTTTTTGTTCGGAGGACGCTGCCGGACTGAACTCTATAAGCTCCGATAACATTAAGTAAAGCAGCCCGGTCAATCTAGTTTCCCGAGCTTTAAGGCATCCACTTGATTCGTTCATTTGCTGCAAATACTGATAAATCAAATGGTCTCCTTCAAAGTAGAGGATTGGGGACGCCATCGTGAGGCCTGCTTGCTTGAGGAGTGTTTCTGCCAGTGTCCCGTTAAAACCAAACCAGCAATAAGACCAGGGATTTACGGCATCGGCTTGATAATAAGTGATGACTTGCGGGCAGATTAGAAACCACTGTCCTTTCCGCAAGCGATAACTGAACCCGCCAACCTCGAAGGTACCCTCTCCGTCCAAAACATAATGGAGCAAATAGTGATCTCTTATAGCAGGTCCAAAAAAGTGACTGGGTATGCATTTCTCTATGCCAAACTGAGTTAGATACAATTCAGAGTGCTGTTTACTACGTGGCAAATACTCTATCACGGTAAAATCTCCTTATGTAAATTATCAAGCATTATAACATAAATAGTGAGCACCATGCCATGTACTTCATATCTAAAGTTAATATATGATTTCTGTAGAACCTACTGCTATATTGTTGGATCTTATCAAGCTTTACACCATATGAACTTAGTTGACGCCTGCTACATAAAGATTCTTCTAAGTGCCTTTTTGGTGTGGATCTCTGATGATTATTATCTAAGAGAGGGGTTATTTTTCCCAATGGCTATCATTGTTCAAGAGCAACCGGGGCTGTTTCATTTGCAGTCGTCGGGCATGAGTTATATTATTCAGATTGTCGATGGATTTCCTGTACATGTATACTGGGGAGACAGGTTGAAGCACCGTGAGCCCATGGCTGATCTATTGCTTCACACTCCTACGACGGCTGGATTGGATCGGCTGCCGCAAGAATACCCACAGTATGGAAGTGGAGACTTCCGTACCCCAGCGTATCAAGTAGAGCTGGAGGATGGAACTCGCATCACGGAATTAAAGTACGATGGTTACCGGATTATTAAGGGAAAGCCATCTCTACCTGGCCTTCCGGCCGTATATACCGAGAATGAAGCTGAAGCGGATACGTTGGAACTGGAATTAAAAGATGCCTTTTCAGGTCTTAAAGTGGTTCTTCTTTATACTGTTTTTGCGGATCGAAAAGTAATCGCTCGTTCGGCTCGTCTAAGTAATGAGGGGGAACAAAGTCTTCGACTCCTCCGTGCGCTAAGTGCCAGTGTCGATTTCTCGGGGAAAAGCGATTTAGAGTTCATGTATCTTTCGGGAGCATGGGCACGGGAAGGGAATATTACCCGTAAACCGATCCTTCAAGGTGAAACCCGAATTGATAGTAAAAGGGGCATGAGCAGTCACCAACTTAATCCTTTTACTGCATTGGTCACGCAGGAGACAACAGAACGCCATGGTGAGGCATTCGGCTTTAGCCTTGTGTACAGCGGGGGCTTTGAGGCTGGCGCGGAATTAGATTCATTTGGCTCTACACGGTTTAGCATTGGCGTAAACTCCTTTGACTTTTCATGGTTACTGAGCCCAGGAGAGAGCTTCCAGACACCAGAAGCCGTTATGGTTTACTCTGGTCAAGGACTGGGAGAAATGTCGCGTACATATCATCGCTTGTATCGAACTCGGCTTTGCCGAGGGACATATCGGGATGAAGAACGCCCTATTCTGGTCAATAACTGGGAAGCTACCTATTTTGACTTCAATGCAGATAAGCTGGTATCGATAGCGAAAGAGGGGGCAGAGCTAGGCATCGAACTTTTTGTCTTGGATGACGGTTGGTTCGGAAAACGGGATTCTGACAATTCGTCTCTCGGTGATTGGTACGAGGATCGTCGGAAGCTGCCAGACGGACTGGCTGATGTCGCGAAACGTATCAATCAATTGGGGCTTAAATTCGGGCTCTGGTTCGAGCCGGAGATGATCTCCCCAGACAGTGAGCTGTACCGGAAGCATCCAGATTGGTGCCTTCACGTTCCAGGACGGCGGCGCAGCGAAGCCAGATGGCAGCTGGTGCTGGACTATACTCGCAAGGAAGTACGCGATTACATCTACGATTCGCTGGCTGCCATTTTCTCCAGCGCCCCGGTCTCTTATGTGAAATGGGATATGAATCGCTGTCTGACGGAAATTGGTTCCGCCGAACTGCCGCCGGAACGTCAATCCGAGACTGCGCATCGCTATGTTCTTGGATTGTATGAGCTGCTAGAGCGCGTCACCACCGAATTTCCGCATATTCTTTTTGAGAGCTGTTCAAGTGGCGGAGGACGCTTTGACCCAGGCATGCTTTACTACATGCCTCAAGTCTGGACTAGTGATAATACCGATGCGGTGGAACGCCTGAAGATTCAATATGGAACTAGCCTTGTCTATCCTGTAAGCGCCACCGGAGCGCATGTGTCAGCAGTTCCGAACCATCAAGTTGGACGCATAACACCCCTTGATTTTCGAGGTGATGTGGCCATGTCCGGAAATTTTGGATATGAGCTTGATCTCACGAAATTCACCGATGAGGAAAAAGAGACGGTCAAACGCCAAATCGCAGTATATAAGCAGATACGTGGCTTAGTACAGAAGGGTGACTTGTATCGCCTAAAGAGCCCGTTTGAAGATAACGAATCGGCTTGGATGTTTGTTTCTGAAGACCAAGAGGATGCCATCGTCTACTATTTCCAAGTGATGGCTGTTCCGAACGCGCCTTGGCGAGCCCTGCGCCTTGATGGACTAAATCCAGAGCTTGAATATGAAGTTCAGTCAGGAAATAGCGGGCAAAAGTCTATCCATGGGGGGGATCGGCTTATGAAGTTGGGCCTCCCTCTTGTCTACAGACAGAAAGACTATGAAAGTGGATGGTTCAGGCTTCGGGCATTAAGGTCCAACAAGGCTTAAGGCTTAAAGGATCAGTACAACAGTACAATTGGCGAAAGTTAGAAAACAATTGATTGAGTTATGCATGCCCCTTTTTGTATAAAAGGGGCATTTTGCGCGCATCAGCGTACTGATTGGGGAGGACAAGCCATGTTTTTTATACGAATGATGAATGACATGAAACTGAGAAAGAAGATGACGCTTACATTCATTTCGGTAGCTGTTCTTCCCTTGCTGTTATGCGGCCTGTTTCTGACAGGGAAGCTTCGAGAGTCCGTCATTAAGGACGCCTTTATGCAAGCATCCAACAATGTCGAGCGGGTCCAAAATCGTACAGAAGAACTGATTAAAGTGCCGCTGGACATCTCGTATCGGCTAACCAATGACAATCGGATGAAAATGGTGGCCAGCCAAAAGTATGACAGCTACATCGAAGTCATTCAGGCTTACCGGGAGTATACAGGTATTCGTGACTACCTCCAATTGTACAAAGAGATATCCGGCATTCGTGTCTATGTCCCTAATCCTGGAGCACTTAATAATTGGGAATTTATCCAGCCGGACGAAAGAATCACAACCGCAGGTTGGTACAAGGAGGCCATAGAGCAGAAAGGATTGGTTGGCTGGAATTTAATTAAGGATGAGAGGTACAATGCCGATTATCTCAGCCTGATTCGATCATTCTCAGTAAATTCACCAGGGCGCAAAGGGGTTCTGGTCATAAATGTTAACAAGCGCCAATTAAATTCAATTCTGAATCAGGAATCGTTCCCTACCTTGATCGTGGATAACCGGAATCAGATTGTCGCGTCCAATGAAGCAGAGTTGTTTGGGAAGAATCTTTCTGAAATTCATGCCGACGAAAATATACTTTTCCAACAGGAAGGAAGTTACAACACACTCATTAACGGAAAAGCATCGAAAGTGGTGATCGGAAATCTAACTCCACAGAACAGCTGGAATGGACTTCGCATTATTTCCGTTTTTACCGTTTCTGAAATTACCCGAGATGCTAATCAAGTGATATGGCTCGGCGGAGTCGTGATCACAGCTAGTCTAATATTTGCAGCCTTACTTATCTATGCTTCTGCTTCGCTATTATCCAGAAGGCTTCTCCGCTTGAGCAAGCATATGACCCAAGTAGGAGCGGGCTCGTGGGAAACCTATCTCCATATCGACGGAAAAGATGAAGTTGGTCTACTATCGAGGGAATTTAACGCGCTCGTCAGTAACGTAAACCATTTGGTCCAGGAGGTTCAAGAAACGAATCGTCAGAAAAGCCTGGTGGAGCAGAGACAGAACGAGATCAAGTTCAAAATGCTGGCAAGCCAGATCAACCCGCATTTTCTCTTCAATTCTCTAGAGTCCATTAGAATGGAGGCCCACATTCGCCAACAGGACGATATCGCTAAAGCCGTATGGCAGTTGAGCGCGTTGTTGCGCAGCAGTCTGGAGGCCGGTAACGACAAGATTCCACTGCGTAAAGAGCTTGAGCAAGTGTGCTGTTATCTTGATCTTCAAAAATTCCGGTATGAAGACCGTTTGGAGTATCGCTTAATGGTTGATCCGGATTTGGAGGAAACACTGGTTCCACCTCTGATTATTCAACCATTGGTGGAGAATTCTATTGTACACGGTCTGGATAATCAAGCAGAAGGAGCTGTCATTGAAGTGAAAGTTAAGAAAATCCCGGAGGGGGTTCGAGTTATAGTATGTGACAACGGCGCCGGTTTCACGGACGATCGTCTCGTCCTTGTACAAGCAGAGCTTGCTGCATCTGTACATGAACAGGAGGTCCAGCGAATTGGACTACGAAACGTAAATGATCGTCTCGTCTTACTGTATGGGACCTCTAGTGCCTTACATATTGAGAGCGAGCCTGGAAAAGGCACTTGTATTCAGTTTTTCATACCTGGAGGTGAAACCAAATGATTAAGGTAGTCATCGTTGACGATGAACCGAAGCTTCGTCAAGGGCTTCAAACATTGATTCCATGGGAAAGCCTCGGATGTATCGTTACAGCTACGGCAGCCAATGGAAAAGAAGCATTGGAAGTCATCGAGGAAAAAGCTCCTGATGTCGTAATTGTCGATATCCGCATGCCGGTTATGGATGGCTTACAGTTGATTGAGCACTTGAGGTCCGGTGGTCATCATTTGCATTTTATTATCCTCAGTGGATATGCCGACTTCGAGTATGCCAAACAAGCGATTAAATACGGGGTGTTCGGCTATCTCCTTAAACCGGTCGACATTGATGAAATGACGTCCAGTATAAAACGGATACGCGAGCGAATCGAAGAGGAGCGCCTTCAAGAGGAGTGGCGTAAGAGAGAAGTTATTAATCGCGATTTATACCTGCACAGTCTGCTCGTCCCTCAAGAGAAAACTGAAGATCCCGCCAAGTTGAGAAGTAAAGCAATAGAAGCGGATTTGTTGTGGACCAGCTACGAAGTCGTGGTCGTTTACCCGCGTGTTTCTGAAGTGGACCGTTCCGATGTCGCATACCAGCTTTCGAATGGATTAAAGGCAAAGATCGAGGGGCAGATGATAGGGCTTGTCACAGTAATCCCACCGTATACAGTCCTGTTGCTCAACGCGCCGCTGCGCGGAAGAGAACGGCGTGAAATTCTGCACAATGAGATTCGTAATGCTGCGGATAATGTTAGGTTCGTCGCTGCAACCGGAGGGGCAGTATCTGCTCCTGAAGATATTTGTAAATCTTTTTTAAAGGCCCAGGAAGCGGTAAAACAATCCTTTTTCAGTGAGAAGAACCGACTGCTAGGTCCGTATCCTTTCTTTTCTCCTGCGCTGGATTCCCCCCGATTATCTGCTGATAAAGCTGAAGAAACGATGGAGGAATTCATCTTCCGCCTGTATTACAGTCTGGAAGTAGGGAACCAGACTGTAATACTTCCATTGTTGAACGAGGCGGCAGCATTTTTTCTCCAACAGGGGCAAGATGAGAAGTCGATCAAAGAGTCGTTCTTCTTTCTGTCCAATGCGGTCATTCACAAGCTGACCGCGGGTTTCTGTATCGAGTTGAAAGAGACGGAGGAAGTTTCCCGTTTTTTGAATGGGATATACCAGCATGATCATTTACATGATCTTTTGGAAGAGACCTACCGTTTCCTGCTAGCTTTGGCGAAAGACTCCGAACCTCGTGGAAAGGAGCAGGAATTCAAAAAAATGATCGACTTCATTCACAGTCATTATACAGACAACCTGAAGCTGGAAACGCTGGCTGGACTACTAAACTATAGTACTGCCTATTTGGGTCAGCTATTCAAGAACAAGACTGGGGAGTACTTTAACACCTATCTGGACAGAGTCCGTATTCACAAGGCAAAGGAGTTGCTGGACCAGGGAATGAAAGTTTACGAAGTCGCTGAAAGCGTCGGCTATACAAGTGTTAACTACTTTTACAGCAAATTCAAAAGGTACGAAGGCTGTTCACCGTCGGAATATAGAAATCCATAATTTGTGGATGATTTTTCCCGAAATCCGTTGTATGGGCTCTGACTCTCCTCTGTTTTATGATGGATTTAAGAGAGGGGATGAAAAAAATGAAAGCGGTAACAGTAAATTCGGAAAACGTATACAAAAAACCGAAGCGGAATGCTTGGAAGGTATTTAAAAGCCAAAGGTATCTTTATTATATGTCCATTCCGTTTGTGATCTGGGTCTTCATCTTTCAGTATTTGCCGCTATGGGGCTGGACAATGGCATTTCAGAAATACAGACCCGGTTTGAGTTTTTTTGAACAGAAGTGGGTGGGCTTGGAGCATTTTCGTACTTTGTTCCAAGATGATCATTTTTACCAAGTACTGCGGAACACGTTGGCTATGAGTCTTATGGGACTGGTCGCTGGTTTTATTGTACCGGTTGTCTTTGCTCTATTGCTCAACGAGGTCCGTATTCAGGTTGTAAAACGATTTGTTCAGACTGTATCTTATCTGCCGCACTTTGTTTCATGGGTGGTTGCTGCAGGCATTGTCACCAAAATGCTTTCAGCGGATGGCGGTGTCGTAAACGATATGCTCATGGGTCTAGGCATCATCGATCAGCCAGTCCAGTTTATGGCCCAAGGTAAATTATTTTGGTGGGTTGTAACTTTCGGAGACATCTGGAAGGAAACCGGTTGGAACGCTATTATTTATCTGGCTGCCATCGCCGGTATTGGTCCTGAATTATACGAGGCTGCACGGGTGGACGGCGCTAGCCGATTCCAGCAAATGTGGCATATTACGCTGCCGGGGATCCGGCCGACCATTATCATTCTCCTGATTATGTCTATTGGCCATCTGCTCGGTACGGGATTCGAGAAGCAATTTCTGTTGGGCAATCACCTGGTCATCGATTACTCTGAAGTACTTGATTTGTATGCGCTTAATTATGGTCTGGCGATGGGACGCTACTCTTTCGGGACGGCCATTAATATCTTCAATTCGGTGATAAGCCTGGTCCTATTGTTTGCGGCTAACGGAATCTTTAAGCGCTATACCAACGAGAGCATTATGTAAGGAGGAGAATAGACATGGAGGCTGTCAAAAGCACTACGCCGGTCAGCGGATTAAATAACAAGCTTAAGTCTAAATCACTACAAGACCGAATCCTAGAGGTAGTTGTTTATGTTTTCATGATTGTGGTAACCGTTCTGACGATCTACCCGTTCTTAAATGTGCTGGCTATCTCTTTTAACGATTCGGTGGACACCATTAGAGGTGGAATCACCATCTGGCCAAGGCAATTTACTTTGAAAAATTACGATTTGATTTTCACCTATGAGGGGTTAATCACTGGATTCAAAATCTCCTTTCTGCGGACCGTCATTGGCACTGTAGCGGGCTTGGTCAGCGGCTCGATGCTTGCCTATACGCTTGCACGAAGTGATTTTCAAGCCAGAAGGTTCATCTCAATTTTTCTTGCTGTTACCATGTATGTTTCCGGAGGGTTAATTCCAGGTTTTATCCTGATGAAGGAATTGCATTTAATTGATACATTTGCCGTCTATATTTTACCGGGCCTTGTAAGTGCGTTTAACGTCTTCATTATTCGTTCCTTCATTGATGGTCTGCCTTATGCGTTACAGGAATCAGCTAAGCTGGATGGTGCCAACGATTTCACGATCTACTGGCGCGTTATTCTTCCTCTTTGCAAACCAGCATTAGCGACCGTAGCGCTCTTCTTGGCGGTTGGACAATGGAACTCTTGGTTCGATACTTATCTGTTTAATGGGTCCAACGAATCGTTGACGACCCTGCAATATGAATTGATGAAAATTTTGCAAAGTACGACAACAAGCGCAACCAATTCCCAGGACGCTGCCAATATGGCGGAGCGTATGGCACAGGTTTCGCCGGAATCCGTCAAAATGGCAATCACCATCATTGTTACCGTACCGATTCTAATCGTCTATCCTTTTCTGCAAAAATATTTTGTTAAAGGTATGACGCTTGGAGCGGTAAAAAGCTAAAACGAGGCAACATTCATTATACAGGGAGGTTTAGCTCCATGAAGTCAAGAAAAAATAGAATGATCGTACCTTTCGTAATGTCACTAACTTTAGTGGCGACCCTTGCAGGGTGTAGTGGTAATAATCCGTCTGAGGCTACCAAGGCCGTAACAACAGGAGACATCACGCTTACTTATTTTTCGGAAGACTCCAGTACAAATTGGAATAACATGAAGGATGAAGTCGGTAAGGTCATCGCTGAAAAAACCGGAGTAACACTAGATGCTGAATTCGCTGTCGGAGACCCGGTCCAAAAGATTTCATTGATTGCAGCCACAGGAAACTACCCTGATTTAATCGCTGCTAAGGCGGATGTCGGCAAACTTGTCGATGCTGGTGCAATTATTGATCTGACGGATTTGATCGACAAGCATGCACCGAATATAAAAAAAATGCTGGGAGACAAGCTTGTTCGGACGAAGTACAGTTTGGATGATCAATCCATCTATGTTATTCCGACCTGGTCTGCTGTCGAAGAGGAAAAAATCAAACCCGACGTAGGATTTAAACTCCAACACCGTGTCGTCAAGGAAGCGGGATACCCGGACATTCGTACGGTACAGGATTTTGAAAAAGTCATTAAGGACTATATCACCAAGCATCCGACGGACGAAAATGGCAACAAAAATATCGGACTGTCCCTAAATGCCGACGATTGGCATATGTACCAAGTCACGAATTCAGGATTTCAAACGACCGGGGGACCAGACGACGGCGAATACTTCATCGATCAAAAAACTCACCAAGCGACTTATCATTTCCGCCGACCGGAAGAAAAGGAATATTTCCGTTGGTTAAATCACATGAATGCCATTGGATTGCTGGACCCAGAAAGCTTCGTACAGAAGACAGACCAGTTTAAGGCGAAGGTAGCTTCAGGCCGCGTACTGGGCTTGGCTGATCCAGAGTGGGACTATGGAGACGGACAAAATGCACTAAAAGCGGAGGGCAAATTCGATCAGACTTACGGTCATTATCCAGTTACCATGAGCAAGGAGTACAAGGATACCAACTTCTGGCTGCCTGGTTTTGATGGGGGATACGGAATCTCGATCTCTAGCAAGTGTAAGGACCCGGTACGTGCTATCCAGTTCCTCGACTTTCTGGCATCGGAAGAGGGTCAAGTCCTGAATAATTGGGGGATTGAAGGCAAGCATTACACAGTTAAAGACGGCAAACGGACGATTATTCCGGCCGTACTTGAACGGATGAACAATGACAATGCGGCTTTCCAAAAAGAGTCCGGAATCGGTCTATATTGGAACTTGATGGTCCATTATGGTGATGGCATCAAGGACTCAACTGGCAACTATTTTACTCGTAGTTATCCGGAACTGCTGACAGCGACTTATAACAAGTCGGAGAAGGAAGTGCTTAAGGCCTATAAGATTGAGCACTGGAAGGATCTATTCCCGAAGGAAGATGAATTCCAACCGAGAGCATATGGAGCAGCGTATACGATGCCTCTTCCCAATGACGATCCGGCTGTTATTCTCGGAGCCAAGATGAAGGATATTACATGGAAACGGATTCCGGAAGCTGTCATGACTAAACCGGAAAACTTCGACAAGGTTTGGGACGACTATATGGCAGAACTGGAGAAAGCCGGAGTACAAGAAATGGAACAATCCTTTACCAAGCATATCCAAGACCGAATTAAGCTGTGGTCCACTAACTAACTCGTTTCGCATAAAAGAACGGGGCCGTTTCCACTTTCCAATTGGAGAGGAGACGGTCCTTTTTCATTAAGGTTTGCGATAGACTGCATTCGTTCAGGTTATAAATCAAAAGCGGCCACCCCGGTTACTTTCTGAGGTGGCTGCTGTTCTTTAGAGACAGGCTTCTACGCTGCTTCATGGTGCTGGATGGGACGGTACAGTTATGGGCACGTTCAAAGTAATACCAAGTTATCACCGTTGTTATCGAATTCGATCACATACCCAAAGTCCGAATATCCGAAATAAGAGTGCCTTACTCCGCTTCATTCTTGGATGAAGTAAATAGGTCTTGGGGAAGCTCATCCCTCGTGATCACGTAATCGCTGTTGAACACTTTTATGAGATGATCCAGGGAGTTATATTGTCCGTTGCGGATGAAGTCGCCTGTCCATGTGGTGAAAAAGAGCCAATGTGCTGAATATGTTTGAAGTAATTCAGGATCGCCAATCGGGCCGTTTTCGGACAGACCAACCAGCTTCTTGCCTTGCACGAGATTCACCAAGCTGTCATACTTGCCGATACTTGGGCTATAATTAGCCGCCTGGTTGTAGATATCCACACTTACAATATCGACGACATCGTCTCCCGGATACCACTCGGGGCTCTCGGAGTTCCATACCCAGATCAGGTTGTTCAGGTGATGGTAGTTTGTTAGGCGGTCGTACATGATATGGTACAGTTGCTTGGCGGAGTCTGGCCCTTGGGCGCCCCACCAGAACCATTTGCCCTCCGCCTCGTGCAGCGGTCTCCACAGCACCGGAACGTGAGCGTCTTGGAGGCGTTTCAACTGAGCAGCAATAGCATCGATATCCCTTAGGATAAGCTGATACTCTTCCGACTCGGGATGAGTAAGCGCATATTGAACGTCGAATGTAGTAGCGTCCGTGTAAAACCCGCGCCACCATTCTTTGCCGGGAATATCATGCAGTCCCTTAGGAGCATTCCAGTGCCATGCGAATGTGACAATTCCACCTTCTTTGGCCCATTGAATCGCCTTTTCCACTTCAGTTGAGGTGGCGCCATGTTCGATGCGAGAGGGGGAATAATCCATCATGTCCGTTGATAATATGGCAGGATACTTTCCAGTTTGGTCTTTAATCCACTGGGCATCCTCAAGAGTGTGCTGACCGGAAAGAATGTTGCTGCCGTAACTATCGATGAGATAACCCATAAGTGCCTTGGTTTCCGCAGTCGCATTCGGGTTTACTGGCTTTTTCTCAATCTGATGCAGTTTCGGGGGGGACACTGCTGACAGCTTGACGTAGTCGATATGATATTGGTCCGAATCGACATTGAACTGTATGGTATTGTTTCCCGCACTCAGCATCAGTTTACCGCCAGATACCTCTGTGTAGCTTGCTGTTGTCGGGAGTGATGTTTCGCTGGTCTGGCCATTGACCACCAATTGGGTCTTTTTGTCTCCATTGGGATTACTGTAACCGATTGCAAGATTGTAAAGCCCGCTTGAGGCTGCGTTATAGGCAAAGGTTAACGACCCTGTGCCTTTAAAGGCTGCGTAACCGGTACCGGAATAACCCGTATCAGCAGCTTCGATGCTGACCTCACCAGTAATGGCTCCGTCTTCGGCTTCCATTTTGCTTATTGCAGCTGGCAGATTGGCGAATTCAACCTTCACATACTCGATCCCGTAATATCCCCAGCCTCTTGAAAAAGTCAGCTCGTTTGTGCCAGCATTCAGCATGATCTTAGTTACCATGTTCTCGTTCACCGCCGCACCTTTCGGAGGAGCAGCCAGCGTTATGTTTTCAGCCATGGTACCATTGACCTTGATGCTGGTATCCTTGGAGCCGGTGTCCGCCGGAATGTAGTAGCCGAGGCTCAGCCTATAAAGACCTGCTGTAGGCACGTTCACTTTAAACGTAGCCGTCCCGTCAGACTTGCCGGAATTAGGGTCATAGTCATAAAAGAAGGATACATAGCCATCGCCTTTATAAAGCGTATCGCCGGTATAGGGTGTATCCCGTTTTTCTACACCGTAACCTTGAAGAATTGCATCTTTGGAGCTGACGACTATAGGAGAGGAATTGCCGTTAGTGGATAAATCTTGACTTGCATTCATCACCGTTCGGTCTTCAACATCGGTGACCAAGGGAGCTGATTCTGCTTTTGCTAAGCTTGGAATTAAACTGAGAGATACCAACAAAAAGGATAAGAGAACAAAGCTGAGAATACCGAAAGACCTTCTTTTCCATGGATCTGGCATATTATTCACTCCTTGAATTAGTAGATGTTACCGGCTCGATTGACCTGCAACGCATATTACGGAAAACGCTTTCATTAGTGTGTACATATTAAGTACACTTTGAAGTAATCGATGACAGGTGATTCAGGACCAGCTTGCATTTTTAAGCATTCTTTCTTCGTTTGTATGCGTTTTCAATATTTGTCATTAATTTTTTAGGACCTCACCTCTCTTTAATTTCATCATAAATTAGAGGCGAGGCAGGAACCATACAATGAATTTCGGAGAAAATCATCCTTAAATTATGGATTTTTATACTTCGATAGCAAACAATCTTTATATTTTTTGAAACGTATAACTCAAGATTGTTAAGGCTACATGGGATAAGCGGGAAGGATCGTTTCCATTTGTGGTATTATGCCAATAAGAATATTACCCACATGGGAATGAAAGGGATTAATACATGATTTCTCATCGACTGCTTAGCGACGAAACTATTTATCAATTAACGGACCAGATTCATAGAGACCAACACTTGTTATTCTATAGCTATTTAAGTCAACGTAAGGAGCAAGCTAAATTTGTCGGTCAATATGTAGATGACAGGCTGACAGGGGTCTTAGCATACTTTTGCGGGCTTTCCTTCCCTGCATTTTCTTTCTACTGTATAAACCGAGAGGAACTTAACTTTACAGCTCTTATTGCTTCTACGAAGGAAATCATTCAACTTAAGAAAAATGCCGTTTGTGGTACAATCCTGTGTGATCGTGACCTACAACTTCTTCAGTCTCATGGGCTCATAACGGGTAACCCACAACGTTTCTTAACGATGAAACATATGGATCAATCGAAACTGCTTGATTCTAACTTGGCTGAGTTAGTTAAGGAAAACGAAGTTCCAGAAATAGTGGATTTTTTACGAAATGGGGGCATGAAATTTTTTACGAGGAGCGAACTCGAACAATATCCTTTCCTTGGGATCAAGGAATGTGGTCATTTTATTGCCGTAGGTGGCTTCCACTTTTATGATTCTAAGCTCGTGGAGCTCGGAAACATATATACAAGCCCTGCTCACAGAGGGAAAGGGCTAGCAAAGCACTTGACGAGCCAACTTACAAAACTGGGCAGAACGCTTGCATCAGATGTCTATCTGGGAGTGCTGAAGGAGAACCAAGTTGCTGTACAACTTTACAAGGGTTTAGGCTATGAGGTTACGGCCGAACAGACGATTGTTGATTTTAAACTATCTATTGATTGACGAATGAGGAGGGAGAAAGTTTTGGAACAGAATGATATTAATATTCATCAACTGACTGACGAGATCTATCAAATTTTACACAAGAGAATGGATAAATTAGGTATAGCATACGGCATCGTTAGCGAATTTAGTTACAATCCTGAGGAGCCACCGTCATGGATTATTAGTATCGAGGATTCTGAAATCATGCTCACCTCGTCCATCTTGTTCCAATATATGAAACAGCATCACAATTTGGAGGATACGTTAACTCATTTTATGCGCGATCACTTTTCATACTTCAATTAAACAGTATCCACCGTATTATAAAAACCTACTTAAAAAGATACATATCAATGTAAAGAGGTAAGACCCATAAAGAATGAAATTGCTGGATAAGCAAATAAAGGAAACTGGCTAAGTCAACTGGAGGGTTCAAATATGTGGTTTGGGAAGAAAGAAACGCAACTGGATCGAATAAAAGACAAACTGAATCAGGCCATGCACAAAGACAAGGATTTCTCGGTGTTTGGAGCATCCTCACATCAGTACAGGGTTAAAGAGAAGCTTACAGCAAAAGAGCTGGCGGACTGGCAAGCCCACAATCAAGTCACCCTACCCGAGCCTTACGCGCTGTTTTTAACAAACATCGGCAACGGAGGCGCCGGACCCTATTATGGAATTTATCCGATTGAAAAGGCAACTTCCTATACCGAGCACCAGGCACTCCTGGCAAAATCCGTTTTGCATCCCGGGATGGCCAAAGAGGAATGGAACCATCTGATTGAGCCCTTGACCAAGGATGAGGACATCCCTGATGAGGAATACGATGACGCCCGTAGCAAGGTGCTGGGCGGCATGTTGTGCATAGGTACCCAAGGCTGCGAATACGACATGTATCTCGTACTTGAAGGGAAATACAGGGGGAGAATTGTGTACACCTCCGATTTTCATCCCGATCATCCCTTTTTCTTTGTCTATGAAGACAGCTTTCTGGACTGGTACGAGCGCTGGCTGGATGAAATTATTTTGGATTATGATATCGGGTGGTTTGGCAGTCGAATGCCGGGTGATGAGAATGCACTGATCCAGATGTATCAGAGCGCTCCAAACGAAGAAATCCAAGCAAAGGCGCTTGATGGAATGTTCAAGTTTAAGGAAGTTGCCCAGCCATCCCTTGGTTTTTTGAAAAACATTGCGGAGCAAAGCCCAAAAAATCGGACCACAGCTGTTTGGCTAATCTGCAAAACTTCTTTTGACACGGGTAGAAAATATCTTCTGGAATTGTTGCAATCGGATGAACATAGGGATTTTCTGCAAGCTTTAACGATTCTGCACGCTTCCAGTAAAACAGCAAATTTAACGGAATTTATTCCAGTGATTTTGCAAAGTCTTGACAGGATTCATGATTCGGAAACGTTGCGTTATTCAGGATATATCCTGGAGAATTACGATGCGATTACGCTCCAGAACTTTGCGCCTTTCCTGTGTCACGCCGACCCGAAAATGCAGACCACTGCCATCTATGCCGCGCGTAGTTGCGAAAACAAGCAGGGAAGCTGGCAGATCATTGAACAGATGTTGATAGGGGGCGACCCGCAGGTTCTGAAAAACATGATTTTATACTGGGGCATTATTCCACATGAGAAGTTGCTGCCTTACTATAAGGCGGTATGGCCGGAATATAAAAAAAATCCGAATTTCAAAGAAAAATTTATCGGTTGTTTGCGAGAACTGCATTTGCCAGATGATTATTTCGACAAAGACGAATCGTGAGAAATGAGATTTGGGAATTATGATAACGTGCCAGCAAATTCTACAAGGTAAATCAATAAAAAGCGAAATAAAGGAAAGGGCCATCCCGCAAAAGGATGGCTCATTAAGCAAGTTATTCAATTGAGTTTTTCGTTGCCTTGTACATATTTTCTACGTGTTCGTCGACTTCATTCCGTGACATGCGTAAGCGAGCCACAGAAGTACCATATCCGATTTCTATTTTACCTTCTTCTAATCCTTTGAAAATTCCATCTGCGAAGTCATCTAATGGTTCTCCTTGCGTGTGCAATCCTGCTCCACCTAAATCTGTATTCACTGCCGGAGGGACAACTTCAATTACCTCTACAGACGTATCAGAAAGTTGGTGTCTTATGCTAATTGTAAATGAATGAAGTGCCGCTTTTGTTGCTGAGTAAATCGGAGCAATCACAAACGGCGTAAAAGCTAACCCAGAAGAGACGTTAATGATAGTCGCCTCTTCTTTTGTTGCAAAGTATGGAGCGAATAGCATGGATAGATGGAAAGGTGCTTCAATGTTAGTGGTAATTTCTTTGCTGAAATAATTCCAATTGTTTTTTGCATCCGTTTTTAACACATTAAAACGTTGTTGGATACCGGCGTTGTTAACTAACACATTTACTTCTGGATAGTTGGCAGTTACCCACTCCGACAATGCTATGCGCTCGGACTCCATATTTAAATCACTTACATGAGTAATGAGGCTAGGCAATTTCTCTTTTGCTTGTTGAAGTACATGTTCACGCCGTCCAGAAACAATGACTTTATTTCCAGCTTTTAAAAATCGTTCTGCAAAAGCTAATCCTATTCCAGTACTTCCACCGGTAATGAGTATTGTATTTCCTGAAAGTTTCATTAAGTTTTCTCTCCTTTTAGAATTCAGTCATCAACGAAATTTATCTAGAATAAATGAGGGTTAACTTAGATAAAATGATATATAAAAAACGGCAGATTAGGATTTTATTCTCACATCCTAGTCTACCGTTTTTTATTTGATTTAGTCTGTCTAAAACTTATTTTTGCAGGGTGCCGGGAAAATGTACATTAGTGCTTTTTTGGATTCATTACAGGTCTGCACAAGCCGGACTGGAAATGACGAATGCAGTGGGAGTACAGCTCCATAGCGGCTATACACGCCTCGCACTTATCTGGCCGGGATGTTGCGCGTACCCTCCGTCATCGGGGAGGAGCAAAGCGGACACACCGGTGGCGTGCCTGCACTAGCCGTAGTTGTGCGGCGTCCACCTACTGTGTCGCGCCGCATCCACGCCTTGCAGGCGGCGTCCGTGCATTTCCACACAGGCACATCGACGCGTGGCTCTGTCTGTGACCTAGCCGCCGCCGAAGCCGTACGTGCTGTAGGGGTTGCTGGGGCTAGTCCCGGCCTGCTGCTCACACGGGTTGCCGTGTCAGACATTGGCGAACCACCGCCAGCCCGGCTGCCATACCCCGAAGTACCCTTCGGTTGGCCGAAGCTACTGCGGCGCGTTTCTGGCTTGGAGACTTCAGGGGTGACCCCATAGGCTTCCAGCAGAAAACGCGACACGGCAGCAGGCTTGCCGTGATTGGAGGCGGGGGAGGTGATGTACAGCAGCTCCTTCGCCCGGGTGACGGCCACGTAAGCGAGGCGGCGCTCTTCCTCCAGCGCAGCATCGTTATCCACAGCCGTTGCGGGGGCGGCGCCTGCCCGACGATCCTCTGGCAGCTCGCTGTGTAGAGCCGAGCTATGCGGAAGGATGCCTTCACTTGCTCCGATCCAATATACGCAAGGGAACTCCAGTCCCTTGGCACGGTGGATCGTCATGAGCCGAACAGCATCGCTGTCTTCCTCTCTGCGCAGAGATTCCATCTGGCGGTGGCGCTCTGAAAGCTCGTCCGCAAAGTTGACGAATGCCTCTACCGTGTCAAAGCGCTTGGCTGCCGTTTCAAGCTCCTCCAGACTTTCTTGCATCGTTTCCTTATAATGTGTCCATGCGCCCGTATCTCCGCTTTCCAAATATTTATCATAAAAGACGCGCCGCATTTCTTGAATGGCATAGGCAGGTTTCATTGTAGTGAGACTGCGAATCAACCGAATGCGTTCTTTCACTTGTTCACGCTGAAAATCACGCAGTCGATCCCAGCGACTGAGGTGGATTAACGGGTATTTTTTAGCCTGCTGCTTCTCTTCACGCATAATCCATTCCATTCCGGCCTCACGGGAGACATACAGCGGTCCAAGGGTGCTTGGAATGGATTCCATTCGCCGGGGATTCAGCGACAGACGCAAGTGGTCCATTAAGGGACGAATCAGAGATTGATCGTAAAATACGGCTCCCGCTCCGTACTGAATAAATGGGACATCCCGCATAATCAATTGCTCAAAAATAGATCGGCTTCCGCTGGCTGTCCGGTGCAAAATAGCGATATCCCGGTAGCGAAGTCGACCTTCTTCTACCTGCCCGAGCAGATGAGTAACAATATGTCCCGCCTCTTCCTCAGGTCCAGATGGGGTGGCAAACTGTGGCGGCAAGCCCTCACGCCCGGCAGCCGCAAGACGTTTGGAACGTCGATGAACATTTTTAGCGACGATGTTGGAACCCAGCCCCAAAATGCGCGCATCACTGCGATAATTAATATCAAGGGTGATGACCTTTGCATCTTTATAGACCTTGTCAAACTCCAGAATGGATTCCTGGCGGGCTCCATTAAAGGTATAGATCGTCTGGTCATCATCTCCGACGACCATCAGATTGCGATGCCTCGCAGCCAATCGTTGCACCATTTCGTATTGCAGGGCATTCGTATCCTGGAATTCATCGACCATGATATAGGAAAAACGCCGTTGAAGCGGCTGAAGCACATCCGGGTCACGCAGGAGAACGGAGGCACGCAGCAGAATATCGTCAAAATCCATCTTATTGCGTTCCTGTTTCCACGCTTCATAGGCGAGCATGGCACGCTTGGCATCCGCTTCCTCGCGCATGGTTTCCGGCAGCTCGTCTGCGCTACGGCCTTCCGCTTTCCAGGCGGAGAGTGCGGACAGCAGGCTTTCCGGCTGGAAAGCCTCACTCAGTCCAAGCTGGCGTAGCATCATTTTCATAACGGTATGCTGGGCCTGCGTTTCACCGAACACTTCGTCTTGTACGCCGCGATGACGCAGCATCGCCAAAGCGAATGAGTGGAAGGTACGCGCCTGTACTGCGCGTGCAGCGGCGGGTCGCACACCGGGTAATCCCGCGATGCGCAGCTTCATTTCGGCAGCTGCTTTGCTGGTGAAGGTCACCAGCAGGATGGACGATGCAGGGACATCCCGCATCGCCATAAGGTAGCCTGCACGGGCTGCCAGCACCGTGGTTTTGCCGCAGCCAGCCCCTGCCAGGGTCAGAAGCGGGCCTTTACCGTGGCGTACGGCCTGAATTTGCGGGCGGTTCAGATGAATGCCCGCGTTCTCTATAGCACGGAAAAAAGTCGCGTCTTGGTCGGTGTCGGGCACCAGCGTTATACTGGTATCCATAGAAGCTCGACGTGCCTGAGGGATCGTCGTTGAATAAGGAACCCCGATGGGTCGGGGGTAAAATGCAGGATTTGGGTTCATGATCCTGAAACCCCTTTCGTTCTTAAAATCTTCCATTTTCACAAATGGGGGTAGTTTTTGGTATGATAGAGTTCTAGTCAGCTTTAGTTGATGATAAGAACAAGGCGAATGGACTAAAAATGATGCTGAATTCATGCGGATCTAGAGCAGGAGCGTCAGAACGTTAATAGGCTGACGCCAATGCCTATAGCCTCAAACAGGCGATAGGACCGCATTCCATTATACAGGAGTTCGAGGCTTGCCAACAGAAAAAAACTTTGGGATATACGGACGGTACAGTGAAATCCGGCTGGATATGGGGAGGAAATGAAGATGAAGCTGATTCAACGTATAAAGGAAGGCGCTAATCGCGCAACAGAAAAGGCGCAGCATGCTGTCGAGATTAGTAAGATTAATTCGCAAATTACAACGATTCAGCAGGAAATGGATGTTCATTTCTTACGAATGGGTCAAATCTTTTACGAAGGCTACCGGGCATCCGATATGTCAGTGGCTGAAACCGAGATGACACAGTTGTCTACTGCTTGTGATGAGCTTCAGGATGAAATTGATGAGCTGCGCAGTAGAATTGCAGAATTGAAAAACGCCCATTTATGTACCTGTGGTGCAGTTGTGCCGCTGGATGCGAACTTTTGTCCCAAATGCGGACGCAAGCTGAATGAAAGGCAGACAGCCTCCAAGCAAGTAGCGGCTGTGCGGGAGGAAGTGCCGGCAGACGCCTATTCTTTTGATCTGCGCAAGTCAGAGGCAGTGAAGGATGCTGCGCCTGCTTACATGGAGTATGCAGAAGATGAAGTCATCGATCGGCATGAACAGGATGAGCAGCATGAAACGCATGATTCAACGGGATTAGATCGCAATTACACGGTATCTGATTTTACTCCAGAAGAAAAAGCAGCGTTCGATGAAGAGTGGGAGCGCCGTCGTCAGGAGGAATTGGAGAAAGAACACCGTCGTCTTGAAGAACTGGAACGTGAGCGCGAGCGTCAGGAGGAGCTGGACGAGCGCATTCGATATTGGAAGGCCAATAATTCCTTGGGTGAGAAGCCAACAATGACGTCTACACAAATACGTGAAAATGTAAAATGCCAAATCTGCACAGCGGAACTACCTAAAGGCTCCAAATGGTGCCCGCGCTGTGGAGCTGAACAGATTTGACGCAGCCGAACAGGCTACCGCAGGGCACAGACATAACGCCGGGCAGCATAGGGGGAACAGAACATATGGAGCGTTTGCTGCAACATCTGCGGAATCTGGGTTTTACGGAGATGGAAGCCAAAGTGATGGTCGAGCTTTCGAGACAAAATGCGGCTTCCGGCTATGAAGTGGCTAAGCGTCTAGGGGCATCGCGTTCCAACGTGTACGCAGCTTTGCAGCGTTTGGCCGGGCAGGGATATCTCAGAGCGAGTGCGGGAGAGCCTGTACGCTACAGCATGCTGCCGCCGGGTGAGCTGACCCGAATGATCGAAGGGCAGATGCGGGAGTCCCTGCTGGCGGTGGAGAAGGAGATGCCACAAACAGAACCAGCCAAGCCGACCTTCTACAACGTGGAAGGTGACCGGAAGGTGCTGGAAAGCCTGACACGCGAGCTGGAACGGGCAGAGCATGAGATTGTGCTGAATTTGTGGCGCGAGGAAGCCGAACTGCTGCGGGAAGCGTTGAAAAAAGCCGAGAGTCGGGGTGTGCGTCTGCTATGGTCCTGCGACAACGGAGAAAGTATGTTGGGACCGTGGCTACCGCGTGCGTCTGGTACAGACGGACAGGAACCGTCAGGGCGTAAGTTTTCCTTTGTTATTGATCGGCGTTGGTGCATGCTGGGTATGCGGGGAGAGAATTGTCCGACACAGGCGCTTATTACCGAGCATCCGGTGATGACAGGTTTGCTGCTTGATCATTTTGCCCAGGATCTTATTCTGTATGAGCTGGAGCATGATATGGGCAGCGAGCTGTCGACCCGATATGGCTGGCGATATGAAGGCATTATCGGCAAATATATGTCAGCTGGAGAATAGTATAAGGATTACTGGGAGGGAAGTTCCATCAGGGCCCGGCATACAGATGTAATATAGCCCGCTTGATGAGGCACGAATTGATCCGGTGTAATCAGGCGGCGAGTTTTTTCCGGGTTCGGCCCCGACGTAATACCTTGGGCTTCGATAAATGGAATATGGCCTTCAAACAGGGCTAGTGCTTGGTCAAGGTCTGCTTCGTACAGTCCGGCTACTTCTTCCTGCTGGAGACAATAGGCTTCCAGGGGCTGGTTGGACAGCAGTCCAAACACCGAGCTGACCTCCCGATCCCAAAAAGAGGTGCCCTGTGCGGTACCTTTACTTTCATACCGAACGGTCATCAGTGGTGTTAAGGAGGTAAAGGGAACATAAATGCCTAGTTCTTCCTCCAGCTCGCGAGCCGCCTGGGACATATCTTCGCCTGAAGTCAAATGCCCGGCGGCTGTAATATCGTAGCATCCGGGAAAGGTGTCCTTTGTATCCTGACGCTGTTGGAATAGCAAGCGGCGGCCTGTCGAGGTGTCTCGTGCCAGCCAGCAGTGAAAGGTATGATGCCAGTAGCCCTTGGCATGTGCTTCCTGTCGGGAGGCTGTGCCGAGGGGGGTGTCTTCATCGTCGTAGATATCCAGAAGCTCGCTAGTCATCGTGATTCCTCCTATCATATGCAGAAAATCAAAGTCTACTTTACAGTATAACGTGTTTTCCGTTCTGACGATATGATGGACGATGTGGAATGCGGAGTAGCTTTTGGGGTATGCTGGGAACATGGGGATTTGCGCCATAACATAGCTTTATGATTGAAAGGAGCGATTTTACATGGAATGTATTGTACATTTCCGAGTTATGCATCCAGAGGAGCCCAAGGAACTGCGTGGGCTGATTATGCTGGAAAGCGGAGGCAAGCCGGGGATTGATCAAATAACAGATATGTTCAAGAATATGGGCTATGATGTGCGTCCAGACAATCCGGAGGAATTGATTTTTAAACCCGTCGATGCCAGAGCGAACTATACATATATCCGGGTAATTGAGCTGGATACAGGTGAGGAAGTTTATCAGGAAGACAGGGATTTGCGCGCGATTTTGGAAACCTTGCTGAATAAGCATTAAAAATTAGGAAAACTCACTGTTGGAATGAGATAAAGCGATCCTGTCGCCATTCATAGGAACGGAGAACAAATAATGAGATTGTATATTATCCGACATGCAGACCCCGATTATCCTAACAACACCATCACGCCAGAGGGTCATTTGGAAGCCAAGGCATTGGCCAAACGGCTGTCCAGTCACGGACTGGACCGTATTTACGTCTCTCCTTTGGGACGGGCCTTGGATACGATGCGGTACACCGCCGACTCTCTCGGTATGACTTATGAAGTGGAGGACTGGACGCAGGAGCTGGCTCTAAAACTGGAGGATACTCCATACGGTCGTCTTTCCCATTGGGATTTGCCTGGTGAAGTGATTCGTTCCGGGTCGCCTCTGCCGACCCATGATTCTTGGAAGGAAATTTCCTATTATCAGGGGACGCAAAGTCCTGAAACCTTCGAGCGACTGAAAGTTCATTCTGATGAATTTTTGAAGCGGCAAGGCTTTGAGCGGGTGGAGGGCAGGTACCGAATTCTGAAGCACACGGAAGACAGGGTAGCTGTATTTTGTCATGGCGGCTTCGGGCTAACCTGGCTTGCACATCTGTTGGAACTACCGTTGGCTTTGGTCTGGTCCGGTTTTTGGATGCCGCCTAGCTCCGTAACTACCATCTTGTTTGATGAACGCTCCAAGGAATGGGCAGTTCCCCGTTGCATTGGCTTCGGTGATGTCTCCCATCTGTACGCAGAAGGTTTGCCAGTCAGACCTCGGGGTATTATCACCAACTTCAATTAATGATTTTTAGAGCCATGCTAAAAACGGCTTAAGACGATACACTGTCTTAAGCCGTTTGTTTTATTCATAGGAATGTAGTTCGAGTCAGCGTGCTTCAACGAATCCCTCTAGCTTGGAAGTGCAATGTGCACAGCGGGTAGCAGCTATAGGGATTTCGGACAGGCAATGTGGGCACTCCTTGATTGTTTTTTCCTGAGGAGGTTTTTCTTCCTCTTTGCGCTTCAGCATGTTAATCCCTTTGACCAGCATGAACACACAGAAGGCCACGATGAGGAAATCTAGCAGGACATTAATAAACTGACCATAGGCAAGGACCGCAATCCCTGCTTCTTTGGCTTGTGCCAAAGTCTTGCGTGTACCGTCAGCATTTAGAGGGTCGGCAGCTTGTAAAGCTACATATAAGTCTGGAAAATTCATACCGCCCAGAAGTTTACCAATCGGAGGCATAATAATATCGTTTACCACAGAAGTGACAATCTTGCCAAACGCTCCACCAATGATAACGCCGACCGCGAGGTCAATCACGTTACCCCGTACAGCGAATTCTTTAAATTCTTTAATAAAACCTTTTCCGCTCATGTGAGTGCACACCTTCTTTGCATAAAATCATTTATCTATAATACATGCTATGTCAATTGAGGGCAATTCCAAATTGATGTATTGCACTTTGTCACAAAATCACATGTTCATTTGTCTTCTGTATGTAAACCAATAATGGAGGCGATGTATCGTGAGTTTAAGATTTAACCACAGAGCAGTGAGTCCTAGTACATTCAAGGCAATGATGGAGATGGAAAAGTATATTTCCGGTCGTTTTACAGACAAAGTATTGTACGAACTGCTGAAAATTAGAGTATCCCAAATCAATGGCTGTTCCTATTGTCTTGATATGCATGCAAAGGATTTGCTAAAACTAGGGGATTATGCCGATCACATCTTGCAGCTTGCTTTATGGCGGGAGGTTCCTTTGTTCACAGAAAAAGAACGTGCTATGCTTGAATTAGCTGAAGCGGTCACTCATATTTCAGAGCAAGGGGTACCCACAGACTTGTATAATCGAGTCAGAGAACATTTTACAGAGGAAGAGTATGTAGATTTGATTACCGCAATTAATGTGATCAACAGTTGGAACCGGATTGCCATAGCGACCGGGATGTATCCAGGCAGTCTTTAATGAACAGGGGGCTACACTTTGACTGGCAAAGAACAAGGGATTGAACAAGAATCGGTGGATGTAAGTCTGGAGGAGCTGTATCAGAAATATCGCAAATATTCTTTTGCCATTGCTTATCGCATGCTTGGAACGGTTACGGATGCCGAGGATGTCGTTCAAGACTGTTTTGTTGAGCTGGAGAATAAGCCCCTGAATGATATACAGAATCCCAAAGCCTATGTAGCCAAAATGACGATGAATCGGTGTCTGAATCTACTGAATTCTGCGCGTAAGCAAAGAGAGACATATGTAGGAGAATGGTTGCCGGAGCCGCTGGGTGAGAGTGCAGATCTCCCTGCCGATTGGCTGGAACGTAAAGATATGATTTCTTACGCATTTCTGGTTCTGCTGGAGCAGCTAAAACCGATAGAGCGAGCTGTTTTTGTGCTGAGAGAAGCTTTTCAATATGATTATAAAGAAATTGCAGAATTACTGGGCAAGACCGAGAGCAACTGTCGGCAGTTGTTCAGTCGTTCCCGTCGTATTCTATCTTCCGGAGAATCTGCTCCTGAAGCTCCAACCAGTCCTAATATAAATAACTCTTCCCGGGTAAAACTGCTGGAGCGTTTTACAACCGCTTTTCTCGCCTACGATGTGACTGCTATGCTGGAACTACTGGCTGAACAACCTATATTCGTGTCAGATGGTGGAGGTAATGTGCATACAGTGATGAGGCCGATGGTTGTACGCAAAGGCGTTCTCGCCCTGTTGACCTCTCGTCGGGTATTAACCGTTTTACGAGAAAGAGATGTGGTCCACACCGTCATTAATGGTGAGGTTCAGCTGGCATTTCTGAAAGACGGTGAAGTGAGAGAAACCTTATGCCTCATACTGACAGCGGACGGGGAGCATATTCAGAATTTTTATTTAATGGTTAATCCAGATAAGCTGGGACACATCCATATATGACAGAAGAAGCTAGCGTAAAAAAATGAACTGCCCAAACATAAAAAACCTTGATTCCTTGCTTAGGATCAAGGTTTTTTGCTGTTTTCATAACTGCCGAGCTTGATGAAGAGCCAGATCGCCTATCCAGGGAAGCTTGAGCCACTTTCCTTGTCCCGCACGAATTAACAAGATAATCCACAAGGCAAGGCTTGCCAGCGTTAGCAGGGAAGCGAGGAAAGGACCGAGTAGTGGAATGAATCCGACCAGCACATGTCCGATCATGAGGGCTACAAAAAGAAGTATGGATTGCAGTGCGTGAAATAATACGAATCGGCTTTTCTTTTCCAGCATGACAAAGGCCAGCGCGCCAATAAAGGCGAACAAATAGCACAGGACAGCTGCTATATTTTCATCCAATCCTGTGGAAGACTTATAGACTGACATGTCAGGCATATCCTCCTTTATAAAAGATTCAAGCTAAGTCTCCGTACTATACAAGCTATGAGGATAGGATTGAAGGATATGCCCGATCTCGGTAAAAAAGTTGACTCTACACAAAACATACTAACTCATTGAACCACTTCCACCTTACGAATTGCCTGATAGTCTTTCCCGAGAATCCGTTTCGGTTCCCGCCAAACGTTTTAGAAACGTATTTCTCCAGTTTACGGACAATTCTTCCACTTCGAGAATTTGTTTAATACCCTCGATATGATCCTTCTCTTGATGCATAATTCGATTGGCAAATGAAACCGTAATTGCTTTCGGATGGCGATGAAGGAGGGATAGTCCGTCGGCTTTAGAGGCAACTCCCTCTTCCAGAACGCGGAAGTAGAATCCCGTGTAGCCTGTTTGCTGTACCTTCAATGGCATGTCCGGTACGCTGTACTTGATGGACAACTTGTAGCAAGGCTGTCTCGGCTGGCTAACTTGAACGATAGCTTTGCCAAGCTTAAAGACGTCTCCAATGCAAACGTCGGATTCTAGCAAACCCTTTATCGTTAAATTTTCCCCGAACGCGCCGTAATCGAGCGGCCTCCGCAATTCATTTTCCCAGAACGGATAGTGCTCGTAGGGATAGACGCATACAGCTTTCTCTTTACCCCCGTGATGAACTAGATCGCCCTGCCCATCCCCTTCGAAGTTTAGATAAGATAAATACAAATATTCATCTGTGGCCGACTTGAATATCCCCGTAGAAACGTCCTTCTGATTAAACTGGATCTGCTTGGGCATGCCGACATTAAGTGAAAGGATTTTAATAGATGCCATTCGGATCACCCCTACTCTTTTTACATTTCGGTAATTCCTTCTTTTGACTCTGTTCGTCCCCGTTTCCATTTTACACTCCTCTATGCGCTATTTGCGAATTTTTGATTAGTCTCCGTTAATGGGATAGAGTCCTTTTTGGGCAACTCATCGTTCCGGGAGCGATGTTCTCGTTCGAACATACCCGATCTCGTTAAAAATATGAATTAGAGAATGTGTATAAAAATACGAAAAAGGCTGAACGAAAAGAATTCGTTCAGCCTTTTAAACGGTTATGCACATGTTTTGCACATGTTGTATACACTTTATCCACCGCATATTAATGTTTATCCACAGAAGTAACATGATTTATACACAAATTGTGCACAATCTGTAGATAATATTACGATAATTCATACTTTGCACACAGTTTGTCCACAAACTATCAACATATTGGGTGTAATTGTGGATATGCTTCCGTAATTATCGGTCACCAGTTTTCAAATGGCGGCGTGGGTGTGTGATTTTACCCATTTTATTCTTGTCATCCTCTTTGGGGATAAGTCGTTCATCGGTACGTCCTTCGTGATGGTTATCAAAGGCATATTCGGTCATTTTCCACTCGGAAGTACCCAAAACAACATCAGCTGGAAAGTGCTGGCCTCTGTGCAAATGTTGCTCATGTCCATCCTCATCCACATAAATACCATCCACTTCTACCTTTTCACCCGTTAGTGGGAGTAAATCCTTTCCTTTGTGTTCCATTGGTATCCCCTCCGTCTGGCTTATTCTTCGTTAATTTGTCCAGACAGAGGTTCTTTTATCCACAAGCTGCAGTAAAATATCCTCGGCAATTTGGTCTGCGGGATGAGGTTTGCGAAGTAACTCAATCGCCTGCTTCATTTCCTTAGCAAGAGAGGGGGTGGAGATCAGATCCAGACAATGTTGAATCAGTTCCTCTGTTGTGCGAGCAATGCGGGCAGCTCCTTTTTGCTGCAGATACAGAGCATTATTTAGCTCCTGCCCGGGTACGGGTTTGAACACCAGGATAGGTAAACCCGATGCGATGCTTTCCGAGAGTGTGATACCACCGGGCTTTGTAATCACCAGATTGCTTGCTCGCATAAGTGCCGGGACGTAGTCCACGAATCCGTAGGTGTAGATGTCGGGGTGGTCCGCATACAGCGCATCCAATTCTGCTTTTAGCTGCTGGTTGCGTCCGCAGACGATCAGCAGTCGTAGCTGCGGAAGTCGGCTTAAATGACGACAGATATCCAGTATGCCGGATAACACACCATATGCACCTGCCATAATGAGCAACGTGGTCGTCTCAGTTTGTAACGGTGGGATTACCTGTTGCTGATCAGGGACTTCGTTGACAGATAGGTTATAAAAAGAAGCGTGAATCGGAATCCCGGTCGCGGCAATACGTTCGATAGGTATTCCTCGCTGTGCGGCTTCCTGCTGAAGATCCTCAGTGGCTACATAGTAGCGATCAATATCGGGATGCAGCCAGCGCCCATGCAGGTCAAAGTCTGTAACCACGTTGACAATAGGCAAATTCATTCCCATTTTGCGGCGTAACGCCGGGAGAGCGAGCTGCGGGAACGTATGGATTACGAGATCCGGCAACTCTTTTTTCAGTGTGAGAGCAAGTTGACGCATTCCGAATGAATGCAACACATGGCCAAAGGCCGATTTAGCTTGCATACCGCGCGTGATGTTATAGACCCAGCCGTAAAGCTGTGGAATGGTTTTGAAGCTTTGCATATATACAAATTTGGTCAGCCCATTCAACCAGGGATGTGATTCAGCCATCAGGTCGAGTAGTTGTACCTCGCAGTGTCCGAGTCTTCGCAGACTATCCATGATTGCCCGGGCGGCCTGCACATGGCCTTCCCCGTAGCTGGCGTATAATATTAGAATTTTCGGTGCTGAGACTTCCATGATTGTTTAGCCCCCTATATTCAATAAGCACATGTAGCTCATTTTAGGAACGTTCCAAGTTGAGGGAGGATACGGCTGGCAAAACGAAACGCTCTAGCAGTGTTCGTGGGTTTTTCCAACGGCTCACCTTGCTGTCTGCTGTAAATACCACGACTGCATTCGCTTCCGGTATCAGATAAATTTGCTGTCCTCCATGTCCGTGTGCACACGCATAATCAATGCCGTGGAGTCGTCCAGTCCACCATTGGAATCCGTAATCTCCGAATTCCGGATAGCCTTCAATCTGTCGCTGCGTCGCCTCATGCAGCCAATCGGCTGGAATCAATTCTCTGCCATTCCAGATGCCTTGATGAAGGCAGCAATCGCCGAATTTAGCCATGTCTCGCGACGTCAGATACAGTCCGATGTGGCCCATGGTGTAGCCCTCTGGATCTTGTGCCCAACCACTTCTCCCGAACCCTAACGGTTCGAATAAATGCTGGAGAGCATACGTATAGGCGTCAATCCCACAGCAACGAGTGAGCAGAACGGACAACAGATGTGAATCCACACTGCGATATTGGAATACGCCGATTTGATCCTCCTGTACAGGTAAGCGTAGGGCAAAGGACGGCCAGCTTTTGCTGCGATGAAAACGGTGGATAAAGGCTTCGCCGAGCTTTTTGCCCGTCTGCCAATACAAGCCTGACGTCATAGTCAACAGATGACGAATTGTAATCCGTTCTAGCAGTGTTTCCTTCCGCTTGGGTAAATACTCAGGCAACAACTTATGCACAGCGGTCTCTGGTCCGGGCATATCCCCACGTGCCATAGCAATGCCGACGAGCGTGGAAGTGAAGCTTTTGGTTGCGGAACGCAAATCGTTCAGGGAGCTTGCTTCATGACCGTTGTAATAGCGTTCCCAGATCAGCTTGCCGTGGCGAAGCAGCAGAAAGCTATGCATTTTCGGAAATTTGGCTCGGATTTCGTGGTCTGCCTGATCAAGTAGGGAGGCATCGATGTCTTCCTCTTCACAAGTTCCGAGGTTCAGCGCAGATAGACGGGCAACAGGTGCAGTGAACAGTGGAGCATAACGGCTCATCCTTTTCCCCCCTTGTTATGTTTATTTATTTTACCCCAAACACATACGCTCCAAAAGCCGATAAATAAGGTATACCTCTATGCAGCAGCTAATTGAGAACTCCAAATGATATGAAGCGTAAAAGATAGGTAAAATCAATGTAAATTTACTGGAAAGCTGAAAGCTGTATCTGAATATGGTATAATGGGGTAGTGATTCAGCCAAAAGAAAATCGGTTAATAATAGTGTCAGGTACATGCCTCGCATAAGGCATTCCCGACCTAAGCTGCACTAGACATACTACTTCACTGCATAAGGACATCAATACTTTTCGGCATTCTCTTCAACGGAGCACTTATTTTCAACGTTTTGGGAGGGAGTTACATGGCAACGAAAGGTCATAATGAAGTTAAGGAAAGTCTGCGGGAAATGACTCGAATTTTCCGGCCTAAGGATCCCAAAAAATTTGTAAAGGAATATGTGCGAAAATACCGGATAACAGGAGGGTATGAGGAAGAGTTGACCATGGTGGTGGAAAACGAACTCGGCCGCATAAATTCTTCAGTATCTTAAGGGTTCGCTTACGAACAACTAGAAACACGACTTTTATAAACCGTCTATCCACAGAGGAGACGGTTTTTTTGTGTCCGTCCTGCATACAATGGGATAGGTTTAGTGAATTTGTATGCTCAAAGGAGGCGGATTCCAATAGAAATAGCGATACGAACACCGGAGGAAATCGGCTACATGAGGGAGGCCGGACGTATTTTGGCAGATTGCCATCGTACGCTGGAAAGTCGTATTCTTCCGGGAATCACAACGCTTGAAATCGATGCTTGGGTGGAGCAATTTCTAAGCAAGCGTGGAGCTACGCCTGAACAAAAGGGCTACAAAGGGTTCCCTTATGCTACCTGCGCTTCGGTCAATGAGGTGGTATGTCACGGCTTTCCCTCGGAGCGGGTGCTTCATGACGGGGATATTGTGACCATCGACATTGTGGTCAACAAGGACGGGTGGCTGGCTGACCGGGGATGGACCTACGCAGTGGGTAACATCAGCCGGCCAGTAGCAAAGCTGTTGCGGCAGACCCATAAGGCGCTAATGCGAGGCATCGACGTTGCCCGCCCCGGCAGGACATTAGGGGATATCGGGCATGCGGTGGGAAAAGCGGCAGGCTGGCGGCGGTACGGTAACGTCAAATCTCTGATTGGGCATGGGATCGGCCGCCAAATGCATGAACCGCCGGACGTTCTCCACTACGGTCGTGCCAGAACAGGATTGCCACTGCGCGAAGGGATGGTGATTACCATTGAGCCGGTATTTACCCTCGGACCCGAAGGCGCGGTGCTCTGGGGGGATGATGGTTGGACCATCAGCACAGCAGACGGCAGTTGGGGCGCTCAATATGAGCACACCATTGCGATTACAAAGAACGGTCCTTATATTTTGACCTCGTAAAAGAGTATTGTGCCATAGGGAGTCCAATGTGCGGGTCGTGTGCATAAGACTCTCTTGGTAAGTTTTTTAGGATGGCATATCCACTTCACCAAACAATGAGCTTCTTGTTATAGATCATAGATCGAGATTCGGATCGTCGGTATAATAGGAGGCATAATATTGGAAACTAGGAGTGGAACCCACATGATGATCAGGGAAGCGATGATATCAGATGCCGAAGACATCGCCAAGGTGCACGTAGACTGCTGGAGAACGACATACAAAGATATCATGCCTGCCGAGGTTCTGGAACGTCTTTCCTATGAGCAAAGAATAGAATTATGGAATGCGAATCTATCTACTGAAGACGGTCACCTCGTATATGTGGCTGAAAATGAAAAAGGGGAAATTATCGGATTTGTGAGTGGAGGTCCGGAAAAGTCAGGGGAATATCCCCCGTATGGGGGAGAGATCACGGCTATTTATGTTTTGAGTGAATACCATAGTTTAGGGCTCGGTAAGAGACTTTTTCTACGCTTGCTTCAACATTTTAATAGTATGGATATTCACTCTGTTATGGTGTGGGTGCTGGCAGATAATCCAGCGTGTACTTTTTATGAAAGACTGGGGGCCAAGCCTATAGTAGAACAGCATATTATAAATATGGGTGGCAAAAACCTGAACATGGTGGCTTACGGCTGGCTGCTATTCCGATAGAATACGTTTTTGTCCTTCCAAGGCGCGAATAGGAGCGATATTTTGCGTGAATTCCAGCGTTCCCAGATAGCGTCCTTCGTTATCCCGAACGGCAAAATAACGGATGTAGACAAATTTGTCCTTGATTGGAATCCAAAAATCCTCAACATCCTTGCGGCCGGCCTTAAAATCCTCCAGCAGTTTCTCAACGACATGCACGCTTTGCGGCGGATGGCAATTTTGCACGGTACGACCAATGACGGCCTTTGTGCGGGCAAAGATCCGTTCTTTACCGTGAGAGAAATAGCGAACAACATCATTTTCATCGATAAAGGTCAGGTCCACAGGCAGATGATTCAACAGCAGTTCCAATTGTTGTACAGATACAATCCCTGTCTCAAATCGCACGAACCCTTGCGGAGTGCCAGAAGTGTCTTCTTTTTGCTCAAGGGCTTCTACAGGCTCCTCTGCCCGTTCAGGTATCCATTCACGCTCAGGAGCGGTCAGGCAGAAACCGATTTCCTCGCTTTCCCGGGCTATTTTTAGCCATTCATCCTCGGTCAGCTTACTGAGTGCCATCGGCAGCAAAATATTTTCTTCCTTGAATACCATTTCATTCACTTCGCTCATGATATGGGCAAGCGCCTTCCCGATCTGCTCACGATCTCCGTTATATTCGATGAGCAACTTCTTCGCATCCTTGATTGCGGCACGAATGCCGTCGTCCACTCCCCACATTACTTTGGTTGGACCAAAGATTCCATAACGTTCTAGATAAGGAAAGACCAGATTTTCTTTGCGGCTATAGTGTTTGTCTACATCCATCAGCAGACTTAAATCCTCAAGCAGCTTGTAAATAACCTTGGGACTGTCTTCTTTTTGAAATTGCTCTGCATGCAATGCCAGCTTAAAGTTGACTAGCCGTTCGATCTCACGATTTTCCAGCTTAAAGGTGTGAACAGGATGTCCCGGTTGTTCCTCAGGTCCTGCAGGACGGTGAATATCCTCAATAGAGCCCTTGAATATCGACGTATGAACGGAACAGAGGCGTTGGACTTCCGACACCGGAATTCCTTCCTCAGTCATTAAGGCATGCTCCATCGCTGAAATTTCTGCCACACTTACTCCACCAACAGCCTCTGCAAAACGCGCTTTGACTTCCTCCACGCTTTTCCCAGCATGTAGTTCTTTAATAATTTCCTTCAGTATTCGCTGACGCTCCGTTAATTCCTGTGCTGTATGTTCACGGTTGTTAATTAGCTCGCTCATGATCGTTAACCCCTTTATTTTTGAATGGTAAAACCATGTTGCATAAACGTCTGCTGCACAGTTTCCATACCTATTTTCTTCAATGCAATTCCCTTGGACAGTGTCATAAAACGTCCTGCGGTTTGGAGCATACCGGGCTTGGCAATATCGTGAAAACCTAGTTCTACCATAATGTCCTTCACTTCAGGATGACGATTAACAAGGTTAAATATGGACTCATCCCAATGCAGTATTTTATCCATTTGTTCATCCCCTCGATTGAGAACGTTTTTCATTTACAGAGTAGCATAGGTCCAAACGAGCTATTGTGATTGTACGCACAATATTGTTCAGGTGGTTGACAACTGTAAATCTTGGTTTATATACTGTGTATAAGGATATATACAGTAATAACACTGAATACTGTCGTAACACCTTCGAAATGAAGAGCGAACGAGGTCGTTATTCACAGGCAGTGCAGAAGGGATCAGGATAAGAAAATGACGATCATGAAGCAAGCATGGATGATTACCCGTCAGGATTTTCGCAAGAATCCATATGCAGCACTATGGACGTTGCTGTTTATTGCGTATTTGGGATTTACCATGAGTTTTGCAGTAAGTGTGCAATGGGGTGAGCATGCAGCCTTGAGTCCAGTAGCTGATTTCATCATGCTGACGTTGATTCCGTTTTTGGGGTTCATTTATAACCGTCGAGCGTTCAAATATTTGCAGGAAGATTCTTATACGCACATGCTAGCCTTTTTCCGCACCTTGCCTATACCGATGAAAGCGGTAATTATGAGTCGAATTCAACAGGCGGTGTTGGCGTTTGTTGCGAATAGTGTGATATTTTTTGCTCTTTTGTTTACGTTGTCAGGTACGCTTCGGGTATATGCCAGCACAGGTTTCTTTGTATCGTTTGCTCTGACCTGGATAGGCTACGGAATGCTCATTCAAGCCATTTATATTCACTTGGAATTTTTGAAAAGAGGAAAAGAGTACTTCTGGCTATCTATTGTGATCATGCTAATGTGCGGGATGGTTACGATTATAGCTCGAGTATGTGGGGCCAATCTGGTATCGATAACGGCTTCTTACAGTAAGGAATGGTTGCTGTTGTCCCCGGTGATGTGGGGAGCATTGTTAGCAGGAGTTCTGGCTATGTCAGTGTCCTATCGGGTGACACAGCGTAAACTCATGAAACGGAACTTAACTTAGTAGTATGTGTACAAAAATAACAAAAAAGGGGGGGGAAAGCAGGTGAATATTCCAGTGCAAATTGATGAGAATAGCGCGGAACCGCTGTATGCGCAGATTGAAAAGCAGCTTCGTTCACTCATTGTAACCGGACAAGTTGCAGCGGGAACGCTGCTTCCCTCCATTCGTGAGTTTGCGGGGACGCTTCGTTGTAGTGTAATCACCGTCCGGCGGGTCTATCAGGATTTGGAGAACGAAGGCTTGCTACGTACCCGGCAGGGAACGGGCACCTTTGTCGCTCTGGTCGAGGATGATATGCGCTCAGGTTACCGCCTTAAAGCGGTGACCGAGGCATTGGAAACGGCGATTGCCACAGGCATCGCTGTACAGATGACAGAGCAGGAATTATTGGAGCTTTTTGCAGAAATGGTGAAAAGAAGGTATGAAGTCCAGGTGAAGGAGTGACAGCTGTGAACAATCATGTGGAAGTTCCTACGCAAATACAGAGGAAAGCACCAATTATTGAGATGAGCCAGGTCTATAAAACCCGGGGTAACCGGAATATTGGGCCGATTAATTTAACGGTTGAACCAGGATATGTGGTCGCTTTGGCTGGACATAACGGATCAGGGAAAAGCACATTGATTCATTTGCTGACTCAGCTTGTTCATCCGGATTCCGGTGAGATTCGTTGGTTCGGTCAAGCATACCCCGACGGCATGCCGGCAGATACACGACAATGGGTTGGGTATATACCGGAGCAGCCGGTTCGTGAGGAGGATCGATTAACGGCAGAAGCAGCAGCGGCTTTTCGAGCATTGTGGTATCCCGGCTGGGATGAAACACGTTTTCAGCGTTTAATGGACCGCTTTCAGGTTCCATCACATACGAAATTATCGCGTATGTCCAAGGGACAGCGTCGGAAATTTGAATTGGCTGCTGCCTTGGCGCCACACCCTCGTGTGTTGCTGCTGGATGAGCCTTCATCAGGTTTAGATCCTTTTGCCTGGAAAATCATGCTAGATGAACTGCGGGATTGTATGAAGAACGGCAAAACGACGATCATTATTGCTACCCATATCATGGACGAGATCAAGCGTTTGGCGGATTATATTGTCTTGATGCACGATGGCAGGCTGCTTGGCAAACTGGAAAAAGACCATCTGCTCGAAAATGGCAAGGAAATGTGGTTTGAAGGTACACCAGAGGAGGCATCGGAGCTTCCGGGAGTTGTAGAGACGGAGAGTGATGGGAATTTACAGCGAATTATAACGCTGGCAGCCGGGGAGGCCAGTGCTATATTGGAACAAGCGGGGATTCGCCCCATCCGTGTGCGGCGTCTGGAACTGGATGATATTTTAGTATATTGGTCTGCAGGACAAATATCTGCGAATGCAGAGACATTTATGGAGAAGGAAGGGGTAAAACAATCATGAGTATGCTGCAATTGGAAAAGGTCGTGAAGCAATATGGGAACCATACGGCGGTAAATGGAATATCGCTGAATGTGAACGGCGGCGAGATTTACGGACTGCTGGGAGGCAATGGAGCAGGCAAAACGACAACGATGCGCATGGTGCTCGGTCTGATTTACCCTGACGGGGGAAGCATCCAATATGAGGGCAAGCCCTACAGCAAGGAGCTTCAGCGGACAATGGGCTATTTGCCCGAAGAGCGTGGGTTGTACCCCAAGGTGAAGGTGAGCGAGCAAATTAACTATTTGGGCAGGCTGCGCGGAATGTCGGCCAAGGAGGCAGACAAAAGTCTACGCTACTGGTTGGAACGCTTTGGAGTGCCGGAATATTATGACAAGCGGATTGAGGAGCTATCCAAGGGAAATCAGCAAAAAATGGGTTTTATTGCCGCGGTTGTGCATCGCCCAACGCTGCTCATTTTGGATGAGGCCTTCAGTGGACTAGACCCGGTGAACGTCGAATTGCTTAAGGATACGGTGAAGGAATTACGGGATGATGGGGCTGCGATTTTATTCTCAACCCACCGTATGGAGCATGTGGAGGAACTGTGCCGACATATTACGATTTTGCATCGCTCAAATACTGTGGTGCAAGGAAGTGTGCAAGAGATTAAAGGCCGCTATCCACGTGAAAAAGTTCGTCTCATCACTACGGGGGAAGTGAGCGGGCTGGAACAGCTGCCAGGCGTACGCAGCATAGAGAATATGGATCGTGGCTGGATGCTGCATATTGAGCAGCCGGATGCGGCGAAGTTAATTTTGCAAACAGCGTTGGGGCAAACGGATGTGGAGCATTTTGAGATCAAGGAACCTACGCTCAACGAAATTTTCATAAGAGAGGTGGGGGATTCCCATGAATAGACTAGGTACGGTGATCGGTTTTACGTTTCGTCAGAAGGCGAGGACCAAATCTTTTATCATTACGACACTGGTACTGGCTTTGCTTATTACGGTTGGCATGAATCTGCCATATTTGATTTCTTTGTTTAAAGGAGAAGGGGCCGGAGGTTCCGGTACAACGGCAGCTGAGCATCAACGCTTGGGGCTGATTGCCGGGAACCAGACAGAAGTGGCGAATCAGCTGGAGCAGTTTACCAAGGAGCAGTCCAACCCGGCAGCCATCTGGGTACGTTATGACAGCGTACAAGCGCCAGCAATGCAGCAAGCCTTGAAAAATGGGAAGCTGCAAGGTTATGTGCAGTTCACGGAGCCAGCCGCCAAGGAAGACACATTTCCCAAAGTGGAGTACGTCTCTGTAGAAAAAGAGCCATCTCCGGCTGTAATCACATTGGTGCAAACGGGACTTCAGGAAGCAAAGGTCAAGGCTATTATGGGCAATAAATCGTTGACCAGTGATCAAATTCGTGAAATCAGTACACCTGTAATAGTAGATAGCAGAGAAGTAGACAGTCCATCTGAACCAGGGGGAGCTGTAGGGACAGAGGAAAAAGAAACCTCCATGATTAACTATGGTTTGGTCTATGTATTGATGATATTATTCTTCACCTCTTCCATGATGACGGGGAATATGATTGCTGCAGAAGTAACATCGGAAAAAAGCTCACGGATCATGGAGATTCTCATCACAAGTGTTTCGCCGTTGACCCAAATGTTTGGGAAAATTATCGGCATCTTCCTGGTTGGTCTGCTGCAAATTGCTGTTTTTGCAGCCGTTGTGTGTGCCAATCTTATGCTGCCACATAATAATGTGATCCTTAGCTCTGCCGGGCTGGATCTGTCGCAACTGAATATCGCGGTGCTAGGATATGGTCTCATATTTTACATCCTTGGCTACTTTCTATATGCAGTACTGTTCGCTGCGGTGGGCTCCATTGTTAGCCGTACCGAGGAGTTGGGGCAGGCCATTATGCCAATTACCGTGCTGTCACTGGCAGCCTTCTATATCGGTATCTTCAATATCGCCGCACCTGATACGATTTTCGTTAAGGTGGCTGGGTACATTCCATTCTTTTCTCCTACCGTTATGCTGTTGCGGATTGGTCTGGAGCGGGCGAGCTTCCTGGAAATCTGGCTGTCACTTGCCATTCTGGTTGTTTCCATTTTGTTGTTCGGTTGGTTGGCCGCCAAGATCTATCGTACGGGTGTCTTAATGTACGGGAAACGACCTTCATTCAAAGAGCTAAGAAAAGCGATGAAAGCTTATAAGATTTAAATTTTTGGCAATACATGTGTGTGTGGTGTCATAATTAATGAGAATGTTTTCAGAATTAATGAGATTTTTTTCATAATTAGTAAGAAATGAATATTTATGCATCAGTAAACAGTGATTGGACTAGTTTTTAGCTTCTTAGAGTAATTTTGTGAGTAACCATTATAGTTGAGACAAATGTAATTAATAAATGAGATTTTTTTCAATATATGTTTGAGACAAAGTGGGGGCCTTGATTCATCAGAAGTACCGATGGATCAAGGCTTTTCTACTTTATATGGTGATGATTAATAATTGGTGATGTTTTGAGAGGAGAAGTTAGACTTATCATTAAATAAATCAATAAAGCTTATGACTGAGACAAGATTCCTTTAACAAACAATGAGACACTGTGCTTGTAGAACTCTTCCTCGGTGACGAGTTGGGACTGATATTGCCGGTGAATCAGCTCGCTCATCTGAAATCCGTAGCACATCGAGAGGAAAGTCATGGCGGCAAGACGCTCATCCTGTCTGGCTATAACTTTTTTCTTCTGCAGGCGTTCAAAATATTCAACCAGCAAGGAGTGCAGCTTCACCGGCGGATCGGCCAGCACTCTGTCCAATTCGGGAAGCATTCCTTTGTCACGGATGCCAATCAAAATGATGTCCGCATTTTTATGGAAAAACAAACGGTACTGCTGACTTACATTCAGCAGATCTACTTCCGGATTATCGGTCGCATCCTCTTTTAACAGCTTCTCAAATTGCGGGAAATCCGAATGTCTTTCAATGATGGCTTCCAATATGCCTTGCTTGCTTCCAAATTGCCGGAAAATCGTAGATTCATTGACTTTAGCTTCCGTTGCAATGGCTTTGGTGCTTACTCCCCGATAGCCCTTCTTTTTGATGAGCCGTGTCGCGGCTTCAATGATTCTGTCTGAAGTTTGCATTGCATTTCTCCTTTTACATATGTTAAACCTATTCTACTACAAGATTTTGCATATGCAGCAGGGTCGGGGTTCATCATTTTCATAAACGTTTATTTAAGGCAAATCGCTTCTTTTTTCCCAGCGGCTTGGTTCAGTAATCTTGACATGATCAGGCACCAATTGCGTGAGCGAGCCTAATTTATCAAATGTAATCTGGATTCGGTCAGAGGGCAACAGCCATTGTTCGGTCTCGATTGCGCAGCAATCCGGTATCGTCCCCATTCCTATAATCGTGCCCGGGAGCGGCGTGAAAACTTTGAGAATCTCCTCCATCACTTTTGCAGGGGGTACAGAATACTCGGATGTGCTTCCCTTCCAGTGCAGTCTCTCCCCGATCCGTACATCCACATCCAGTGCCAGCGGGTTGCCGATTTCATCCGGCGTAGCCAGAAATGGTCCTATTCCTTTGCTGCGATCAAAATCTTTGCAGCGCGTCGGTCCAGTCAGCGCCAGGAAATCAGGCCACTGCACATCGCGAACAGTACTGTCGTTAAAAATAACATAACCTGCAATGCAGTTCCCCTTCCCTGTAACAAAGGCCAGCTCCGGCTCGATATCCAGGTAGGAAGAGTACGAAGGCCAATGTATCGTATCCCCATCGCCAATTAATGCATTATGGTTACACTTGTAATAACTGAAAATTACTTTATTCGGATCTCGCTGGGATTTTTCAGCAATTTTTCGTTTAAGTTCTTCTCTTTCCGGTCCTGTGTATTCTCTTTGCAGCAGATTTACGCCAGCATTTCTCAGATGTCTTGGCGTCAGCCCGAAATCGATAAGCGCAGCCGGATGCGGAACCGGCGGCAGCAATTTTACCGCTGCAATCGGGCAGACTTCATTTTCATTGAATTGATGCGACAGTTCGACAGCATATTGCATCAATTCCTTAGCGGCATCATAACTTGCCGGCAAATAATGAAGATAGCTGTCCATACTTTCAAGACTGTCAACGAATGTTCCCTGCTTTTTCATGATTGCGGCAAAAGACACGACAAATTTCTCGTTAATTACAAGCCCAAACAAAGGTTCCTGAGATGTCTTGGTTTGAAAGGTTACTAGCTTCATGTTGCAGCGCCTCCATTCATGTTGTTTGATGTTGTTCTGTTACTATCATATTGCATAACATAAATGCATGCAAGTGCTTGCTTGCATTTATGTTTTCGATTCTCTATATTAAAGACATAATCAGTGTGCTTTACCCCAAAAACATATACGCAAAGGAGAATTTTCATGAAGTATGGACGTATTATCCAAAAACCTCGCGTTAAATTTTTTGAAGTCGCAAATGGCGTCTTTGCCGGTATTTCGCCGTATCGCGGCATCAGTTGGGCCAATGTCGGGTTCATCAACAAGGGCGGAGGGCTGGTGTATGACACGTTCTTCGATTTGTTCCATGCGCGGGAAATGCGGGAGGCTTTTAAGGAAGTAAGCAACGGCGGCTCTCCCGCCTATGTGGTGAATTCGCACTATAACAGTGACCATGCCTGGGGAAACAAAGTGTTTGAAGATGCTTGCATTATTATGCACAAGGAAGCGTCCAGAGAGCGTCTCACCGAAAATATCGCCTGGATGGATAGCGTCATCAGAAGAGGAAAGAATTCTCCGGAATCGACTTCGGGCGAGCGGTTTTTTGCAGCGGAATTTGAAGGATTCGACCTGGAAGGTGTAGAATGGGTGCTCCCGAATATTGAGATAAAGGACGATATCAACATCCGTCTTGGCGATATGGAAGTTATGATTTACAACGTAGCTCCGGCCCACTCTGACAGTGACTTGCTGCTGTGGATGCCAAAAGAAAAGGTGCTGTTCGCCGGCGATGTCGTGTTTAACGGTTGTACGGCATACAGCGAAGAGGGAACCCTCAATTGGGTTAAAGTGCTTGATCGCATTATTGATGAAATTAAACCCGAAATCGTTGTTCCAGGACATGGCGCCATCTGCGGCCTGGACTTCGTGAAGGAGCAAAGAGACTACCTCCTGAACCTGATTAGCGAGTTTAACAAGCATTACAATGACGAAATTGATACCTTGTCCCTGACCAAGCAAATTGATATTTCCCGCTTCCTTCATTGGATTCAGCCAGAACGGTTGTATGTTACAGTGGATATCCTATTGAAAAGCAAACGAGGGTTACCACCCCTTCCAATTTGGAACGAGGTGCCTGCTAAGCTGGAAGACATGAAAGCTTTTTTGGCCGGAAAATATGGCGATCAGATCAAGCCATGGGACCCTATGAGTGTTTGGCAAGAATAGCAAGTTGAAGCTAGCGTACGAAAAACAAAAAACGGCCTTGTCGCAAACGATGCGAACAGCGGCCGTTTTTTTATTGTTCCACGGAATTAAAATCGCCGTTTAGAACCGATTATAAAGAAAAATGGAGATGGACTTATGACTAACTTAACTTTCGCAGCTCAAATCTCCAAACAGGTGGGAAAGACAACGTTAGCTAAAATAATCGCCAATCAAACGCAATCTAAATTTATTGATTTTAGCGCTGTGACTAGCGGTATCAAAGATATTCGTAGTGTCATGAAAGAAGCTGAAGGAAACAGGCAATTAGGTGAGAAAACACTTTTATTTATTGATGAAATTCATCGTTTTAACAAAGCACAGCAGGATGCCTTTCTGCCTTATGTGGAAAAAGGAAGCATTATATTGATTGGAGCAACAACCGAAAATCCATCGTTTGAAGTAAATTCAGCCTTGCTTTCTCGTAGTAAAGTGTTTGTGCTTCATCCGCTCAATCATGCAGATATTTTAGAGCTATTACAGAAAGCATTAGCGAACCCAAAAGGGTTTAATAATCAATCAATCGAGATCGAAGAAGGCGTTCTATCAGCGATTGCTGAATATTGCGATGGAGATGCCAGAATAGCTTTAAACACACTAGAAATGGCTGTATTACACAGGAAAAAATCAGATGGAGCCATTGTAGTGAATAAAAACGATTTAGTACAAATGTTAAATCGCAAGTCATTGTTATATGACAAAAATGGTGAGGAACATTATAACATCATATCTGCTTTGCATAAGGCGATGAGAAATAGTGATGTTAATGCTGCAATTTACTGGTTATCGCGCATGTTGGAGTCCGGAGAAGATCCATTATTTATTGCCCGAAGATTGGTCAGATTTGCAAGTGAAGACATTGGTTTAGCAGATAACCGAGCTTTGGAGATATCAGTAGCTGTCTTCCAGGCTTGTCAGTTTATTGGTATACCAGAGTGCGATGCACATCTAACCCAAGCTGTCATTTATCTCACCTTGGCCCCGAAGTCCAACGCAGCTTATTTGGCCTATAGAGCTGCCAAAAAAAAGACGCCCTGCATTCCGTAAATGAACCTGTCCCTTGCATTTACGAAATGCTCCGACTAAGTTGATGAAAGAACTGAATTACGGGAAAGGTTATAAATATGCCCATGATACACAAGAAAAATATCAATGATGCAGACCATGCCAGATTCTCTCATCGGATGGGAATATTACCACCCCACTATACAAGGATCTGAAATGAAGTTTAAACAACGGATGGAAGAGATTTCAGCATGGTATGCAAGCCACAAAGAAACCTAATTGCGTTTAATGCATAGAAGATCCAATAGAAATCGAGGTAATTCGTCATGACAATAGAAGAAATTATTGAGCATTGCTTATCATATCCAAGTTCATATGAAGATCACCCTTTTGGAGACGGATGGACTGCGATGAGACATCAAGGGAACAAAAAAATTTTTGCCTTGATATACAATCATGATGAGCATCTTTGCGTCAACCTAAAATGCAACCCTGATCATGCTGATTTTTTGCGAAAAGCGTTTGAAGAGGTAAAGCCTGGTTATCACATGAACAAGGAACATTGGAATACAGTAATATTAGATGGTAATCTACCAGAAGATGAAGTTCACGATATGGTGCATCATAGCTTCGAATTGACCAAGCCAAAAAGCTCCAAAAAACATACTAGCTAGAGAATAAATTTCTTATTGATAATTAAATTTTGCGGAAGTCATTATGTAAAAGTATCCGTTTAGAGAGGTGTAATATGAAGTTTAATGAATTCTTTGTAGGGCAGCGGTTCGAGACTGATTCTATAAAAGTAACCAAAGAAAAAATTATAGAATTCGCATCTGAATTTGACCCTCAGTACATGCATTTGGATGAGAAGAAAACTCAGGAAGGCATGTTTGGAGGAATTATTGCTTCAGGAATCCAAACATTAGCTCTAACATTTAAACTATGGGTAGAGTGTGGTTTATACGGTGAAGATGTAGTGGCTGGTACTGCTATGGATAATATCCGATTTATGAAACCTGTATACCCTAATGATGAGTTACATGTAGTTGTTGAAGTCATTAATCTAGAAGATAACCGAAAGAATACAGGAATTGTAACTGTGAATTTATCCACTTTTAATCATACGACTCAAAAAATTTTTGAAGGGGATCTTTCTGTAATAATAAAAAAATAACGTATCGTTAAATAAATGAAATTGACGGGATATCCCTAATTTACGTATTGGGGTAATACCAGCGTCGCTGTCACTAAGTGCAAGCGTATGGGTTAGAATGGAAATTTGTTGATAACCTCGTTGTACTCGTTTTGTGTTTCGGTAATGGCGAGCTTTGAATACATTTCTAATGACTTGCGGCTTTCATGGCCGGAGTACGGTTGTATGAGTGCGTCGTCAATTCTCTTCTTTTTCAGCCAGGTTAGTAGGAAGTGGCGTAGTTTATATGGCGTAAGGTTTTATGTAAGACTGGCTTCTTCCGAATACTTGGCTAAAATTTTCCAAATACCTCGATCCGTATATTTCTTCTTCCACGATGACTCAAATAGATACATTGCCTGTTTTTTCTTCATCGCGTCAACATACATGGCCAGTACTTCTTTAAATGACTGCGGGAAAATGGAACAATGCGATCCTTGCAGTCCTTTCCGTTATTAATGCGAATTTGGCAGCAATGAAAATCAATGTCCGTCAGCCGAATATTGATGAGTTCGCTTACCCCGATTGTGGTATACATGAGCGTCTTGACAATCAGTGTCCGGAGGTATAACGACAGGATGATTTCCTGAAATTTTCCAACAAAAAAATGACTTGGGTAGGTTCAATTTGGGCGTATTGTTGTTTGTGATTTAGATAACATAAAGTTAACCTTATTCATAAATAATGTTAATTTTATGTCATTCATCGCTTCAATTGCTCTGATATAATTTCTGCTAGGTAGATGAGTTTTGCTTTCAGGATGTGGGTCAGATAAGCCTACAATGGTTACGCGAGGTGCGAGCGAGCCTCCCAGTAAACAAGTAACAACTCAACCGGAACAAAATACTGAGGCAAAACTGATAAAGGCATCGGAAAATAAAGAAAAAGTATCACCCCATTTGTTATACAGCAGTGAAGGATTACTCGCTGTATGGTAGTAGCTTTTAGCACATGGTGATATAAAAACGATGGAATAGGAGATTTTAATCCATACGGGGATTAATTCAGTTAGCAAGCGAGTAAACATGCGAAAACATAACTTTATAGTAGGAGTGTGAGATATGAAAAAAACATTATTGGCTTGTATTATGATAATGTTGATGCTAGCATCAGCTTGTGGAAATGTTGACACGACATCAAATCCAAATACTTCTAGTGAGCCTAAACCTGAAACGGAAGAGTCTATTATTCCAAAAAACACATCCGAATATTGTACTGTAGAACGTATAAGTCTGGATAGTGAAACTGAAAAATATTTCTATGGAAATTGGAAAGTTGAGAAGCTTTTAGGATTTGCAAATTCATATAATGATGCTTCTGAATATCCAACAGGGCAAAAATTTATTGGAGACGAAATTATAATCAAAAAAGACTTTTTTTCATCAAAAGGACTTAAAAACTATAGTAATTATCAATATGAATTAAAAAATCCATTATATGAGATTACAGCGACATGCCATAACTCTGACTCTTTTTATAGATTATATAAAATAGATATCCCAGACTTAAATATAAATGATGTAGTAAAAGCAATAGATATAAGTGACCCTTCTACAAAACTTAGCATACCTGTAAGTGTAAGTTTTTTTGTTGTTAATAACGATAGGCTTATCTTGTTATCAGAGGCAACTATTTTTGAACTTAAAAAAATTACTGATTAAATGAATTAAGGTTATGTAATAAGTTCTGTGCTAATAAAATAGAAAATATCCAGGAAGGTAAGTATATCCTATAAGCGATTCTGAAAATGCCTGTGAATATAATTTTTTAAACAAGAAAGGTCAGCCTTTAGGCTGACCTTTCTTGTTTATGTCGTATAACGATTAAACTATAGTGTATATACTGGATATTTGTGAGTATACTTCCTTCCTTTACAAAATAAAGTTGCTTCTTCATTTCTTCTTTTTTGTAAATTTCTATCATATGAAAATGCTTTGCTGACTAATTTTGAACAAGTATCAATTTGACTTTGTGAAAGTGGACCAACAAAAGTTGGATATATATGCGCATTGGCAAGCATAGCTTTTACATCATTGGTTTTTAGCACCCCAGGACCTGCATTAAAAGTGAGCGAAACAAGTGCATCAAACTGAGATTGTGAAAATTTATGACCGCTAGGAAGTACCAAGTTATTTACTGCCGCTACAGCACTTGCAGTATCATTAGAAAAAAAAGTATTTGCTTTAGACTGAGAAATTGGTGAAGTATAACCTAAATTTAAAGATTTTGATAGAGCATCAGCTTGTACTTGAGAGAGAAGAGAATCATTTGGATTACCTGTTGTATTCTTAGTATATACTTTAGACTTTGTTATCAAATGTCCCCATCCAACTGTTGGATACCCATAAGGATCTCCATAAAATTTCAAGGAAAATCCCTCATGTTTTTTGATAAGGTTTGCTCCATCTGTGCCTAAGGAGAAATTTGCCATAATAATCACTCCTGAAATTAATATTAGTAGAAGAACAATAAGGAGGAATCATAGACAGAGCACCATTCCCAAGTTTTCTGCAATGCCGCATTGCCTTCACATATATAAAGAAAAATGAGTCTCTTTTTTACAACCACTCTCCAAATTTTATTTCAATTCACTAATATCAAAAGTTTGTATAACCTCAATCATTTTGACTTAGAGTTCCTGTTAATCTATAGGAGGAATGAAAATGAAATTTAACAAGTTGTTCTGTGGATAAATGAATTCGAAGATACGAAGGTATTTTACTCCAAATTGGATTATTTAATTGCGATGATAATGAATTTACGGTTTATATGGGCTATACGCAAGTGGTCTTCAAAAAGGCGGATGATCGATTCTAAGTGCAGTATGGTAAGCCTTATTATCATATAGCCATCAACATTCCAGAGAATAAATTTACAGAAGCGAAAAAAAGGGTATCTTCTCAAATCAGTCTTATTGAAGAGGATCACGAAGATGAAGTGTTTTTCGATTTCTGGAATTCTCATTCATTCTATTTTGAGAACCCGTCAGGAAATATCGTAGAATTCATTGCTAGGCATAATATGAAAAACCAAAAGGATTATCCATTTTCGATGAAGGATTTGATAGGGATGAGTGAGATCGGTATCGTTTCGAAAAACGTTCCAAATGCAGTGAAAAAGTTAAATGAACTGGGGATACCGAACTTTGAAGAGTCATCTGAAAACTTTGCTCCCATAGGGGATGAGCATGGTCTATTCATCATTGTGCATAAAGGAAGAGAGTGGTTTTTTTCAAACGGAAAAGAGGCCGTATCTTATCCAGTAGAGGTATGGATCGAAAACATCGGACACATCACTTTCACATTAGACGAAGATTTCGTTATTCATGATTGACCATTCGAATAGGCCAATAACAGCTGGAACTGGGATGAACTTCCTATAAGCAACCTTAGTTTGTTTATCGACTATGGTTGCTTAAGTTTTTATCGAAAAACGCTCATGGTACGGCTTCTTATAACAGAAAAGGTGGGGCTATATGCTGATAGCGGGTATGAGGATTTACAATATACATTTGCTTGTTTTCCCCTGAATGATTAATATAATGGACAATGTCATAAACCTGCCGTACCAAAAAAAGAGATGAGGATTACGATGAATAAAGCAAAGATTCTTATTATCGAAGATGATGCCCCGATTGCCGACTTGCTTTCGTACGGGCTTTCTATGGAGGGGTTCCAGACACGCACAGCGGCCAGCGGAGCAGCGGGAATGCAGGAGCTGCAGTCGTTTCAGCCCGATTTGCTACTGCTGGATTGGATGCTGCCTGACCAGAGCGGTCTAGACATTTGCAAAAAGGTGACTATGGACTATAACATACCGATCTGCATGATTACGGCCAAATCGGATATTACCGATAAAATTCTAGGCCTTGAATTCGGTGCCGATGATTATATTACCAAGCCTTTTGATCTGCGCGAAGTTGTTGCGCGCATTCGAACCATTTTGCGTAGAGTGGAGCAGGCGAGCAGCCCGGACAGGGAAGAAGTCACGAAAGCCGTCATTCGGTTTGAAAATATTGAAGTGATCGAAGAAGAACGGCTTGTCCAAAAAGAAGGCCGTCCCGTTGAATTGACCCCCAAGGAATTCGACCTGCTTATGATGCTGGTTAAACATCAGGGCAAAACCTTTACACGTTCCGAACTGCTTGATCTGGTATGGGGTTATCATTTTGCCGGAGATACCCGTACGGTTGATACGCATATCCAGAGACTCCGCAAAAAACTGGACGCCACCGAATGCATTACTACCGTCTTCGGAATCGGATACAAATTTAAAAAAATGGGTGGATAAGCATGATACGCAAAATCAGCATCAAATTTCTGATCGGTTTTTTTCTGATTTTTTCGTTTTCTTTTGTCGTGCTTAATCAGACAGTCAAGGAATTTATCAGGACAAGCAATCAGAATCTGGTTACCTCCGAACTGGTCGGGCTGAAAAATAACAGCAATGTGTATGTACGTCAGGCTTTCCTGATTAATCATTTCAGCAGCAATGAGCTGTATTTTGGAGAAATTGCGAGGGAGATAGCAACTAATCTGAACCATACCACGGACAGCAGTATTGGCGTGTATACGGTGGAAGGCAAATTGCTTTATGCCCCAGACAGCTCCATATTTCAGCAGCAAATGCAAAGCGATCTGCAGCAGGCGATTGGTGGTAATACAGCGTATAGCATTACTTATGATCGTAATAAGACGACTGTCCTTTTCTCCTATCCGGTTGTTATAGACGGTTCAAAGGTGGGCATCCTGCGTTTTTACAAAGATTTCAGCTCACTTTACGAACAAACCGGACAGATTCGGCAGATTACCCTCTATATTGCCCTGGCGATTTTTGCGGCAGCCTTTCTGTTTTCCTATATTCTTTCCAGGCATATTACCATCCCGCTGACCAGACTGACGCAAGCATCCACTGAGGTAAAAAACGGGAATTTGGATATCCGCCTTCATTTTAAACGCAGGGATGAAATTGGCCGATTGGCTGAGAATTTTAACGATATGATTGATCAAATTAGTAGACAGATTCATATTATTGAGAAGGACCGGGACCATTTGAAAGAGCTTCACCAGCAGGAAAAGCGCTTTTTTGACAATATTACTCACGAACTGAAAACGCCGTTAACCTCCATTCTGGGATATGCAGAGCTGATCAGAATGAACGGTGAGAAAGATCGTGTTTTTTTTGATAAAGGAATGAATCATATTATCGAGGAGAGTAGGCGCCTGCATGCGATGGTGCTAAAACTGCTGGAAGTTTCACGCAAAAATATCATGATCAATGAGCTTGAGCGGGTAGATATCGGGCTGATCCTGCGGGATGTATGTGAATCGATGACGATCCGGGCACAGCGCTATAAAAAGACCATTGAATATGAGATGAGTGAGGAATTGATCATGTTGGCCGATGGGGACAGAATCAGACAGCTGTTCATCAATTTGATTGATAATGCGATAAAATACAGTTTGCCGTTTTCGGCAGTATCGGTAAAAGCGGTGCGGGCAGAAGAAAAGATTCGCTTGATCTTTAGCAATCCAAGCGATCCGATTGAGGCAGGACATCTGTCGCGCCTGTTACAGCCATTTTATCCTGCTCATTCCGACCGCGCGGAAGAAGGCAGTGTAGGATTGGGACTCAGCATTGTGAAATCCATCGTTGAAGAATTTGCGGGTTCCATCTTGATTACAAACGAGCATAATGAAACCATTGTTACGGTGGAATTTAAAGCTCTGGAAACGTGGGGAACGGAGAATGAATAATGGCAATAAATATAAATATTTTGTAATGCTGCTGGTCGTATCTCTCGTGGTATTACTGCTGCCTGCATGCGGTTCCGAACCAAAAACAGAGACCATCGTCCTCTCTGACAGCAATGAGGTTTCCAGTACCGATCAAAGCTCTCGTCCGTTTCAGGTCCAAAAAATATATCGGCTTCCGGATCGTTTTGCGAATACGGGTCAGCTGCTGGGCTGGTCGTCTGGAGATGCCGTCATCGCATCGTTTGGAGCCATGACCATACTGAAGCGAGGCACGCTGGAACGTTTAACTTATCCGTATGAGCAGAGCAAGGCCATACCCGGAATCGGCAAGGTAACTTCCAATACTATACTTTCTCCCGATGGGAAATATATTTGCGAAGTTTCTCCTTCTTCCTCGGAGACAACCTTAAAGCTTATTTCCTTGCAGGATGGCAAGGAAAAGGATATAGCCAGGATCAGCACCAGGAACGAGTCTTATGTACAATATGTTTCCTGGTCGGCCAACAGTTCGTATATCGGCTACCTGGTAGAAAACCCGCTTGATAATGAAGCTGATAGCCTGTACATCTACGATATGGGGTCTCAAACTTCTGGAAAATATCAGTTAAAAGGCATCATAAAAGAAGACTCGCTTTTGAGTGTTAACATTGCTAATGATGGCCGCAGCGTACTGCTGCAGTTATTTCGTACAAAAGAAGGTCTGAAAAAGGTGCTAACCATGGGGAAAGTTTCCGGGAAGAATATTGAATTTCAATACGAGCGTCAGATTGGTGGAGATTCAGTAGCCTGGATGAATAACGACCAGTTTGTGTTTCTCGGAACGGATAGTTCATTGTACGAATATGATCAGCGAAACGGCGAACTCTCCGTCATTCTGGAAAAAGTGTTTGATTTTGAATTCTCGCCTGACAGGAAAAATATCGCATACACGGTGTATGATCAAAATGTCACTTACGTAGGCAAGGTGCAAGGAAGAAATATACTGTACAACGAACCGGTGTATCGCGGAATTGTGCCGACGCATATGTACTGGAATCCGAACAATAAAAGTGTACTGCTTCAAGGACAAAAACAGTTGGATTCCTCGCAGACTGCACCAACAGATTCTCCTAGCGAGGAGTCATTGATCATTGAATTGAAATAGCGATGGTGCTCGCCCTATTTGTATATGTCAAAAACCTTATTTCGGTTGTCAGCCGGAATAAGGTTTTTCTTTTTGCAACCGTTGTGACAATTTGTTTACATGTTGATCAAACTTTCGCGACATCTTTTTTCTATAGTAAATGAAGCAAGATCATTAACCTATAAGGACAAGGAATGGACCATAGTGAATGGAAACCGGAATCTGCATCTGAATCAACCCATAAAACGTTATATGACCGGTCTGGATGGGCTAAGGGCCATCTCCGTGCTTGCTGTTATTGCTTATCATCTTCATTTCAGATGGGCAGAGGGTGGGCTGCTGGGGGTGGAGATTTTCTTCGTCCTGTCAGGATATCTGATTACGGATCAGATCCTTTATGAATGGAGGACACGCAACGGTTTTTCCATTGTGCGGTTCTGGATAAGACGAACGCGCAGACTACTGCCGGCAATGATCTTTATGCTGACTGCAGTGGCATTGTGGCTTATAATTACCGATTTTTCCAGACTGCAGGCATTAGAAGGCCATTTTGTATCCTCGCTTTTTTACGTAAACAACTGGTATCTCATTTTTCATCATGTTTCATATTTTGAGAGCTTTGGCCCGCCTTCTCCAATCGGGCACCTCTGGTCGCTTTCCATTGAGGAACAGTTTTACGTCATCTGGCCGCTTGTTCTGCTAATCGGTCTGTGCCTTGCACCGCGACGAGGCAGATTGATGTTATACATTCTGGGTTGCGCTGTCGTATCCGCTATAGCAATGGCCGTTATATACGAACCCGGAACAGATCCGAGCAGGGTGTATTACGGGACGGACACACGGGCGTCTGCCATTTTGATCGGAGCGGCTCTGGCGGTAATCTGGCCCAGCTGGAGACTGAGCGGCAATGTATCTTTTTCGGCCCGGATCATGCTGGATATGACTGGCGTGCTGGGCATTGTAATGCTGTTTATCCTGATCGGTCAGACCAACCAGTTTGATGATTCGCTATATCGCGGCGGTTTTCTTTATTTATCACTCATTACTGCGGTTGTTATTGCTGTACTGGTTCATCCGGCCAATCGATTGGAACGATTGCTCGGCTGCCGGCCTCTAAGCTGGATCGGTAAGCGATCTTACAGTCTGTATATATGGCATTATCCGGTCATTATTTTATCAAGTCCCGCGGTAAGTACCGAAGATGCCAGCTATATGCGCATTGCTCTGCAGGTAACGGTCAGTTTCATAATGGCGGGTCTTTCCTACAGATACATCGAAGAGCCCATCCGCCGCGGGACTTTTTGGACCGGCCTAAAATCCCTCCGCAGGTCAGGCGCTGGCAGCCAGTCAGGCCTTGTCGTAATTGTTATCGCCATCGTTCTGATTCTGGCATTATGGAGGACGGATTCACCAGATCCCGAGCCTGTACCTGATGCGACAGCAGCTGTAAGCCAGGAACCCGTCCAGACGGAAGAGCTGCAATTCGGCCATTCTGATGAAAATCCTTCTGCTGAAAGTACAGGCCATTCCGCAGAAGGAGAGGGGGTCACGGCGATCGGAGATTCCGTCATTTTGGATGCTGCCCCGTTTCTGGAAAAGCAGCTCCCCGGTATGACCATTGACGGCAAGGTGGGTCGGCAAATGTCACAGGCTGGGAATGTGCTTGATGACCTGCAGGCACAGGGCAAGCTTGGCAATAAAATTATTATTGAACTCGGCACCAACGGCGTGTTTAACCAGAGTCAACTGAAGTCCTTGCTGACTTCACTACAGGATTCTCGGCAAATTTATCTGATAACGACCAGAGTACCGAGAGGGTGGCAGGATACCGTAAATGACAATCTGCGTGAAATTGCTGGTGAATTCCAAAATGTCCGGCTTATCGACTGGTATTCGGCCAGCGAAAACCGCAACGATCTGTTTTATGGCGATGGTGTTCATCTGAAACCGGAAGGAGCTCAGTATTATGCCTCGTTTTTGATTGATGCTATCAAACAGGATAAAACCTACTAGCATGTTAAAGGAAAGGATGAACCAGGTATGAACAAAAAAAATGTCGGGATAGTGAGGGCATTATGGGGTTTTATGATTCTCCTTATCGTCATAGGTGCCATAGGTCTCCATATGCACGCAAAGCAAAATTCAGGTGATAACGAACCACACGGCAAGGATTCTCCTCTATACAATCTTGATGCGATGCAGCCTGCTGCACAAAAGCCTGGGGCTTCCAGTACCAGCGGAGAACAAGCTCAACCCTCCGTGTCCTTAAACGGCGAGGGCGTCACGATGATTGGAGATTCGGTTACGGTCGGAATTGAGCCTTATTTAAAAGAGCAGCTTCCGAATATGACGGTAGACGGCAAGGTTGGCCGGCAGATGTCTCAAGCTGTAAAAGTCATTAATGAATTGGCCGCCCAAGGCAAACTGGGAGACCAGGTCATTATCGAACTCGGCACCAACGGTCCGTTTAGCAAAGACCAACTGCACGACGTACTGCAATCCCTTTCTGGAGCCAGACAGGTAATCTTGGTCACCACCCGGGTTCCGAAAGGATGGCAAAACACGGTGAATGACACGATTGCACAGGTCGCCGATGAGTTTAGCAACGTCAGCGTGATGGACTGGTATTCAGCCAGTGTAGGCAAAGATGAATACTTTTATAAAGATGGCGTCCATTTAAAACCAGATGGTAGCCGATATTACACTTCACTCCTCGTAGCAGCCTTGCAAAAATCTTAAATACAGAAGGGACAGGCGCGTTCATCATCTGGAAAGGAAGAATGATATGACACAGAGGAAAAAGAGGATATTGATTGTAACATTGTTACTTGTGGTCGCTGCTGTAAGCTTTATCTTTTATTATTTCTTTTCGATTTACAAAGGGCTGGAAGGATTTAATAAGGCTCCGGCAAACTCCCCGTTCATTAATGTAAGCACCGATAATACCGAAGCTCTGGAAACTCCAGAATGGGAGGGAACCGAGCCTGTCAATATTTTGCTGATGGGTGTGGATGCCCGTGGAAGCGCCAAGGGCGAGGTACCCAGATCCGACAGCATGATGGTCGTTTCGTTGAATCCTACCGATAAGCATATCCATGTGTTTTCGATTTTGCGTGACACCTATACGGATATTCCCGGATACGGCAAAAACCGAATCAACACCGCTGTTACGCATGGGCCGGATACGGCGATGAAAGCAGTCAGCGAATTGCTGGGGGTGCCTGTTCATTTTTATGTATATACCGATTTCCAGGGGTTTATTAAACTCGTGGACTCTGTAGGCGGACTCGATTTTTATGTCGAAAAGGATATGTACTATGAAAGCAAGGCCGATCTGCATGAGTACGATATTAATTTAAAGCAGGGACAGCAGCATTTCAACGGCAAAACGGCGCTTCAATATGTCCGTTTTCGTCATGATGCCATGTCCGATTATTCTAGAACAGAAAGACAGCGCCAATTTATTACGGCATTAGCCGAGAAGGTGAAAACAACGACTTCCATTATGAAGCTCCCTTCTATTCTAGAGGAAATCAGTCCGTATATCGATACCAATTTGTCAGTCTCCGATATGTGGAATTTGGCTTCAGTAGGGTATCAAAGTACATTAAACGGAAATGAACAAATACCGCCAATGAAGCTATTAAAAGAAACTTATGTTGGCAAAGCGGCTGTTCTGGATGTAAAAAGTCGAACGGATTTGAAGCAATTTGTGCAAAGTATCATAAATTCCGACGCCTCAAATTCGATTACAGACAATTCTTCGGGGCAGAAGCAGAAAACAGAATTTGAATAGGATTGAACAATAAATAAAATCATAATTTGCCGGATAGTAGTCTGTAAGTGCTCTTGGTAAATAAAGAAGAGCATAACATGATCTTCCGGTTATCTATAGGGGGAAAAAAGAATGGGTACAAAACCAATAGTAAGGTTCTGCTTGGCATTAACTATATCCGCCGCCATGCTTCTGGAGAGCACTGCTCCGCACATGGCTATGGCTGATGCTGCGCAACGTGCAAAAAGCATGTTGTTGAACGATAAGAGTGAACCAACAAAAACAATTTCAACACAGGTTAAAAATACCCCGACATTAAAATTGGATAGCCATGTGGCATCCATGACGAAGAAAAGAACCATTAAAGCTAGATTTAAGCTTCCGAAGGGTACCGATATAAAGAAAATAAGCTGGGCCTATGGTGGCAAGCCATTATCGGAATGGAAATCGTACAAGGATCACGATTACAATGGCGCCCCCTTTATCACCGTTACTCAGGTCAAAGCAGAAAACGGAGAAGTCACTGCCAATATCAATTTCGGTCTTACTTACGGTACGGAGAATCTTGCCGAGCCGAGTCTGCAGCGTCCACTGTACGCCTCATTGATGGGAACCTATGAACTGGCTGCAGCAGTCAACGGCAAAACTGTTGCCCAAGCCCCCATTAAATTGGTCCCTTACGACAGCTTCCGTACCTATGATGAACTGAAGCCGGAGATTGATGCGATTACGGCACAGGCAGCTCAAAAAAACAACAGGTACATTAAAACGTTGTCAATCGGCAAATCCGTTGAAGGCCGAGATATTTTTATGACTGTGGTTGCCAAAGATCAAGCAACGATTGACAAATATCAGAATGTAACTCATCCTGCCATGCTGAATCATCCTGCAAAGCTGGAGGACGATATCCAATCCGGTGCATTCGGAGATTATCAAGTGCCCATCTGGATCAACAATATTCATCCCAATGAAGCGCCGGGCTTTGATGCGATTATCAATTATTTTAAGACCATGGCTCTCGATAAAAATGTTACGTACAAGACCACGTCGTCCAATGGAAAATCGGGTACGGTAACTCTGAATATGGATGATGCGCTTGAACATGTGTTTTTCCTGTTCCTGTATACGGAAAATCCAGATGGAAGGGTTCATACCGAACGTGCGAATGCTGAATACTTTGACTTGAATCGGGATAATTCTTATCAAACTCAGCCTGAAACACGCAGCATCACAGAGCAAATCGCCAAGTGGTCGCCGATTTCTTTCCTGGATCTGCATGGGTTTGATAAGAATTTTCTGATTGAGCCTACCACACCGCCTCACGATCCGAATGTTGAATACGATCTGCTTATGGATAACATGGTAGAACAGGCAAAAGTCATGGGTGAAGCAGGCATAGCAAACACAAAGTATGATTACTACCATATTCCTTATGAAGAACATCGTAAAACGGTCGAAAATCCTAAATATGTTTCCAAGGGAACTGCCTCGGGGTGGGATGATGCGTCTCCAGCCTACACGGCCGTCTTCGCCATGCACCATGGTGCAATGGGCCATACGCTGGAAACACCTGAATCGAATGAAGAGTCGACCAAAGCATTGTATTATAGTGTCGCTGCAGCAACCGATTATGTTATGCAAAAGAAAGAAAAGTTATTTTTGAATCAGTTAAAAGTATATGAACGTGGAGTTAATAATATCGATGATCATGCCGTAGATCGGTATCTAGTCAATGCAAAAAATCAAGTCATTGGTCGCCCCCGTCACGGTAATGAGAATTTTTTTCCTGAGTATTACGTTTTGCCGACCGATAAAAGTCTTCAAAAAAATCCGCTGGAAGCCTATCGGATGATTGAGTATCTTATCCGCAATGGAGTAACGGTTGAACGCTCGACAGAGGCTGTAAGTACTGCTGGCAAGACCTACCCCGCGGGTTCATTTATCATAAATATGCACCAGGCCAAACACGGCATTGCAAACATGGTTTTATATGATGGTATTAACGTCTCAGATTATGCTTCCGTAGCTGGCGAGATTGTGCAGGATTTCCCTGTCCTGCGAGGATTTGAATGTGATGTGGTTAGAGAAGCCGGAGTGTTTGCGGGCAAAACTTCTCCGGTGACTTCCGTATCGATTCCGGCCACACCAATGCCGAATGATTCTGCCTATGTCTTAATCCGAAACACCAATAACGATGCCATCAAAACGGTTAATGAATTGCTTAAATCCGGCAAAGTGGTTACGATGCTATCCAAAAGCGGAACAGGATATGAAGCGGGTGACTTTGCAGTCGCCTATGATGATCTGAACCCGCTGGCCTCGAAATACGCTCTTGATGTCACGGCATTCGGCAATAACAAACCCGTTGGTAAAGTTCTTAAACCTTCTACGGTAGCCGCTCTCGGCGAATCGGCTTATGTGCTCAAAAATCTCGGTTTTAAAGTGACCGATGATCAGCAGCATGCCGATGTGTTGGTGAATACATTCGATTCCGATAAACTTGTCGAGAAAGGGAAACCATACATTGCTTATGGAAATATGGGGATGGGTAACGTGAAAAACTGGATTCCTCAATTTGCGTTTGCTGGACCGACATGGGAAAGATACGAAGGGGTCTTCCTAGCGAATGTCAAACAGGATCATGTGATTACAGCCCCTTACGATAACGAAGAATACTTCTACACCGTTACAGGTTCTTACATTACGAAACTACCTAAAGCTGCAAAAATTCTTGCAACCATTAGTAATAAAGAAAACTTCTTCAAAGCGGGCTGGTGGCCAGGTCACGATGCTGCAAGAGGAAAGATTATGGCCTTCACCTATAAGGAAAACAAAAAGAATATTACTGTTTTCTCTAACGATCTAACCAATGGCGCTCATTCGCAGCAACAATTCCGTTTGCTGGCCAATTCCATTTTTAATGCTGTTCCCAGCAAATCCTAAGTAATTTTGCAAACAGCCTTATTCCAGTGATCAACTGTGAATAAGGCTGTTTTCGCGATAAAACGGTTTCGCCTACTGTGACATTTTGTTTACAACTTGATCAAACTTTAGCGACATCTGCAGGATATATTGGACTATAGCGTAACATCATCCTGTACATGCGGGGTGATGGAAAATACGAGTCCAGGATTTTCAAGGAGGAATGCAAGTTGCTAAGCAGTATCAAACTGATAAGCAGATCCGTCAGAGAGTATGAGGAAGAGGCCAATATCAAAATACGAGCCTTTTCCGTAAATAGCCAATTGAATGAAAATCAAGTAAATGAAAAGACGGTTGCTAATGAATTAGATGAAAAAGAAGTAGATACAGCAGGTATATCCAATTCATCCTACGACGTTACACAAACCGATATTCCTTCTCGAAGCTCTGTAGAAGAGTCGAAAAGAAGGCGGGGCACCGGGCGTCTTGTAGCACTTGATGCAGTACGAGGAATGGCGGTGCTGGGAATGTATTTGCAGCACTTCGGATCGAACCCAAACGTTTCTGCGATTGTTTCCGGAAACACGACACTATTATTCGTATTGTGCGGGGGTATATCTTATTCCATTATGGCACAGCGCATGATGGAACGGGGAGCGGATACGGCCGGTTTCCGTGCGCGAATGCTGGCACGCGCCGTATTTGTTGATATTATCGGGTATTTGCTAATTATGCTGAACACTTCATATGGCATCATTCTGCCTGCCTATGCAGCTATGTTTGTGTTGGCCCTAATGTTATTTCGCCGTTCGACCCGCACCATTGTTACAACAGCAGCAGTTTTGCTCGTGACAGCCCCACCGCTAATGATTCTTGGATCAAGCATTTTCTCGAAAGCTTATCTTCTTAGTGATATCGCGGGAGGTCCGATGTCTGCTCTCGCCTTGACTCCTGCGTTTGTTGCCGGTATGGCCATTGGCCGCTTTGATCTCACCAGATTACGCACAGCTCTCTTACTCGCAGGCAGTGGTATCGTTATGCTTGTTATTGGTAAAGCACTGGCCGCTTTTATACTTCCGAATTGGAATCTTCACTTTGAACAATGGCTGATAAGTGTGCAAGGAGTTGTTCCTGTACAACCGACGGATGAGTACGCAATTTGGCCTCTTAATACGGAGACACCGATGTGGCAGCTCCTTTTGGGAACGGCTCCACACACCGCTTCGACATTCCAGACGATGATAGGATTAGGGATTTCATTTCTGGTAATGGGAGTTGCGTGCCTCGTATCGAAAAAGGCTTCCGCTGTATTAATGCCTTTCGCAGCAGTCGGCCGTGTGGCTCTGACCATGTATGCCATTCAATTTGTAGTGGTTTGGATTCTAGATTTGACAAAGATTGGGCACAGCCTAGAGGGAGTTCCGTTCGGCGACGTAATGATCGCAGTGACAACACTGCTGCTGGGATTGTTGTTTGCTAAGCTTCCTGTCGGTCCGCTTGAAGGATTGATGCGCCGCTTTGATCGATTGTTCAGCCCTACCCAGCCAGTCTCACAAACAGCAAAGTAGACTGATCAAAAGCATACCAGATAAAGAACAATATGTTGAAAGGCATTATCTTCGTTCCTAATGATTTTAATACACCAATGGAAAGTATGGAGAGAGAAAATCTACCACTAATTCAATATTACCGGGGACATTTAAAATCATTGTAAAGATGATTGTATCAGTTATAATAGTTACTCACAGATATGATGAGGAATATGGACTGGACGGAGTACCTAAGAAAACATTGAGGAACAGCGAAGAGCCGTGAGTTGGTAAATACTTTAGAAGCAGGAGCACCGGAGAAATCTCTGGTGCTTTTTATTATCCAGTAGAGATAATATTACTCCACTCTACATAGCCCAGCATTCCTCTGCTAACCATACAGCTGGGATAAAGCAGCAGTTGTATGTTGACTACAAAAGGAACATTATTTAGATATCTAATATTTAGATATCTAAATAATGTCTCTAAATATATAGGATTTAAGCAGATTAATAATGATTAAAAGGAGATATCAACATGAATAGACTGGCAGGTAAAGTTGCTATTATCGCAGGCGGAGGATCAGGGATAGGAGAACGGATGGTCGACCTCTTCAGTGAGCAGGGGGCTGTAGTTATTGCTGCAGACATCAATGATCAAGCTCTAGAACGGGCTAGTAAGAAAACGAATGTGTACGGAATGAAACTGGATGTTTCTTCTGACGAGGATTGGAAGGCTCTTTCCGCAGAAGTGAACATTAAATTCGGTAAAATTGACATTCTGGTTAACAATGCAGGAATAACTTCTGAAAAAGGATATCAGGATATCGACCAAGATGACTGGCATAAACTGATGACGATTAACGGATATGGTCCGTTTGCAGGTATTAAGCATGTAGCTCCGTATATGGCTGCCCAAAAGAGTGGCTCTATTATTAATATTTCTTCTTACACCGCTCAAATCGGACAGGGATTTAATCATTATTCCGCTTCAAAAGGTGCTGTACGTGCTTTGTCGAAGGCTGCGGCAACAACGTTCGGCCGGGTTGGAGTCCGTGTAAATACGCTTTTTCCGGGCATTATCGAGACACCAATGACTGAAGCGCTCAGCACATCCAGGGAAATGCTGACCCACTTAATTCAAGCGACTCCGTTGCAGCGGCTTGGTCGACCTGATGATGTAGCTAACGCTGCCTTGTTTTTGGCTTCGGACGAGTCTTCATACATTACGGGATCGGAGCTTGTTATTGACGGTGGTTTTTCTGCCCAATAAAATTAGGATTTACTTTACTGGAAAAGGATATATGCCTGACCTTCTTTCAGTAAAGAATGACTTTTATACAAGCCCCCTATACAATATAGGGGGTTATTATTTTATTTGAGAAAGCAGGTTAAAGAGTGTTAATGAAAGAACAAAATATATTTACGTTGATTCATGCTATGGACCAAGTTACCAACAACCTATTAATTAGATGGAATAAAATGTTTAATGAGAATCTAGGAATATCACATATTCTTATTCTTTCGTATCTAAATAATTACGGGAAGTATCGCCCTTCTGATCTGGCCAGATTATTGGGGCTAACTCCTCCGACATTAACCCATCTATCTGGAAAGCTTGTGAAAAAAGGGTTGATTGTCCGAGTGGCGGATGAGGAGGACCGGCGGATTGTGTACCTGCAAATAACTGATGCTGGTGACGAAATGCTAAATAAAGCGCAGGAAGAAGGACGAAAGCTTAGAAGAAAACTGTTTGAAAACCTAACCGAAGAAGAAAGAGAGTCCTTATTGTCTGTTTATGAAAAACTAAATAAGGTAATGAGTGAGGATTGATTACAGGTAATCATAAAGAAGCCGCCATATTGGCGGCTTTTTTATTGATAATTAGAACCGCTTCGATTTTAAGAAGCAGAGACCGGACTGCGCTTATTCTTAGCGTTGGCGCGGTCGCGGCGACTCAGCAAAAATCCGACCAGAGATGCCGTGGACTGCTGGAAAATCATTCCGAGCACAACGGGCAGCGCTACCGGAGCCGGGAAGTAGGTGATGGCAAGCACGGCCCCCGCACTAATATTGCGCATGCCGCCGTTAAAGACAAGCGCCGTACGGTCTGCATTATTCCACCGCATTAGCCCTGATATGAGATAACCAATCGCATATCCAGTGGAGGCAAGGATAATGATGGAGAGGCATACTCCGACAAGCTTGAGATTAAAATCGACCAGATAAGGTGCGATAACAGATCCGTTAATCATGACGACAAGAGCCATGGCGAGCTTGGAGAACGGGCCCAGCCGAGGTCCCCACACCTGCTTAATCTTTCCTTTGGTCCATTCGTTCAACACCATGCCAACTAGTGAAGGAACGACAATCATCCAGAACAGGCTCTGCATCATCGCCCAGGTATCAAGCTGCACATTCGCTCCGATCAACAGAGACATGATGCCGGGTACGGCGAACGGGGCCAAAATTGTATCAATAAGAATGATCGCCAATGTCAGCGCTGTATTGCCTTTGTAGATACTGACCCACACAAAGCTGGAAATGCCGGTAGGGATAGCTGCACCAAGAATCAGTCCAGTAATCGTATAAGGATCATCACTGAAAGCCAGATGCCCAAGCATCATGGCGAGAAGCGGCATGGCTAGGTGAAGAATAAACAGACAGGCAATCAGCGGACCAGGATGCTTGATCACATGGATAAAATCCTTGAACCCCATACCGATACTGCCCGCGAAGGTCATGAATGCAAACAGCCAGGGAGAAAGCTCGGTATATTGGGACAACGGCGTACCGATGAGGACGCCGATTAGAATGCTGGTGGGTGTAATTAGCGGCATAGCTGCATTTAGTCTTCGATTTAACGTTAGGAGCATACAAAACTTCCTTTTTTTGAACTTAAGTATAGACCTTGCTCTTTGATCCGTAAATGATCCGTGTAGGGGGAAGATCATCTATGAATTAGCCCTTTAAATTATGTCGGTAATCCAGAGGAGAGCAGCCCATTATTTTTTTGAATAGCCTGGAGAAGTAATAAGGGTCCCTAAAACCAAGTTGTATGCTAATTTCTTTAATAGAAGCATTCGTTAAATCCAAGAGCTGACTGGCCCTCTGAATTTTCATTCTTAAATAGTAATCGACAGGAGAGTAGCCGGTTGATTGCTTGAATATCAAGTTTAAATGCTGCTTGGATACCTGAACATGACGGCTAAGCTCATCAAGTGAAACGGTAGATTCCAATTGTTCGCCCATATAACGTGTGGCCTTATCGACATGGCTCTGGTATGTGCTGTCTTCCTTGCGAGATGCAACAGATACAACAAAACTTAGCAGATAACGGATGGTTTGCGACACTTGAACTAAATGTATCATGGAGTATGATTTGTTCAGTAAAAGGTCGTAACACTGATGAAATAGCTCCAGCAGTTTGATTTCATCACTGGCGGCCATTGAAATATACATTTTAAACGGCTCAAACAACGCCATAAAATCATCCATTTGATCCCCTTGAAGATGAAACCAGTAAATTGTCCATGGATCTTCATCGTCAGCCCCATAAGTATGCGGCATGTCCCTGGGAATGTAAGCAAAGCTTCGCTCTTTCAGGACAATGGTTAGGTTATCCTCGGTTCGCACCCAGCCTTTTCCACTCGCACAGTAAATGAATATATGAGAGTCACAGCCGTGTGTTCTTTCGCGAAAATGATGGCGGGCATGGCTGAAGCAGCCTATATCCGTAATATATAAATTTTTTGTAAGCGGATTTGTTTTTAATTTATTCAGCATATAGGGTGGAAGGACATATACCTTTTTACGCTCAAATTCATCGGATTTCTTATTCATAAATTATTTATCTCCCAGCCGTAGGCGGCTCTAATGATGAAATACGTATATAGTCCATCATAAACAGTGGATTGTCAATTGTATGTAATATCGCTTACTTGTAAGCTTTTGTATAAGAGTGACTATGAGGGAGTGATGAATGGAGCATGAAGGGAACTGGACAGATTGAACAGGCTATAGAAGGGCTGCGGAAGGCTTGGGGATTAAGGAGCATTGAACCCTATGGACTGGGGCTGGGAGGGGAGTTCACATGAGTAATCTGATGAGAAATGTACCGCGTAAATTGACGATCACGATGTGGGACTTCTCTTGGTATACCATGACCCAGGAGGGGGAGCCCTACAGCGATCTGGAAGCTCGTTTTCAGGAAGCAGTCGAAAGAGGCTACAATACGATCCGAATATGCGCCATGCCCTTCATGTTGTTTACGGCGGATGGCAAACGTCCTGGCTCCTTGGAGTTTGCGAGCCTTGGGAAAGTGGGCCAGCGTACGCGCTGGTATAACTGTCGGGGCGGCGCAGTGTTGGATGGGCATGCTCATTTGCTCGAGCTGTTTAGACAGGCAAAGGCACACAACTGTTACATTATATTATCCTCTTGGGAATATCAGCAGAGTCCGACCTTCCTAGCTCATACTGAGCTTAGAGATGAATTAGCTGCGATCCCTCCTAAGGAAAGATTCATGGCCATTGCCAAATCAATGGATCAGTTGATTCGTTTTGTTACAGCAGAAGGCTATAGGGATCAGATTGTCTATACAGAGTTGCATAACGAAGTGGAATTTGGGCAGTTAAACGCTGTCGGAACGTCTGAGGGCATAGCGGAAACGAACATACCAGCGCTTGTTGAAGCAATGCAGCCTTATGTAGAAGAAGCGATTGAATATCTTCGCCAATGCCATCCAGATATGATGATGACAGCCAGCTATACGTTAAATGAAGCCTACCCCAAAGCTTACGTGGCACGCAATATGCAGGTGGCCCATTTTCATCTTTATATTAAAGGGGTGCTGAATGAGCTTATGGAAGCGGCAGGGCTTGATGATCAGCTGGCTCCGTTCCCTAATCCCTTCGTCAAATCCCTATTGAGGGAAGAAGCCCCTCCATTTGCAGAATGGATTCTGCCTCCAGAGCAGAATTGGCGGATGGAAGGCAACCCCGTTGGCATGAGGCTTATTTATTTGCACGACTGGGTAGATCCGGATCAATGGGATTTATTTATGTACGATCGGTACGGGGATCATAAAATGGCCATGTTGCAGAAGGCCGACTCCCGATTGGAAGAGATTCATGAATGGACCCGTCATTCCGGTATTCCAATTGTCATAGGAGAAGGTTATGTAGGCTATACGCCGCTGTATGCCCAATTTGAAGAAGGTCCAGTTGGTAAATATATAGCCGAATATGTATTGCGAAAAGGAATGGCACTAGGGTTCTGGGGAATGACCCTCTGCTCCAACTGTGCTCCGCATCATCCATTCTGGAATGATATAGCTTGGCAGCGCAAGTGGAACCAATTTATCCTAAATTCAGATTAGAGGTTCCTTCCTAGACAATCTATTGTCTCTGAGATAGCTGGTGTCATTCAATATGAACGATTGAGGGGAGTGAACTTTATGAGAAACTATCGAATTACGGTCCAAGATGATCATAAGCATATTGTGAAAGGTCAACTCAGACTTGGCGGCATCAATCCAAGGGGAGAACAAATCGGCTTCACCAACTATTTTATGGAGAAGGATGGAGAGCCTTTTTTCGGGATTTGTGGTGAATTCCATTATGCACGCTATGATGAACGCTATTGGGAGGACGAAATTATTAAAATAAAAATGGGTGGCGTCAATATCATTGCGACTTATGTTTTTTGGAATTTACATGAAGAAGTCGAAGGTATTTTTAATTGGAGTGCGAACAAAAACCTCCGCTATTTTATTGAGTTATGTGGCAAACATCAGCTCTATGTCATTATCCGAATCGGACCCTTCAATCATGGCGAAATCCGAAACGGCGGTATACCGGATTGGCTATTTGGCCGCCCATTTGAGGTTCGTTCTAATGATGAGGGATATTTGTTTTATACGAGAAGAATGTATAACGAAATCGGTATTCAGGTTCAAGGGTTGTTATATAAGGAGGGTGGGCCGATCATCGGCACCCAAATTGAAAACGAGCATCATCATTCCTCTGCTCAGTGGGGATTGACTGTAGGAATTAATGATATGTGGTTAAACTCTGGGAGTGACGGTAATTCGCATATGTTAAAACTTAAAGAAATAGCTCTGGAAGCGGGGATTGATACTCCAATCTATACATGCACAGGATGGGGAGGAGCGACAACGCCTGTTCCTGATATGCTGCCCTTATGGGGCGGATATGCCTACTGGCCGTGGATCTATTATGAACAGGAACGGTTGAAGGGGAAGGATGAGCATCCTGCGACACCGGAATACATTTTCCGAGACAAGCATAATAACAAGATTCCGAAAAGCTACAATTTTGAGCCCCTATACGCCCCGGAAGACTATCCGTACGCTTGCTGCGAAATGGGTGGCGGTATGGTTCAGTTTTATAAATACCGGTTTGCCTTTCCCTATCGCAGTGTTCCAGCGATGACTGTCATGAAGGTTGCAGAAGGCTGTAACCTGATCGGATACTATATGTATCATGGGGGTTCCAATCCGCGAGGTAAGGTTAACCCGTTCACAAACGATATGGCTACACCTAAAATATCCTATGATTTCAATGCCATGATTGGAGAATTCGGTCAAATAAGGGAGTCATACCGAAGAACAAAGCTACAGCATTATTTTCTTTCAACGTTTCAAAAGCAATTCTCTCTGACGAAGACTATTCTGCCAGAGGACACGTCCCCAATGGACCCTTATGATGTGGATACCTTACGATATGCGATTCGCTCCAGTGCCGGGGCGGGGTACCTGTTTCTAAATAATTTTCAGGACCATGTTGAAAATTACGACCTGTGCAATTTCAATGTAAGCATTGAGCTGCCTGAGGAAACGATTGTAATCCCTAGTCAAGGTGAACTGACATTAGGACGGGATAGCTTCGCTATTTTGCCTTTTAACCTCAATTTGGATGGAATAAAGCTCAAATATGCAACAGCCCAGCTGATAACAAGGCTAGAAGAGGATGGAGAAATATATTATTTTTTCTTTGTACCGGACGGGATGAAAGGCACGTATGCATTGGAATCAAAAGATATCATCCGTGCCACAATCGACAAAGGTTCGATAGAACAATTGGATGGGAATACGATCATTCAGGTTGCTGAAGAGGAAGAGAGTGTCATTCGCCTGGTATCTGAAAGTGGCCAAAAAGTCGCCATCTACACGATGACTGATGAACAAAGCTTGGAGTTTTGGAAGGTCAACCTGCAAGGTCGAGACAGAGTTATCCTGACAAGTGCCAATTTACTTGTATCTGGAGCAGAGATAAGACTGGAATCAACAGATCAGGAGACTGTAACACTCAGTGTATTCCCGGATTTTGACGACTCAATCACATCCATATCCGGTGGAGAGTTGCTTGCAACAACAGAAAGTGAATTATTTACAACGTATCAGTTAAGAGTTCCAAAGAAAGAAATACACTTCTCTCTGAAAAGGGTGAATCATGATAAATTCGTCCTTGATTTTGAAACAAATGCCCTTGATGGGATCAAAGAGGCTCTGCTGCGTATCAATTATACGGGAGATATCGGTTATGCATTTATTGATGGCGAACTCATTCACGATAATTTCTGCAACCATACGACCTGGGAAATAGGTTTAAAATCATTTGAACATCGGCTCATCGAGCGAGGGATGTACGTATATGTTTCTCCAATTCGAAAGGGCAGGGTTGTAAACAGCAATACAACCATGGCTGGCTGGAAAGAGACAACGGAGGAACGAATCGCGGATATTGGCACGGTCAGCATCGTACCTGTGTATGAAATTAAAATCACCATGTAAATCAGGGAGTGCAAGATCAGAAGCGCTCAGCGAATACTTTAGTACAAAGTATTAAAAATAAATAGCTCATGGTCGTTCAACCATGAGCCTTTTTATATTCTTATTGTCTTTTTAGAAGATACCGGCTTTTTTCGATGTTTCTTTGATCCCGTTCGCTCCCTCTACCACAGTGCGGCCCCAATCGGTCAGATTGCCATTAGGTCCTGTTACAAGATCAAGATAAGAAAGATTGGAGCTATTGCCGTACCAAGACCAGGCTAACCAGCCTATTCCTTTGGATTGTCCGTATCTCATGATTTCTGTCTCGTCGACGTCTGCTCCCTGGTGGTAACCGCCAAATTCACCAATAATCAGAGGGAGTCCTTGATTTAGAACGTTATCAATATTGGTTCGAACAGTTTGAACATCTTTGCCAGCAAATTCATACATATGAATGGAGAAAACGGTATTTTTCAAAGAATCAGCTGCAAACACAGATTTACCAAAGTCATTGATAGACTGAGGAAATTGTCCCCATCCAGCACAATCGACGATGAGCGTATTTTTGATGCCTGCGTTTCTCAGCTTGGGAATCGCTTGCTTATACCCATCTGCCCAACCGCCTCCATTCCAAGAGCCATACCATTCGTTCGCAATGTTCACGATAACCCGATCTTCCTTGCCGATCAGAGCATCTTTTATACTAATCCAGTAATTCACAGCCGCATCCAAAGACGCATAGTCGTCTTTACCCGTAGCGTCATGAACCTCAAGTACAGAAATCATTTTATAACTTGTGACTAGGGAGATAATATTTTTTACGGAATTTATGTCATCCTTGGTGTACTGGTTTCCGTTAGAAAGGACAATTCGGACTGTATTAGCACCTGTTTTAGCAATTGCTGGGATAGCAGTATAAAGATCGTTTTTGTACCAAGTGTGAGCATGATTGACGCCTCTCATAACGAACGGCTTGCCTGTAGAGTCATACAGCTTGGTACCGCTTACATAAAATCCTGAAGCAGCTTGCGCCTTGGAGAAGAATCCCCCCAAACCAATCATGATAAGCAGACCAGCGAGTCCAGACAATAATGCTTTTCTTAACAATGCGTTCACTTATATTCCTCCCTAAAATATATTATTCAACTTCCTGCTATATAGAGGTGGAGTAGGTATGTAAGTATGTAAATAGCAGTAAGCTAAACACAATATAAAGCGCTTTCATTTTTGAAGAAGTTATTTTTCGTTATTCTATCATTTGTGAATTTGTTATTCAATTGATTTTTTTAATTTATTTTTGTTTTTGGAGTATATCTGTATGGAATTCTTATTAAAGTGTGATTTTAAAGGTTTTATGATGGATTTTCTCTCTATTGTGATGTGTTTTCTTGATTTTTTACGTTGGTAAGTTAGCTAAAAATATTAAAATAAAACCTAACTAATTTTTATGATTGCTTTGTTAAATATAAATCAACCTAACAATATGTTTGGTTAGCTATCAGGAGTCATCTGAGGAACCGATAGTATAGCCCATGCCAAGCTTCACCCCGGTATTAAATTGTTGTATGATATTCTCGTAATACTTTTACTAGAATAGATAGGGGCAGATGATGAGAAAACCAATCATAGCAGTCGATATGGACGATACGATCTGTCATCTCGTCAAACGGGCTATATACCATAACAATAGTGAATTTCCCACTCATCCGCTTCATTATGAAGACATGTTAGATTGGAACACCGATCATCTACGTCATCCCAAAAGCACACATGATGTATTTTATGGACGACCGGGTTTGTTTGAGGAACTTGAGCTGTATGACGAGTATGTTGTAGAAGAAATGGAGAAGCTTTGCAATGCTTTTGATGTCATTATTGTGACAGCGGCAGAACCAAAAACCGTCGTGGAGAAATGGAATTGGCTTCAAAGGCATATGCCATTCATTCCGATGGAGAACTTTTTCCCATGTAAACGAAAGAATCTGATTAACTATGATCTCCTGATTGATGATGGTCCCCATAATCTAGTGCCTGCGCTGGAGGACGGGAAGAAGGTGCTTTGTATTCCTCATCCATGGAATTTGAGAGCAAGAGAGCAATATGCATTCCCGGTCATGGCATCTTGGCGAGGAGCAAAAGAACGAATCGACTCCATTTTGGGAGTTCTGAAATAAAAAAATAGATGCATTCGCAAAAACAGCTAGCTCCCTTGGAGCTGGCTATTTTGCTAGAAATAATAGGCCCCATGATAGAATAAAATGGTACAATTGATACATATTTTTCATGGGGAGGGATACATGTATGTTCATGACTATGGGGCAGATGGTGATTCATCTGACAAAGGGAATAGACATACCCAATACGACCGTAGATCTGCTTAACCCAGAGCTTAGGGATACTGAGATTCAAGGAATTGTAACCGCTTTCTGCGCATCACAATATGTAATAGAACAAGCTATTTCGCTTGGCGCGAATTTTATTATTACGCATGAAGGTATGTATTATAGCCATCACGGTATCCAGGAATGTTTACTACATGATCCTGTCTATTTGCACAAATCTCGCCTGGTCGCCGACTCAGGCGTAGGGATTTATCGTTTTCATGACACCATACACCGTTATCAGCCAGATGGAGTCATGGTTGGACTTCTTCAGGCGCTTGATTGGCATCCTTACGTTGTGAAACAGCAGCCCTCTTCCGCCATTTTGGCTATTCCGGCTATGGAAGTTAAGGAGATCGCTGAATATATGAAAGCCAAACTTCATATTCGTTATGTACGAGTAGCTGGCGAGGTATCCATGTCGTGTGAACGAGTGGGAATCTTAGTCGGATATAGGGGAGGTGGTGAACTAGCCATACCATTACTTCTACATGAAAATGTAGACCTGATCATTGCTGGTGAAGGGCCCGAATGGGAAACACCGGAATATGTGAAAGACGCTGTCTATCAAGGGCAAAATAAAGCACTTATCATGCTGGGACATGCTGAGAGTGAAGCGCCTGGTATGAAGTATCTTGCTGATACACTTTCCCTCCAATTTCCAACGCTCCCCGTCTACTTTGTTGAGGATCGCCCCGTGTTTGAAATATTGTAAGCGAGACCATACCTATGATGATCATCCCGCACTGTTGTTTATATCCGTTCATCTACTTTATGAAATGGAGGCAAGATAATGGGAAGCAGAGTGATTATGCCGTTCAGAACAGATTGGAAATTCGTAGAGGGCAACTACACAGGTGCTGAGAAGACAGATTATAAGGATGAGCATTGGCGGGACCTTCATCTCCCTCATGATTGGAGTATTGAAAAATCGTTTGATCCACATATGCCGTATGGCGGCAATCAAGCTTATTTGCCCAGGTGGTCCGTCGGGTGGTACAGAAAGCATTTTAATGTGAAGCCCTCCTCTCCAAAACAGCGCGTATACATACAATTCGATGGCATTCACAGTAATAGTGAGGTTTGGCTCAATGGGCATTTTGTGGGCAAGCGGCCCTATGGATATGTTAGCTTTCAGTATGATTTGACTCCATATATTCGGTGGGATGAGGAGAACGTAATTGCCGTCAAAGTGGACAATACGCTTCTTCCACCTGACAGATGGTATTCAGGGGCAGGTATTTATCGTAATGTCTGGCTGATTTATACGGATTATCTTCACATAACCGAATGGGGCACTTATATTACCACACCTGAAATTTCACCAGATGAAGCCAAGGTGAGTGCCAGAATCCAGGTAAGTAATCATTATGCGCATGCCGTAGAGTGTACGATTATGACTGAAATATTGGATTCACAGGGACAACTAAAAGAGAAAATTGAAAACCGAGTAACCCTTGCAGGCTTAGAATCAGAGGAAATTGAGCAGAAAACACGAGTTTTAGAGCCGGAATTATGGTCACCGGACCATCCAGTGCTCTATGAAGCCCAAACGACGATCTATTGCGACAATACTGAGGTGGATCGTTATCGTACCCCTTTTGGTATAAGAAAAGTGATCCTCGATTCTCAAAAAGGATTATTGTTGAATGGAAGCAGCTTGAAGCTGAAGGGAGTGTGCATTCACCATGATTTAGGCTGCCTGGGGGCTGCTTATCATGATACAGCAATGAAGAGAAGGCTGGAGAAGCTGAAGGAAATGGGCTGTAACTCAATCCGTTTTGCTCATAATCCTATGGCGCCCGAACTATTAGACTTATGTGATCAGATGGGTTTTTTGGTGGTTGATGAGGCTTTTGATAAATGGAAATCTCTTTCCTATGAGCATCTATATGATGAATGGTGGGAAAAGGATCTGGAGGCCATGCTTGTTAGAGACAGGAATCATCCTAGTGTTTTTATGTGGAGCGTTGGTAATGAAGTGGAGAACCAAGGTCAACCGTCCATGCTAAACATGCTGGAGCAACTCGTTGCCTTTTGCCATAAAAAAGACCCAACCCGGCCTGTTACCTGTGCGCTTGAGCCGCATAATACACCAATCAGCTTGCGTGATGGTCCGATTGAGGCCAAGGTGGAGCATACCAAGCTGCTGGCACAACGAGTGGATGTGCTAGGGCTGAACTATCAGGAGCAGTGGTATGAGCACTATAGAGCAGCCATGCCGGATACACTTATCCTTGGAACAGAGACATTCCCGTATTATCGGGGTAAAGATAACCGGGTAAAAGGTTATTTGCCCCTGAATCCCTGGTTTGATGTCGCTAATCATGATTATGTGATCGGTCAATTTGTTTGGAGTGGAATAGACTATTTGGGAGAAACAAGCCACCCCTCTAAAGGATGGTCCTCCGGACTGATCGACACATGTGGGTTCCGCAAACCTGTATCTTATCTCCAACAAAGTCTATGGTCTGATCAGCCAGTTGTGCACATAGCCGTATTTAACGATCGTATGAAATTGGAATATAATCCCACATGGACAATGCACTGGAAATCGCCGACTATGGAAGATCACTGGACATTTCCTGAATACGCAGGAAAACTGATACGGTTAGTTACCTTTACCAATTGTGAGAGCGTAGAATTGATCGTGAACGAGGAATCATACGGTGAGAGAAAGTTGACTCATTACCCTAATCATTTAATCCTATGGGAGCTTCCCTATACACTAGGCGAAATCCGAGCTATAGGCCGTAATGGGAATCAGCAAGTTTGTGAGCATGAACTGACCACCGCTGGGCTTCCTTATGCACTAAAATTGGAGGCTGATCGGGCGATTCTCCCTGCTGATGGGCATGAAATATCTCATGTGGAAGTAACCGTTATAGATCAACATGGGATTGTTGTACCCAACCAGGATGTTGATTTGATCTTTGAACTGCATGGTGATGGTCGTATCCTTGGAATAGACAATGGAGATCTCACCAGTGATGAACCCTACAAGGGGAAAGAGAGACGAACACACAGAGGAAGGTGTCTTGTGATTGTACAATCCGGGGATGTGGCTGGTGAGCTGTTGCTTCAAGCCTCAGCAGATGGGGAATTACAGGGAGAAGTCAGTCTGAAAGTGGTTTAAAGGTGAAAATGGATATTTGCCAGCTCATGCAGCTGGCTTTTTTTGCGTGAAAACTGAATGTATTTCAGAATTGACATGAAAAAAAGGAAGAATTATAATTTCATTATTAAAGGAGTTAATTGAATAGTTTAATGAATGGGGTGTTTGATAGTGAACGAACGAGAGTTCAAAGATGGGCTTTTCACCGAATACGCACGGATCGGAAAATGCTTGTCCAGCCCGAAAAGGTTGGAAATTCTTGATATTCTCATACAAGGGCCCAAATCAGTTGAAGTTGTATCTAAAATGACTTCGATGTCCGTTGCCAATGTTTCTCAGCATCTACAAACCCTATATCAGGCTAAGTTGGTTCAATCCAAAAAACAGGGAAACTTTGTGTATTATGAACTTTCTGATTCATCTGTTTTGCACTTTTTAAATTCACTGTATGACCTGTCTGAAAAGCAGTTAATTGAAGTTCAGCACATTAAGGAGCAATTTTTGGGCCAATTCTCAGATGTTGAAGGAGTCACAATGGAAGAATTGGCAATGCGGATGGAAAAAGGGGAAGTCACACTTCTTGATGTACGGCCGCGAGATGAATATGAAACTGCCCATATACCGGGAGCTGTTTCCGTTCCAATTGAAGAATTAGCGGAGCAGTTATCCTTGTTGCCAGCCGACTCGAAGATTGTGGCTTATTGCAGAGGCCCGTATTGCTTAATGGCGGTTAGAGCTATTGAATTGTTGCAAGCTCATGGTTTCGAAGCTAGACACTTGGATAAGAGTGTTCACGATTGGAACGACTTTATTCTTAACGAAGTGACAGGCTCATGAAGATTGAATGCTTGTCACTTTTTGATGAAAAACAGATAACTGTTTTGAAGGGAATCAGGGGAGGATGTTAGCCTTAATGAATTTGACGAATGCTTCGCAGAAGAAGCAAGCGCTTATCAATTCCTATGTGGAATCTTCAGATAAGCAAAGAAAACTGTATCGTCGTACGCTTATCACCGTTATTTTCTCTCAAATTTTTGGAGGCGCCGGACTGGCTGCCGGAGTAACCGTGGGTGCGTTATTGGCGCAAGATATGCTGGGTACGGATAAGTTCACGGGGATTCCTACAGCACTATTTACACTTGGATCAGCTGTTGCAGCGCTCCTCGTTGGTCGGTTTTCCCAAAGATTTGGCCGACGGATGGGATTGGGACTCGGTTTTATTGCAGGGGGAGTTGGGGCGATCGGTGTCGTTGTTGCAGCTCTTATGAATAGTATTACCCTGCTTTTGGTCTCCCTTCTTATTTATGGATCGGGAACGGCTACAAACCTGCAGGCTCGTTATGCCGGTACAGATCTCGCGAATTCAAAGCAGAGAGCAACAGCTGCGAGTATGGCTATGGTCTTTACAACGATCGGAGCGGTAGCCGGTCCCAACTTAGTTAACGTTACGGGAGAGTTTGCATTATCCATTGGAGTTCCCAGTTTAGCTGGACCTTTTCTTTTAGCGGCTGTAGCCTATATACTAGCAGGCATAATATTATTGCTACTTCTTCATCCAGATCCTTTATTGGTAGCCAAAGCGGTTGCGAATCAGGCGGCACAAGGAAGCCAGTCGTCTTCTGATCTTGAAGCTACTCGTGATGGCAAAAAAGGAATTACTCTTGGAGCTTTAATTATGATAATAACTCAAATTGTCATGGTTGCCATTATGACGATGACTCCCGTACATATGAAGCACCATGGACATGGACTTGGCGAAGTAGGATTAGTCATCGGTTTTCATATTGGCGCTATGTATCTTCCGTCTCTGATTACAGGTATTCTTGTCGATAAGATTGGTCGTATAGCGATGGCGCTGGCTTCGGCTGTAACGTTACTTCTCGCTGGGGTAGTAGCTGCGTTGGCTCCCACTGATTCCATGGTTATGCTTATTGTGGCGCTTTCTCTTTTAGGGATAGGGTGGAATTTTGGACTGATTAGCGGAACCGCTTTAATCGTAGATTCGACGACAACATCTAATCAAGCTAAGGTACAGGGATCCGTGGACGTACTTATTGCTTTGGCAGGAGCCTCGGGAGGAGCACTGTCCGGGATGATTGTAGCAAATTCAAGCTATTCCATACTTTCTTATGCGGGAGGAATTCTGGCGCTGGCGTTACTTCCTATTATGTTATGGATGCGTCCAAAGAGAGCATAGACTAGAAAAAAACGACCATATGGTCGTTTTTTTGTGTGTTTATCTAACTGTCAGGGGGAAGGAGCTTGCATGAAACCGAATAGAGGAGTCCTAATTTCATAATTTGCACCGGTCCTTATCCTGAAACTAAACGATTTCATCGCTCTTAGCATCAACCAAAACTAGGTCGGGTCTGGCGATCTATCTTGATGCCCAAAAACACAATATGTATAAACCGAAATGCTATCTTTATATATAATTAATTGTATAATTTACCTGTGGTAATTAGCAAAGCTAAATGGTATATTATTTGAGCTGACAACAAAACAGCCGTTTCGAAAGAGAAACCACAAGGTGAAATGATCTTCAGAAAAAAATAACCCTTGCATTTTTGAAATGAACATGATATGATCTTATAGCTGCTGAAAAACGCAGTGAAAAAGAATTTGATCTTTGAAAACTGAACAACGAGTGAGTAAATTGATTTTGTTCGCAAAATCAACAATGAGATAGTTTATCTCGTCAGTTTCAAAATGAGCTAATCGCTCTTTCTATAAACCAACTTCGATTGGTCTTTAATGGAGAGTTTGATCCTGGCTCAGGACGAACGCTGGCGGCGTGCCTAATACATGCAAGTCGAGCGGGGTTATTT
>NZ_JAOYTP010000009.1:0-183718 GCF_025846815.2 Paenibacillus sp. BT-177 | reverse complement strand
GCAAATTCATGTTTGGTGGCGATAGCGGAGGGGTTCCACACGTACCCATCCCGAACACGACCGTTAAGCCCTCCAGCGCCGATGGTACTTGGACCGCAGGGTCCTGGGAGAGTAGGACGCCGCCAAGCGAGATAAAAAGGCACATCCCAGTATAAACTGTACCCTCTGTAAAGGACATTTTAAAAAGGGCTAGGCTGCTTGAAGATGATCTCTGTATTGAACAGGGGTCATCTTTTTTAAATTCCATTGGTATCTGTAATGGTTGTAATAAGTCATATAGTCATCAATTTCACGTCTTAGCTCTTCCATAGTCGCACAGGGTTTGATGGAGGCCTCATCCTTAAAATGACCAAAGAAGGATTCTTGGGGGGCGTTATCCCAACAGTTTCCTCGTCTAGACATCGACTGGTTTAACCCCATTTTCTTAACCATCTTTTGAAAATCAGGATGTGTGTAATGTGTTCCCTGATCCGAATGAATAAAGGCACCCTTTGCTTTTTTAAATCTTCGATTTTTCTTCAGCTTTAGAAGAGTGTCCGTCGCAAGGTCCATAGTGATTCTCTCTGAGACATGATAAGCCAGTATTTCATTGGTTGAACTGTCCTTGATCGTTGATAAATAAGCTTTCTTGCCTGTACCATAATATAAATAAGTGATATCTGTCAGTAATTCTGTCAGTAACACCTTGCCGGGGATGTCCTGCTTAAATTCCCTATTCAAAAGGTTAGGAACAACCCGATGTTCCTGAGTCGCCTTCATCATCCTTTTATAGGGATTTGCCTTCCGGAAAGGACATACAATGCCGTATTTCTTCATAATTCTCCGGATCCGTTTCAAATTGTAGACAACCTTAAACTGGCCCTCTAATATCATCTTGATAGAACGGGCCCCTTTCTTGCGTCTTTTGAAACGGAAGGCCTTCAGGATCGTTTCTTTTACCTGTTCATCATCCTGTTCTCGTTGCTTCCGCTTTTCCGCTGATTTGGAAGACCAGTACTTGTAATAGCCACTCTTGGAGACCCCGGCCATTCTGCATAAATGGTTCACCATTCGATGAAGGTCGTATTTCCGGATAACGGTATGGATCAAAATATATTTCTGGCAAGGTGTCCAATCTACTTGTCTTTCAGCCCCCATTCCGCCATACGGATCTTTTTTAACAGTTCGTTCTCCGCTCTTAATAAGGCGTTTTGCGCTTCAAGCCTGGCGTTCTTTTCTTCCAGTGTCAGTTCCCTTCTAAGGGGTTTTCCAGATGATTGGCTCCTTGTATCGTGCAGACCCAAGACACCGTTTTCCCGGAAGCTTGCACGCCATCTTTTTCCCGAGGATCGTATTCGTTGGAGTCCGATTACATGTACCTCAAATCCGCATTCCTCAAATATAGCCCTCGGTAGCTTGCCCTTTTTATTTTCAGAAATAAAAAGTTTCTTGAATTCATCCGTATATGTAATACCTTTTGATGTAACTGACTTAACATAAAGATTGTTAGAAAGCTGTTCGATTTCTTTCTCTGTAAATGTCTTTTACTCATTCCAGTTTCCACTTCCCATTTTTCTCGATATATAAAAAGTACCCTACGGAGAGACTTTTTTAAAGTGTCTACTCTATAGGGTACAGTTTAGTAAGGGGTGTGCCTTTTTTTTGGAATCAAGCCGATCTTAGAAACGTGATTTCATTTACGTACTTTCTTTATGAAATATATTATAAGATATCCATGTGCTACTACTCCTGTGCTTACTTAACCATTTACTTCTACTTTTCCAGTAAGTATAGAAGTGAAAAACAGCAATTACATGCGTGCTTTATAAGAAAAACGACCAAGGGAAGTACCTTTCTTGGTCGTTTTTCTATATTTGCTATTTCCTTGTGTTATCAACCATTCTCTGAAGCACACTCTCAAAGGTATGAAGATCGTCTTGAGAGATCCCAGCAATGGTGTCTTGCTTAAACTTCTCAGCAATCGGCAGAAGCTTAAGACAAACCTGCGTACCAAGATCGGATAATTGAATTTGTTTCATTCGTTTGTCTGTGTCATCAATACTTCGAAGTAAATACCCTTCGGCTTCTAGTTTTTGTAGCAGCCGCACTACACTTGGCTCCTTAATCGACAATTCTTCTGCAAGTTCTCGTTGAGTCATGGATTTATGTGTATAGATATAATACATCGTAATCCATTGACTCCTAGTAATGTTATAAGGCCGAAATTCTTTCTCCAAGGCTTCCGAAAAGATTTTTCCACTACGATTGGTAATAAAAGCAAGACAATTCTCTAAGTTAAACATGGCCACACCAACCCATTCAACTAAACTATATTTCTTATACATCAACTTAAGTATAACAGACCTTTGTACTTTTCATCATATCAGATACTTTCTTAACATCTAAAATAAATTACTTAGCTAACTATTGATTTTTAAAACCAAGAGTGCTACAATTTCCCTGAATCAAGTTATTTTTTTCACAAAGTAAACGGGAGGTTATATTTATGTTAACTACATTTAAAGCTACTGCAAAAAAATTACCTGAAGGGTTGCAGGTGGAAGCTCAATCTAGAGGGTTTAAAATTGTGATGGATGAGCCTGAAGATTTTGGTGGAACCGACAAAGCGATGAATCCGGTTGAAGCACTTTTGTGTGCGCTTGGTGCATGTCAGTCGATCGTTGTTGCTGCTTTTGCCGAAGGCTTTGGGTTTTCGTATGAAGAATTCCATGTAGAGCTGGAAGGAGATTTGGACCCGGATGGGTTCATGGGGCTAGCGGATGTTCGATGTGGATTTCAGGAAATTCGTTTTGTCATGCACTTTAAAACGACAGAGAGCCAAGAAAAAGCAGAAGCTTTTGCAGCGTTTGTTGAAAAGACTTGTCCTGTGGGTGATTGTTTGGCTAATGGGGTTAAATTGGTACAAGCAGGCGTAGTCAGACATTAAACTATTCGCTAAAAGGGCTCAATAAATTCTCTTTTGGTCGTGAAGGAGTTTGAGAATTATGGAAGTTAAAATGTCAATGATCCCTGGAGGAAAAAAGGGGAAAGCCAGCAGAAATCACGTCCAGCTCGGACAAAACGTTTCCTTTGGGGATGTACTACTTGAGGTTGAGACAGGAAAAGGTGTTCGAGAAATTACAGCGACTGTCGAGGGAAGCATTAGTAAAATCCACTTTGAAGAAGGCGACGAAGTATCCTCTAATCAGGTCTTGTTTACAATTGACGCTGCTGCCGAAGAGGGGACGTCTACAGTAACATCACAGGCTACTAAGATGGAACAACCTACACTGGATAAGAACGTGGATTTACTAATTATTGGAGCTGGACCAGGAGGGTATGTGGCAGCGATTTATGCCGCTAAAAAAGGAATAAAGGTGGCCTTGGTGGAAAAGGAGGGGTTGGGTGGCACCTGTCTTAATGTAGGGTGTATTCCAACTAAATCCCTGGTGAAGTCTTCTGAGATTTGTCACCACATCAAGGAATCGTCTTTGTTTGGTATTCATACGGGAACAGATCTTCAAGTCGATATGAAACAAGTCATTCGTCGTAAAGATGAAATCAAAGGAAAATTGATTTCGGGTATTGATTATTTAATGGAAAAAAATAATATTGAAATTATTCGCGGTCAAGCAGCCTTTTTATCTGCGACACAAGTAAGCGTCAAAGGACAACGAAATTACCAGGTTACAGCAAACGATATCATTATTGCGACAGGTTCTAAAATTACCAAAGTGAATATTCCCGGCATCAATCTTCCCATTGTAATGAATAGTACCGATGCCCTTGCCTCTACTGAACTACCAAAAAGTATTACGATTATTGGCGGTGGTGTGATTGGTATGGAGTTTGCTTTCATCTATCGCAATTTCGGTGTAGAGGTTCACGTAGTAGAATTTATGGATCGTTTGTTGACCATGGTTGACAGTGACATTTCAGAAGAAATTAAACATTCGGCAGAGAATGCTGGGATTCATATCCATACCCAGTCCAAGGTATCTAAGATCCAACAGGCGGACAATGGACAGGCTATTGTCACCTATGAAAACAAACAAGGTGAGCATTTGTTAGTTAGCGAGAAAGTGCTTGTTGCGATTGGACGTGAGCCCAATTTGGATGGACTGGACATTGAACAAGCGGGTATCCAGCGCAATGAGCGAGGGAAAGGCATTGCCGTTAACGAATATATGCGTACAAACGTCGAACATATCTATGCCATTGGTGATGTGACGGATATTATGCAGCTTGCCCATGTCGCCTCCCATCAGGGGATCACGGCTATTGATGCCATCATGGGTGGATCGGAAGGTATGCACTATGCCGCCATTCCAAATGTCATCTTTACTTCACCCGAAATCGCAAGTGTTGGTATATTAGAGGATCAATGCAAGCGAGAGGGATTGGATTTCAGTGTAAGCAAAGTTTCGTTCTCCAGCAATGGGAAAGCATTAACGATGAATGAATCGGAAGGCTTTATTAAATTGATAAAGGATAATGTGACACAACAAATTGTGGGTGGATCGATTATTGGTCCAGATGCATCATCTTTAATCAGTAGCCTGACATTGGCGATTGCCAATGAGCTGACAGAACAGCAAATCACGCAAACGGTTTTTGCTCATCCAACGACTGGAGAAGTGATTCACGAAGCTGCGTTTGGCCTTAGCATTGGAGCGTTTCATCAAGCGTAACATTAAAAATAAAAGGAATGCTTCTAGTCTAAGTAAACGGACAAGGAAGCATTCCTTTTTTCATTATTGAATGTTTATGTAAGGTATATATACGAAACCGATCATCATAATGCTTTTGAGGAGAAAACGAAGAGGATTGACGGAGGAAGAGAGATGTATAGATCCATTATTGTAGGAACTGGTTTTACCAGACTAACCGCTGCCTTTACTTGGCGCATGCGAATATGAAGCCACTCGTCGGCCTAACACGTCACATGCGAAGCGATTGGGGTGACTTGGGGGATGGAGAAAAAGATTGTAATGATGAAACATTGAAAACGAGAGGCGCCTGCCCTTAGCTTTATCATACCGCCCAGGTTGACAAATAGTGCTGGATGCAAATAGAATAATTTATTATAATACTACTTATTAAAAGTTCTATAAAAAGTATCGTTAAGGAGCTAAGCGATGACAGTAGAACCCTCCATGAATCCTAGGATAGTTCGCAATGTTTTATTTGTTTTATTCGCTTTACCGGGTATAGCTTTTGCATCCTGGGTGTCCCGCACGCCTGTCATAAGCGATATTTTGCATGTCTCGACTGCCGGAATGGGGATTATTATTTTTGGATTAGCTGTGGGTTCCTTATTGGGACTACTTAGTGCGGGCAATGTTATTTCTCGTATAGGTGGACGGTCGGTCATTCTGGGAAGTGCGCTTTTGATTGTGATTGGTTTTGTCATTGTAGGGTTGGGAACTGCATTTTCGCTCACGAGCATGGTGTTTGTTGGTTTGGTCATCTTTGGTGGTGGCTATGGTACAGCTGAAGTAGCTCTTAATGTCGAAGGTTCTGCGGTAGAAAATCAGTTGAATAAAATGCTTTTGCCCGCCTTTCACGGTTCGTTTAGTATGGGGACACTTGTAGAAGCTATCATCGGTTCTGGAGCAGCGGCACTACACCTACCCGTTGTGATTCATCGGGTGCTGCCCAGCCTGTGGGGATGAAAGATAAGAAATAAGATTAAAATATAAAGGGGATTGTCGCATGTCTATGAAAACGGAAAAACAAAAGATGCTGGATGGGGAACTGTATGTAGCAGCTGATCCTCAATTAACGAGTGAAAGAGAGTATGCGAGAAGATGTGTACGTCTCTTTAATCAGACGACTGAGGCGGATAGTGAGTACCGTGAAAAGTTACTTAAGGAGCTTTTCGGTTCCACAGGTGAAAATATAAGCATGGAACCCAACATACGCTGTGACTACGGATACAACATCCATGTTGGGGAAAATTTCTATGCCAACTTTGACTGTACCATTTTGGATGTATGCGAGGTGCGTATTGGAGATAATTGTTTTCTGGCTCCGGGAGTCCATATTTACACAGCGACTCACCCCATTGATCCATTTGAACGAATTGCTGGTCCAGAGTATGGAAAGCCTGTAACGATTGGCAATAATGTATGGATTGGCGGCAGGGCGGTTATTAATCCCGGTGTTACGATAGGTAATAACGTCGTAGTGGCATCAGGAGCGGTCGTAACCAAAGATGTTCCAGATCATATGATTGTAGCTGGGAATCCGGCACGAATAATCAAGCAAGTTGAAATCTCCTAAACAACAAACAGGTTAATCATTTATGATTTGTACCAAAGATCCTATTAAAAGAGCCTCTTATTTTAATAGGATCTTTTATATTTAAGGACTTTTACATATATGCTCTTCAAGAATTGAACTATTATACAGAGTAATAAATGATCATATTCATCCTTACCAGCGTTTCTCCTAAATTATAGTATATGTGCGGACGGTCTGCTTTAAAGCGTATCGAATCTCCGGCTTTCACCGTGTACGTTTCTTCGCTGACTTTTACCACCATTTCACCCTCAAATACGGTAATAAATTCTTCAGTACCCTCACGGTGAGGGGCGGAACTCAGTTCCCCGCCTGTTTCAATCTCTACGGTGTAAACCTCAAAATTTCTGTTTCCTTCATAGGGGAAAAACGGATACAAACGATAGTGATTGCTTTCTTCAAGCACTTGTACTTTGCTTTTAGGAACGACTACGGCATCGGCAGGCGGTTCGCTAATCAGGGCAGTGAATGATATTTTCAAGCCGTTCGCAATTTTCCATACCGTTGTAATCGAAGGATTTGATTCTCCACGTTCAATCTGGCCGAGCATTGTTTTACTGATCCCCGTCAGGTCAGCTAATTTATCTAAACTCAATTTTCTTTCATTTCTTAGATGCTTTAAATTTTTACTTAAAATCAAATTAATATTCTCCATCATTTTTCCGCTCCCTATTGTGCTATATAAAGAACATGATGTACAATCATGAAGTACAAATGTGCGTTTCAACGTACATTTCATTCAATTATAACACACTGGAGTTGATTGTTGCATGCCGTTTATTCCATTTTTATCTTATGTGCTTGTTACTAGCTTTACGCCAGGCCCCAACAATATTATGTCATTGGACAGTGCCAGGCGGTTAGGTTTGAAGAGAGCTTTTCCATTCTTACTGGGAGTAACAGCAGGCTGTTTCGCCATTATGTTGTTAGCCTGCTATTTTAATCTTGCTTTATATCATTTCTTGCCTCGGGTTAAAATCTGGATGAATGTTCTTGGTAGTCTGTACATGCTTTATCTGGCAGTAAAAATAGCAAAGAGCAAATCTACTTCGGAGGATAATGACCACAATGAAGGATATTCCTTCAAATCAGGACTGCTGCTGCAATTTATCAATTTAAAAATCATTTTGTATGGTATTACGGTCATTTCAACGTTTGTTATGCCGTATGATGTGTCGTATATGACAATGTTTACGATCTCGTTACTCCTGACCTGTATTGGTTTTGTAGCTGTAATGTGCTGGGCGATTTTCGGAGCTATGTTCCAGCGCTTCTTGAATAAGTATGAGCGCTCCTTCAATATCATAATGGCCTTATTGCTCCTTTATAGTGCACTATCCATATGGATTTAAATAAATACCGTATTCACGATTTTAAAGAGAGGTTCCTGACTTATAAGCAGGAGCCTTTTTCGTGTGAACAGAGCTTATTCAAAGATTCATGAAATATAATCCGGACAGAATGGATGAGTTCCCTGATCGTTTAGCCGTAAAACGGGTATTACCTTATATACATAAAGTATATTGACAACTTGTATATACATGATTTAATCTTGTATATACAAGAAGTTGAAAGCGTTATAATAAATTCTTTTACGCTACTTCATTTCGCAAGAAAGGAATGAGCATGAATGGAAGCAATGAACAAGGCTTTAATTCCTCAAGATAAGGACTGGTGGCGCAAATCGGTCGTCTATCAGGTTTATCCCAAAAGTTTTAACGATACGACGGGCAAAGGAACCGGTGATATAAGAGGACTGACACAAAAGCTGGATTATCTGCAAGGACTGGGTGTTGATATTATCTGGTTGCAGCCTGTATATGTCTCGCCACAGCGTGATAACGGGTATGATGTAGCCGATTATTGCCGGATTAATCCTGATTATGGAACAATGCAGGATTTTGAAGAATTGAGTCAGGAAATTCGGGCGCGTGGGATGCACTTGATGATCGACATCGTGGTTAACCATTCTTCCACAGAGCATGTCTGGTTTCAGCAGGCGCGGCTTTCTAAGGATAATGAGTACAGGAACTATTATATCTGGCGTGACCCAGCACCCGATGGAGGACCTCCGAACAACTGGATTTCCAAGTTTGGTGGACCGGCTTGGCAGTATGACGAGGCGACTAACCAATACTTCTTGACACTGTTTGATAAGACGCAGGCGGATTTAAACTGGGAAAATCCCAAAGTCCGTCAAGAAGTTGTTAATGTGTTGGAATTTTGGGCTGAGAAGGGAGTTAGTGGCTTCCGACTCGATGTCATTAATTTGATCTCCAAGGATCGGCAATTCTCGGACGATGATGGAAGCACGGCTCCTGGGGACGGGCGTAAGTATTATACGGATGGTCCGCATGTGCATGAATACCTTCATGAATTACATGAGAAAGTATTCTCAACATATAACAGCGTCACTGTAGGGGAGATGTCCTCCACCTCACTGGATCATTGTATCCGTTATTCCAATCCAGACAGAAAAGAATTATCCATGACCTTTAATTTTCATCATTTGAAGGTGGATTATCCTAATGGGCAAAAGTGGGAACTCATGCCTTATGATTTTGAAATGCTGAAAAAGCTATTCTCAGATTGGCAGATTGGCATGCAACAGGGTGGCGGCTGGAGTGCATTGTTTTTAAACAATCATGATCAGCCAAGAGCGATCTCTCGCTTTTTGGATGATGATGAATACCATGCCGAAAGCGCCAAGCTACTGGCCACCACGTTACATGGACTTCAGGGAACACCTTATATATTTCAAGGTGAAGAGATTGGAATGCCCAATCCGCAGTGGTCAGATATTGAAGAATTTCGGGATGTTGAATCGCTGAATATGTATTGTATCTTACAGGAGCAAGGCAAAAGTGCAGAGGAAGCATTGGATATCATTCGAGAGCGGTCCCGTGATAATTCGAGGACACCGATGCAGTGGGATAATACTCGCAATGCAGGTTTCACTACAGGCACGCCTTGGATTAAGGTAGATGAACGATATCCACAGATCAACGTTCAGTCCCAGTTAGAGGACCCGAACTCGATCTACAACCATTACCGTAAGCTGATTCGTCTGCGTAAGACGGTACAGGTTATCACCGATGGGGATTATCAACGTTTGGACGAAGCTCATCCTCAGGTCTACGCATATCAACGCAGCAATGAACAGGAGACTTTGGTCGTCATCTCTAATTTTAGTGGGCAGGATGTACAATTCCGTATTCCCGATTCATTTTATTTATCATTAGATAATCAAGCAGTAGCAGCGGCTGAGCTTTTAATCGGTAATACCCAGCATGCTCCGCAGCTAAATCAGGTGGTCTCTTTGACTCCGTATGCTTCCTATATGTGGATTGTTCGTTAACCTTAGTGAATAGTATGGAAATATCCAGTAGCACCCCGGTAGTACATTCATTTTTAAGCCGGGGTGCTGCTTTAAAAATGAGCAAACGTCGAGGGAGTGGACTAGATGGCGATTGAAAGAGCACAGGTGGAAGACATTATAAAAGCCGTTGGTGGTAAAGACAACATAGAGGCCTCTACGCATTGCGTAACTCGTCTGCGATTTGCCCTGTATGATGATAAGTTGGTCGATAAAGATGCACTCGAACAAAATGATCTGGTCAAAGGCCAATTTTCTTCACAAGGACAGTATCAGGTCGTGATTGGCCCAGGTCTAGTGGATAAGGTATATGACGAAATGATCTCCATTACAGGAGGCAGTCGGGCTTCTAAGGACGATGTTAAAAACGCCGCTAGTAAAAAACAAAACCCGATTCAGCGTGCCATCAAGACGCTGGCAGATATCTTTATTCCTATTTTGCCCGCAATTGTGACTGCAGGCTTATTGCTTGGGATCAATAATATTTTGACTGGAAAGGGAATCTTTTTCGAAGGAATGGCTCTGGTACAGGTCTATCCTCAATGGACTGACTTTGCGTCTATTATTAACACCATTGCCAGTACCGCTTTTACATTCCTACCTGCCTTGATTGGATGGTCGGCCGTTGTTAGGTTTGGCGGTAGTCCTTTACTCGGGATTGTACTCGGTTTGATTCTAGTTCATCCAGATCTGCTAAGTGCATACAGTTATGCGGATGCCGTTACCAAAGGAACTGTTCCAGTTTGGGATTTGTTTGGTTGGGAAGTGAATAAGATTGGTTATCAAGGACAGGTTTTACCCGTTTTGGTATCCGCTTACGTGCTCGCACAAATTGAGAAATTCCTAAATAAAAAGATAGCGGATTCATTTAAGCTGTTGCTCGTAGCACCGATTACATTATTAATCACGGGATTTCTTGCCTTTACAGTGATCGGTCCGGTTACTTTTATGATTGGTAATGCGATTACGACTGGTCTTGTATACGTTTTCGATTTGGCTCCTGCGCTGGGTGGTCTGATTTATGGAGGTTTTTACGCCTTGCTCGTGATCACGGGAATGCATCATACTTTCCTGGCGGTGGACGTGCAATTAATTGGTACACAGGGTGGAACGTTCCTATGGCCGATGCTGGCCCTGTCCAATATCGCTCAGGGGGCCGGGGCACTGGCAATGATGTTGGTATTGAAGGAGCAAAAGGGAAAAGGATTGGCTCTTACCTCTTCCGTGTCTGCTTTTCTGGGTGTAACCGAGCCTGCCATATTCGGGGTGAATATTCGGTATAAATATCCGTTCGTATTCGGAATGATCGGTTCCGGTATCGCAGGTATACTGCTCACCGTAAATCATGTGTTGGCTTCTTCCATTGGTGTGGGAGGGATTCCAGGCTTCCTGTCTATTTTCCCAAACAACTGGGGGGTATTCTTCGTTGGGATGGCGATCGTATTGATTGTGCCGTTTGCTTTAACCTTTATGTATGGGAAGCTGCTCAATAAGCGTCGTCAGACTCCAGCTACACCAGCTAATGACTCCATACGGAAAAATTCGGACCAACAAAATTCTGCACTGGATGTGCTTGAAGTAAAGACTCCGGTACTAGGACATGTTGTGCCATTAGAACAGGTTCCTGATCCGGCTTTTGCCGAACGGCAGATGGGGCAAGGAATTGCAGTGGAACCGAAGGATGGTCGGATTCTTGCCCCTTTCAGTGGAAAAGTCATTCACATCATGGTGAAAAGCAAGCATGCCTTGATTTTGGAGCATCCAACAGGTGTGCAGATTCTGGTGCATGTAGGAATCAACACGGTGTCATTAAAGGGAGAAGGATTCACCATGCATGTGGAAACAGGTCAAAATGTGGAGCAAGGACAGCTACTGATGGAATTTGACCGTGAGCTGATCCAGAAATCAGGGTATCCTATCATTACACCGGTCATTGTTCCCGAAGGGCAGAGTATGATTGAATCGATTGAGGAATTGCCAGGTGAGGCGAACGATTTGCAATATGTCTTAATGAGAATTCATTTGAATTCTTCATCAGACAAAACGAATTAAGTCAGATTCATCCCTGCTAGCCTAATTTAGTAACTTGGTCAGTGAAAGAATGCTACAATAAACGTGGTGATGAAAATTGACTAAGAATATATTTTTGCAAATTTATCAAGAGTACTCGGGGCGAATCCAGACAGGCGAATTGGCTCCTGGTTCGAAAATGCCCTCTGAAAATGAATTGGCCCGGGAGTATAACACTTCTCGTGAGACTGTGCGTAAGGCACTTCACTTGCTTGCACAAAATGGGTATATCCATAAAATAAAGGCTAAAGGATCTTTTGTTCTGGATATCGGACGGATGGATTTTCCTATAGGGGGATTGGTCAGTTTCAAAGAAATGTCTGAGCGGATTGGACGTAAATCACAAACGATTGTTCATAAAAATCAGTTGATTCCCGTTCCAGATGACATAGCTACTCATCTTGAGATTGACAAAGACAAGTATTTGGTCTGGGAAGTCATTCGTGCGCGTGAAATTGAAGGTGAATGTGTCATACTGGATAAAGACTACTTTCGATCAGACATTGTACCCGTGCTTACCGAGGAAATTAGTCGTGAATCTATCTACGAATATCTGGAGGGGGAGCTCCATCTTCCAATCAGTTATGCTAAAAAAGTCGTTTCTGTAGAAGATGCAGATGAAGAAGACCGTAAGCTGATGGACCTCCAGAACTATACTCATGTGGTTGTAGTACGTAACTATGTTTATCTGGAAGACACCACATTGTTCCAGTATACCGAATCAAGGCATCGACTGGACAAATTCCAATTCGTCGATTTTGCCAGACGTTCCCACGATGAAGAGAGAAGATCTGATTTTTTAAGCTGACCCATTAGAATTGATCCAAGGACGAGAGATTAAATCGGAATAGTTCACTGTGGTGGAAAACCCCTCTTCTAAGAAGAGGGGTTCTTTGTTAACTCCAAGGTAAATTTTAACTATTCGGCAGAGGAACCTAAATCCGTAATGGTTAGCTTAATATCGAAGGTTACAGGGATTTTACTGAACTTATAATCCCAATCATCTTTTACTTTTTTCCACACCTGTGGTTTATCAATTTTCAGGTGATCACCAAAGCCGGCAACATCGACTTTATATTCGGATTGTAATTTGTGCATAAGAGACTTAATCCTTCTAGTCACTTGTTTTTCAAACTCTTGCTCAGCTTCTTTCATGTTCCGCGTCTCAGTCGGGTCTACCTTCTCATCCCAGTTTTCGATTAAACGCCCTTTGGATTCAATTTTTACGTGAAAGGAGATGTCGTCGTCCTTGCCCACTTTAGTTGTTATTTTACTTTTTACCGATTTGATTTCATAAGTTATGGCTTCATTTCGCTTGTCATACGTTTTGACAGCTCCGCCCTCAACATCACCTGTAATCCATCCAATACTCTCCACATCTTGTTGTCCCAAAGCACCAATCCAGTGACCGGTTTCCCCTCTAATAATGCCGGCACCTGAAAATTCTAATTCTCCCTTAGATTCAGTAATGTTTTGCAGTATATAGCTTTTTTTGGAGTGCATTAACCCATCCAATTCAGACAAATTGACCCCCCTCATTACCTTGCTGGTTCTAAAATGGTTACGAAGCATATTCAGAATATGAATAGACGGAATTTCGCCTGTATATTTGGTAACTAAGGTGTTGGCTGCTCGATCCTTACTTAAGAAAACCATACAACTTGGACGAATATCATTATCACGTAGCACAAAATCCATCAATTGTTGCATCGTTTGAAGTTTTGCCAATTCGGTGGAAACCACGATGACTTTTAGGTGGTGACCAATAACGGGGCGATCCAAACGGAGAGAGAGCTGTCGGAAGATTTCAAGTAAAGAATCACCGGTGCCAGCTATATTTACATAGTTTAGCTCTTGTCCACCGTCGCCGCCTTGTTGGTTTGTGCTTCCGGATGATTTTTTGGGGACGATTTGTACGCTGGTCGTAATTGTATTTTTCTTGAAGTAACGGCTGCCTTTCTTCTCCAGATCCTGTTCCAATGGACTGAGCTCTCCCTTATCGAGAGCCAATCCTGTATATATGCTAAGCTCCTCTACTTCCTTGCTGCTCCAGCAGCCGACTTGAGTCACCAGCAGAATGAAAGCAAGCAGCAAGGATAGGAAAGATCGTCTACACATTTTGCTTCATTCCCTTCTTCCTGATCATAAAAACGATGGAGAGAAGTACCGGGATCAGAAAAAATAATACGATTCCCATGTATCCGATCTCATCGCCAAGGCTAAACACTTCAGTCATACGAACAGGAGTCATCGTGGAAATAAAGATAAACGGGATTAAGCCGAAAATCGCATAACGATATTTAAGACCAAATACCTGTGAGACACCTAAGGAAGCATTGAAGAAAAAACTACAGAAATTACAAAACATCTGCATCACCCAGATCACCAGCAGTGGAAACTCCAGACGTTCAAAAAGAAATCCGGGGATCTCAAAACTGCGCATCAAATTAATGGTAGGCCAAGTACTTGTTACAGTAGAATCTACCGATAGCCCGCCGATCACCATAACTACGGTCAAAAAATACAAAACTAATGGGATACTGATGCCCACTGCCATGGCCTTAAATGCTTTTTCGGGGTGCTGCAAAAAAGCGACCAGTGTCATGACGACTTCACATCCAGAGAAGACAAGAATAGTCGATTTTAGCCCTTTGATGACGGGTAATATCCCGTCACTCAATACAGGACGAAGATGATCAATTTCAAATATTCTTAAGCTAAAGAGAAAACAGAAAAGCAGAAAGAAGAGACTGATTGGAAGTACAATTTGGTACAGCCGCGCGATGGAATTAATGCCTCCAAACACCAAATAACTACCAACCCAAATGAATGGAATCACAATCGCCCAGATGGGTGTACCTTCAAGTAGAAAAAACATGGTTACTTCGGCTAACACACGGATCTCAAAGCCGGCTATGATTATAAAGTATATAATTAATAGCACGCTTAAGAATCCTCCCGGAACAGTGCCTATAATTCTTTTGGAGTATTGATACATGGTGTTTCTAGGAAACTGTTGACTTAATTTCACCATGATCCAGACGACGAAGATAACAATAGCTCCACCGATGAGGACAGAAAGCCATGCATCAGGAGTCTGTACTTGTTCAGTTACACCTCTCGGCAGTGTCAAGATCCCTGCGCCTAATACGGTATTGGTCAGGAATACAGCCCCTTGCTTAGTTGTGATCTTATCATCAGAGCGTCTAAACACAGTAGCTCCTCCTTCGTTTTGGGCATCATGATCTGCGTTTGCGTTGCTGCGTTTTCATCATGACAGGTCTTCGTTTCATCAGAGACATAGGAGCCCGGATGTACAGATCCTTCCAATCGCTTAGACGCATAGGGGAAAAGGGAGTTACATATGGTACACCAAAGCTTTTCAACTTCGTCAGATGGATACAAATTAAAAGAAAGAACAATATGGTTCCAAACATGCCCAGCATTGCTGCAAAGAACATTCCGACAAAACGCAAAAGGCGCAGGGTAATGCCCGCACTATATGTTGGTATCGAAAACGATGAAATGGCAGTAACTGCAACTACAATCACAAGGAAGGGACTAACGATGCCCGCATTGACAGCAGCATCACCGATGACCAAGCCTCCCACAATGCCCATCGCAGGGCCAATGGGTTTGGGCAGGCGAATGCCAGCCTCTCGTAGAATTTCGATAGAGATTTCCAAAATCATGACTTCTATAACGGATGGGAAAGGGACGCCTTGACGGGTTCCGATAATGCTAATGACCAGCTTGGTCGGAATTAAACCGGGATGAAACGATATAAAAGAAATGTACAGAGCAGGCCCCATAAGCGCTATAAAAGCCCCGCTAAACCGTAGCAGACGTAATAGTGTCCCCGGAATCCATCGTTCATAATAGTCCTCGGGAGATTGAAGCAGCATACTGAAGGTCACCGGGACAATAAGTGCAAAAGGAGTTCCATCCAGTAAGATCGCTATTCTTCCCTCCAACAAAGCATTAATAACACGGTCAGGACGCTCTGTATTATGAGCCTGTTGGAATGGACTTAAATAATTGTCTTCGATGAGTTGTTCCACATACCCGGATTCAGGTAAAAAATCCATGTCTATTTTTGATATTCTGCGGCTTACTTCTTCAAGAAGGTCTGGATTCACAATATCCTTTATATACGCGATAACCAGATCTTTTTTGATTCTGCTGCCCACTTGGAATTTCTTCATTTCCAGACTTTTATTTAAACCCTGGCGTCGAAGCATCGAAGTGTTTTCACTCAATACTTCCGTAAAACCGATTCTGGGACCCCGAAGCAATGCTTCAGAGGTTGGTTCATTGACGGAGCGAATAGCGCCATTAGGAGGGCCGACCAGTAGCGCTTCCTTCATTCCTTCAATTAATAGGGCGGTATGACCTAAAAGGATGAACTCGTACAGTTCCTCCATACGGGTAACTTCACTAATTTGCGTAAGTGGCATCAGGCTTTCTTTTATAAAAGAGTTACTTAAACCTTCCGGTTGTTCCTGCTGATCCTGACCCTGCTGCTGGCCTTCAAACATCAAGACCTCCAATACCTGCTTGCTCATAAGTTTTTCATCCTGCATACCTTCTATGAAGACTAACACGGACCGAGCATGAAATTTCTTTACCACAAACTCACGAAAATGCACATCACTATTTTCGCCTATAGCTTCACGAATTGCCTGTAAGTCGGAATCATAATTTCCTGTAATTTTAGAGCTCGGTTCATGCTGCTGATCCATGTGCCCTTCGTTATGTTTATTAGAGAGCGGATGACTGGAAGAGTGTTTGGATTTGGCTCCCTTACTGCCGACAAACGAATAAATCGAGGTGTTTATATAATAAATTCCTAAAGGAATAATCAACGCGAGGCCAGCTTGAAAGAGTGTACTCCAGCTAGGAAGATAAGAAATGATTTTAGACCACATGCTGATTACCTCCAAACAATTCAATTCGTTTTCCCATAAGATACAAGTTGTTCATAAAGTATTCCTTATAACGGTTGTATTTACGCATGAATTGGAAAGATTCTTTCGATGACACTGCTATGATTTCCGGTCCTTACCTTAATCCCTTGAAATAGAATAGGGAAATCCCTAAATATTCATAATTTTAACTACATTGTGATCGAAATCACATATAGACCTATCTGCTGTATTAGAATAGAAGCATAAACAATATTCATTAGAAACGTAGAGATGTCGTCGGATAGGAAGTAGCGTCGAATGAATGGAGGAACCGGTATATGATAAACAGTAAAAAGAAGCTTGTGGTTATAGGGAACGGGATGGCTGGTATCAATACGGTCGAACAAATTTTAAAATTAACAGATAAATATGAAATTACAGTCCTGGGAAGTGAGCCACATCCGAACTATAACAGGATCATGCTCTCTTATGTGTTGGAAGGTAGTAAAACAATAGATGATATCATACTGAACGATTTGCAATGGTATGCGGATCAAGGGATTACTTTATATACAGGAAAAATGGTTAAAAGCATCGACGGTGAGCACAAGAAGATTCGCACCGAGGACGGACTGGTAATTGATTACGATGTGGCTTTGGTGGCCACTGGCTCACAGTCGTTTATTCTGCCTATTCCGGGTAAAGAATTACCGGGCGTTATTGGTTTCCGAGATATCGCCGATTGCTCGGAAATGCTGGAAGCAGCGAAAACCTACAAAAAGGCGGCTGTCATTGGCGGAGGTCTATTGGGGCTGGAAGCAGCTAAAGGCCTGGTCAACCTGGGGATGGATGTTACGGTCGTTCATTTAATGGAAGATTTGATGGAACGTCAGCTAGACCGGGAAGCTTCTGCGATGTTGAAAGCAGAGCTGGAACGCCAGGGAATTAAGTTTGCTATGCAAATGCAAACTGCAGAGGTGTACGGTCAAGATCGGGTACAAGGACTGCGCTTCTCGGATGGAAGCGAGCTGGAAGCGGATTTGGTCGTAATGGCCGTCGGAATCAAGCCTAATATCCAGGTAGCTGTGGAAAGTGGTATGGAAACGAACCGCGGGATTGTGGTCGATGATTTGATGAGAACATCCTTGCCGGATGTATATGCCGTAGGGGAATGTGTTGAGCACCGTGGAATCTGCTACGGTCTGGTAGCTCCGCTGTTTGAACAGGGAAGTGTGATTGCCAAGCATTTGGCAGGCGTGGATACTGAAGGCTATGCAGGATCGGTAGTTTCCACCAAGCTTAAAATTTCAGGGGTAGATGTTTTCTCAGCTGGCGAATTCATAACTCAGCCTGAACATACGGTGATTGTGGCAAAGGATGAGTGGAAGCGCACATACAAAAAAGTACTGCTTCGTGATAATAAAATTGTGGGGACTGTACTGTTTGGCGATGTGAGCGAATCTGCTAGTCTGCAAAAATATGTGCGTCAGCAAACGGAAATGACAGATGAGATCTATGGACAGATCATGGGTACTGGATGCGGCAATCACGGGGCGAAAACGTCATCCGTTGAAACCATGGCGGACGATGAAATTGTCTGCGGTTGTAACGGTGTGACTAAAAAGGCAATTGTGGAAGCAATCAATGAAAATGGACTAACCACCGTTGATGAAATTAAGGCATGTACCGGAGCTACGCGTTCTTGCGGAGGATGTAAGCCCGTTGTTGAGCAAATTTTGCAATATGTTCTTGGAGACAGCTTTAAAACGTCAGCCAAGCAAGGAATATGTGGCTGCACAACCTTGAGCCGGGACGAGATTGTTGAAGCGATCAAAACCAAAGGGCTCACAACTACGCGTGAAGTGATGAATGTACTGGGTTGGCATAATGATGAAGGATGCTCCAAATGCCGTCCGGCGCTGAATTATTACTTGGGTATGATTAACCCTGATACCTATGAAAATGAGGGAGATTCCCGATTTGTAAATGAGCGATTGCACGCGAACATTCAAAAGGATGGAACGTTTACAGTGGTGCCAAGAATGTACGGCGGGGTAACGACTCCAGAAGATTTGAAGAAAATAGCTGATGTATCGCTTAAATACAACGTTAAAGTTGTAAAAGTAACTGGGGGACAACGGCTGGATTTGATTGGTGTACGTAAAGAGGATCTGCCTAAAGTGTGGGAAGAACTTGATATGCCTTCGGGATATGCGTACGCGAAGTCACTTCGTACGGTTAAAACCTGTGTTGGATCGCAATTTTGTCGTTTTGGTACACAGGACTCGATGGGCATGGGAGAAGTACTGGAACGGAAATTCGAACGATTGGATTTCCCGGCAAAATTCAAATTAGCGGTTAATGGATGTCCACGCAACTGTGCGGAATCATGTACGAAGGATATCGGAATCGTAGGCAATGATGGGGGCTGGGAGATCTTTGTCGGTGGAAACGGCGGTATTAAAGCACGGTTGGCTGATTCACTTTGTAAAGTAAAAACCGACGCTGAACTGATTGATATTGTAGGAGCCGTAATGCAATTCTACAGGGAAACAGGACAATACCTGGAACGTACTTCGGAGTGGGTGGAACGGATCGGTCTGGAAGAGATTCAGAAGGCTGTCGTTAACGATACAGCTAATCGACAAGCTTTAGTAGAACGCGTTGAATTTGCATTACAACAGGTCGAAGACCCATGGAAAAAAATCATCCATGATGAGGATACACGCAAGAATCTATTTGAGGCTGTCACTCCGTCTATTGTGTAAAATTGCATCTAAAAATGCCTGAGGAAGGAAGTGAGCAAGCAAATGATCAAGAATGCCGAATGGCTTGTTGTCGGTCATAGCAAGGATTTTCCGCTCAGAATAGGACGCACTATCTACGTCAAAGGTGCTGAAATTGCTGTTTTCCGCACTTCGGAGAATAAGCTGTATGCTGTTGAAAATAGTAATCCTCACCCTAAGGGGGGTCCTCTTACAGAGGCAATAGTATCTGGTCATTATATTTATGATCCTTTGTATGACTGGAAAATTGATTTGCAAACAGGCCTCGTTCAAGAGCCTGACCACGGACAAATTAAAACGTTCGCCGTCTGTGAAGAGGGAGAAGTAGTGAAAATATCGCTTGAGACGGTTTAATTCATGTGAGGGAAAGCATAAAAAGGGCTCGACAGGAACAATCCTGCAGGGCCCTTTTTGTTTTGGATCAGGTAATAGTGACACCTGCACTTGCGTAACCCACCACGGTGTTGACGAGGGAAACGCCTGTCGCAGTGGCAGAGAAAACCATAAGCAGACGGGTTTGCGCGGTTACGGGTATAGCCAATCCAGTAGCAATACCACTAGAAGTCGTTCCTAAAGCAACGATGTCAGTTAGTGGGGGAGTCAATGTAACGGTAGCTCCGGGAACGGCTATAAAGGTGTTATTAGGTGTCGGGGAACTAAACAACTGGGCAGTAATGCTAACGGATGATCCTAAGAGGGTTAGAGCAGCAGTTGTACTGAAATATCCGGTAATGGATGTGATTACACCCCCCCGTGGAACGGAAAAAGCAAAGTTAATGAGTGGTCCTACAAGCGTGCCTGTGAGGTCTATAACCCCATTTACAAGGCCAATACCTGTAGCTGAGCTTCCGAAACCAATCAAACTTGTGGTTCCTACCAATCCGCCAAGAACGGTTGTCAGTATAGCAGGACCACCGGAGGCAAACGGGATAATTGCCCCTGAACCGGTGGCTCCAGTAACCCCAGTGGCTCCAGTAGCTCCGCCAACACCTGTAGCGCCCGTAGCTCCAGCGGGTCCGACCGCGCCAACCGCACCTGGCAGTCCATCAGCGCCGGTCGGTCCAGTGGCTCCAGCAGGCCCAGCCGCACCAACCGCGCCCGGCAGTCCATCAGCGCCAGTCGGTCCAGTGGCTCCAGCGGGCCCGGCCGCACCAACCGCGCCCGGCAGGCCATCAGCGCCAGTCGGTCCAGTGGCTCCAGCGGGCCCGGCCGCGCCAACCGCGCCTGGCAGGCCATCAGCGCCAGTCGGTCCAGTGGCTCCAGCGGGCCCCACCAAACCATCAGCGCCCGTAGCGCCCGTGGCGCCTGTTACACCCCCGGCAGGCCCAGCAGGCCCTTCAGGTCCGACGGCTCCGATAGGCCCAGCGGCTCCTACAGGTCCGGGAGGTCCTGGTGGACCCGGTACACCTGCTGGACCAGGCGCACCGCCAGGCCCCACAGGTCCGGGAGGTCCTGGTGGGCCCGGCACACCTGCTGGACCAGGCGCACCACCAGGCCCCACAGGTCCCGGAGGCCCTTCTGGGCCGGGCTCCCCTGACAAATACGGTTCACTTAGTGCGTTGCTAACCGTCGTACCCGCAGTTCTGATTGCACGGATTAAACTGTCTTTAAGAGTTGAATTGAGGGATTCCTGTAGAACGATGGACAATAGGGCATCCAGCAGTTGCTGTAATGTAGTACCTACGCTGATCGGAGAGAAAGGTGTGGCTTCTAATGCTACAATAGCAAGTTCCAACGCCGCCAGTAAATCTGCCTTAGCCCCGCTTCTAAGTCTTAAACTTTTCGCCAGAGACAGCAATTGTCTTAAAATCTGTTGCAATAAAGATACATTAGCCGCAGAAGGGTTTGCGAATACAAGTGGGACGATCGAAGTCAATTCATTAATAAGCTTGAGAAGCGCTTCGATACTTCTATTATCTCTTGGTGGTTTGCAGTCCTCGTCTTTTTTTGAAGCACCACTGAACCTGAACGGTCTTTTATGTTTCATGCTCAAGTATCTCCTCCTCATTCTTCCTACTGTAGAGGTGACAGATGGTTAATCGCCCCGTTTTACAGATATTCATAATATATTTATTGAAGCGAAAAGGGTGAATACACAAGCAAAGCTTAATAAAATATTGATAACAAAAAGCGCGGTCCCCAAATAGCCTGGGACCGCGCTTTAGTGTGTAGTCTATTAGATTATACGTCTTCGACAGATTTATTTGAAAATTCGTACCAGCAGTTCAGCCATCTCGCCTCTGCTGATGGCGGCTTTTGGTTTGAGTGTTCCATCAGGATACCCGCTAATCCAACCCGAGCCTATGGCTTTCTCGAATGCTGAAAAAGCCCAGGAAGCAATCTGCTGATCATCTTTGTAAGATTGCAGTCCAGTAGGGCTGGAAACGGATGTCTGATTCTGCATCGCGTGTGACAGGATCACCATCGCCTGTTCACGCGTAAGACTTTCATCAGGTCCGAACGTCTGAGCGGTTAGTCCTTGAATCCATCCCTGACGGTGAGCGGCATCCACGGCTGATCCAGCCCAGTGCCCCTTCATATCTGTAAATGAGGTAGACAGGCTTTCGTCTCCAGTAGTTCCTAAAGCCCTGATCAATATGGCTACAAATTCTGCACGGCTTACCGCACGCTCAGGGCGCATGTTGCCATCTTTATAGCCCTGCATCCAGCCTTTGGCTGCAAGAGATTGTAGGGACTTCGCTGCCCAGTGATCTTGTAGGTCCGGCCACACTTGAGCTGGCTCTTGCGAATCTGACGAATGGATTGGGTCATGTTGTACATCGGTCTGATCAACCTGAGACGCGTCCGTAGAGACGGCAACAGCGAAGGTACCTAACCGAGGTGTATTCAGACTCACACCCGACAAAATCCCTTGTGAATTTATCACAGCAGTGCCCTTTAGAATCTCGCGCTCGCCATTTTCATACATCACAAGAATAGAGAATTGGGGTTCTACATTCTGCAATTCACTTGAAGATTCGCTATCCAGCGGCAGAACGATGGACGAAGTCCCTGTCACGTTAGCTTTAATTTCTACAGCCGGTCCTATCAGCTTCAGGTTGGATTGTTGCTCAGCCCAATCTCGGAATTGCTGATCTGCCTGCTGAAATGAAATGGTAACGTCCTGCTGACCTGAGGCGGCCATGCTGGTTAGTGTGTCACTGGATAGCATCAGTGTTCCATAACGGGAGATCACCAAAGCTCCAATCTGCTCCCATTTATTCAGTACAGAATGAGTCAGGAGAACACGACTCATTTGCTTTTCCTGCTCCAAACGAATGTCAGCGTATGCCTTGCCTTCGCGCAGTGCCTGTTGGGTCTGTTCATCCAGAAATGCCGACGAAGGAACAAAGAGAGAGACCGTTTTTCCTTGTTCGGAGAATTCTAAATGTTGTTCGGCAGTAGACAGATCCTGATTCTCATTTTTATCCCTATTAGACTTGCCAGTATCCACACTCACTTTAGCGGGGACGATGACTTCTATGGCTTGTGTTAAAGCATGAGAACCATCGCTTACCTTCATGACATCCAGCATGATAGTTATAACGGAAGGAGTATCTGCTTTAAAAATAGTACCGTCTGTACGCACGATGTCTGGTTGACTACTGCTGCTGATGGTCACACGGAAGCCATCGGGTACAGCAGGCAGAATAAGCATTGCATCACTTGTTGTAGGGGCAGGTATGCTTGTGATGGAATCCGCGACACGCTGCGCGGTTAATCCTTGTGGATACACTAGCCCAGAGGGCGCGCTCTTCATGCCATTTGCGTTTTGTAGCACATAGTAGCTAGCTCCTTCGGGTACTGGTGTAAATGTATATTTTCCCTCACTCGAAGCGATTCCTTCCGCTATAAGCTCCTGCTGAGCATTATACAGTTCAAGCCGTGCGTTCGGTAAAGCGCCTGTGACGATCACAGAGGCAATGTCCTCATCGCCTGCTGCGGCTGCAACAGCACGGGGCAGCACGTTTATACGGCGTTCTGCCGGCTCTGCGGTCCAACTTCCATTGTCGCTATAAGTATAGTTCAATACGTATACGCCAGGTACATTCGTATCGACATTGCCGATACCTGAAAGATCGGGAATCAGAATATTGCCGTATACACTGTCCAGTACACTGGCTCCCGGATCAGTGAAGCTGTCGCCAGTTTCCAGAACAATTGGATTACTGCCGTTCAATCGTACATAAGGTGTGTTCGGCAATGCTTTCAGCACGGTAATCGTGAATGATCTTTGGACAGAAGCTGTACCTTTAGAAATAATGGCAATTAACTGTACATTCATATCACCATCTGTATATTTAGGCCGATTCACCTGACCACTGTCACTGAGGATATTCGGTCGATCCGAAGACCAGTCGATCTGGGTGGCGAATGCCCCTGTACGAGGCAGGGTGATGGAATCCTTAATCCCTTGCGGGTAATCCAGATTCAGTGTTTTTGCCGCCAAATTCACTGCTTCATCAGCGCTTACGGGCAATGCGGGTACGAGCAGTCTGAAGGTTTTTCGAAGCTCAACCCCACCTCTTGATACAACCGCTTCCAGCATGACGGTCTGATCGCCCTGTACATAGGTTGGGAAGGTGACATGTCCAGTATGATCCAGAAACTCGGGTTGACTCGACGACCATGACACCTGAACACCATTCAGAGCATCCTTTGCCAAATATACGTCTCCGGTTACTGTCGTTAGCGGTAGTTCAAGTGCTCTGTATGCTGCGTCCACGGCTTCAGTGTCGCTCATCGGCAGACGCAGTACGTGTGCAGTAAAATCCTTTGTTTTCGTTAAGCCTGCAAGTTGCAGGGTGGCCGTTAGGGTAACATCGGTATCTCCACTACTATAGGAAGGTCTGGTGAGTGTTCCATCTGCTGCAATGACAAGAGGTTTGGACGAGGACCATTCGATCTGCACTCCACCATAACCGGATAAAGGGAGAGATACATTTTCTTGTACCGCAGACAAATCACCCAGCGATAGGGCATCTGCTGCTTGATTCAATGTATCTTGAGCAGTCATCTTCGAAACGGTAACTTCAAAAGTTTGGGTATCCGAGGCGGTTCCTTTTACAATCGTTGCTGTCAGTTTTACCTTTTGATCACCCAGATCGTACCGCGGGCGTATTACAGCTCCTTCGTTCGTAATAATGTCAGGAGTATCCGAACTCCAGCTCACCGTCGTATCATTCAACCCAGTGAGTGGCAGGGTCAGCTTTTGGGATACTGAATCCACTGTGTCTTCAGGAGAGAAGCCTAAAGCAAGGGCGGCTTTGGCTTGTGCGACTTTCTCGGCATCGGTAAGTATGGTCACTTTGGCCTCTGCGGGGGTGCTCTCCCCCTTAGCATTCACGGCCTGAACCGTGTAAACTGCTTCACCTGGCGGTAATGCTGAAGTGTCTATGAATTGGGTTAGGCTGCCTGTATAGAGCGTTATACCATCACGCACAACTTTGTAGGAAGTTGCATAAGGAACAGCATCCCAGCTTAACTCCACCGTATTTCCATTTTTAGTACCTGTAAAATGACCCGGAGCCTGCGGTACGGGTAATCGTTCCCCATAAGCCGCGAATTCCATGATCGAAGCCCATTGATTGTTTCTTGCATTTCCTTGATCAATATATAATCGCAGATATCGGGCTGTTACAGGAGTAATGCTCTTTTGAAAATTAGAACTCACATTATTTTGCACGCCATCCACAGTCGCCCAATTAAATCCGTTGCTGCTCGTCTGCAATCGGAAACTGTAGGGATCACGTTGATCGTTCCATCCATAATGGACACCCATACCTGTAACAACATATCGATCTACGATATACCAGTCTCTCAGATCTACCTGGATCCATTTTTCACCATTACCCGCCTGATACCAGCGGCTTGTCGGGTCGACTGACCCATCCACAGCCCTGGAGGGATCATAGGGCTGGGTGTAACCGCTGGATGTAGTTGGTTTGTTAAACACTACATTTTCCCAACCGGCAGCATGGGCTTCATTCGTCCCTATGAGCAGGAACGCACCACCGATCAATGGCATGAGTGGAACCAGCACACGGTAGGGTTTTAACTTATTGCGTGTGAAGCTATTGCCTTCGAGCACGCTATCACCTCTTCTTTATTAAATAGCACACTTATTGATGTATTCATATTATGGGCGGGAAGGGTATGGCCCCTCGGTAGCGATGTAGTAGTTTACATTCGGCAACGGGGAAGCTCCGCGCAAGTCAGGCAATGCAAATGTACGCACTCCATCACCGCCAAAATTAGTGCCCAGCAGGCTGAATAATACTGAATTCTGAGAAATATCCAGGAGTTGACCCTCGCATTTTATCCAGCCCTTAGGAGCGTACGTATACGGGTACATCGTAATTTCCCCAATATAAGGCTCGGGCGATGCTTGAGCCTGTTTGGGACTGATTGCCGTTCCTCCTAACAAAATGACCGCCAGCAGACTCAATACAGCGGTTTTTTTCAAAAAATGATTCTTCATACCTACAACTCCTTTTAGATTCGAATAATGGACCACGAATTCAACAAATTTGTGACATTAGTCATAGAATGAATAGATATTATCATGGATTTCCACTTTTGCAATACAGTTCATCTATCAAATTCACCTTTTTATTCCTTTTGTGAGCAAAGAAATTTATTCCATCTGGTCCATCTTTCATGCATCTTTTTTCTAATCCAGGTAAATCTATATACAAATCGGGTGGAATTCAAGGAGGAATGAACGTGTGGAAGGTCATCGGAACTCATGTGCCCAAATGGAATGTGTGGGTGGAAGCCCTCTTTTTATTTATCATCCCTTTGATTATTTTTCTTACAGTACGACAACTTAAAGCGCTGGATGGCCGGGAAAGCAGACGCAAGGAGCGATTGAAGCTGCTAGAAGAGGAAGATCGTTCGGAGCAGGCTGATCATAATCCGTCTGTCAGTGAGGCAGAGAAGGCAAAGGGAACCTTTACCGAAGATTATGAAGCCAATGTAGCCAAAATCAGACAAGCAGTCACGGATATGGCAGACGTAAACGAACGATCGATTTTTCTGGAGAATCTGAACGCTGAAGGCACACTTTTTTTTGTAGATGGATTAACGGACAAGGTTGGCATGGATCAGAACATTTTAAAGCCGCTAATGGATTGGGGCAGCTCCGGGCAAGAAAGGGAAGAGCTTCCGCGAGGAAAAGAGCTTCGGGATATGATTGTTCACCAGGTCATGCTGGTATCGGAGACAGAGTATACGTTAGAGGTACAGTTTTCCTTGCAAAAGGTGCTGTTCGGTTCAGTCATACTCATGATTCAGGGCATACCCGGTGCTTTTGTACTGGGGACACCCAAAGGAAATACACGAGGGGTGGAGGACCCCATATCGGAATCGGTGCTGCGTGGACCGAGAGTTGGTTTTACGGAAATACTCAGCGACAATACAGCGATGCTGCGCAGGCATGGAGAAAGTACAGAACTGGCCATGTCGTCCTTCAAAGTCGGCAAAAGAGTGGAAAAACAGCTGATGGTAGTGTATTTCAGAGACATTGCCGATCCGGAGCTTGTAGATGAGGTGAAGCGGCGGGTCAAAACAATAGATATGGATGAGGTACTGGAGTCGGGCTATGTAGAGCAGCTGATTGAGGATAATTTCCTCAGCCCATTTCTGCAAATTCAAAATACAGAGAGACCAGATCGGGTCATGTCTGCATTGCTGGAAGGACGTGTCGCGATTCTGCTGGACGGTACACCTTTTGCTCTTCTTATGCCCGTAACATACGGGATGATGCTCCAGTCTCCTGAAGATTACTATGAACGATGGCTACCGGGGTCGCTGATTCGATTTCTTCGGTTTATGGCAACTTTCATATCACTATTCGCCCCGGCGCTCTATATCTCCTTCATCTCGTTTCATCCCGGATTGATTCCAACCAAGCTGGTCATTTCCATTATCAGTGCGAGACAGGGAGTTCCATTTTCGACGCTGATTGAGGCCCTGATTATGGAAACCTCGATTGAGATTTTACGCGAGGCAGGACTTCGGCTCCCCAAACCCATTGGACCAGCGATGGGCATCGTCGGAGGTTTGATTATTGGACAAGCCGCTGTTGACGCCGGGATTGTAAGCCCGATCCTCGTTATTGTGGTGGCAGTCACGGCGATTTCTTCCTTTTCCGCCCCTGTATACAGCGCTGGCATTTCCATGCGTGTTCTGCGCTTTGGAGCCATGTTCACGGCGTCTATCTTTGGCTTGTATGGCGTGATCATGTTTTTTCTGATGCTGAGTATTCATATGGTTAAATTACACAGCTTTGGAGTTCCGTTTCTTAGTCTAACGACCCCCCGTTCGTTCAAAGACTGGAAAGATTACTTCATACGAGCACCGTTGCAATTTATGAAAAACAGACCCATTATTTTGAAGCATAAAGACCCTAAGCGACAAGGATGAGCTCAACACAGGAGGGAGCAAGATGGCCCGTGGGAAAAAAGCGGATAAGATTACAACGTTACAGACAACGGCAATTGTGGTTTGCTTTATGCTGGCTGCCGGGTTGCTTACCCTTCCAAGAGTAGCAACTGAAGCTGCAAAAACACCGGATGCGTGGATATCTGTCATTTTAGCAGGGGTGGCCTCTTTTCTCTTCGGATGGGTTATAGTCAAACTAAGCTCGCGGTTTCCAGAAAGCACCTTTTACCAGTATGTTCAGCAAATAACAGGCAAATTCATTGGCAAAGGGATTGGCATGCTGATTGTTATTTATTTTGTTTGTATAGCCGCATTTGAAATCCGATCTGTGGAGGAAGTAACGTCGTTCTTTCTGCTTGAAGGCACTCCGGCGTGGGCGATTTCAGCACCTTTTATGTGGCTCTCTCTGTACCTATGCATGGGGGGAGTGGGTTCATTAGGAAAGATATGTCAACTGATATTTCCGGTTTCGGCGGCTATCTTTTTGCTGATCTGCTTGCTGAGTTTAAATATTTTTGAATTGAATAACTTGCGTCCTGTCTTGTCGGAGGGGGTAATGCCAGTGCTTAGAACGCTCAAGACTACAATCCTGACATTAACGGGGACAGAGTCCTTACTGATTATTCTTTGTCGGATGGAAAAACCTGAGAAAGCAACGAAGGCAATCGGACTGGCGATTGGGATCGCGGTCGTTTTTTATACAGCTACGTTGATCCTGTGCATTGGCGCTTTTTCGTTGGAAGGAGTCTTGAGCAGAACCTGGCCATTTCTAGATTTGGCCCGCAGCTTTGAGGTGGAGTATCTGTTATTGGAACGATTCGAATCCTTATTGTTGACCATTTGGATCATGCAGATTTTTGCCACATTCAGTATTGCTTTTTATTGTGCTTCGCTCGGAGTATCTCAAATTTTGAATAGCTCTTATTCCAAGATGTTGTTCATTTTGCTTCCGTTTATCTACTTCTTATCCCAAATTCCGAAAAACTTGAATGAGCTATTTTCTTTTGGAACGGTTATCGGAAATGTAGCGTTCGCTTTATTCGCGCTACTTCCACTGCCACTGTTGCTTATTTCGTACTGGAGGGGGGCACGCTCATGAATCGTGTTCGTGTCCAGTCAGGATTACTCGGATTGATGGCTCTTCTGATGTGCTGTACACTTTCAGGTTGCTGGAGCAGTTCACCAGTGGAGGATCTAAATCTGGAGACAGGTATTGCTTTGGATATAGCGGAAGAATCCTCGCAAGAAAAACAAATTAATCAGGAAGGGGGAAATTATCCAAAAAAGGAGTTAATTACAGGAACCTTTCAATTTGTCATTCCAGAGGAAAGCGGCGGCTCCAACAGCTCCTCTCCACAAGCCAAAAAATTTTTTAATATTACGGAAACAGGAGATTCTGTTTTTGAAATGATAAGAGAAATTTCTTTGCGGACCAATCGTCCTCCCATTGGGCAACATTTGAAAACCGTTATTATCAGCTCCAGTCTGCTTCGCAAGATTCCGTTGTATGAGCTGCTGGACTTTTTCTTGGGGGATAATGACATTCGGCCCAGCGTACAGCTACTGATTAGTACAGAAAAGGCGGGTCATGCGCTTCAAGAGAAAATTCCTGGTCAGATTCCTGCCTATATTTTAAAGGATATTTTCCAAAACCGGAAACGGAACGCACGGTTGATAAAACCCATGGCTTTGGTTAAAGTGATTGGCCCCATGAAGGGCGAAAGAAGCTTTATATTACCTAATGTCATTACGGCGGAGAATGAAATCAAGCTCGCAGGCGCGGGAATCATTAAGGGAAAGACGCAAACATACGGTGGTTATCTGAATGAGTCAGAGGTTGAGGGTCTTATGTGGATCAAAGGCGATCTGAAGGGAGGCGTGCTGAAAAGCAGCGATCCGAAGACCGGTAAAAACATAGCATATGAGATCAAAGCGGTGAAAAGCAAGATCAAGGCCATCGTTCAGGGGGATGACATTTTCTTTCAGGTCAAAATGACCTCCGAAGGACGTGTTTCAGAGGTGCATAAAAAGAATGAAAATTTGCGCAACAACAATGTGCTTGGACAAGAAGAGAGTCTTTTTCAGGAGAAAGTGAATTCATTGGCTGAACAAACGGTAGCTAAAATGCAAAAGTTGAAGGTGGATGTTGGAGGTTTCGGAGAAGCCTTGAGGATTCAACATCCTAAAGTTTGGCGTAAGGTCAAAAAGGATTGGGATACCACCTTTAGCACCATTCCCGTAAGGTTTAGCACAGATATTCATATTGAAGATTATGGCTCTTCGATTACGACGGCAGACTGAGGAATTTCGTTTGCACCTGTTATGGACAAACCTTCAATACCACGAATCTAGGTGGCATTGAAGGTTTTTTAAGTCTATTTAAATAGGGATAGTGTTTCTTTCAGCCATGTAATATAGCTTTCTTCCCGATTAATGGCACGGCTCAGCACTAAATAATGGCCGAATTGACTAGATCCGGGCACTTGAAGGTTCTCGTCCAGCCGTTGAAGAGACTTTTTACTTTCGTACAGATATTCCAGCTTTTCTTCACGTTTGGCAATCTGGTCCTCGAACAAGCGCTTGCTTTCTTCCTTGGGGATGGCTGCTGAGAAATACAGCATAAGCATAAACTCATCCTTTTCTGTTTCCGGTAACTCTTTGGGGCTTAGCAGCCATTCAGTTAGCTCCTGGGTCCCTTTGGGGGTTATACAGTACAGCTTCTTTTCCAGCTTGGCTCCTGTAATGGACGTGCGATATTCAATGAGTCCCTCTTCGGTCAGCCTTTTAAGCTCGGGGTAAATCTGACTGTGCTTGGCGCTCCAAAATTGTCCGATTTCCTGCTTGAATTGGCTCGTAATATCATAGCCGCTCATTTCCTCTTTGTGAACCAGACCCAAAATGGCATATTTTAATGTGCGTTTCAACGTTGTTCTCCTCGCAATGGGTATTTGACAATAGTATATCACAGCGCTACAATTTATATGTATCATAAAACATGTTTATATTTACATGTTTTAATGATTGTTTATTATTTTGGTGTCTTGTTTAATTCATAAACTCATAATAAGGAAAGAAGGATGCAAGATGGACAAGTTTATCGGCAGTCACATGATTTACACCTATGAGAATGGCTGGGAGTACGAAATATATATTAAAAATGAAGATACGATTGATTATCGCATTCATAGTGGGATGGTAGGCGGACGCTGGGTACGTGATCAGAAGGTCAATCTGGTGAAGCTGGTAGAGAATGTGTATAAAGTATCGTGGACCGAACCGACAGGCACAGACGTTTCCCTGAACTTTATGCCTGAGGAAAAACGGATGCATGGCATTATTTTCTTCCCAAAATGGGTTCATGAGCATCCGGAAATCACGGTGCGCTACCAAAACGATTTTATTCCGCTGATGGAAGAATCGCGTGAAAAGTATGAAACCTATCCGAAGTATGTGGTTCCTGAATTTGCGGATATTACGTTCATCGAAAATGCAGGTGTAAATAACGAAAAATTAATCTCCCAAGCGCCTTACGCTGGAATGACAGACGACATTCGCGCAGGGAAGCTGCAAGCATAATCGAACATGGTTAATGGAAGTTGTACAGCCTGAGCCTGTGGTAAGCAGTCTCAGGCTTTTTTACGTAAACTGGAGAGTGGATTGCTTATGCAGTGGTGGAGGATGGTCACAGCTTATATTCCGCCAGGCCCTGAGCGCCGTTACACGACATAGTAAGCAAGCCGCAGCAATGATGTTGATACTGTTCTGGATCAGGAAATTGACGATGGTCTTTATATTACAAAAAACAACCCCAGGTCACCCCAGGGTCGTCTTTACGAGAAATATATATCTGTATTTTGCAAAATGCTTGTTTAGCTGAATCACACGGGTGTTACATCCTGAATCACTTCTTCTTTTTCTTCTTTCCAGATCACGTTCTCGCGATAGTTAGATCCCCAATCGTACATCGCTCGAAGTACCGGAATCAGGCTTTCACCATGCTCGGTCAGTGAATATTCCACATGTGGAGGGACGACAGGATAGACTGTACGCAGAATGAGTTTATCTTCTTCCAGCTCGCGTAATTGATTGGTCAGCATTTTTTGCGTGATGTGGGGGATCAGCTTCTTCAATTCACCGAACCGCTTGGTGCCTTCCATACCAAGATGCCACAAAATAATCAGCTTCCATTTGCCACCGATGACCGCGAGAGTCAATTCTTTATCACAATTAATCAGTTTCAAATCAATCCGGTCTTTTACAGTTGTGATGTTCATCGACCTCCTGTCCGTAGTTATTCCAAGTATACTATGTATAACTACAGTACGCAAAAGGAGATACATCCATTTTGGAAACTATGCATACGATGGGATACGAATCGACTGAAATCACAATCTGATGATGTGCGCCAGACTTGGAAGCTTCCAGAAATCTACAACGGTTAAGCAGGAATAACGATGGTGTTAAAGGACTCCGGCTCCAGCTCCAAACGGTGTGTTGTTTCTCCGACAGACAGATCCAGCACGCGAGATTCCTTAAACGGGTTGGCGATGACCAGAACCTTTTGTCCGTTTGTATTTTGAAAAGCAACTGCATTTCCAGCCCATGAACCCCGAATTCCAATGCGTCTGGCCCCTGGTAAAACAAAATGAGAAAAGTGCTTCATAACGTAATATTCTGGGTTCAGAATAGGTTTTCGATCCACTGGATCCACGGTGATCATCGAATTTTGCTCCCAGCCCCATGTGCTCTTGCCTTTCGGTTCCAAAACCATATTCCAGTAAATATAAGCATTCACACCATTGGTGAAATAGTGCTGATACAGGTTATATACATATTTGGCGTAGTCCCATGAGTTTTCTCCGTTTCCGCATTCATTTTCGGTTTGCATGTAACGAAGCTCAGGATAGCTGGCTACGGTGCGCTGAATGGCATTTTTGCCTGCCCACTGATAGCCTACACCTTTAATATATTTATAGGCCTCGGGGTCACTCAACACGGTGTGGGCATACTCATCAAATCCGGTCGACGTCTTTTTCATTAATTCCTCCCACGGATCAGGGGCGTTAATGGTACCCAGCCAAATCTCTGTATCCAGTTCATGTTCTTCAAAAGCGGGACCCAAATAGTCGCGGATAAATTCACGCAGCTGTTCTCCGGTCCATACACAGGAAGGGAACTTCTGATCGGCAATGACTTCATTTTGAACATGAACCTGGTGAATCGTAATGCCTGCCTTGCGGTATGCCTGAACAAATTTGACAAAGTACAATGCATACGCTTTCAAAATATCCTTTTCCCAGCGCAGTGTGCCGTAATTGTAAGCTTTGGGTGATTTCATCCATGTCGGCGGACTCCAGGGTGAGGCGAACAGCTTCAAGTCTGGATTGAGTTGTAACGCTTCCCGAATAAAAGGTATGAGATATTGCTGATCGCGCTCAATGGAAAAGTGCTTCATCTCCATGTCGCCGTCCGTTTCATTGTGGCTGTACCATTCCAGCGCGTAATCACTCGCTCCAATAGGAAGTCGGCAGATTGTGAATTTGTGCTCGCCCTCCGGGTGAAAGAGAGCATGAAGCACCTGCTCTCGTTCTTCGCTGTCCAAATGATTCAGAGCTACATAACTCAATTCATTAAAACAGCCGCCAAAGCCCTCGACGAGCTGATATGCTTCTCCCGTAAGGGTTAGGTTGGCACTCTCTTGGGTTTCGGTCAAATGATGAGCTTGGGATTGCCAAGCATTAGCTTTGGAAGTGGAAAACCACTGAATGGTTTGATTGCTCATATGTTACCCTCCTGTTCAGGCTTTTTGTATCTCTACATATTATAGGGTAGGATTTTAGGGGAAGAGATGGTCTGAGCGAAGACAAATTTGCCCTAATCCATGGTGAAATTTGCGGATGGGAAGTTTCTGTAGATAAAAAGTAGTGAGAACACATAAAGTACACATCTCTTTGATATGCTGTTGTCCTAGAATGACCGAAAGAGGGAAGTCGATTTGAATAAAAGAGTTCTTCTCGTGGAGGATGAAATACGTATTCGTGAAGTGATTGCGGATTATTTTAAACAAAATAATTGGGAAGTCTATGAAGCAGGCAATGGAAAAGATGCACTCCTCTGGTTCGATTCGGTGCAACCGGAACTAATTATACTCGATATTATGATGCCTGAGCTGGATGGTTGGGAAGTATGCCGTCAGGTACGCAGCCGTTCAGGGGTACCGATTATTTTGCTGACGGCCAAATCCGGTGATGATGATAAAATATTGGGCTTTGAGCTAGGGGCAGATGATTACGTGACCAAGCCTTTCAGTCCCAAGGTGCTGATTGCCCGCGCGAACGCGCTGATGAAACGGGTGGAGGGGCATGTGCAGCCGGAGTCGCATATTTTGCGTTTTGGCAGTGCTATGCTCAACACGATGGCTCATCGGCTTGAGGTGGATCAGGCGGAAGTTGAATTGACGCCCAAGGAGTATGAGTTGCTGCGGCTGCTTATACATAATAAAGGCATCGTTGTTTCACGGGATGCGATACTGAACCGGGTGTGGGGTATCGATTTTGAAGGGGATACACGAGTTGTCGATACGCATATCAAAAAGCTGAGAAGTAAGCTGGGCCGTGAATCACGCCATATTCGCACGGTTTTTGGCACAGGCTACAGGTTCGAGGAGGAAGAATGAACAAACGGGGAGTTACCTTTAAGTTGTTCATTATGACAGTTGTGTTTTTCCTGTGTTTTTACGGTATGGTGATTTTAAGTCAGTTGCTGTTTTTTGAAAATTTTTACCAGAAACAGAAGATTGGGCGTGTGGAAAGCCGTTTGCAAAGCTTCGGTCAAAGTTATGTCCAGGAGGCTTGGGGATCGGGCAGGGTTTCGCGTGAGGCGGCCCGCTTCATGCTTCAGAATAAAAACCAGTTGGCGATTGTAACGTTGGACGGCAAAGTAAAGCTGGATGATGCGTTTCATATCAGTCTCAGAAAAGCAGATGGTAAAGTCGTTAAAATATCGCTGTCTCTATTTATGAGTGAGCACGGAGATGAGCTGAGAGCTGCCCGGATTCAGCCTGGTGATCAGGTCACTGTGGAAGGTGAGATGTTGGGATCTGACGGAATCTCTTCTGCCAATTTAATTTATCCAACAGGCATACAGAAGCTCGGTTTCAAAAATATAGGTTTAAACTCGGAAGAGACAAGCACAAATGACAGTGTAAGGCTGTCCGGTACGGTGACAGAGATTGTACTGCCGGATCTGAAAACCTGGAGCCAGCGTCAAGGCCTGCTGTTTAGTGCGCTGGAGGAATGGTTTCCTTTATCCCAGGATCATCTGGAGAGGCTTAAAAATTTTGAAGTGTTGGAAGAAGATTGGACAGAACCTTGGACAGGGGTACGAAATGCAGTTATCGTCCATCCTGTTCGTCAGAGCACAGGCGAGATCGATCTCTTGTTCACTGTGACATCGTTGCAGGAAATCAGTGAGACGAATGAGGCTCTACGCTGGTTTTATCTGTACCTGGGGATCGGCGGTTTTGCACTCATTCTGATTTTGTCCCTGTTCTATTCCCGAATGGTAACCCGTCCGCTCATTACTTTGAATAATACCGCCAAGCGGATGGCCAAGCTCGATTTTACAGCCCATACGCCAATCCGGCAAAACGATGAGCTGGGTAGCCTGTCCTACAGCATGTATACTCTGTCCCAGAACCTGGACACAGCTTTGCGCGAGCTTCAGGAGGCCAATCAGCAATTGGTCGAGGACATGGAACAGAAGCAGAGGATGGAGGCTGTGCAACAAGACTTTTTTGCCAATGCTTCTCATGAGCTGAAAACCCCGTTAAGTATCATCAAAGGATTCGCAGAAGGACTACAAGATGGGGTTAGCGCCGGGAAGCAGGATCATTATATGAAGGTCATTGTAGAGGAAGCGGACAAAATGGAGCGATTGGTCAAGGATATGCTGGACCTTGCCAAATTGGAGTCTGGAACCCTCAAGCTTCGCAAGGCGACCTTTATCCTGAGTGAGCTGGTGGAGGAGGTTGTGGATAAGCTATTCCATCTGTTGAAGGAGAAGAAGCTGGAAGTGGTTATTATTCCTGCCAATGAGCTGCCGATTCATGCCGATATAGGATGGATGGAACAGGTGATTATCAACTTTGTTGTCAACGCCATACGGCATGCCGAGGAAGGAAGCTCCATCACGATTCGTATCGAAGGCTCTGGGGAAGTCAATACGTTTTCCATTGAAAATAAGGGTGAGACCATCCCAGACGATCAGTTGGAGCTGATATGGAATCGTTTTTACCGGGCCGAGCTCTCCCGTAGCCGTCAGACAGGTGGGACAGGACTCGGGCTATCGATCGTTAAACGAATTCTGGATTTACACGAATTCCGCTATAAGGCGGAGAATACCAAGGACGGCGTCCGTTTTGTCGTTATATTCGGAGGCTAAGCTACGGCAAAGGAGTTAAGAGTATGAAATGGAATTGGTTGCCCTCACTATGCACGATTGCAAACCTGGGGGCAGGGGTCTTATCCCTGTATTTCACGATTCATGAGCAATACATGACCGCTTTTATTCTTGTGGTGGTGGCTGCTTTATGGGATGTATTAGACGGTTTGCTGGCAAGGCTGCTGCATTGCTCCAGTGATTTTGGCAAACAGCTTGATTCGCTGGCGGATGTGGTCTCATTTGGGGTTGCCCCTGCTTTCTTGATCTTGTTATACAAGCTGGGAGATACTCATTGGATAGGACCGCTTGTAGCTGTGTTGTTTGTGATATGCGGTGCGGTGAGGTTGGCAAGATTCAACCTGATGGCTTTTAGCAAAGGCTTTGTTGGCATGCCCATTACGGCCGCAGGTGTGACTTTGTCCTTTATGTTTTTATGGAGTGAGCATTTGAAGCCGGGGTTGTTGCTGGCTCTCATGGTAGTGCTGTCATTCCTAATGGTTAGCCGTATTCCCTTCCCGTCCTTCAAAAAATAATCGGTCAGGAGGTGGCGTCCCTATGGAATGGGCCATCAGCATGATTACACAATACGGATATATCGCTATTTTTGCACTTCTTGCCCTTGGAATTATAGGGCTACCCGTTCCTGATGAAATTATTATGGTGTTTGTCGGCTATCTATCTTCTATCATGGTACTGAATTATTCCCTATCTATATTAGTCAGTTTCATTGGGGCGATGACAGGGATGATGATCAGTTACACGTTAGGCAAAAAGCTGGGTCAGCCATTGGTAGATAAGCACGGCAAGTGGGTGGGACTGACACCGAAGCGGTTTGCACGGGTAAAAGGATGGTTTGCACGCTTTGGGTTGTGGACCATTTTGTTCGGTTATTTTATTCCAGGAGTCAGACATGCAACAAGCTATTTGTCGGGGATTAGCGCGATGCCTGTCCGAAAATATATGCTGGTGGCCAGCGCCGGTTCTCTGGTATGGACACTGATCTTTATCTCTATTGGTTACATTGCGGGGGCGAATATAAATTTTCATTAAGGTGACCGCAAAAGTAATGTAGCATTTTTTATGTATTGCACCGATAATATAAATAAAAGAACCTGTACAACCAGTGAGGGGATCTGTATTGAATGCATTAATGAAGTATATTGAAAAGTTACCTGGTTTTCTGCAAATAATCTTGAACATCTCGCTGTTTCTAGTCGGGCTGATTTTAAGCTTCTTACTTCTAAAAGAAACATGGTCCATATTTTCATATGTGTTCTTGTATACAGAAGCCGACAAAAATTACTATGAATTCACGGAAGAACTGCTTGTATTCTTCTTGTATTTTGAATTCATTGCATTAATAGTTAAGTACTTTAAAACCAATTTTCATTTTCCATTACGTTATTTCATCTATATTGGGATTACAGCCGTCATCAGGCTCATTATTGTGGACCATGATGATGCTCAAAATACATTCTGGTGGTCCATTGCTATCCTAGTCATGGTGGGTTCTCTATTGATTGCTAACAGTAAATTATTAAAGAGAGAAAGTTAATGCCGAGGAAGATTGCAAGGGTGACAGTCAAGTAGGAGAGAGGGAATAAAGACGAATGGTAAGAAACTGGATGAATCATGCAGGCGTCAGGCGGGCAGCTGTCCTTGCGATAATCGTTTTACTGCTCTTTATGTTAAGAAGCATGATGAATATTATTTTGTTAACACTGTTGCTTACGATCTTGATTGGCAGTATATATAACGGTGTGAATAAGCTGATCAAGCGGTTCGCCAATGTGCCGCCTATGATCGTGCTGCTACTAGTATACGGGTTGCTGATTCTGATTATCGTGTGGGGAGTTTACCGAATGGTGCCGCTAATCAGTGTACAGGTCAAGCAGGTGTATCTCATGATTCAGCAAGCCTACATGTATCCTGATCGTAACCAATGGAACGAAACGATTATTGAATTTATGGACACGCTTAATGTTCAGCGGTTATTTGAGCCTGGCTGGAATGCGGTAATGAAAATCAGCCAACTGGGAACACAACTGCTGGTATCGATTATTTTGAGCTTGTTCTTCCTGATGGAAAAATCCTATATTACACGCTTTACAGCTACGTTTGTGGATAGTAAGCTGGGTTGGTTCTTCAAGGAAGTGGGCCATTTTGGACGCATGTTTCTGGGTACATTCGGGAAGGTGCTGGAAGCTCAACTATTGATTTCACTCATCAACTGTATATTGACGACGACAGCTCTTTGGATTATGGGTTTTCCCAATCTGCTCGGCCTCGCGCTCATTATATTCTTATTGGGATTGGTGCCAGTGGCGGGTGTATTTATTTCCCTGATCCCGCTCGGTCTGATTGCTTTTAGCGTCGGAGGAATCAATTATGTGATTTACTTGGTTATTCTGATCGTAGTTATTCATGCGATTGAAGCCTATTTCCTGAACCCGAAGCTGATGTCATCCAAAACCAATTTACCGATCTTCTTCACCTTTGTTGTATTGATCTTCTCTGAGCATCTAATTGGGGTGTGGGGCTTGATTGTAGGTATTCCGTTGTTTGTTTTCTTCCTTGACCTGATTGGGGTACAACGCAAGCAAGAGAAGGATACCTAATATAGCACTACACGATGTGAATACAATAGTGACCATGGATTCTTCATCACAAATGCCTGCGAAGCCGCAGGCATTTTTTTGATTTTCCTGGCGTTGACTGTAGTACACTGAGTATCAAGATTAGATCAAGTGAAAAGAAATGAGATGATAAGGATGGAACAAAAGATTAAGGTATTGGCTATATCGGGGAGCCTTCGTCAAAAATCTTCCAACACCGCGCTTATGAAGGCTACTATTGGATTGGCTTCTGAAAATATATCATTCATAGTTTATAATGGATTGGGGGATCTGCCCCATTTTAATCCTGACTTGGATGTAGAGGAGGGGCCAGCTTCCGTAAGAGAGCTACGGGAGCAATTGAAACAAGCCGATGGAGTGCTGATCTGTACGCCGGAATATGGCAATGGTGTGCCGGGTGCTTTGAAAAATGCCTTGGACTGGCTCGTATCTTCAGGTGAATTTGTAAACAAGCCTACAGCGGTCATTAGCGCTTCACCGTCCCCTATGGGCGGCAATCTGGCTCATGCTTCGCTACTGCTCACATTGCAAATGATCAATGCAGAGATTGTGGAAAATGGAAAGGTCATTATTCCGCATATCACATTGAAGCTGAATCAAGAAGGCATCATTACAAATGCTGAAACTAGACAGGAGCTGGAAGCATTACTTCAAGGGCTTGGGCAAGCTTGCCGAGGAAAGGTATAGGGAAATTCAAAGCAGATCCTTCATTATAGAAGGATCTGCTTTTTCGGATGGCCACCTACTTCGTATTCAATTCAATAAGCTTTCATAGACCTTTAAGCGGGCATACACCGTTTCAAGTATCGGATATGAAATATTACTGCTAGAAGCCAATGCCAGAAGTGCACCATGCAGATGGCTTGCTTCAACCGGTAGATTTTTCTGCATATCACGTTGCATGGAAGACATCATCTCAGGCTTTAAGGAATCCATCGTTTTTAGCGTATGTGCTTCCATTTCTGAATGAATAGGCATATCTGCATTGCGTGCGATTGTGACGATCTCATGCAGTAGCTTTTTATAGATTGCACGCGATTCGGGCGTGGCGAGTATAGGTCCGACGGAGGTACCCATCAGGGTTGTGATTCCGCTCATGCTGGCAATAAATATATACTTCTGCCAAATTTCACGCTGAATGTCATGACTGTGTGTGACTGTGAAGCCTGCATGATCAAGATGGCTACATAGTAGTTGCGCCCGCTCTGAGTTTCCTCCATCCCATTCACCAAAAACAATGCGGTGGAACGGGCTTGTCTGAACGATAGAGCCTTTGTGATTTAACGTCGTTTCAATATAACAAAGCCCACCCAGCACTTTTTCAGCCCCGAAATATTCGCGTAAAGATCCAAAATGTTCATAACCGTTAAGTAACGGAAGAATCATTGTATTTTTGCCGATATAAGGCGTTAGATCGGGTTGCAATGGAGGCAGGTGGTACGCTTTGACCGCGAGAATAATACAGTCAAATGGCTCAGTAGCTTCACCATAGGTGATAGCCTGGATCGGTGTCTGAAAATCTCCGTGCACACTTTGAATCGTAAGACCGTTTTCTGCCAAATGAAGCTTCTTGGAAGGGCGGACGAGAAAGGTTACATCTTCTCCCTTTTGAACCAGGCGTCCCCCGAAATAGCCTCCAATAGCACCTGCACCCACAACTAGAAACCGCATCATAGGGTCCCTGCCTTTCCTAACTTAGTTTTTGAAAAACAAAAAACCTTTCAGCACGTTGTTGCTGAAAAGGTCCGAAAGGCAAAAAAAAGAGTCAATTTGCGACCGTTCTTTTGTCTCGGTCCTTTCGGATCAGAGCAAAATCCAACGAGTTCACCTCCATAGGCTCACACTTATACTTATTAAAATGCATCTTACCAGAGTACCGTTCGAATATATCGATACAGCCTCTCAGGGAAGTATACCAGAATATAGGGTTCCTGTCCCATATAAATCCAATCCGAACAGCGTGTGTGTGATGGTATCCATAAAGCACGAACCTAGTGTATATGGAGCGTATAGAGGTGATATAATAGGGCGCAATAGGTTTATAGACCGATAACTTGGAGCAGAGGAGAGAAGGCTGATGTTTGAGCAAATTGTAGCGTATGGTCTGAGTCAAAAAGAGGCTGTTAAGGATTATCCATTTGGTGCTGATCCCCTGGTACTAAAGGTAGGGGGCAAGATGTTTGCTCTCCTGACTGAAAAAGATGGCATTAGCCACGTATCCTTGAAATGTGATCCGGTCATTGCAGAAAACCTGCGTGAGCAGAACAAGGCCATTAAACCAGGCTATCATTTGAACAAAAAGCATTGGAATACGATAGAGGTTGATAACAGCTTCCCGTTGGAGGATTTGTACAGCATGATCGACCATTCGTATGAGCTGGTCTTCAAGGGCTTAACCAAAGCGCAACGCGAATCGATTACGATGAGGATACGGTCAACGGATCTGTAAAGGGTGGTAAGCCCGTACATAACACTTTTACAGTTTTACTTGACAGAAAACAACTAAAGATATATTCTTAATTTAAAGATAATTTATTTGAAAATAATACCAAGGAGTGGACCTGAATATGAGCGAACTGGTGAATGTTATTCAAGAGAGAAGATCGGCTTCTAAATTTATTCCTGATGTTACTATAGATGCAAAAGAACTGGAAGAGATATTTCAGCTGGTGAAGTTCGCTCCATCGGCTTTTAATTTACAGCATGCGCGTTATATCGTAGTGCAGGATGCAGAAATCAAACAAAGGCTGCATGATGAGGCAAGTAAGCAGTATAAAATATTAACTGCTTCGGCCACCATTATAGTGCTAGGTGATACAGAGGCTTATACCAAGGTAGCTGACCTCAACGAAGGGTTCCTGAATTTGGGTGTTCTGAGCAAGCAGGAATATGATAGCACAGTAGAATCGGTAACTCAGTTCTATCGCGAGCGGGGACCTGTCTTCCAGAGAGAAGAAGCAATTCGTAATGCCAGCCTGTCGGCTATGCAATTTATGTTGATTGCCAAGGACAAAGGCTGGGATACTTGTCCGATGATCGGTTTTGACCCGGCGAAGGTGCAGGAAGTACTGAATATCCCAGAGCAATTTGTACCCGTGATGATGATCACCTTGGGAAAAGAGGACGAATCAGGTCAGCGGGCAAGAGGATATCGCAAGCCAGTTGGACAGTTTGTTAGCTACAATGGATTTTGAAATTTGTAAATCATCATGTTCATTAAGGAGTGACTGAGATGTCTTTGAAAACCGCTGGAATTCACCATATTACGTCCTTTGCAGGCGATCCGCAGGGCAATGTTGACTTTTATGCAGGTGTGCTTGGTTTGAGATTGATCAAAAAGACAATTAACTTTGACGCTCCAGAAGTATATCACTTGTATTTTGGGAATGAAGAAGGCAGCCCGGGAACGATCATTACCTTTTTTCCGGCTCCGGGTACACGCAAGGGTAAAATTGGAGGCGGGCAAGTCGGGATTACGACGTATGTCGTGCCGCTGGGCTCGCTAGATTACTGGGAAAACCGTCTGCACAGCTTGAAGGTATCCTTCACGAAGGCTACTCGCTTTGGCGAGTCATTCATCCAGTTCCGAGACAATGAGGGCTTGCATCTGGAATTGGTGGAGCGCGAGGAAGGCCCGGTGAACACGTGGACAGCTGGAGGCGTACCTACAGATAAAGCGATCAAGGGCTTTGGAGGAGCAGTGCTCTACAGTGCGGATTCCAAGCACACCCAAGGCGTGCTGGAGAATGTTCTGGGCATGACTCCCATCGGTGAAGACGCAGATGCGGGCTATATCCGTTATCAGACGACTGGGGATTTGGGCAACCTGATCGACATTCCAGTCAAGGATGTACCGTGGGGGAACGGCGGCGCCGGTACGGTTCACCATATTGCGTGGCGCGCGCAGGACGATACCGAACATCAGGCGTGGAACGAATGGGTTCGTCAGCATGGTTTTGGGACGAGTGGCATTGTAGATCGCCAATACTTCAATGCCGTATACTTCCGCGAGCAAGGCGGTATATTATTCGAGATCGCAACCGATCCGCCCGGATTTACGGTGGATGAGGAATTGAATGAGTTGGGGCACAAGCTGATGCTGCCTGAATGGTATGAGTCTCAGCGCGCCCAGATTGAATCTAATCTGGTTCCCATTGAGCCTAGAGTGCTCAAACAGGATGAATCGGTTTGAGCAGGACAATCACATATGGAACATTAAAAGGTCCAATGCGGGAAGATTTCCACCCTCATTGGACCTTTTGGGTTCTGAAGTGTCAGTATCGTAAAAATAAGCGTGGAAGAGCTGGTTAGATCATGAGCAGCTCACGAATTTCCAGCTCGGTCAGTGCTGAAAGGCTTTCTTGCCCCGGTTGAATGACCTGGTCGATCAGGTTTTTCTTTTTTTGCTGTAGCTCATACATTTTGTCCTCTACCGTACCTTGGGCGACGAGCCGAATAACCTGCACAACTTTTTTCTGGCCCATTCGGTGTGCACGGTTGGTAGCCTGCTCCTCTACAGCGGGATTCCACCACAGGTCATATAGAATAACGGTATCTGCGCCGGTGAGGTTCAGACCCGTACCTCCTGCCTTGAGGGAAATCAGGAACAGCTCGCGTTCTCCTTCGTTAAAGCGACTGCACAGCTCGACTCGTTCGGGGGCAGGAGTCTGTCCATCCAGGTAAAAGTAGGGAACCCCTTCACGGGAAAGCTCACGTCCGACCATTTGAAGCATCGTAGTGAACTGTGAAAAAATGAGCATCCGCTTCCCGGAGCTGAGACATTCCGTAATAATCTCCAGCAGTTGTTCAAATTTGGCCGAGCTTCCCGTATATCCTTCTATGAATAAGCCCGGATGACAGCAGAGCTGACGAAGCCGGGTCAGACCTGCCAGAATTTTGATCCGGTTTTTCTGAAATCCTTCTTCGTTAAGATGCTTCAACGTTTCATGCTGGAGCTTGGCCAGATAAGCCGTGTACAGCTTTTTCTGATCTGGCAGGAGGCGTGATACCTGCACGGATTCGATTTTCTCCGGCAGTTCCTTAAGTACATCGCTCTTCAGACGGCGCAGCAGGAACGGACGAACCCGCTTGGCAATCACATTTCGAGGCAGGTTGTGAAACGCTCTTTTTCCGCCGGGAAATAGCTCAGGAAATACAACGTCGAAGATGGACCAAAGTTCTTCCAATGTATTCTCGATTGGCGTTCCTGTCAGGGCAAAGCGGTAACGGGCTTGTACATCCTTAACGGCCTGTGCCGTCTGGGTAGCATGATTCTTGAACGCTTGCGCCTCGTCCAGAATAAGCGTATGAAACGATGGCTTGCTGTACACATCCGCATCGCGTCGCAGCAGCGGATAGGAAGTAATAATAACGTCATAGCTGGCAGCATCCCGTATAATTCGACTCCGTTCCTCCGGGCTGCCATCAGCAATAGTGACACGGATATGCGGGGCGAATTTCTCCAGTTCATTCCGCCAATTGTACACCAGTGATGCAGGGGACACGATCATGGCTGGAAGCTGCTGACTGCGAATTTCCGGCAATACTGAAACGAGGAAGGCAATGCTTTGCAGCGTTTTGCCCAGCCCCATATCATCTGCCAAAATACCTCCAAAACGGTAATGTGCTAAGGTCTTAAGCCATTGAAAACCGTAGACCTGATAATCTCTCAAGATAGGGGCAAGCGTGACGGGTACTGGAAAGTCGAGATGGTCAGGATTGCGTATATTTTCTAGCAGCTGGCGAAAGGTTTTACCCAAGGTCAGGCTTTTTACATGATCGTGAGGATCAATTAAATACAGACCTTGCGTGACCGGGATTCGAATCTGCGCTGCATCCAGATCGCTTTTGCGGATACCTGTTTCGTTCATGAACCGAATTAATTCCTTGTACTCCTCTGTTTCCAGTGGCAGCAGGGCACCATTCGGCAGACGGTGATATTTCTGTTTTTCTTCCAACGATTGGAGCAGCTTGCGAATTTCCGATTCCGGTATACCCTCAATATCAAATTTAAATTCAAGCCAATCCGTACGTTCATCCCACTCCGCCCGTATTCTTGGGACAGGCAGGGTATTATTGATTTTCGATTTGACTGCACCCGTGGCATAGACGTCCAGCAACTTTTCCAGTTGTGGAACCGTATGGTACAAAAAGTCATACTCCGCATCTTCATCTTCCATAAAATATCCGCTGTCTGTTCTGGCGAAGGAGCTATGCTCCATCAGTTTCAAAATCCGTTGCTCCTGTTCACCATCACGTATCAGAATCCGGTCGTTACCTGGTGTTCGTGCATCTGTTTCCAATGGGTTGATGATGATGTCCCCATATTGGAATTCCAATCCTGCCAGCAGTTTGTCTCTTACCCGGTCCAGATACAGCTTGGCCTTCAACGGATGCTGGGCGACCCGCTCTGAGACAGAACGGGTCATATGGACACGTCCGAGCTTCATTAAGCCGGGCACGACTTTATCCATAAAAGCTTCCATCTGTTCTGGTGCGATCTGGACTGCTCGTCTGTGATGTACCTCGACCATCCGTTTGAGCTCGGACAAACGCCGTAAGGAATCATCCTTCTGCGTGACAAGCTTGCCATCGGCAATGACGACACCGTAGTCCTCCATGATGGTCAAGTCATCTAATCCTTGAATGCTTAACTGGTAGCCTTCGCTTGTGGATTCGGCCTCATCAAATTCAAATTGCAGCGGAAGCATCAGGTCGGACTGAGGAATACCTTCGCTCATGTTACCGTGAATTTCAAAATAGACGCCCTGTGCTGCTGTCAGCAAGGGGAACAGCCTATCCCAAGCGGCAGGCGGGATGAGAAGCATTCGCTCGCCACTCATATGACTGCCGGAGGCTGAATACGTGCCAGAGGTTTCCCGAATCATGCGCTCCTGATGGCATACCTGGGATAATTGCTGTAGGATCGCATCATGTTCAGCTCGGAAGCGGTACAGCTCAGGCTCGTAAGAGAAGCTCTTCGTGAACATGTAGCTATTCCCACGGTCGATACTGTCCAGAAACGGACGGATTTTCTGAACGATGTATAATCGTTTGGGTCCAGCCTTCATTTCCAATCCAAACATATATTTTTGGTAACCGTAGGCAAAAGGCCGGATGACAAATTGAAAATCCAAGATCGCGCGAGTATCCAGCAGCGCAGGTGTGCTGCGAAGCGGTCTCTTGCGGCCGAATAGTTTTAACATACTGTCGGTCAGCTGGAGATCCCCTTGTGTGATGCCTGAGGATCGTGCTGTTCTGGTAGTGTGTTCATTTGAGGCATCTGTAGACATCCCGTCTTCACCCATGCTTCCCGCTGGATCTGGGGCAATGCCGGGATGAAGTCTGGAGACATAGGAGCGTACGGACACACTTTTCCCACGTCGCATATCATAGGCATTTAGGAGAACAGCGGCAATATGTTTGCAATAACGTCCGGTGGTCTGAAATGAGCTACAGGTGCATTCCGCGCGGATACTGCCGTTGGGCCGGATCATCGCAGCAACAGCATAAAAGCCGCTTCCTTTGACTGTAGCTTCATACACACCTTCATTATGATCTATTTGTGTAAAGGCCACCTTTTTGGCCCGGTAATAGGCATCCCCGTCGTCGTAAGCAGATTGACTGCATAGTTGTCTGATCGCTCGCCGGGTAAGTTCAAAACTCATGGTTCGTAATCCTTTCCTGAGTTATTCCGTTTTCTACATGATAACAGAACAGACAGGGGGAAAGACACTTGAGTACGGGATGTAATTTTACGAACAAGGAGAGAGGACAGAAAAAAAGCAGGCCTTGGTCCGTCATTGAACCAAAGTCTGCCAGGTGGCTACAGCTATATTATATGTCGGGCAGTCCTTCTTCTTGCTTATGAACACCCAGCGCGTTACGTGCCATCTCCATATATTCATCTAGTCCGGATTTGAGGGCGAATTCGGCGATAAGCACAGGGTAAGCCGCGGTCAGTTCAATGATGTGTTCGCTCATACGCGGCCATACACGTCCGCCTGCTGTCTTGTAAAACTTCAATAAACGAGTAAGCTCTACTTCTCCGAACAAAGTATAGTAACTCGTAAAATCAATCGCTGGATCAGCTACTTCGGCCTCGGTCCAGTCCAGCATTCCAGTAACCTCTGTATTTGATGAGACTAGAATATGGCCTGGGTGCAGATCGCCGTGGACAAGTGCGGAATATGCCGGCCAGTAGCTATCATCTGCCAGCCAGGCCTGCCATCGTTGCCACAGCTCCCCGGATACACCAAAGACGCGCTGTGTTTCTTCCATTCGCTGACCCATTAAGTGCCGAACTTCGTCGTGTTGCTTTACGCGGACACCGAAATCGGTTGCCCGTCGGTGATCCGTCTGGTGCAACGCGGCTAAGGCTTTAGCGAGCGAAGCAACGAATCTATCTGTCAGAGCGTCAGGGTTGATGAACCATACATAGCTTTTTGTTTCGATATCAATAGTAGCGGCAGGAGTGCCCTCCAGCTGAGGATAGGCGATGAACTCTGGACTATATACTTGCCAATCCGGTACCGCTACAGGAAGCATATCACGAATCAACCGAAGCACTTTGTGCTCGTAAGCGGCTGATTGGATCACATCTATTCGTCGCGGTGTACGTAGAACCCAAGAGGTACCCTGAACGTCTTTGGCGAATAGAGCCCGGAAATCCAGCCCGGACTCGTTGAGCTCCAATCCTTCATATCGTATGTGAAGCCCGTTGCTTTGGGCAAGGGCCAATATATCGCTAACATCTTTTGAGTTAGTCAAGGGACGCTTTTCAGTCATATGAAACACACCTCATTGTTCAGATTTAGTCTTAAAAAAGGCAACTTAAACAAGCTTCAACCCTTCATGTGAAAAACGAGTTGAGCTTCATGCAGAAGTCTATCCTTTTATCTGAGACGCATGTAGTGAGTACACATGAATGAGCAAACCTCCTTTTACAAAATAGGGTATCTAACCCAGCACCAATATACCATTCGACATTGGCAGATGTCTACAATATACGGAATAATGTACATAGCTTCCCCAGTTCGCTTATCTGTGGGTATAGAAGTTTTTACAACCTGCACATTGCAAGATACAATGGAAGTATTAGAGAAAGGAGACGGATACGTTTGCAAAAAGAAGACAATAAGACCGATTCCAAATCCGGCTCATCCAAATGGTATCTTGGTAGTGCAGCAGCATTGCTCCTGCTGAAAGGCAAATCGTTACTTGCCCTTTTAAAATTCAGTAAATTTGGTGGTGCGCTGATCTCTATGGCATTTACGATTGGCACGTATGCGATCATATACCCGTGGGGATTTGCGGTTGGGTTCGTGTTGCTGTTATTTGTGCATGAGCTGGGGCATGTATTGGCTGCCAAACGCAAGGGGCTTCCGGTGTCGACACCGTTATTTATTCCTTTTCTCGGTGCGTTAATCACCATGAAACGCCATCCTTTGGATGCCCAGACAGAGGCTTACGTAGCCATGGGCGGCCCGTTATTGGGGACAGTTGGGGCTATGGCAGTATACGCAGGAGCGTATGCAACAGACAGTCCACTTTTGTATGCACTAGCATATATCGGTTTTTTCCTGAACTTGATCAATTTACTGCCGATTCATCCGCTCGATGGAGGACGGATTTCTACAGCAGTGACACGCTGGTTATGGCTGGTAGGCCTACTGGGTGGGATTGTAGTGATTGTGTATTTGAAATCCATTTTATTTTTCTTTATTTGGGCATTATTTGCCTATGATTTATACAAAAAATATGTCAAACGCAATAAAAAAGACGTCAAGGTTCAGTCGTTATTACAGAAGCCGCTGGTTAACGTTCAGCATTTGTATGAGCAAGGATATCCGCTGCCTGGGCCGGAGCATACGCGTAGACTATCCTTTAATACCTACTCGGATCTGGAGGGACAGCAATATGTAACGGTATATATGGAAAGTCTGGATGTGGAGCATACGCTTCTGCTGCCCCAGCAGAGTCTTGTCCAGCATGTATGGCTGAACGGTGTAGAACATATACCGACCCCGGATGCGTATCAGCTCAGATTGCTGTGTGGGATTGACTACATTCCGTTTGAAAATGATAAATATTACGAAGTACCCGCTGCATCACGCTGGACATTCGGAATCGGGTACTTGGGATTGGCCTTATTCCTGATGGGGATGATGTATATAGTACATCAGCACATAGGAGATATCAGGCTTCCATAATGTGGTTATAAAGAGACGCGAATCTGATACTTTCAGATCGCGCTCTTTTTTGTTTTTTTTGGAGAAGGGGGGATTTTTTTATTTTCCAAAATCCGACTCTTCTATAGGGACTTTTCCTTTTATAAGGAACCATTTATGATTTTTATAATTTTGAATCATTCCAATATCAAAAATGACTGATTTTACATTATTCTCCGAAAGTATGTTTCGAGAAATATCAGCCTCCAATGTATACTTAACAGAATTATCATCTATCTTCTGATGAGAGAACTTTATATTAGATGCATACTTTCTAATTCGGGATGGAAATATATATTCTATTTTGGAATTCCTATCTTTAGGAAGTATGATATCTGTTAACAAATGGCCATCTTTGAATTTTAAGTGAAAATTATTAACTTCAAGGATTTCTTTATCAAATTCATTTAGATTATCTTCTTTAAAACCTTCAAAATAGTATTGACCGGAATTTAACCGTACATTTTGTCCATCTTTGAGAACAACTTCGACAGCATCAAATTCATGAATAAAATTGATATCCACAGTCAATTCATTTTCATGGATCTGAACAATTTTCACATTGTCTGAAATAACTTTATTCTTTAACAATAAAGAAGCCTTTTTAATGTTTAAGCTATCTACTCTATAAGGGAAACTTATCTTGATTTTTTTAGGACTAGCATCATGAGAATTGAAAATGAAATAACTATTCTCTCGTACACTTATTTGTCGTATATACTCTAATTGAGTGTCTTCACTTTTCTTCGATTCATTTATAACCTTTTCTTGATTATTGTTTGTACATCCAAATAAAACTATAGAATTAGTTAGTAGCAACATGATGATTAGAACAAAACGAATTTTCAATATGTAGTCACCTCTTCTTGTAAATGGTAAACCCCCCTCATATTGAGGAGGGTTATGTAAACGATTCGTTTTTAATTAGCTTGGGTTATCGTAAAGCCAGTATTCTACACCGCCGTTGTTGTCATAACTGGAAGCAGTATATTTGGTATCGCCAAACCATCCCGTATCAGTATACTCATAATTTCTTTTTATACCTCTTGCAGCACTTTTTAGTTCGGCTGTATGCCAAGGTTTAATCGTCACATCAATGGATACTTTCTTTCTGTATTCTTGACCTATTTTCAAGCTCATCTCAGCTTCTGCGATAGCTTCAAAACCATATTTTACAGTTCCAGTTACTTCGCCAGTCATTTTTGACTCGGTTTCTAAATTCATTCTTACACTTTGATTACTGCCGTTGTTAAATCTGTCGTAATCTTGACCTGTATAATAATTACTTGAATTCACAAATGTCCATTTATTTGTGCCCATCGGTTGAACTAGACTGTTTTCTTTGTTTAGAGTTTGGGTATCTTCTTTTTGCTCTTTATCGAATTTTTTAATGTCCTCAGAAGAGTAATATGGAACACCATCAATATACAACTGATCTCCTACATTACTTTCGACTGGGGGTCTGAAATTCCCTTCTAATTCATTTTGATCTGAGGCAGCTTGTGCAGTCAACGCTGATAGATTCAGCATTAAACCCAAAACAAGTGTTGATTTGATCAATTTCTTCAAAATTTTTCACTCCTTATATTTTTTTGATATTTTATTCAAATAAATGTTAATACTTATATAAAAATGGAACAACCCTACACAGGACCTAAGTTGAATGATTCTATGTTTCGCAAATATGCAGATTAGTTTGTCTGTTAATGGTTAATAATTTTTCATATAAAAAACATATATGCATGCTTTCCCCACTTAATGGTTCTCTATAAAAACATAATGTCGTAAGCTCTTGAATAATCAAAAGCTTACGACATTATGTTTAGATATCCTTAATTTCATCCGTAATCGGTTTTAACGTCTGGCGGTATTTTAGCGGGCTGGTACCTGTCCAGCGCTTGAACTGTCTGCTGAAATGAGCCAGACTGGAGTATCCCAGTAGGGAAGCTACCTTGTTTAGCGGTAGATTGGGTTGCTGGATCAGCACCTTAGCCTCATGCAGCTTGGTCTCCGATAGATAGTGACGTGGTGAATAGCCGTAGACCTTGCGGAACACTTCCTGCGCATAGCCTGGACTGATCCCAAGGGAAGCCGCCACATCTTCAAGCCGGAATGTCTGCTCGCCAGATTCATCCTCCCGATAAGGCTTGAACCTCGATTGAATTGCTTCCATAATGGCCTTGGCATATTGAACCGATGAAGGTGCAATTCTCGGCTCCAATCCCGTAGAAATCATTTGCGAGAATATCCCGAATAGCTCGAACAAAGCAATCTGCATGCGAAAGCGGTCCGCTGTCGTATATTCTCCGTTCTCCCGCACCATGCTAATCCAGCTATGGACCACCTTTTGCAGCTTGGTATTGGTTTCAGTGCCTGCCGGGAAAAAGAGCTGATTGTTCTTAATCATTTCTTGACGGAACAGCGGATCATCAACATTAAAATGGGTGCTAAAATAATACATTCCATCCGGGGATACACACTGAGTTACATGCTTGAATCCTGGCGGAATCATTAAAATATCACCCTTTCCCACCGAGTATACGTTATTCTCCATTATCGTTTCCTGACGACCTTCTAAAATGAGAGCAATTTCAAAACCAATATGAGACTCCTCAGGCATGCACCAATCCGCTTTGACCCGATGAATATGAGCGCCAAAAAATTTCACATTCCAGTCAATAATGGGTAGCCATTGGCAATCATGGAATAGAGCTGTATCAACATCCGAATTTAATATCATCAGATCACCTTCGATTAGGGCAAATTTTACACCGCTTAGACAATCTCATTGTACCTAACATTCATCTATAATAAAAGAGCGCTTACAATTGCTATAATACATGCTTTTACATAAAAAATCGTTTATATATAGTATTTTTGAAAGCGGCACCATATTGTAATCAGGGAGCATTAAACTTATTGGAGGACGACTCGATGAAAAAGCTATTGTACGGTGTTGCTTATTATGATGAATATATGCCTTATGACCGTTTGGACCAAGATATCCAAATGATGAAGGACGCAGGAATCAATGTAGTGCGGATAGCCGAATCTACTTGGAGTACGCATGAACCGCAGAACGGAGTGTTTGATTTCACCTCCGTGGATCGGGTGCTGGACGCCATGCATAAGGCGGGTATTGAGGTCATTGTGGGCACGCCGACCTATGCCGTACCCACATGGCTGGTGAAGGAGCACCCCGATGTCTTGGCGACAACACCTCAGGGACCGGGCAAATACGGGGCTCGTCAGATTATGGACATTACGAACCCGGTGTATCTGTTCCATGCTGAGCGAATCATACGCAAGCTGATTGGACGGGTAAGCCAACATCCGGCAGTTATTGGTTTTCAGACAGATAACGAGACAAAGCATTACAATACGAGTGGTCCCAATGTGCAATTACAGTTTGTGAAGTATTTGCGGGAGCGGTTTGAATCACTGGAGGAGCTGAACCGCAAATTTGGCTTGGATTACTGGAGCAATCGCATCAATAGCTGGGAGGACTTCCCTTCGGTGGTCGGAACGATTAATGGAAGTTTGGGAGCGGCCTTTTCCCAGTTCCAGCGCAAGCTGGTGACGGACTTCCTGGCCTGGCAGGTCGCGATTGTCAATGAATATAAGCGGGAAGACCAATTTGTTACGCAAAATTTTGATTTTGAGTGGAGAGGTCATTCCTTTGGAGTTCAGCCGGACGTGGATCACTTTGCTGCATCTGAAGCGTTTGATGTGACGGGTGTCGATATTTACCATCCATCACAAGATGATTTGACTGGAATTGAAATCTCTTTCGGTGGTGATGTGGCACGTTCGACAAAACATAATAATTACTTAGTGCTGGAAACGGAGGCGCAGGCGTTTACACACTGGGTTCCTTATCCGGGACAATTGCGTCTGCAAGCGTTCAGTCATCTGGCTTCCGGGGCCAATATGGTAGCTTACTGGCACTGGCATTCCATTCATAATTCCTTCGAAACCTACTGGAAGGGTCTGCTTAGCCATGATTTTGAACCGAATCCTGTGTATGAGGAAGCACAGACGATAGGGAAGGACTTTGCAAGACTGTCCACGCATCTGGTCAATCTGAAAAAGAAAAATAAAACAGCTATCCTGGTTAGCAACGAAGCGTTGACATCCATTAACTGGTTCAAGTTTAATATGAACAGCCCACTGAATTACAATGACATCGTACGCCGTCTGTATGACGAGCTGTATAAGCTGAATATTGGTACAGATATCGTCCATCCGGGTACAGAATCGTTTGATGACTATGATCTCTTGATCGTTCCGAGTCTGTATTCTGCGCCAGATACACTGCTGGAAAAGCTGAACCGATATGTCGAACAAGGTGGTCATGTGGTATACACGTCCCGCAGCGGATTTACCGACGAACATGTGCAGGTGAGAACATCGCAGCAGCCGGGCGTGATTAGCGAAGCGTGTGGTATTCATTACAGCTTGTTTGTGGAGCCGAAAAATGTGACACTCAAGGATAATCCTTTTAAAGTGGCAGAAGAGGACAATCAGGTAGATACATGGATGGAGCTGATAATGCCGACGACTGCCGAAGTATTAGCCTATTACGATCACCCGCATTGGGGCAAATATGCTGCGATTACGCAAAATCGCTATGGTCAGGGAACGGCGACCTACATCGGCTGTATCATCAGTTCGGCGGTCATCCGCGAATTGTTCAGCTCTGTAGCCAAAAAGGCAGGCGTATGGGGACTGGATCAGGAAGCTTCTTATCCGATCATTGTTAAGTCTGGTACGAATGATTTGGGACGAACGATCCGGTACTATTTTAACTATTCCGAACAAGCAGGCTCGGTGGTGTATCCGCACGGAGACGGCAAGGAGCTGATCGGAGAGCAGGCGGTTACCCATGGACAATTGCTCCAGTTGGAGCCTTGGGGTGTTATAATTATCGAAGAAGCGTAAATGATGAATAGTGAGCTGAAACCGACGTACGAATCATTTTATATAGTATCGGCCGGGAGTATCCGGCAAGTGAAACGCCCCTGCGAATTGCGGGGCGTTTTCGCATATGGCTGAATAGAGGAGTGCATCGCTATGCCAACCCGAGCAGTCCGCTGGTTCCGGGCGCTGACGGCCCCGTATCGAAGCAGCATTCAGCTCAAGCTGATTTTGACGATGATTGTTCTATCTGTTGTGCCTGTCATTGCTGTCACGGTGCTGGCTGCGGAGAAAAGCAGAGCATCTATGGAAACCGAAGTGGTCGAGACGAACATGTCCAATATGAAATGGACGGGCATTTATATCAGCGACCAATTAGATCGTCTGAATCATCTGATTTACAGCATTCAGATCAGCCCTGATCTAAGCGATTATTTGAATGAACGCGAGCCTGACAATCTTTCAAGCGAATTTAATGCTCAGCGAAAAATGTTGAATACGCTGGCGAATGTATATTATTCAGCCGGGAGTCATGTCATCGGTATTCAGCTGTATCTGAAGCAATCGCAAACCCTATTTACCTTTAATAGTATGCAAAATGAAATTACGACAGTGAGCGGTATTCCCTCGCAGTACGCCGAGATGTGGCAAGCGAACAAGGATTATTCGATTCGATCAAGCCCTGCTGATCCTGATCGCTTTACACTGACACGCAGTATTCGGCGTTTTGAAGACCAGAAGCAGACGGGGGCCATTTCATTGGAGGTGCTATGGTCACAATTTGATCAGACGCTGGGTCTGCTGGGACGTGGGGATCAGCACCAGGTATTGATTACAGATGGGGATGGCAGGGTCATGTATCCAACGCAGGCTCGTCAGTCGCCTCCTCCTCCAGGAGTACTGACCGCTCTTCGTGATGTTAAGCCGGGCCACGGGATGCTTCAAACTGCCGAACATTATGTGTTCTACAATGATCTGGATGTAGTTGGACTGAAACTGGTCAAAATCGTACCGACTTCCTCCATTAACCACAGTGCCTTTTCAACCATGCTGTATGGTATTGTCGTAGGCGTGATTTCAATCCTGGTTTCCATCTGCATTGCCGTTTTCATCGCATGGCGGACTGCACGCCCGATTGTCCATTTGGCGCGTTCGGTGCAGGAGCTTGATATGATCAAGGGGCCAGTTGGAGAGCCAAGTACACGACCGGATGAAATTGGGTTACTGGAAAGAAGTCTGCATGGGATGGCAGGCCGAATACGCGAGCATATCCAGACGGAATACAGTATCAATTTGCAAAAAAAGACGGCTGAATTGAAAGCGCTCCAGGCGCAGATTCATCCTCATTTTCTGCAAAATACGCTGCAAATGATCGGAAGTATGGTGTTTTCGCAAAAGCCGGAGGATACCTATGAAGTCATTCGTTCGCTGAGTGAGATGTTCCGTTACGTGGTACGTGAGCCTCAGGATATGGCCTCTCTGCGTGCAGAACTTGATCATGTGGGACATTATATGCGTATCCAGCAGCGTCGTTTTCCGCAAAGATTGGTATTTCAGGTGGAGACAGAAGAGCAGGCGATGGATATTCGTTTGCCGAAGCTATCGCTTCAACCATTGTTGGAAAATGCGTTTCAGCATGGTCTTGATCGCAAGGCAGGGGCGTGGCGAATGGCAATCCGCGTGGAAATTATGAAGGAAGAAGTGTGCATTACGGTCAGCGATAATGGTAACGGTATGCCCCCGGACAAGCTGGAGAAAGTTCGGGCTAAGCTGGAAAACGCATCGGAGGAACCAATTTGGGCGCAGGGCAGTCATATCGGATTAAGCAATGTGGCTTCACGCATACAAATGAATTTTGGAGTGCATTATGGAGTGACTATAGATAGTGAGCAGGGAGTCGGTACATGTGTCACTATTCGTATTCCATTCGTCTCAGCAGAGGAGGGCAAAATATGATCAGGGTATTAATCGTTGACGATGAGCCGTGGAACCGCGATATTTTGAAGACATTTGGCACATGGGAAAAGCTTGGAATGGTAGTAGTGGGTGAGGCTGAGGATGGAGACGAGGCATTCAGGCTGGTCGGGGAGTTAGCTCCCCACATTGTGATTACGGACATGCACATGCCGGGTGCGGACGGAGTAGAGCTGCTGCAAGCGCTAAATAACCAATGTCCTGATGTGAAAATCATTGTCGTGAGCGGTTATGATGATTTCGCATATGCCAAACATGCGATCCGTTACAAGGCTGTTGATTATTTGCTCAAGCCTGTCAATCCTGTCGAGCTGAATGCGGTGCTGCTCAAATGCAAAAACGATCTGGAGGTCAAGGAGGCCGAACAGCAGCCAGAAGTAACAGAACTGGATTATGAGTTTTTCCACAAGTTAACCCGGTATAAGCAACTGCTGCGTCTTTATTTTAATGAACTGAATCGTGACGGGGTGAACTTAACATGCAGGCAGGTTGTGCAGGAGCTGGAGAGTTATGGAGCACCAAGTCAACCTATGCTGGGCAGGCTGGTACAGGAGTTGCTTTCCCTGCTGAAAGAGCTGTCAGCGGATAACGGGCTGGATACTTCTACGGCAAAGGAACGATTTCCGCTTTCGCAGGCTGCCCTATCCTCTGTAGAACATGCGCTGGAATTCGTATCGTCATGCTATGTTCAGGAATTGGATCAGCTGATTCGGCAACGGAAATACAAAAATAAGCTGAATTTGGAGGAGGTACGGCGGTATATCGACAGTCACTTTGCTGGGCCGATTACACTGGAGCAGTTGGCGAAAAACTTTTTTGTGAGCAAGGAATATATGAGCAAGGTATTCAAGCAGGAGTATGGTCAGAATGTAACGGACTACATTGTAGAACGGAGAATGGAAAAGGCGCGGGAATGGCTGTCCAATAAACAGATTTCAATTAAAGCCGTTGCAGAGATGGCTGGGTATGAAGATGTGTCTTATTTTTATCGGGTATTTAAAAAGCATTTTGGCATGGCCCCCGGTGAAATGAGAAAGGAAGTTTAAAAAAATCCAATCCAATAAGTTAAGGGTGTCCAATGGCAGAAGTGACCTCCCATCCTATAATGAAAGCGTATACAAAGAGATTTTCAACTTAGGGGAGGTCATTTTGCATGAAAATGTGGAAAGGTGTATTGAGTACAATGCTGGTTGGCACGTTGTTGGCCGGATGTGGAGCGAATTCTTCAGGCAGTGACAGTAGCGGTTCCAGTGGAGACGGCAAAACTGTAAATCTCAAAATGTTTATTGCTCAGCCCCGCTTAAAGGAGCACTACGATAAATACATTAATGCGTTTGTAGCCAAAGAGAAGAAAGATAAAAATATCGACGTCACCGTTCAACTAGAGATGCCGCCTGCTGACAATGCCGCACAAATTCTGAAGACAAGACTCGCTTCCAACGATGCACCGGATGTATTCGCATTGCATGCGGTGAATGAAATTCCACCGTTTTACAAAGCGGGATACTTGGAGGATTTGTCCGGTCAGCCATTTGTCAGTAAATTGATGGATAGTGTGAAGCCTTCGGTGACAACCCAAGACGGCAAAGTCGTAGCGGTTCCTTTGGAAACGATCTCCTGGGGCTATTTGTACAACAAAAAGATATTTAAGGATTTGGATTTGAAGCCGCCAGGAACGTTGACCGAAATGAAGGCTGTCGTCGAGAAGCTGAAAGCGAATAATGTGAAACCGTTCCTGTTGTCTTACAAGGAATCCTGGATTCCACAGTTGTTCGTGCCGCTCACAGCAGGTGCGATGATGAACACACAGAATAAAGATTTTATCGAACGGATGAATCAGGACAAAGGTTCTTTTTCCGAAATGAAGAGCATGTTCGATATTATTGATCTGGTGAACAGCAATGGTACAGACAAGGCGCTGGAAATTGGCGGGGATGATGGATCGGCGGCATTTGCTTCGGGTAAAGCGGCAATGTGGATTCAGGGACCGTGGTTTGCGGAAACGATTTTAAAATCTGATCCGAAGATGGACTTTGGAGTAGCACCTCTGCCGATTAATGACGATCCTAATGCGACCCTGATCAATCTGTCCACTTCGACTTCGCTGGCTGTATCCTCTACCAGCAAGAATAAGGAGGTTGCGCTCGATTTTGTTAACTATGTGTTGGACGACAAGGATTCGAGCGCATTCTATGAAGCATTGAAATTTAACCCCATCTCCAAAGTGCATACGTTTAAGAGCTATCCTTGGGTTAATGATGCTACCGAATATGTGAAAGCAGGCAAGTCGTACCAAGATCCATCAATCCCGCAGGCGGTTAAGGATGAGGCAGGCAAATCGCTACAATCCTATTATGCTGGCCAGCTCTCGCAGGATGACGTCATTAAGGCGCTGGATAAGGCATGGAAATCGTATAACAAAGTGAACAAGTAGCGGTAACCTACAGAATGACATCGGGAGGGAGAGACTCCATGCCTTTTAAAATCTACAAAAAATACGTCATGCTGCTGGCGTTTACTGCTCCGGCACTAATCTTTTACGCCATCTTTCTGCTTATTCCAACGATCAGCGGTATGTACTACAGTTTTACAGACTGGAATGGATTGAATCCCAATTACAACTATATCGGCTTGGGGAATTTCGTGGAATCCTTGAAGGAAGACCCCGATTTTCTCAATTCTCTTTGGTTTACACTTAAATACGTGTTGGTCATGATCGTGCTACAAAATGTACTTGCGCTAGTACTGGCAGTGTTGATTGAGTCACGCACACGCAGCAAAGGATTTTTTCGGACGATCTTTTTTATGCCCAATATGATCAGCACTATTATTAGCGCATTTATGTGGACATTCGTTTTTTCCTCCGTGCTGCCGCAGATTGCTGAAAAGACGGCCATCGCCTTTTTAGGTCAATCATGGCTGGGCGATCCGAAAGTATCCTTTTTCTCCATCATTATTGTCTCGCTCTGGAATGGTGTGGGATATATGATGATCATCTATCTGGCTGCGCTTCAGGGTGTACCGCAGAGCTTGAAGGAGGCTGCTATTATTGACGGGGCGAACGCATTTCAGACATTGCGAAGTGTGACGCTGCCGATGATTACCCACGCGATTACGATCTGTTTCTTCCTGACACTTAACGGTGCCTTCAAGGTGTACGAGGTCGTGTATGGGCTGACTGGCGGGGGACCGGGACGCAGCACACAGGTGATTACAATGAACATTTATGAGGAGGCGTTCTCCAACAACTTCCGTTATGGTTATGCGAGCGCTAAATCCGTTATTTTGTTCGCCATTGTGCTCATCTTCACTCTGATCCAACTGCGTGTCATGAAGAAGAGGGAGGTGGAGGCATGAGGCTGAAAAAAGCCAATTCCTTGCTGATCACGCTGATGCTGTGCGTGGGCGCAGTCGTGTCCTTCTTCCCGATCTACATGGCAGTCATTAATTCGTTTAAAACACAGGGTGAGATGTTTGCATCCTTTACGGCGTTGCCGACGAAGCTTCACTTTGAAAATTACAGTCAGGCTTTTCATCAGACCCATTTGCTGAACAGCGCTCTGAATTCCACGATTATTTCGTTTATCGGCATTGGCGGGATCGTGTTCTGTTCGGCACTGGCAGGCTACAAGCTGTCTCGTACAAGTGGAAAACTGAGCAGTGCAATTTTCTTCCTGTTTGTTGCCTCCATGCTGGTGCCGTTTCACTCTATAATGATACCGCTTACACGAATGGCAAAGGATTTGTCTGTTCAAGGCAGTACGTACGGCTTGGCTTTGATCTATATCGGCTTGGGTGTAAACATGGCAATCTTTTTGTATCACGGATTCGTCAAATCCATCCCGCGTGAGCTGGAAGAATCTGCGCAAATGGACGGGTGCAATGAGTTCCAAACGTTCTTTCGCATTATATTTCCTTTGCTGCTGCCGATCACCGTCACGATTGCTATTTTGGATTTCCTGTGGATTTGGAATGACTTTTTGCTTCCACTTTTGATGTTGACGGATGTGAACCATTACACCCTGATTCTCTCGACCAATATGCTGTTTGGAGAGTACAACAAGGATTGGTCGCTTATTCTAGCCGCGCTCGTGCTGACCTCCATCCCGGTCATTCTGATCTATGCCTTCTTTCAGAAATTCATTATGGAAGGCATTGCGGAGGGAGCGGTTAAGGGATAAGCTGTGCTTCTCATCGTTAAAAAAGCCTTCCTTGATTATAGGAAGGCTTTTTATTTTGGAATGACCCACATCCAACTTTCACTTCGACAAACAGCTTATTATAAAAAATAAAAGCGAAATGATGATCAAAAATAGATAAATACTAGAAACTCGTCTTCCGATAAGAGCTCCAAAATCTTCAGGATTTTTATATCCAATGATTATACCGGGAATGAAAAAAATGCTGGATAGTAGAAGGCTATAGTGAAATCCAGTATTGTCAACACGATTAGACCATGCGGGCAAGCCTAAAAAGGAAAACAATTGATCCCCAAACGTGTAATTGCTGAGTTCGTAAGAAGAAGCTAGGCCAAGAAGAAATAGAAGCAGTGAAAGTGATCCACGGCCTATTTTTTTTCTGTTTTTCTCACCAATGTAAAGATAATCAGTAAAATTACAATTGCTTGTATGCTGTAGGTCAATATCGTTAAGAACATGAAGTACCTCCTTGAACATCAGAATCGAATGAGCGAATGTCAATTTCGGGAGTGATTATACCATATTTTGTAATACCTTCATATACATTTCAATACGGAGTTCGATAGCGCAGCGGTCCATTTGGATCAAGTGAAGCAACAGTGATCGTAAGATCAAATGGAACGCGGAGCGGCCTTAGCCATACAATATTTCATCTGAATGTAAAAGGAGATGATTATATTGGCTACCTTCTCGGCCGCGCTTCAAGTAAAAAAGCGGATGGCCAAGCGTGTCTTGAAAATGTCTGGTGTCCACGGCATTGGCGTAGGATACAGGGACCCTGCTCATCCCAAAAGGGGAGCCGCTGTCATTGTGTACACGGATCGTCTAGCGTCGGCCTCTACTGGACTTTTGTCGGCCACTGCCTTAGGAAAGAAATCGAACGTTCCTATCCGAATTGTAAAGACTGGAAAGATCAGAGCTAATGCCACGGACTACAGAGTGCGCATCCGCCCGGTCATCGCCGGCTACAGTGTCGGGACGATTGAAGGTTCCGGTACAACCGGACTCATCGTTTCCCCAACTGGAGAGCCGGCTACACGTTATCTTTTTAGCAATAACCATGTCCTCAATCCCTCCAATACAGACAATCGGGAAGCTACAATTCAACCAGGCGGAGCCGATGGGGGGACGGTTGCCCAGAATCGTATAGGACGACTGTATCGTTACGTGCGCTTAAATCCCACCGGAACGAACCTGATTGATGCAGCGCTTTCGCTTCCGACCCGCAACAACCTGCTCAATCCGCGTTATGCTACAGTGGGAGCCATTCCGGGTCATGTTACCGCTTATCGCGTAGGAGAAAAATTGAAGAAGGTAGGGCGTACAACCGGGCGGGTTAATGGCACGGTAGAGTCCGTCTATACGGACCTGCAAATCAATTATGGTGGAGAGTTGGGCTTACTGACCTTCGAAGATCAGACGGTTATTAGAGGTACGACTCCTGTATCACTACCCGGGGATTCCGGCTCTGTATGGCTCAGACAGTCCGATAATTATGCAGCCGCGGTCAACTATGCAGGCACGGCAGATGGTCGCTTATCCATAGCCTTTCCGGTACAGTGGTTCATGCAGGTATTCAACACACGAGTAGCCCGCCCCAGCGGGGCAGGCAGGGTGCTCAGAGTAGATACAGGATCTTCCCCTCGCTCCTATACTAGACAACTCACCAGTGAGGAGCTTGTTCGCTTAAGACCAAGAACGACACGCATTAGACGGAGCTAATTCCTCTGCTGATGGAAAAGCTGCCGCTGATTGTTTCGGTAAAATGGTCGCTTTAAGAGGTTTCCATAGGAAGGCTCGCTTCGGAAGCATCATCTCCCCGGATTTCTCCCCTGATTACAGAATTAATATAAGAAATCCGGGGCGGAGGCGATGGGAAGCATCAGCAAAAGTAATTCACGATACAATAATTTACGACGCAAATGTTTCACGATACAATCATTTACGACGCAAATGTTTCACGGTATAAATCATTCATAATACCAATTATTCACAATCTAAAACGTTAATGGCATGAAATGAATGCATAGGTGTATTTTAATCTGCCCCCTCAGCATATGCTTGGACTCCCACATCATGGGCTGTAATGGTGCTGCTTGCCGAGGCCAAGCCCCTGATTTCCTGAGCGGTCAGAGCCCTGTTGTAAATGATCAGCTCATCTACCGCACCATTCAGATAAGGATCATCAAACTGGGATTTCCCAATGTAGTTCCAATCTGTCAGTCCAAGGCTGGAAGGCTTCAGCGTCATATCAGTGTTACGGGTCGCCTCTATACCGTCCACATACATAATTCCTGTAGTGCCTGACAGAGTCACGGCAACATGCTTCCAGACCCCTGTCGCCAGTTCCGGGGCGTTCAGCTGCTGTTCCTCTCCGTTCCCCAAGACAGTGATGGCAAAACGTATACCTGTCCCTTCGGCCTTCGGGGTCAAAAACATATACCGATCTGTTCCTGCTCCAAAATCAAACAGACGAGCCCAGCCGTTATGCGTGTTCACTTGTACCCACGCGGCAATGGTAAAGTCATTGAGGCTGCTAACTATTCCGCTGGGCAGGCTGGCATAGGCGTCTGTACCGTTAAGGCGCAGAGCATTGCCATTCCGTCCCGCGCCCCACGAGCCGCCATGTACACTGGCCTGCTGCCCATAACCTGACGAATCGGCTGCGGTTGATCCGGCCGTTTCGTTAAATTCATAATGGGCTATAATGTCCCCAGCGGGAGCCGGATTGCCTGTACTGGACTGAATACGGATATCGTAGTTGGCTGCCGTACCGATATTCAGTCTGGCAGTAGTCGCAGCATTGTTAACAGCTGTGACTGAGCCGGTTTTTGTGCCGTCTACCAATACGTCATACGTACCTGCCGCGAGTCCAGTTATCGTCACAGCAGTCGTATGAGCTGTGCCAGGTGTCGTATTTTTCAACATCAGGCGGATGTTGTTCTTGGACTTGGATACGATGGCCAAGCTATATTGATCCCGGTTCAGCTCCAGACTCAGCTTCTGGGTGATCAGATGCAGACGTTGGAATACGCCGTCTTTTGGAGTAATCGTATAGCTGTTATTGCTTTCAGTAACGTCACAGCCATAGCCGAATAAGCCGAATATCGGATCGACAGCAACATCCGAGCTTAGGATTTTAATGGCTCCAAACAGCCCCAGATCAGCTTCCCCGGACATGCCGCGCCATCCGTTAAACAGAGGGCCGCCGTCCAGACCAAGGGCTCCGTAATTGCCCTTGCCTGCCTGATATGTCCACGATACTGCCCCGATATTGGCAGGATCAGAGCTGATCTGTCCCGAATTAATCGCCCCGATGTTCGCCAGCTTGGCGGCATAGGATAGACGCTGGTCCACTTCGGGATTGGACGAATAACGACGTGTCCAGTCGTCCATCGCATAGCCCGCCAGCGAGGTGGTGTACTGGAAGTTCCACCAATTTTCTCCGGTGATTGTGACCGGATCGGCGTAATAGTACCAGACAGGCATATGACCGCGTGCGGCGCGTGTTTTGGCATTGATTTTGCTCATCATCGTCGTATTGCCGTTCATTTTGGCAAGTGTATATACGGCCTCTTCGCCTGTATTGTCATAGTTGTACTCAGAGCCATAAGGATAGGTGGTGTTTTTGAAATTGTTGTACTTGGTAGCCATTTTGGCAATCAGGTCGTTAGCCTCAGTAGTCAATCCTTCTTCCTGAAGCGCCTTGATTATATCCGGTGTGGTCAGCTCACCCATAAGTCCTGTGTTCCAGTTATAAGCAACAGGGCCTTCATACAACGCTTTAAAAATACGGTAAGCACGTAGCAAATATGTGTTTTTGCTATTGCGATAGCTGATCAGGTTGGGATACAGCTTGGCAAGTTTATACATGCTGAAAAACGTATTATAGATGTGCGGATAGGCATAGCCCCGGTACGTTGGTGTCGTATTAGGCTGCGGCATCAGGAAATCGGGGACCAGATAATCGGTATGATGGCCTTCCATCAGATTCGTCCAGATAGCCACCTCCAGATAATCATCGACTGCCTTGATCTCAGAGGCCACGGGCTTCTGGGCATTTTTCTCCGCCAGAAACTGGCCGTGAGTTAATCCCCAATCATCGCCCCAGCCCCAGTAGCCGGCAAAGCTGTTGCGTTTGGCCTTATATTGCATCATCCAATCGTCAAACACCTTGTCCCTCAGATCGCCAGGCACATTCCATTGCGTGCTGTTGACCATGAAAGTGGAGTGACGCTGAAGTGCAGTGTCAACCGGCTCAATGGCATAGAACTGGAGAACGGTTTTTTCGCCGTTACCGTAGTTCACCGTAATATTGTTGTGACCCAATCGTCCTAGTGTAAGTTCATATATTTTGTGGTTTGTAGGGGCATTTTCCAAATAGTTGATGGTCGTTTCGGAGGGATACTGCGCTGTGACAGAGGTAATGGATTTACGGGTATGCAGATCGAATTTAGCCTTGAGATTGGTCGGGACAATCATCCCAGGAACCACAGTCACATCCACATGTCCCTCGCTGTATAGCCTGTCCTTTACAGCCTGCTCGTCTGCTACCTTGTAGAATTTAAAGGCATACGTTTTGCTTTCACCAGGGGCCAGCGACAGACTGGTGCTCCCGAGATAACCACGGTTGGTGCTTTTGATGACATTGGAGTGGATATAGAACACATTCAGTCCCTCAGACCAGCCACCTTGCTCCATAGCCCATGTACTGCCTGGATGCTCCTCGACTCTCCAGTGATCCTGATATTCGAGACCAGCACCCGTTGAGGCATCAGGCAGAAGCAGGATATTCGGTCCGATGCCGCTAGGTCTTCCAGCGGTAATAAAGGAGCTGTGATGACCTACAAAGGAGTGAGAGAGTACCCTGGTTTCATAGATTTGTTCGTTATTGCCGCTGGACCAGTATTCGTTAAAAGGAAGCGGCAGCCCCCAATCTCCGATTTCCAGTGTTTGATTAGAGGTATTCGTTACTTTCATTTGCCAATGTAAATAGTCGTTAACCAAGGAATAGGTTTCTTGTAAAGTGAAGTTGCGTATTCCCTGATGGTTTGAGGAATTTTGATAGGACACCTGGACACTGTTACCAGAAGAGGTGATCTGGCGCGCATCTGCAGAATTGCTTGTCCACGCCCGAGTCCAGGCCCCGTTACCGAGACGATAGGTGAACATAAGTTCACCCAGCCACTGATGATCTGACGTATTTTGCTTAGGTGCGTTGGAGCCGTTCATGACATAATTCGTATTGAAGGTGTCTCCTGTCAGACGTAAGGAAGAGATATCTCCGTAATCCCCGATCGAGATGGAGAATATTTGATTAGATAGCTGTACTGCCATGCTATCAACCTCCTAACAAAGGTTCGTGAGTGTACTCACATGTTAATATATGTGTCAAAAATACTTTTGCTACCTTATGCGTGAGAATTAATAGAAAATAGATTCATATAGATGTCCTAGAAGTCTATTCATAGTGGAGGTAGAGGTATCATGAAAAATAAAATGGAGTCACCGAAGATTCCTACGGATTTACCCGTATTAAATGAAGACATACGCTCCATACGATCCAAAGACGAACTTAGTGTGGGGGCAGTAGAGGAAATCATGTTGGACAATATCGAAGCAGTTAAAGTTTCATTAGAGAAGATGACTTTTAAAAATGTAACTATCACAGAATCGTCATTGCCAGAAAGTGAATGGACAGACGTCATTTTTGATAAATGTGATCTGTCTAATGTTAATTTTTCCGGTTCCTTTATCCATCGCGCAGAGTTCAGAAATTGTAAATTGCTTGGAACGGATTTTTCGAGAAGCAGATTCCAAAACGTTCGTTTTCTGGATTGCTTAGGGGATTATTCGATGTTCCGTTTTGCGAATTTCAAGCAAGTTGGTTTTGAGGATTGTTCTTTGATAAGTGCAGATTTTTATCATTTAACACTACAAAAAACCTCTTTTGCCCGTTGCAATCTGGATCAAGCCATCCTGTCGGGGTCCAAGCTCAAGGGGGTAGATCTCAGTGATTGCGAATTTGATGGAATACAAGTGGAGATAGAAGATTTGAATGGCTGCATCATCTCACCGCATCAGGCTTCATCATTTGTGGGCCTTTTGGGGCTAGTGATTAAATAAGGGGTTCAGGGCAAAGGTAGCCATAACAAAGAAAGATCCGCCTAAGCGGATCTCTTGCATTTATTGATAGCTTATTTCTTTTTAATCACCGGACGTACAGGCTTCGTTGTCAAGACATTAAGCGCGTCACGTACTTCTGTGGCGAAAACAAGCGGCTTTTCTACTTTTTCAAAGTGGATGTACCAAAGGTTAGGGTTATCGAATAGCCAGTGATTGTGCAGTGCCGTCACTTTGATATCATGGTTACGAAGTCGAGAAATAAACGGATTAATTTCTGCGGTCAGAATCACAGTTTCGCCAAGACATAAACCTTTTCCGTTGCGGCCAATGCTTTCGAAAGAAAAAGCTTGGGGGATTGCAAGAAAGGATCTGGCCCTTTTCCCCAAAATGATCGGCTTAATGTTATTTCTGACTGCAGATGCAGTACAAACTCCGTTAATGATCTGAGGTGTTGCTTTTAATATATCGGCAAACCGTTTACAAAGTGGACTAACTGCCATTTCTCTCACTCCAATTCTTTTAAGTTACTAGCATCATATGAAAAAGTAAGGGAATGGAAAGGGCAAGTCTTCTTTATCGTTAGTCTAATTTGCTATATATAAAGTGCGAATGGAGCACCCTTTTAAAGCTTCAGCTTTGCTCCGTGATACTCATGTTTGATACGATCCCAGGCCTGGCACAGACGCTTAACACCTTCGATAATTTGCTGCTCCGTTAAGTAGGCAAAGTTAAAGCAGGCTGAAGGAGGTCCTGGTGTCAGTTGGTAATCTGCGGCATCACGCCATGTGACTCCATAAAATCGTGCCATCTGCATCAAATGATGATACGGGGCAGGTCCATGCTTCCAGATGGCATAGGCGTGTAGACCACAATCGTTCTGATGCCAGTGAAACAGCTCACTCAACGGCTGTATTTCATGCTGGAACACGTCGTAGCGTGATCTGTATATTCGAGTCATCCGCCGCAAATGACGAATGTAGTCTCCGCGTATCATAAAACGTGCCAGTGCACGCTGTTCCAAGCGGGCAGGCGGCAGGGGATCGTATAGTCGTTTGGCAGCAGTCAGTGCTTGGGCCAACTCCACAGGCAGGATGGCAAACCCGAGTCGAAGGCTGCTGAACATACTTTTGGAAAAGGAACCGACATAGATGACACAATCCGCGTGGTCTAATGCTTTTAACGGTTCAATAGGGCGTCCCGCCCAGCGGAATTCACTGTCATAATCATCCTCAATAATCCACGCCCCCTTGGACGCTGCCCATTGCAAAATATGTTGACGGCGTGTTAATGGCAATACAGCACCGGTTGGAAACTGCCGTCCAGGCGTAACAAACAGGAGCTTGGCATCCCAATCCTGTGGAATAATTCCATGCTGATCCAGTTCAGCAGCGTGTATCTGTCCGCCTGAGGCAGTTACTGCACGATAGATGCCGGAATAACAGGGATTTTCCAGTACAATGTTATCTTGTTCATGAATAAGCAGCTGACTTAGTAACGTGATCACTTCCATGGAACCGCTGCATAATACGACTTGTTCGGGGGTGGCAGTAATTCCGCGTGTTCTGCCAACATGATGGCAAATCGCTTCACGCAGCCAGTTATCACCGTTCACTGGTGCAGGCATCGAGCCATCCGAGGGCTTCTGCAGATCTTTGCCGGCGGCAGCCAATGCACTTTTCCATGCGATCTGTGAGCTACCCTCCAATATAACTTCTTCTGCTTGAAAAGAAATCAAAGGCTGGTGTGCACCATCTCTATCTGTAGCATACACAGGAGTCGAGTATAAGGCTCGTTCCCTTTCGATCTGCATTATTCGTTGTCCCCATGCTGACAGAGCAGGGGCTTTTTGTTTGGTATTAGGTGAGTTTTGGTTTTGCTGGTCGATTAGAGATTCGTCTGGCAGCATTGCGGTCTGTTCCATAACAAACGTTCCTCTGCCCACTACCGAATTCACATATCCTTCTGCCAACAGCATATCGTATGCTTCTTTAACACTCCCGCGCGAAATTCCATACATCACAGCCAGATCGCGACTGGAAGGCAGGCGCGTACCGCTGGCAAGGGAGCCAGTGAGAATTCCCTCTCGAAGAGCGTGATACAATGCCAAGTATTTCAAATGATATGTTTGAATCGCACGTTGATAAGCAATCGTAATGTCCATACTTTTCTCCTTATATTGGACCAGTCGTTTTCGTTTATATTGGGTCTTTTTAATAATCCATTTTCAACATAATCTGAAATATATCGTTGGTCAATAGATGGAAGGAGAGTTCCCTATGAGAAGAAAGGAATTTACGGTAGAAGAACTAGAGGAAATAGAGCAGTTTCTAAGCGAGGTCAGTTTCGGATTTTTAGGCATGAACAGCGAGGATGGTTTTCCACGTGTGGTTCCCTTGAATTTCGCTTATAGAAATGGCGTTTTTTATATTCATGGCAGCCGTGCTGGAGAAAAGATGGAACGGATGAAAGAGGATAATCGGGTTACTTTTTCAGCCGCCAAAGAATATGCGCTCATTCCATCTTATTTCACGGATGAACATATGGCATGTCCTGCGACTTCATTTTTTAAAAGTATTACCGTGCGTGGTCATGCGGAGCATGTAGTGGATCTGGAGGAAAAGGCATCGGCATTTTCCATTTTTATGAGTAAGCTGCAACCGGAAGGCGGATATGACACGATTGATGCCAACGATTCTCGGTATGCCTCACGTTTGAAAGGGGTCGCTCTGATCAAAATTGTACCCGAGGAATGGACTGCCAAGTTTAAATTTGGACAAAATGTTAAAGATCAGGAGCGTCAGCAAATTATCGACGGCTTGCAACAACGGGGGCTGGATGATGATCTGATAACAATTGAAATGATGCGTAAATATTGTCCTCATCATTGATATATGTATAACGCCAACATAAAAATTTGATTTCGATATACTCACTCCTGCTCGCCCATCCATCTAATTGGTTAATTATACCTCGTAGGGAGATGCCCTTGATTTTCCAAAACCTTCAGTTCTTCTGTATTAGGACTTTTGAAGGACAGGTATATATCATCCTCAAGCCCGTTGTTCTTACTGCAAAGGAATTTTATAATACGATAGATTTGTGGCGTAAGGGGGCAAGACCGTGATGAGAGCGGGAGTCAGAAGTCGGGAAAGTCGACGGTTGTTACTGGAAGCGGGGGCTGAAGAGTTCGCTCAGACGGGGTTTTATCAGACAAAGGTAAGTTCGATCGCGGCGCGTGCAGGATTGACGCAGCCGGATTTTTATATTCATTTTGAAAGCAAGGAACAGATGTATGAGGAGCTTGTGGAGAGCTTTCGTACTTTGGTGAATGAGACAGTACAGAGCATGAAGGTAGACCCGGATCAGAGCGAGACTGAAATTTTGAGACGGGGACAAGTGTTTCTGGAGGCTATTTTTCGCGTGTTGTCTAATAATCCGGCGATCACTCGTGTCGGATTTTACCAGGCAGCAAACTCGGTGCGCATTAAGGCGGAAATGGCAGAGCACATCAAAAAACATCTGATGGCAGCACAACGATGGGGTTCCTGCCGTGAGGAACTGGACCCTGAACTGACAGCAGAATGCGTGATCGGTTTGATAGAACGGCTGACGTTAACGAAATTGCTGCCTGGGCGCGAAAGTCCGTCTGTTCTTGCCATGCAGGCACGAAACCTACTGTATCGTGGTATGCTGGCATCCGAAGGATACGGAACCGTAGAATCTTAACCCACATTTGGGCGTCAGGCGCGGCATTTGTCCCTATCATGGACGGTAACATAAGCATAAGATGCTCTTGTAAACCATGAAGGGAGGAATCACCATGTCTGGAGTAGGCGCTGGTTATGGAGCTTTTACATCTACAGGAGCGATTCTAGTACTTTTCATTCTGCTCGTTATTATTTCCAAAGCATTCGTTATCTAATTCTCAGCTCAAGAATTTGATTTCGGGCGATTTGTTGTAATCGACAGAGGGAGGAGGAATTCTAAGATGGGTGAAGTAGAAAGAGGTTGTGGCGGTGGCGGTTACGGCATGTTTACTTCCACTGGTGTTATTCTGGTACTCTTCATTTTGCTGGTTATCATCACACGTACTATTTTCATCTAAAGCGATATTCATGGGCTTGAGCGCCGATGTTTCGGGTCTATGACCATGCAATCCCAAATAGGAATCGCCTCTAACAGAGGCGGTTTCTTTTTGTTTTAAAGTTTACGTTGACGTTAACGTTATATAGGCGTAGTATTTATATATAATCTTTTTCATAAGGTGGGTGTCATGGTTACGTATAAAATTGATGAGGTCGCGAAACAAAGCGGTTTGACCAAGCGAACTATTCGTTATTATGAGGAAATCGGCTTATTGCCCTCCCCGCAGCGCAGTGAAGGAAATATGCGGCTGTATACGCAGGAGGATGTGGATCTACTAAAAAAAATAGTGAGTGCCAAGGAAGTGCTTGGTTTTTCTTTGCAAGAGCTTCAGCGTTACATGTCCGCAGCGGAAATGCTCAAGGGGCAGCGGGAGGAATATCGCGAGCGGACGGAGCATTTGCAACCAATTGAGCGACGGGCCATGTTGGAGGATATGGAACGTACGCTGAACGAACAGTTGGAATTAATGGAGGGGAAAATCAACAGTATCCGTATGCTCCAGACTGAATTGGAAGAGCTGCGGATCAGGGTTCGTGAACGCAAAATCCTTTTGGATGAGGAACTTGAACACGACCCATCATAACAAGAACATTTACATTCAGATGTGGAGGTAACATCATAATATGAGTTCACAACATGCATTACCTGAAGAGTTAAAAGAACGCTCAGGCTTGCTGTCTCAACCTAAAGCCGTATGGGCGGTCGCCTTTGCTTGTGTTATTTCATTTATGGGTCTGGGATTAGTCGATCCGATTCTTCCGGCCATTGCCGATCAGCTTCATGCTACGAAAAGCCAAGTGTCATTGCTGTTTACCAGCTATAATCTGGTGACAGGCGTTGCGATGCTGATTACGGGCGTCGTATCAAGTCGATTGGGTGTCAAATGGACGCTACTAACCGGGATTTTATTTATTATTGTGTTTGCTGGATTGGGCGGTACGGCCAATACGGTTGGCGGAATTGTAGGCTACCGAGCAGGCTGGGGTTTGGGGAACGCTTTGTTTATCGCAACAGCGTTATCTGCGATTGTTGGTCTGTCCACTTCTGGAACAGCTAAAGCGATTATTTTGTATGAAGCGGCCTTGGGCCTCGGGATTTCAGTCGGCCCGCTGCTGGGCGGTGAGTTAGGCTCCATCTCCTGGCGTGGTCCGTTTTTCGGTGTAGCCGGACTGATGGTAGTGGGATTTTTGTTCATTACGTTTATGTTGCCTTCGATTCCAAAGCCCAAAAAACGTGGCTCCATTGCCGATCCGTTCAAAGCGCTTAGTTATCCAGCTTTACTCACGCTCGGCATTGTGGCGTTGTTATATAACTTTGGATTTTTTACGTTGATGGCGTATTCTCCATATGTAATGCATTTAGACGAGCATGGTTTGGGTTACGTGTTTTTTGGCTGGGGAATTATGCTGGCTTTTACCTCGGTGTTTGTAGCACCAAAGATTCAAGCACGCTTGAGCGTGGTATCTTCCATTAGTATCATGCTGACGCTATTTGCCATTGATTTAGGTGTTATGGCGATTGGGACGGTAGCTGGTTCGCCAACGACTGTCATTGTCGCCGTCATTGTAGCTGGTATTTTTCTGGGGATTAACAATACATTGATTACAACCGCTGTTATGCAGGCTGCTCCAGTGGAGCGCTCCACAGCATCTGCGGCTTACAGCTTCATGCGCTTTTTGGGCGGGGCCATTTCACCGTGGCTTGCAGGGAAGCTGTCAGAGTGGTATGCAGCAGAAACTCCGTTTTATTTTGGAGCGTTGATGGTACTGATTGGTGTAGCTGTGCTGATCGTACGTCGCCGACATATGCAGGATATTCAGGTAGATGCACACTAACATTGAACTTCTGGGGAGGAAAAGAATATGAGCGAATTCAAACAGATTCTGGTCGCGATTGATGGTTCGGAACACGCTATGAAGGCATTGGAGACAGCCAAAACGTTATCCAAGCAGCTTCAGGGGAACCTGCATCTGACCGTATTGCATGTAAATCCGACTTTATCCATGAATGAGCCCCCGGTTGGGATTGATGTGGATGAGCGGATCGAAGAGGAAGGTCGTCATATTCTGGAGCCTGCAGCCGACTATTTGAAGGACGAGGGCATTTCGTACCGTATGCTGGCGGGTCATGGTGATCCGGCGAGTGTTATTTGCGAGAGTGCAAAGCAGGAAAAGGCGGATATGATCATTATGGGAACACGGGGACAGGGACTTGTTTCGGAGCTGATCCTGGGTAGCGTGAGCCATCATGTGATTCAGCATGCACCTTGTCCAGTGCTGACAGTGAAATAGTATTAAATGAGACATTGATATAGAGCAAAGGAGGAAAAAAGCATGCAGCAGCACTTATTTATTGGCGGTGAATGGAAAGCAGCTTCATCATATACGACGCTGAAATCACCGTATTCTGGGGAAGTCATTGCCGAGGTAGCAGAGGCCACTGCTGAGGATGCCAAGACCGCTATTCAGGCGGCTTCTGATGCACGTGCAGAGATGCGGGTCATGCCAGCCCACCAGCGGTCAGCTATTTTGGAGAAGCTGGCTGACCTGCTGGAAGAGCAGCGTGAGGATGCAGCGCGTACCATTGCACGCGAAGCGTCCAAGCCATGGAAGGCTGCGCTCGCGGAAGTTGATCGGACGGTACAAACCTACAAGTTTGCAGCCGAAGAAGCCAAGCGCATTCACGGAGAGACCATTCCGCTGGATGCTGCACCAGGCGGCGAGGGCCGTATGGCCTACACGCTCAAAGAACCCGTCGGGGTAGTAGGAGCTATTACACCATTTAACTTCCCGATGAACTTGGTCGCTCATAAAGTGGGCCCTGCGCTGGCAGCAGGCAATACGGTCGTATTGAAGCCTGCGGAGCAGACACCACTGTCGGCTTACTTGATCGCGGAGCTGTTGGAGCAGGCCGGGTTGCCTGCGGGCGCTCTTAACGTGATCAGCGGCGATGGCAAAACCATTGGCGACGTACTTGTCACTGATCCACGTGTCAGCTATATCACCTTCACCGGTAGCCCGGCAGTCGGTACAGAAATTCGCTCCAAGGCTGGCTTGAAGCGGGTTACGCTGGAGCTGGGTTCCAACGCGGCTGTTATTATTGACCGTGATACAGATGTGGACGCGATCATCGACCGTTGTGTGAGTGGAGCCTTTGCCAATCAGGGGCAGGTATGTATCTCGGTTCAACGTATTTACGTTGTCGGTGAGCTGTATGATACGTTCGTATCCCGATTTATAGAAGCGACTCAACGTTTAAAAATCGGAGATCCGCTAGACCCGGACACGGACGTATCGGCGCTCATCTCAGCCAAGGATGTCGAGCGTGTTCGTGAGTGGCTGGAGGAAGTAGTCCAAGCAGGCGCGAGAATCGCTCTGGGTGGTCATGCCGAAGGTGGGATTCTGGAGCCGACCGTATTGCTCAATGTGGACCCGACTTCCAAGGTGTCTTGTCGCGAAGTGTTTGCCCCACTTGTGCTGATTCATTCCGTTAGCTCTGTAGATGAGGCTGTGAGCCATGTGAATGATTCAATTTATGGCTTACAGGCGGGGATTTACACACGTAATATCACGACCGCGCTGGATGCAGCGGACAAGCTTGAGGTAGGGGGCGTGATGATCAATGACATACCAAGCTTCCGTGTTGACCATATGCCGTATGGCGGTGTGAAGCAAAGTGGCACCGGACGCGAAGGTGTAAAGTACGCTATGGAAGAAATGCTGGAAACCAAGCTGATCGTTATTAAACGGTAAATAGCTATATAGAAGCCTATCTGAAGGACAGAAAATGCTTTGCGTATGTCTGCTCATTAGATAGGCTTTTTTTCTCATTATTTGCGCGAATGTCAGATGAAAATAAAGTGTTAGACTGAAAAATATTTGGATAAAGCGTATTTAGCTTGAGTTTTAGACCGTTGGAACTGTTCCACCGTCAATATTATATTCACTTCCTGTAATAGAAAGGGCCCGGTCGGATACCAGAAAAGCAACAAGCTCAGCGACTTCTTCTGGTAGTCCTGGACGACCAATTGGAATTCCTCCCAACGAGTCCATCAGTTGCTTTAATGCACTTTCTCGGTCGCCTGTCGTCTCAGCAATCCGATCAATCAAACTTTGTGCTGCCTTCGTTTCGATAAAACCTGGCGCAACTGTATTAATACGAATGCCTTGAGGCGAAAACTGCTTGGATAATCCTTTGCTGTAAGTAGTTAAAGCTGCTTTGGCCGCAGCATAAGCCAATGTTGCATCATATAGAGGCAAGCGACGTTGAATGGATGAAATATGAATAATAACACCTGAACCCTTATTCACCATAGCCGGCAGCAGTCCACGGTCTAAACGAACGGCAGCAAACAGATTGGCGTTAAAAGTTTGCTGCCAATGCTCGTCCGTCAAGACAAGAGCTCCCCCGGATGGGGCTGACGAGCCTCCAACATTGTTGACAAGAATATCTACACCGCCTAGGCGCTCAAGAACACTGTTTACCACTTTATCTACACCTTCAGGCGTACTAATATCGGCTGGAATAAATAGGTCCGGATTTTCTAAATTAACTGGAGTAGTTCGAGCCGTAGTAATTACAGTAGCACCTGCAGCCGTAAGTCTCTTAGCAATAGCCTCTCCCATTCCTTTGGTACCGCCTGTGACCAAGGCCCTTTTGCCTTTAAACTCACTTAAAATGCTTTCTAATTGAAAACTCATGTGAATAATTCCTCCTAATTTTGACAATGTGGTTGAGAAATACCTCTAGGTATCTCTACTCCGGATTCACTTGTTTTGCGAACCTTACACACTATCGACAATGATACCCCGGTACCGCCCTCCGCGCAGTCGATGCTTTAGGGCTTTTTGATAGGCTGGACTAAAGTACCAAGCTTGTGCTTCCTCAAAAGTGGGGAATTCCAAGATGGCCAGCCCTTCAATATCGGGTCCTTCGAGGACCTGGTATGCGCCATACATTGCTAGGGGGTTGACGGAATGTCCCGCCAAACCTGCCGGTGCCAACTGAGAATAGAGTTGGAGTTCAGTTTGATCGGTACTCTGTTCACGTATAAAAACAACATAAGCAGGCATATACATTTTCCCTTTCTTATTTTTTAATTTCTTTATGGAAGTGTAATAATCAGTTCTTTAATTTTATTGTTGTTTACTAGAAATTGATGTTTAAGTAGGAGTGGGTCGGGAAGATTCGATTATCAAAGTCTCCGTCTACTTTCGCAATTACGACGATGGTATTATTAATGTCATCCATATCCACGATCTCGAAGGTGACATTCGGCTCCACTATTTCTGCTTCACACCATGATTTTATGGCTTCCATACCTTTGATTTCGCGATGGTTATCCAAGATCAACGCATCTTTATCGAAAGCGGATGTAAATGCTTCAAGTCGGGATTTGTTCGCTGATGTAAAGTAAGTTTCTACTGCTGGTGGCATGGATCTATGTGAATTCATTGATTCTTCAACCTCCTATGGTGAGTATGTTGTGAGCGATAACTTCAAACTCATCATAGCAGTAATAATATGACTACATGATGTCATATTATAGAGGATCATTTAAATTTCTTTTCATCGTTTCTAAATGAGACAATATTCTTGTACGTACTTGTTCGGGGCTAACCTCTATAAGGAGGGGACCAAAGGATAGCAGATAACTGTCCAGCCAATTGCCTACAGGAAATTGTGCCGTGACGATATAAGAGCCGTCTTCCCTCTGAGTAATTGTTTTCTCGGCAAATTCATCATATACGCGGTAAGCTCCTTGAGCAGAAATGTGAAGAGTTACTTCAATGTTATGAAGCAAGTCGTTCATCTTTGTATCTGTAGCTACTACGACTGTTCTTGGCTCATAACTAATTTCGGTAACTACAATCTCTTTCATTCGGCTAATCTTAAATACACGATAACTTTCGGTATTTAAACAGTAACCTTCCACATACCAGGATTTATCTTTAAACAAGAGCTTGGCAGGTTCGACGCTACGATAACTCTGTTCCCCGGCGACGTTATAATAGCGGAACTTTATAACACGGTTTGTGATTATTGCGTTGCGTATAAGAGTGAATAGCTGTCTCTGGCTGTTTTGGCTTCCCCATGGCGAAAAATCTACTTCGATCCAGTTTCCCATTTCTTTTTTAAAAAGCCTACTCAACTTGCTTAGCACTTCTTCTACCTGTGGGATGGTAGCTGTAGCCACACTCTGAAGGGCCATTAAGATATCATCTTGTTCCTGCTCGGACAGTAAAGAGGTGTTAAAGACATAACCCTCCATCAATGATATTCCGCCACCCTTGCCTCTACTGCTGTAGATGGGAATCCCAGCTGCACTTAAGGCATCTATGTCCCGATAAATCGTTCGTGTAGAAACCTCAAAATGCTCTGCCAATTCATCAGCAGTCACTTTTTTCTTATGGAGTAACATATAAACGATTTCAAAATGTCTGCTTAACGGCATAAGCTTCACCTCACTCGGTAGCATACACCTTATAACATGACATTATAAAGTCATATTAAGTGATTGCTCTACATCACACCCTAATGGGCATCAACTGGGGGACTTTATTTACTTTGAACAGCGATAATAACACTGCCTTGGATCAGATCTTTTTACAATCTTTTATATAAAGTTGAACCAAAAGCACTTGCAAAATAAAAAGGAATAAACTATACTGAGGCCAGTTAGTTAGTGATTGATCAATTACTAATTGATTAACAAGCAACGAGGTAACATTCATGAGCAAGAGACTGCTTCAAGTTTACTAAACGTATCTTTATTGGAACTATAGATTGATAAAGATTCAGTTAGATGAAGAAGTATGAAGTTATGTAATTGATCAATCACTCATTTTATTTGTAAATGGAGGAGAAAAAGATGAAACATCTTATTATTTACGCGCATCCATCTGAGGGAAGCTTTAATCATGCAATTTTGACCACTGCAGTGGAGGGGCTAAAGCAAAAAGGACATGATGTGGTGGTTCGTGATCTGTATGATATCGGCTTTCAACCTGTAGTCAGCAGTAGCGAGATTATTGGAGGAATCGGAGAAGATATTGTGCGGGAACAGCAGTTTTTGCAATGGGCAGAGGTGATCACCTTTATTTATCCGATTTGGTGGACGGGGATGCCAGCCATCATGAAGGGATATATTGACCGCGTATTCTCTTACGGATTTGCTTACAAATATGTAAACGGGGTGCAGATGGGACTGCTCAAGGGGAAGAAGGTCATCATCCTCAACACACAAGGGAAATCACATGCGGAATATGCCAGCAATGGCATGGATCAAGCACTTCGCTTGACGTCCGATAAAGGTATATTTGAATATTGCGGACTTGACGTTATGTATCATATATTTTTCGAGTCGGTACCCCAATCCGATGAAGATACACGTAAAGAGTGGCTTTACCAGATTGCAGACATGGCCAGCAAGGCTTAATGGAAATGTGTTCTCAGGAAAGAAGGCAACGCGTGCATCTGCAGGCGTTGCCTTTTTGCTCGGTGCAATATTGAATGTGTTCCAACCAACACTCGCTCATGGCAAGCATCAATTTGCTACACTAAGGGATGGGTATTAGTTTTTCCGATTTTTCCGATTAGCACTATGAGATCCTCTGGAGGGCCATTGTGACCCGCTTCCCTGACCGCCGCCTTGCCCATGAGGAGGCCACCACTGCGACCCACCGCCCTGACCGCCACCTTGCCCATGAGGAGGCCACCACTGCGATCCACCGCTCTGACCGCCACCTTGCCCATGGGGAGGCCACCACTGCGACCCACCGCCCTGGCCGCCGCCTTGCCCATGAGGAGGCCAATGCGATCCACCACCTTGACCGCCGCCTTGGCCACCGCTTTGTCCTGCAACAGAAGGCATACTTGGATAGGGACCTTGTGCCTGACTGATTTGAGTAACGTCAATATAAGACTGTGTACCGTTAGGATATAGCACTAACATTGATTTATTTACGGGATCTACACTTTTTACGAAAGCAACAATCTGTTGACCATTCACAGTAAATATCCCCCATAAATTAACAAAATTACCCACTTCAGTAGTGGTTGGAAAAAAACCAACCGGTCCCATCGAACGATTAGAAGAATGTTTTGACAAGGTGTGTATCTCTCCTTTAGATTGAATTTTGTGACATCATATGTGCAAACGTACTTGTTGGAATGGGCAATGTTCCTTTAAGATATTTTTTTTAAAACTCAATGTCCCCAAAAAGCATACCTTTACGGGTAAAGCATTTGGATGATTGGAAATAACATAAAATGAATAAATAAACGAAATGACCTTCTTTACATAGAGAAGGTCGTTTCGTTTAATTTAGGCGTTACTATTAATTGGCATTGTCTTCTTAAATAAGGCATAATCGCTTGCAATTCATCCAGTAGTTCTTTATACCTAGTATGGAATTTTCGCATATGCGTTTTGTCGGTTAGCTATGATGCTGCGTATCACGGTTCAAAATTAGCTGTACATGATGAAATCTCTGGTGTATACCTATGTAGGATAGCAAGCTGTAGTTATAGCAATTTTTTGAGCTGGGATATACGGGCTTGGGAAACCTCAAGCATTTTGGCATATTCGTGCTGTGCTGCATTGGGCTGCTTTTGCATTAATTCTTTGAGACTTTCGATCATCTGCTGTGTCGATCGCCGCAGACGTTTGGACTCTTTATTCGACCGTTGTCCGTTGGCTAAAGCCGATTTGGCTGGTCTTAGGACAGGGCTAAAATTTAACCCCTTCTTTAAACTTTCAATACATTCTTTACAAATAAAACTATCTCTAAAATAAGTCAATTGTTCTGCTGAACCACACATTTTACACGTCACCCCGGTATATTTTCGAAAGGCGAGAATACCGGTTTCCTCATCTGCGAAAATCTCAACGGGGTCACCCACATTAAAATCCATAGAAATTCGCATTTCTTTGGGAATGACGATACGGCCTAACGCATCTAGGGGACGTGTCATACCTGTACTTTTCAAATGATAACCTCCTTTTTTTATATCCTTATAATACTAAATAATTATAGTAAAAAAGAATAGGCTTAGAGAAGCAATCGCATATATTAAGTAAACTGTTGAAAAGTATACAAGTAATTCCCAAGATATGTTTTTTTAATCATGGAAAACGTGTTGATGAATTATAGGGGATTACCGATATATATTCAGAATGAATATTCTAGTTGGCGAAGGAATTTTTAGTAATATACGATAAGGAGCTGTGAATTACATATGGCAATCGATTTGGACACTGCTATTCCTGCAGTCATTATAAAGGTCGGCGGATTAGTAGATCAGCCCGAGCAATTCACCGCCGAGGCGAAGAAGGCTGCTGCTATGCTGGGAGAAGAGGCATTGCCTCTATTCCCGCGTTATTTTTTTGGAACTGAGTTGCAGAAGCCTGAGAGTTTGGCGGGAAAGTATGAAGGGTTGGGTGACTGGCTGCATATTCAACAGAATGCTATTTTTGAGATTATCTACAATTACAGGGAAAAGGCGATTCCCATGCTGTATGAGGTGGCGTTCGGGGTGTACGATTGGACGCAGTATAAGGCGGTGCGGATACTAACTCGGTTAGCCCGTGAAGGCCTTCAGACCGACCAGATTGTGGACGATATTATCAGCCATGTCGACGATTTTCGTTATGAGGCACAAATGCCTACATTCTATTTTCTGTCCGGAATGACGGGCAATAAGAAAGTTGCCGCGTTGCTGCAAAGGCATTTCCTTGAGAATCTGGAATACGATCCGATTGATGCCTTTGATATTTTCGAGAATTTGCACCGTTGTTCGCCTGATGTTGCCATGAGACATGCCGATTTTCTCAAAGCCATTGCCCGTGGTGAAGGCCTAGAAGACCGCTCTCCGTTACTGGACGGAGCGATAGGGACTACCGATGAGAACGGCACGCAAGAGTACCACTGGCCTGATGATGAACCTGTCGAAGAGCACCACCAATTACGAGCGGCCATATTTTATTACCAGTTGAATTCTCAGGATGAGGAGGTCAATCGGCTGTTGGATCAATGGGAAGTGAGCCATCCGGAGGAGAATGTAAGGAGTTATATTGGGAAATTGCGAGGGGAAGGACAGGGAGAGAGCTAGCTGTTCAGTTTGTGAATAGGGAAATCCTAATTTTGCACTCTTTTCTATGAAAACTTATACTTATCGTTACAGCTGACTTGAAGCGAAAATACAAGAACGAGGAGGGGATCAACCATGTACTCCATTAAAGAAGTTGAAATCAGGAGCGGATTGCCAGCATCTACCCTTCGTTATTATGAAAAAGAGGGCATTCTACCTGATGTCGGTCGGGATGAAGGTGGGAGAAGGGTATATACCGAGAAACAAATGGATTGGATCAGGTTCCTTATGGCTATGAAAGACACAGGAATGACCATTGAAGAAATTAAGGCATACCTTGAGCTAAATGTAAAAGGAGAAGCCACGATCCAAGAGCGAAGAGATTTCCTGGTTGCTCACAAAAAGAAAGTGGAAGAACATATGGCACAAACGCAACACAATTTGGAGAAAATTATTCAAAAGATCGCTTACTACGATCATGTGGTCATGGGAAAAAGCTTCTCTTAGTAGCCAGATCGAATTGAATATATGAAGCCCCCAGCCTATTTGAAATACGCTGTAGGGCTTTTTTTTGCATAGATATCTAAAGATACCTGCTGTAGGTCGCAAGTATGAAAAATCGTTGGCAATTAGGCGGTTCACAATGTGCTTACAGGGTAAAAGTGTAGTACCAAGGTGGGGAAGTGGGGGTATTGACTCTCACGCCACGTGAGGCTGTAGACTGTGAAAGCAAGGGAGGTGAAGCGGAATGGCTTATACGGTTAAGGAAGTATCTAATCTGTCGGGAATCAGCGTTCGAACTTTGCATTATTATGATGAAATTGGATTGCTGAAACCACATCATATCGGAAATAATGGATATCGCTATTACGAACAGGAACAACTGTTGAGGCTTCAGCAAATCATGGTGTACAGGGAACTGGATTTGCCTTTATCCGAAATTGGCAATGTGCTGGAGCAAACCAAGGAACAAAAGGCTGAGGTTTTGCAGGTGCATCGAGCCAATATTGAGGCCAAGGTCTTCCGCTTGCATACTCTCCTTCAGACCATCGACGAAACGGTGGCTCATTTGAAAGGAGAACAAACGATGGAACCAGAGCAAATGTACCAAGGGTTTAACCCGGAAAAACAAGAAATGTATGAACGTGATCTGACGGAACGTTATGGTTCACAGGTCGAAGAGAAGGTTCAGGAGAGTAAGACTGCGACGACGAACTGGAGCAAAGAGGATTATTTGGATTCGCAGGCAGAGGCAGATCAGATTCATCGGGAGTTGGCTGAAGCCATGAATAAGGGATTGAAGCATAACAGTGCAGAAGTACAGGCGCTGATCCGCCGTCATCTTCAATGGGTAAGCCGATTCTATACCCCTACAGCAGAAATTTATAGCGGGTTGGGAGACTTGTATGTAGAACATGAGGATTTCAGTAAAATGTATGAAGGCTATCACCCTGGGCTGGCTGAGTATTTGCGAGACGGAATGAAGGAGCTGGCCAAGCGGGAATTAACCTAGAGCAACAGCTGATGAAAAGGGCTATAAGTAATATGAAAAAAGGGTGAACAACAAACCAATCGACGGCCTGCTGTTCACCCTTTTTTGTGTAAAGCAGCTTACATGCCGCTTGGTGCTGTTCTCATGCCTTGTTGACTGCTGTTTCCGAACTGTTGCATGTTACTACTGCCTGCAAAATGTTGTCCGGTCGTCCCCATATGTTGCGGAAAGTTGTGATTCATGTGGCTTCCTGTACTAAAGCCGGATGGTTGCATACTACGGGAAGCATAGTTATCGCCAAATCCCGGTTGAGTCATTTGGTTGCTCGAGCGGATGGTGTTTTCCAGCTGACTACACAGTTGAATAACTTGCTGGTATTGCTGCATAGCTTTTTGGTGGTCCTGGATTGCGGTTTGGATCATTTGAGCCGCATTACGTTCACGTTGCATCAGGCTTTCAAGGCTGGATGCATTTTGTTGCTCTTGTTGCAGCAACTGTTGATACATAGCGGTTCCTTGCTGTGTTTGTTGTACCAATTGCTGAATAATTTGTTCACATTGATGAATTTGTTGTTGCGGAGCCATGTTGTTGAACATTGATCATCAATCTCCTTCGCCGGATAGTTTAGGTTTTAGGACCCTCATATATTGTGGCGAAGGAAGAGCATATATATGCACAATTTTTGGTTACAGGCTGGATACCAGAATAGCCGTAAATTCCTCTAGGAATACACGATCTTCGTGATCAAATCGGCCTTTTAGCGGGCTGTCAATGTCCAGCACTCCAATCAGCTCATCGTTCTTGATTAGAGGGATAACGATTTCGCTATTGGAAGCAGCGTCACAGGCGATATGTCCTGGAAATGCATGTACATCGTCAATGACAAGTGTTCGCCGTTCAGCTGCTGCGGTACCGCAAACGCCGCGCCCCAGTGGAATCCGTATACATGCGGGTAAACCCTGGAAGGGACCTAGTACAAGCTCGGTCCCATCATAAAGATAGAAGCCACTCCAGTTCACATCTGGAAGAAAGTGACCCAGTAACGCTGAAGCGTTCGCTAAATTGGCAATCCTATTGGATTCATCGTGAACAAGTGCCCGGAGTTGTCCGAGAACGGATTCGAATTGTTCCTGACGTGTTCCTTCGTAAGGGATAGTTTGAAACATGTAGAGTCCACGCTCCTAACATTAATTTTCCTCAAATCTCATTTACCATCGGTTAATTAATTTAAGATATAACGATTGTATACATTCAGTCAACTGAAAAATTCTCTGTAACCTTTGGCTAGTCTCCGTAATCTAATCTCTGGACAGAAAAAATAAGGGAGAAGGAGTTTTATATTATGAAAAAGGTATATTACACACTCACCTCCGCGGTGGTGGCGAGTTTGATTCTGACGGCTGTTCCGGTATCGGCAGTATATGGAGCTTCAACGAAAAATACCCAACCTGCACAAGCTGCAACAGGGGCATCATCCCTAAAAGAAGTGGATGCTAAAATTGTACAAAAGGCGCAAGAGCATTTAAAAGCAGCAACAGGCAAAAGCTATACGTTTAGTGGGGCAAAGAAATGGAGTATGGGTAACGAGAACGGTTGGGATTTCAGTATAAAAGGTGTGGAACACGGTCAAGTCATGGTTACCAAGAAGGGTGAATTAGAACGTATATATGTAGATCAATCCTGGGGAGAGCTCAAGGATAGCTACAAACAGCAACTTCAAGCCGCATTGAAAAGCGTTCTCCAGGAACCAGAAGCAAGCAAAATACCGGAAAACGTAAATATTTCAGTGGATAAAAGCCCGGAGTATCCTAAAGGTGCAGTAGATTTATATACCAGAATCGATAATAACACTATTATTCTGCGGGAGGGTAAAGTGCTGCGCACAGTAAAGATGCTTGCCAAGCAGGAGATAGATGAAAACGCACTGAAGGCGGCAAGCGGTGTCTTCGCTGGTCTGGAGGGCGTGAAACAGGGAGCGTTGAATGAACCAACCCAGCTTGTCACTGAGAATGGAAAGACCGTGTATAACCTGATGTTTGGTACTGGAGCGAATCCGGTGTTTGTGAATGTCGAAAAAGGTACGAACAAAGTAACCAAGGTTGCGGCATATGAATTGCAGGACACGGCTGCGAATTATAAAGAAGCCTACAAAAAAATGAAATCATACAGCGAGGCTCAACTGCTGAAAAATGCAGCTGGGCAATCCAAGGAGCTTCTGAAGGTTGACCTGACGGGCTATAAAGCAAAACTAGATCCCAAGTTGACGGCTGTCGTGCATTTTACGAAAAGTGGATCTCCATCTCTAATCGGTACCTTTAATTCAAAGGGTCAATTTTATGAACTGGGATTTAAGTAATAATAGAGAGCAATTCTCTGCAAGGGTTATCCCTCATCTGTTTCCAGCTGTCCTCCAAAGGGTAAAAACAGTATAATATTGTTGGCCTAAGCCAGGGAGGAGCTAAAACGATGCATGCAGATGTTCAGAACTTGTTTATCCGTATACAGATGCTTTCTTACGCACAGCAGAACGATTTGACGGTGAGTGATGTACAACCGTTGCTCGAAGAACGCGGGTACCGTGTAGGTGAACGAGAGGTCAAGCAGGAACTGGAAAACCTGACACAGGAAAACTTTCTGACACCGCATGATGATATGTTCAGCCTTACCGGCGCAGGGATCGAGGAGTTGCAGGAAATACAGTCGATGCTGGGCGTATTGTACGAGGATGTTGTGAAAAATCCAGCGCATGTCACTACCCGTGCCTCTTCGTAAAAGTAATCACAGTTAGTGCCATAAAAAGTCTCATCAAGTTGAATGCAGTCCTCTTCAATCCTGATTTAGGAAGTGGAGGGCTATTTTTCATAGATAAAGCTTGTCCAATTTTAAAGGAGGTTGTGTTTGTTGGAGGTGTATGCTTAAATGTAGCGTATATTTGTTGTATTTTGATGCTGGAAGGATGATGTAACATGTGTGCATATGCATGTAAGGGGCATATACCATTGCTGGAAAGCCCGCGTCTTCGGCTGCGAAGGATGGAAAGTCGGGATGCGGCTACGATGTTCGCTTGCTGGTCTGACCCGGAGGTTCACCGTTATATGAATCTTTCCGGTATGTCAGGACGTGAGGATGCTGAGGATATGATTGGGCTGTTGAATGAGCTGGCGAAGACGGAGGATGCGCTGCGCTGGGGGATCGAGCTGAAGGACAACGGGAAGCTGATTGGAAGCTGCGGCTTTAATTATTGGCAGACAGAGGGAGCTTATAAAGCCGAGATTGGCTATGAGTTGGCCAAGCCTTATTGGCGACAGGGCTATATGACGGAGGCGCTTCGCTTGGTGCTTTCATTCGGATATGGCACGATCCGATTAAATCGGATCGAAGCGCTGGTGGACCCGCGCAATACAGGCTCGCAAGCCCTGCTGTCCTCGATGGGCTGGACCCAGGAAGGGCTGTTACGGCAGGTACAGCATACATCTACAGGTTTTAAGGATATGCTGATGTACTCATTACTGCATGAAGAATGGCTCAGACTGGAGGTACAACGAAATGCTGTTTCAGTATAACGGCGGTTCGTCGCCGCTGCACAGGCTTGGACCGTTAAGTAAGCTTATATGGGTGGGATGCTTTAGCCTCCTGTCGATGTCATGGGATTCGACGCTACGGGAAGCGGCACTCTTGGCGGTACTGATCGCTGTGGCTGGCTTAGGTGCACGGTTGACCCTTGCACGACAACTTCGCGCTATGTCGTTCCTGATTGGTTTAGGGATTCCATATTTTATACTGTCTATCCTAGCGATTCGAGAAGGGCATGAAGTGGCTTCATGGGGACCCATTGTGATTACAGCTGAGGGACTGGATATCGCGGGGGCGTTAACGCTGCGGATTTTTGTCTTGTTTTTGGCATCCTATATCTATCTCTCGACGACCGATCCCCGGGATTTTGTGCAGGCTCTGAATCTTCGCTTGCGTGTGCCTTATCGATTTGCGTTCGGTATATCAGTAGCGCTGACGTTCCTGCCCCTATTGGAAGAAGAGGGGCGTACAATTATGGCTGCACGACGTGTCCGTGGACAGGAGCCACCACGAGGATGGAGCAATCGGTTATCATGGTGGAGCGGGTATGCGGCTGTTGTGTTGGTGAATGCTGTGAGACGGGTTCAGCAGACGGCACTGGCTATGGAGGGCAAAGGTTTTGGCGCATATGCAGAACGGACGTATCTTCGAACACTGAAGAATGGGCGTTTAGGCTACGTATATGCTGTGATTGCTGTATTCGCTACGGCTGTTTTATGGTGGGTATGATAAAGAAGCAGCCCCTTTTTTTTTGTTCTTATTGTCAACTCGTTAAATAAAATTAGGTTGACAATGAGACAACGGATGAATACATTTATACAGTAACAGTTTGTACAAGGGCCAGAGTCTATGACCTTGTATACTAGATTATGGAGAGGAGTCAAGAAATATATATGAAAGAATCTCGTATTTTTGCCAAGTTTACAACGCTGGATATCGTGTTAATGGCTATGCTGGCTACGTTGAACGGCGTCATGACTGTGTATTTGTCGATGATTAACAAAACGTTAAATAGTCTGGGAGGGCCTATTGCAACTTCCGCTATCGTCGGGCTGTACATGATATATGGTTTGCTGGCCTATTATATTATTCGTAAGCCAGGTACGGCGGTAATTGCTTATGCCTTTGGCGCAGTAGTGCAGTCTTTTATGGGCTCTGCCTATGGAATTGCGTCTATCATCGCGGCGGCTGTCTGCTATATGGTTGTGGCGGAACTGGTATTTGCTCTTTTGCGATATCGCCGCTGGAACACAGTTTCACTGATGCTGGCGGGCGGAGCCATGGTTCCGCTGTGGTTTATCGTGGCAGCCAATATGTTTGGCTATATGCATTGGGGATGGAAGGTGCTGACGATTGCACTGGTCGTTCGTATCCTGAGCGGCATTGTCCTGTGTGGTCTGCTGACGAAAGTACTGGGCGATGCCTTAAATGGAACGGGGCTGTTAAAACGCTTTGAACTGGGACGCGCTTCACGTGCATAACCAAGGCTATGCATGGCTATAGCTTGAACAATAGGGATCGAGGGTATTTCGGTTATGAATGAACGTAGTGATCATGCTTTTGAGAATAGAGTGGCCGTGTCCTTGAGGAATTTTGGCTATCGGTATGATGACCAGGTGGAGCCAGCGTTACATGGTCTGACGCTGGACATTGCGGTGGGCGAGCATGTAGCCATTGTTGGAGCTAGCGGAAGTGGAAAGTCTACGCTGTGCCAGCTGCTTCATGGCGGGTTGTCCCGTTCTGGCGAGGGTGAACGGACGGGAGAGCTGACCGTGTACGGGATGGACCCCGACACCGCTGAATTGGCTACGGTCGCCACCACTGTCGGCGTCGTGCTTCAGGACCCGGATGCCCAGCTAGTGCAGGGAATCGTCGAAGACGAAATTGCTTTTGGACCGGAGAATCTGCGCGTGCCTCCGGCAGAAATAGAGCAGCGCCTTGCCGCTGCACTGGAGGCCGTCGGCCTGGCATCCGAGCGCAGCTCCTTCGTGCGGCGCCTCTCGGGAGGCCAGCGCCAACGCACCGCCATTGCAGCGGTGCTGGCGCTGGAAGCGCCGCTGGTCGTGTTCGACGACGCAGCTGCGCAGTTGGACCCGCCGGCTGTACGGGACTTCGTCCTGCTATGTCGGCGGCTCCATGCCGCAGGCCGGACGGTGATCACTGCGTCCGGCCGTATAGATGATGGCGCGCGTGCAGCACAGCGCGTCATCGTGCTGAAGGGCGGGACTATGCTGATGCAAGGCCCGCCCGAAGAGCTGCTGCGCGAGCATGGGGCGCAGCTGGCAGCCTGGGGGCTGCTCCCCTCTTCCGCAGGGAGGGAAGACATGCCGCGTGAGCCGGGGGGGAATTCCGGCTCGGCGGCTAACTGCGCTGGGCAGCCGTTGCTGGAGGTGAAGGGATTGCCCTTCACCTACCCCGGCAGCCAGCGCCCGGCGCTCAAGGGTGTGAGTCTTGCCCTTGCGCCTGGCGAACGAGCCGTAATGCTGGGCGAGAACGGCTCTGGCAAAACCACGCTGGGCAAGCTGCTTATGGGTCTACTCCCCGCACCGAAGGGATGCATGTGGTGGGAGGGGCAGGATATGGCGAAGCTGCCCATTCATCAACTGGCAGCCGGGATCGGTTATGTGTTCCAGCAACCAGAGCATCAGTTTGCAGCTGCAACGGTGTGGGAAGAGTGCTTGTACAGCGTGCGCGCCAAGTTTGGTTTACGGATCGGAGATCCGATTCCCGCCGCCTATGAGGAACGGGCGCATCGCTTACTGGCAGCCGCCAGGCTGGATCACAGGCTGGAGGCCTCTCCGTACCTGCTAAGTGGAGGCGAAAAAAGGCTTTTGAGCGTTGCGGCACAGTTCATCTTACCCAAAAAACTTTACATTTTGGATGAACCGACTGCGGGAACGGATTACGAAGGGGCGAATAGCCTGCTCCGTATGTGTACAGAGCAGGCTGCTGAGGGCGCGGCTTTTCTAATCATTACCCATGATATACAGATAGCTGAACGCTTTGCCAGCCATGTTCTCCGTATGGAAGAGGGGTATCTCTATAAAACGGAAGATAGCGGGAGTTATCATACGATTACAGTTGACAAAAATTAAGGATATGTAGACAATAATATATATACATCGTACACAACAGGCGGCCTATATAGGCCGCCTGTTTACGATTATGCAGTGCGGGTAATCATCCAAGCTGGGAAGGAAAAACCGTACAGATACAACACAGTTTTTACAAGGAAAGGATTTGTGATTTGCTTGGGAAACGATGAACCTATGAAGCGCGGGCTCGTGCTGACAGGTGTTCTATTGGCCACTTTTCTGGCCGCGATTGAAGGAACGGTTATCGGTCCAGCAGGACCGACAATTGTTAGTGAACTGGGCAGTGTGAGTTTGCTCAGCTGGATTTTTACGGCATATTTGCTGACGATGGCTGTAACCACGCCTATTTTCGGCAAGCTTAGCGATTTGTTTGGCCGAAAACCCATTTTTCTAATTGGATGCTCGTTATTTGTACTTGGCTCTTTGCTTTGTATGCTGGCTGGTAGTATGGAGCAGCTTATTTTATACCGGGCTATTCAAGGGATTGGAGCAGGCGGTGTCATTCCTGTTACCTTTACCATTATCGGTGATATATACAAAATGGAGGAACGTGGTAAAGTCCAAGGCATGATCAGCTCGGTATGGGGGATTTCTTCCCTTGTCGGGCCTCTCTTGGGCGGTTACGTGGTCACCTATTTTGGCTGGGAATGGATTTTTGGCTTTAACGTTCCCTTTGGATTTCTGGCTATGTTCTTCATCGCCCGTTACCTGCGGGAACAGGTAAGCAAGCGTACCGCACGTATCGACGTGGCGGGAGCAGTTACCTTTACCATCGGGATGACGGCACTCTTGCTCGTATTGGCCCTGGGGGGACAGTATATCGACTGGACTTCTCCTGAATTGCTGGCCTTGGCTGCGGTGGCTATTTTGTTCCTGGTTTTGTTTTTGGTTATCGAAAAGCGCGCTCAGGAACCGATGGTGCCTCTGAAGTTGTTTCGAATACGGGATATCGCTTTTTCCTGTGCCGCTGCACTACTCGTCAGTACCCTGCTAATCGGGCTGACTAGCTATCTTCCACTATGGATTCAGGGCGTACACGGTGGAGATGCCGCTTCATCTGGTCTTGCACTGGCACCAATGTCCGTAGGCTGGCTGTTTGGCTCCATGATCGGTGGACGCATTTTGCTGACGCTGGGCTCGCGTCGAACCTCTTTGATCGGGCTGACCCTGATTGTATTGGGAGCTTTCGTCATGACCTTGATGGACCAAACGGCTCCGATCTGGCTGCTGTTCCTGTCTACATTATTGTATGGACTGGGATTCGGCTTCTCGATGACCGTGTTCACGATTATTGCTCAGTCCTCGGTCGGATTCCAGCTGCGTGGCGCATCTACAGCCTTGAATACGTTCCTGCGCACGTTGGGACAAACAATTGGGGTTGCAGCCTTCGGTTCATGGCTGAATTATCGCATTGCTGCCCAGACAGCGGACGGACAGCTCACTCAGCAAGGGGTTACGCAGGAGGATATCAATGGTCTGCTGGCCCCGCATGCTTCACAGAGTCTAAGTGACAAGGTTGCCGGATTACTCCGGTCTGTACTGGAAAACAGTCTGCATTCCCTGTTCGTGATCATGGTCGTTATTGCAGTGATTAGCTGGTTTGTTGTCCTCGGCTTGCGGAACCGCCCACCGGGTACGGAAGAAGAGGCAGATCAGCGTATAAAGGCACCACAAAGAGAACACGCATAAAAAATAATATACTTCTTTCATTATAAGAGACAGTCCGGTACACCAATAAGGGGCCGGGCTGTTTCTTTATGCTAAGGTCTCTTCTCCTACTGATTCAGCAAAATAGCCACCTCGTATAGGACCGATAAATTCCCCAGTATATAAAAAAGAAAATAAAACCCCCTAGAGATTGCGATATATTCATATCGAATAGGTAACGAAATGGTAAAAAAGTCTTAAAAAATTGTAACTAAAAATTTGTTTCTGTATTGAGCCGTACAGTACTAAGGAACCATTTTTTTGAACCCGCTTCCAAATCGGGCTTTGTATGATTTATTTTAGAACGATTTTGCATGTGAATGAAGCAACCAACCAAGCAAAATGGGATACGAAAAAAAATCAAGTAACAAATTTTTCTGAATGTAATAAGAATGAAAAAAAAGGGGTTTTCAGAAAATTACTAGGAAAATATGAGGATAAAATTTATAGAGAAATCTGTTTTCTTCCCTCACATAATAGGGATTTTCAGTCTATATCAATCGTTTGACATACCATATAAAATGGCCCTACCAACCAAAAAATTGGGTTTCAAATCTAGAAAGCATAATCAGATTAAGGGAGATGGATTACTTGAAGTTTAACAAATGGTTTAGTAAAGCAGCCACTGCAACAGTAGCAACTACCTTACTGTTAGGAGGCGGCGTTCAGGCTTTTGCAAAGGGAAATGACGAGGCAGATACCAAAGCAGACAGTGCATTTACCCAAATTACGCGTAGTGACATGCTGAATATTTTCAAACAGCAAGGTAAAGAGAAATATGAGGTTCCGTCCTTCGATGCCTCTACAATTAAAAATATTCCTTCTGCTATTGGTCACGATAGCTCAGGCAAGCAGATTGATCTGGATGTCTGGGACAGCTGGCCGTTACAAAATGCCGATGGCACAGTGGCTAATTACAAGGGATATAATATCGTTTTTGGATTGGCAGGCGATCCTAAAAGAGGCGAGGATACATTTATATATCTGTTCTATCAAAAAGCGGGTGATACTTCACTGAGCGGCTGGAAAAATGCTGGTAGAGTATTTAAAGACAATGATAAACTGCTCTCCAACGATCCGATTCTCAAAAATCAGTCAGAAGAATGGTCCGGCTCAGCTACCTTAACCTCTGATGGACAAGTACGTTTATTCTATACCAGCAGACAGCCGTATGACCCGAATAACAAATTATACGGCAAGCAAACCTTGAGCACGGCTCAAATTAATGTCTCTCAGCCTGATGATAAGACACTGAAAGTAGATGGAGTCGAGGATTTGAAATCGATCTATGACGGTGGAGATGGGAAAACCTATCAAAATGTACAGCAAAGCGTCGGAATAGATATGGATAATCATACTCTTCGAGACCCTCACTATGTCGAGGATCAAGGCCACAAATATATTATATTTGAAGCCAACACAGGAACAGAGACAGGCTATCAGGGCGAAGATTCGATTCAAAACCCAGCTTATTATGGCGGCAATAAGAATTTCTTCAAGGAAGAGCAACAAAACCTGCTGCAAAGTCCTAAGAAAAAGGGAGCTGAGCTGGCGAACGGCGCACTGGGCATCGTTGAATTGAATGATGATTATACGTTGAAAAATGTAATGCCTCCTTTGATTGCATCCAATCTGGTAACAGATGAAATTGAACGGGCGAATGTGTTCAAAATGAACGGTTTGTGGTATTTATTTACGAGTACAAGAGGTTCTAAGGTGACTGTAGATGCGATCGGTGACGATGATATTTACATGCTGGGTTATGTTTCGACTTCCTTGACAGGGCCTTATAAACCGTTGAATGGAACCGGTCTCGTTCTTCATCAGGATCTGGATCGTGATGATATTACCTGGACGTATGCCCATTTTGCTATCCCGCAAGGCAAAGGCAATAACGTAGTCGTTTCGAGTTATATGACCAATCGTGGGCTTTTCCCGGATCACAAATCTACTTTTGCGCCAAGCTTCCTGCTGAATATTAAAGGTTCGAAAACCTCTGTTGTGAAAAACGGTATTCTGGAACAAGGGCAAATCACGATTGATCCAGCGAATGACAAAAAAGAACACCAAAATGAGTACGGAAAGAAATAAGTAGGTATTTAAGCAGTATGTCCGAAGGCGGCAGTCGGTAGCAACCCGATCTGTCGTCCGTCGGACGATACATAACGATGCAATGAAGTAAGGAGGATCGTCATAATGAGAAAAAAAGCTCCCAAGAACATTTGGATACGATCCGTAGTAGTCATCACAGGCTTAACGATATTCATAGCTATGGGATGGAATATGTACCAACAGGATGCTGTCAACCCCCCTAAACCTGCTGCAACTCCAAAAAATCAAGCAAATCAAAGTAAGCATTCAACACCGACCTACCGGGCAGCCTACCATTTTACCGTTCCGGATAAGTGGAAAAATGATCCGCAGCGGCCGATTTATATGGATGGAAAATATCATTATTATTATTTATATAATCGTGATTACCCTCATAAGAACGGTACAGAATGGCGCCATGCAACATCGACCGATCTGGTTCATTGGAAAGATGAAGGGGTGGCGATTCCCAAATATACAAACCCGAATGGAGATCCTTGGTCCGGTTCGGTCGTGATCGACGATCATGGCACCGCTGGTTTTGGAAAAGGAGCACTTGTAGCCATTGTCACACAGCCCTCAGCAGATGGAGGAAAGCAGGAACAATTTCTGTGGTACAGTAAGGATAAAGGCAAGACGTTTACTTCTTACCGCAACAAGCCTGTGATGTCCAACCCTGGTACGAAGGATTTCAGAGATCCCAAGATCGTCCGGGATACTGGGCGTAATCAATGGGTGATGGTCATGGCAGAGGGAACGAAGATTGGCTTTTATAAGTCTAAGAATTTAAAAGATTGGCAGTTTACGAGTGGCTTTCAAACGGAAAATATCGGGCTTGTGGAATGTCCTGACCTTTATCAGATGCGCGCGGATGATGGGACCTATCAATGGATTCTGGGCGCGAGCGCCAATAGTAAACCAACCGGCGGACCCAACACGTATGCCTATTGGACGGGAGATTTTAATGGAGAAGCATTTCTCCCTGATCGCAATGATCCTGATTGGCTGGATTATGGCTTTGACTGGTATGGTGCGGTTACGTTCGAGGATGGCAAAGCCAAAGACCAATACAGTCACCGTTATGCGCTGGCCTGGATGAACAATTGGGATTATGCTAATAACACGCCTACCCTAAAAGAAGGCTTTAATGGAATGGATTCGGTTGTTCGCCAAATTCGGTTGAAGCGTACATCTGATGTCGGCTATCGCTTGATTTCACAGCCTGTACCAGCTTTGGAGCAATTCCCCATCGCAACGGAATCATTGGGGAAGATCCAAGTAGATGGGACTCACACGCTTCCGGTAGCAGGTGATGCCTATCAGTTAGAGGCGGATGTATCTTGGTCAACGATCAAAAATACAGGATTGAGGCTTCGAGAGTCTGCGGATGGCAAGCGTCATGTAGATGTGGGTGTTTCGGTGGAGGGTCAATACTCTTATGTAAACAGAGCGAACACCGGGCAGCCGGATCAGAGTGGAAAATATGTAGAGAGTAAGGCGCCTTTTGATACCAACAAGAAAAATGTCCACTTGAAGATTCTCGTCGATAAAACCAGCATCGAAGTCTTTGTAGATGATGGAGAAGTAGCTTATTCCTCCTTAATATTTCCACGCTTAGAGGATCGGGGAATTACTCTTTTTTCAGAAGGCGGTAAGGCTATTTTTAATAATGTAATAATCAAACATTTTAGTCATTAAAAAAGTCCACCCATGAATAAAAGGGTGGACTTTTCTGTGTAAATCTAAATTTTCGTTTAGCACAGCTATAAGATTGTTCGTTTATTCACAAACGATCAGTTGCTAAAATACTATTCATTCTATTTGTGATAAGGTGACAGATTATCAGCGCTACGGCCCAATTTTTTGAGCAAGCCGATGAGTTGATCTCTTTCGGTTTCGCTGATTCCGCTAAAGGCACGTTCAATCTGACGTGTATAATCAGGATAAATTTCGTCCATGACGCGTTGTCCTTCGTCCGTCAATTCTGCATATATAATACGACGATCTTGGTCGCACGGGTGACGGTGCAAATAACCACGGCTCTCCAGCTTGTCGATCACATAAGTGACATTTCCGCTTTGCAGAAGCAGTTTGGCTCCAATTTGTTGAATTGGCTGTGCTCCCTTGTGATATAAAACTTCCATCACGGCGAAGGCCGTTGGGTTGAAGCCCACCGTTTTGATGCCAGCAACCGCATGTTCGTTTACACTTTTGAATGACTTGGCAAACACGCTATACAAATGCATGGATTGCTGTGTCACCAATGTTCGGTAATCTATCATCTTCATTCCGCCTTTATGTATGGATTTGGGCATCCTTTGACCGCTCGGTTCGGATGACCGGGCAACCATACCCTTACTACTAGCATAAAGGGATTTACGTAGGGAAAACATGCGATTTGTCACAGTAGCTGCTTTTTTAATTATTTAATTTCAAAGCTTTAAGGTAAATTTTTGAAAAATAAAGGTTTCGAATGTAAAAATACCGTTCCGATTGGTTATATTAACAAATAACATACCTAATGAACCCAAATAACAAAATAAGATAAATTCAGAGGAGATGAAGCACATGGATACGGGTTCTTTCCGTTTTCAATTTCGTGATCCGCAGCAAGCCGCCCAAGCCTGTGAAACATTAAAGGAGATTGGATACTCTGCCAGCACGAACGGTGATACAGGCCTCAGTGTTCACGTTGAGAACCAGGATGTGCTGTCTGCATTAGAGATTTGCCAAGCTTATGAAGGAAGTATAATTGAGACAGGAGTTCTCACTTATCGCCCAGGTAAACAAAGTAATATTGGTATGCAAAATCCAGGTTATAGCCCGGAGGATTGGATTATTCCAGCGCACATCATCAATGAAGACTGGAGCGAGGCGTATAAAAACGGCTCTTCCCAAACGTTTACGAACACAACACAGGAACACAATGTCAGCTCTGACCAACAACCGGAGGACGATGTGGACGGTTTTTCAGGAAGCGTTCACACCTGACAATTGTGTCCGCACTGGTTGCACAGTTTGGAATAAAAAGGTTCCCTCAAAGCCATGACTAATGGCTTGAAGGAACCTTTTTTCATCATGAGAAACAGCTGAAAAGGATCTTGTGAAAACTTGGGTTCTTCGATCATGCATAATGGCAGTAATCATAGGAAACAACAAGAAGAAAGTTCAGAAAGGAGGTTTTGATCTTGCAAAAACTCGGAGTTCACGAAAAGTTGGAATTGCATGAGCTACTTACGTTTAAAACAACTTGTATTACAAAAACTCAAACCATGCTTCCTTTAGTCTCAGATTCAAATTTAAAAAATATTTTACAGCAGGACATCAGCAGCGGTACACAAGATATTCAACAGCTTAGAAATCTGCTTGTATAATCTAAGGAGGAATAACGTGAATTCTTTTATTGGGAATATGACCGGTACGACCCCCATGACCGATCAGGTGATTGCTTCAGATCTGTTAATCGCAGCTAAAAGTGGGATCAAAAACTACGCCGCGGCCTTAACAGAGTCCACCAGCTCAGAAGTTCGAAATGTCCTTTGTGACCAATTGAGTAAAGCTGTTAACCTTCATGAGCAAATTTTTAATTATATGAAGAATAATGGTTACTACAACGCCTATGATCCGGATCAGCAAATTCAAATGGATATTCAAAATGCAGACAAGGCACTTTCTTTGCCCAAAATGTAAAACGTTTAATTAAAAAGAAGCATCAGCAAACCTTTAATCGAGTTTGCTGGTGCTTCTTTATTACAAATTGAATTGACTTTCACATGAAATATGGAGAAGAAGGCAATCATAAAAAAACAAGAAATAGGTCTCAAATTCAGAATAGGGTGATTTTCGTATGGGCAAGTCTTCAGCGGGCAAACAAAAAGAGCAAAAACTAAAATGGTGGCAGCTGAGCTTGTTAGGAGTTGCAGGCACCATCGGTACAGGGTATTTCCTCGGGTCTAGTTTAGCAATTTCCATTGGTGGTCCAGCCGTGCTGATTGCTTACTTCTTGGCAGCAGTTGGAACGTATGTGGTGTTTGACGCCCTTTCGCGCATGACAGCAGATCATCCAGAACAGGGCTCTTTCCGTTCCTATGCTCAAAAAGCATTTGGCAATTGGGCAGGCTTCGGCAGTGGCTGGGTGTATTGGTTCTCGGAATTGCTTATTAATGGGAGTCAACTAACCGCGCTGTCTATATTTTCACGCTTTTGGTTTCCTCAGGTACCGATGTGGATTTTTGCGGCAGGCTTCGGGCTCTTAGGACTTGTGATTGTTTTTTTTGGCAATAAGGGTTTTGATCGTGTAGAAAATGTACTCGCGATCATTAAGATAGCGGCTCTTGTGATGTTTTTGGTCCTAGCGGTAGCGCTTTTGGCAGGCTGGATCGGAGGAGGTAAATATAATCCGAAGTTCCCTCTCAGCTACAAAGACTTTTTTCCAACCGGTGGCATAGGGTTATGGTCATCTTTTATTTTTGCCTTTTATGCATACGGAGGTATTGAAGTGCTCGGAATTATGTCTAACCGACTTCAAAACCCGGACGAAGCACCCAAAGCAGGAAAGGTCATGTTGATGACGCTGGTTGCAGTGTATGTGCTTTCGATTGGGCTGGCTGTGTCTATGGTACCATTAAGTGCCTTTAATCCGAAGGAAAGTCCTTTTGTACTTGCGCTCAGTAGCGATCATCTGGCCTTTGTGCCTCATTTGTTTAATGGAGTCCTGATTATTGCAGGGTTCTCCACGATGACAGCATCGCTATATGCAGAGACTTCGATGATGATTACCCTTGCTCAGGAAGGAGATGCGCCCACACTGTTCTCACGAAAGTGGAAGGGCAAATATCCTCTTTATGCACTCAGTTTGATCTCTGTTGGATTAATCTCAGCAATCGTATTATCGTTGCTGCTACCGGGAAAAGTGTATGAATATATCACAACAGCTGCGGGCTTAATGCTGTTATATAACTGGTGCTTTATTTTGCTGTCTTCAGGTAAGTTGCTGGAATCAAGCACATCGAGCAATATCAAACGCTGGATTGGGTTATTGCTGATAGCTATGGCTGTAGTCGGGGCCTTTTTTCATAAGCTTAGCCGCCCTGGGGTTTACATCAGTTTACTGCTGGTCTTGTTAATTGCAATATGTGACCTCATTGTACAATGGGTGCGTCGAAAGCACAGCAAGGAATCTCGTTAACTTTATCAAGAAGACAAGCGTTAGCGTAAAAAAAGTAATTGAAATGCCTGTACACCAAAATAAAAGCCAAAGCCTACAAGAGATAGACCTGACATCCAAGAGATGGTTTTAAGCAATCCAGGTTTGAGAAATCTACGGAAAACACTTGAAGCGGCTGCCATCGTCACATCCCACGCCAACACGCCCAGTACAATCGCTCCGCTGTAAATCAATAGCTGTTGTACTGGATATGTATTAGCAACATTGGCCAGTATGGAACCGTAAATACCAAGCCAGAAAAGGATGGAGAGAGGATTAAACAACGACATCAGGAAGCCCGCAACAAAGGAGTTAGTCAGGGTATTGCCATTTCCCCTTAATTCGGATTCTGAAATCACACCAGCATTTTTGATGCTTTCAAGTCCTGTATACACAAGCACGAAAAAACCAAATAGCCATAAAAAAGCTTTGACAAATGGGGAATTAAGAAGGTGGATCATTCCCAAATAGACAAGCATCATATAGATAATGTCTGCTGTGATTGCACCTAGCCCAATAAACCAGGCGTGCCAAAATCCATTTTTAATACCTCGATCTAACTGTGCGGCGTTGATGGGTCCAATGGGAGCTGAAAGTGACAGACCCAGAAAAACATACCCGATAAATGTATTAATGGTGTTTTCCTCCTTGATTATTTATTGGACGTTATGTATTTGTCTCATTTAGTTTATTCGGACAAACCCATGTGTAAGACCATATTTTTTGCGCGTATATTATGGGCATAGCTCTCTTATCGCTAACCCAATCAATGAATATAAATTAAATCCCAAAAGGAGCTCTAAACCTCATACAAAAGGGTTAGAGCTTTTTTTAATGAAGGGCTTGACACTTTTAATGAAAGCGCTTATATTTATCTCGTAAACAATACGTTATATAACGTTATATAGAAGGAGAGATAAAAAATGAATGTACAACAGACGATTCAGACGATTAATGAACAAGCGAATGGGAAGATTTCTGAGGTTTATTTAGTAGCCTGCGGGGGCTCACTAGTTGATATGTATCCTTCAAAATATTTTCTGGATAGTGAAGCAAAGAAACTGGTAGCAGGGATGTATACAGCGAATGAGTTTGTACATGCGTTGCCAAAACGATTGGGGGCACACTCAGTGGTCATCGTTTGTTCCCACGGTGGAAATACTCCAGAATCGGTCGCAGCTGCTAAATCTGCCAAAGAGAAAGGTGCTTATACCATTGGCTTAACCCACAATAGTGAAGCGAGCCTGCTTAACTATTCGGATTATTCCTTCCTTTACGAGTGGGGGGATGAGAGCGATGTTAAAAACAACCCGATGGCCATTATTCTAGAACTTACGGTTGAACTGCTTCAAATCACTGAGGGCTATGCGCATTACCCAGCTTTCCAGAATGGATTGGGAGCAATCAATGGGATTATTAACCGGGCCAAAGTCCAAGTTGAACCGCGCGCTCAAGTATTCGCTGACAGATATCGCAATGAGGAACTCTTTTATATCCTGACCAGCGGAGCATCTTATGGACATGCTTATGGCTTTGCCATCTGCTCGCTGATGGAAATGCAATGGCTTCATGCAGCTTCTATCCATTCCGGTGAATTCTTTCATGGCCCATTTGAAGTAACGGATAAGGAAACTCCATTTATTCTGATGATCAACGAAGGACGTACACGGGCGCTGGATGAGCGGGCACAGACTTTCCTGAATCAGTATGCCGAGAAAGTGGAAGTGATTGATGCAAAGGAGCTTGGCATCGGAACGATTGCAGACGAAGTGGTAGAGTTTTTTAACCCGGTTTTATTTTACAGCATTGTATGTGTGTATCGTGAAGCACTAGCAAATGTACGCAACCACCCATTGGAAACTCGCCGTTATATGGGCAAAGTAGCTTACTAAGCGCACCTACCAACAGGAGGAAACCATCATGAAGGTTCTAGGCATTGGCGATAATGTGGTAGATAAATATGTTCATCTGCGCATGATGTACCCTGGCGGCAATGCGCTTAATTTCAGTGTGTTTGCCAAAAAAGCGGGAGTGGATGCAGCCTTTATAGGCGTGTTTGGGGACGATCACGAAGCACGGCATGTAGAACATACCCTCCGTGAGCTTGACATCGATATTTCACGGTGCAGATATCACAGCGGTGAGAACGGCTGTGCACGTGTAACCCTGGAAGACGGAGACAGAGTATTTCTGGGTAGTAATGAGGGGGGAGTGACACGTCTCCATCCATTGGAACTGAGCGAAGATGACAAGGATTATCTTGGCGGATTCGACCTGATTCATACTGGCTTGTACAGCCATACAGGCCACTTGCTGCCCGAGTTGGAGACACTGGGAATTCCTATTTCCTTTGATTTTTCAGATGATTTTACAGATACACAGGTAGAACAATATATCATGCATGCCGATTTTGCATTCTTCTCTTGCAGCCATATGACGGATGAAGAGACACAGAATTTTATCCGTTCCAATCGAAAAAAGGAGGGGCAAATTCTTGTCGCCACACGTGGCGGTGACCGATCTATCGCCTATGATGGTACGAAGTTCTATTTTCAAATGCCCGATTCCGTTGACGCTGTGGATACCATGGGAGCAGGCGATTCTTATATAACTGCTTTTTTACTGAGCTTTTTGGAAAAAGGCAACATTCAGGCTGCTATGGCAGAAGGCTCAAGGCTTGCCGCCCAGAGCTGCCTGGTAGAAGGTTCCTTCGGATACGGCGTTCATTATTGACGATCCTTTTCGAATATCTTCACTTGTAAGAATATGTAACCTTTGATACTCTAAGTGAGAGTGATATAACGTTATATGACAAGTGAGGGTACATTATGTTAAATTCAGACCAAGCGGAGCCATTATATATTCAATTACAAAAAGCGGTCAAAACCGCAATTCATAATGGAACATTTACGCAAGGAAGTCGTATACCGACCGAAACAGAATTAAGCGAAATGTATAATGTAAGTCGAATTACTGTAAGGAAAGCAATTGCCGAATTAGTTCATGAAGGATATCTGACCAAACGTCAGGGAAAAGGCACCTTTGTCAATATCCCCAAAATTGGACGGAAGATTGAACATGTCATCAGCTTTACGGCTGCTTGCAAATCCAACGGGCTTTCTTCACACAGTGTGGTCACAAAACGTGAAATCGTAGAAGCAGATGAAGAAATTGCACATCAGTTGCAGCTATCGCCAGGAGAAAAAGTGTTATTTATCCAGCGTAAAAGATATGCGGATGATCGCCCCCTGATGCTGGAAAACAATTTTTATCCTTATGAACGCTTTGCATTTCTAATGCACGAGCAGTTGGAGGGGTCTGTATACGAACTGCTGCGGCAAAAATACAGCATCGACCCTAACCAGCCAGGAGAGACGATATTACAAATTGCCTTGGCGGATGAAAATCAGGCCAAATTGCTGGAGACGGCGATCGGGCAGGCGTTGTTTTACATGCATACCATTATCTATGACCAGCATGGAAGCCCGGTTCATGTAGGGAAGCAGTACATCATCGGAGACCGTTATCAATTCTCCATATAATCCGTTACCTGTTATGCAAGGTAGTTCAGTTACGTGTGGCTTCTGCTTCCATCCAATAGGGAGAAGCAGAAGCATTAACATAACGTTATATTACGTCATGTTGTTAGGTGAATCAATCATGAGGTGGTGAAACTATGCAAGGGATGAAAGATACATTAGCAGACAAAGTATTACTCTCCAATGCTATTTTTAATGGATTGGAAAATGAAGCTTCGCCCGGGTTTATTGCAGTGCGAGGAGAACGTATTGCAGCAGTGGGGCATCCGGAAGAGGCACAAGTCTGGATAGGATCGGAAACGGTTGTCTATGATCTGGGCGATGCCTTTATCATGCCGGGAATTCATGACAACCATGTATTTTTCACCGGATATATGTCAATGCATCGGGGCGTGGATCTGACGCATACAGCCTCAAGTGAAGGAGCAGTGCAACTACTGCTTCAAGAGGCAAACCACCTTCCATCAGGAAAAGATGTAACCGCTTACGGTTGGAGCGAGGAAAAATGGGGTGGACTGCCTGAGCCAAGCTTGTTGGATGGATTGTTTCCCGATCGGGTGGTCATCGCCATCAACCAAAATAAAAGTTACTGCTGGATGAATCGATTGGCTGAGGAGAGATATCAATTTTCGCCAGATCAATGCAGTGCCGAAGCACGCGCTTTACTGCTCCAAGCTATGATGCAGGACCGCAGCCTTGTCCAACAAGAGTTTATGGAATTTTGCCGCCTGCTGGCTGCACGAGGGGTTACTTCTATAAAAGATATTGGCTTTGACCGGCATAGCGAGCTGCTTCCAATTCTAGAGGAATTGAAAGAAACAGGTGAACTTCCACTCCGGTTTCATTTCTCGCTGGAACCGGTTGTCGAACCGTTTGATATAAGTATTGGTATCAAGTATAAGGCACTTTATCATGGAGACCTTATTCGTTTTCAAGGCTACAAGCTGATGCTTGACGGCGTCGTAGCCGATCATACAGGGGATATGTTGGAGCCTTACGCAGATATGCCTGGAGTCACGAATTTGAGGGCGGTTGATTACGAAAAAATTGAAGCCTCAGTTCTGGAAGCGGACAGCCAGGGGATCAAATGCTGCCTAACTGCAGAAGGCGATGCTGCGATTCGCCAAGCAGTATCCATGATTGAAAAATGCCGCGCGCAGCAAGGCAATCACCTTATCAGACATTCGATCAGTGATCTGGAGTATCCTCATCCAGATGACCTGACCAGAATGGGAGAAAACGAAATTTTTGCCGAGGTCTATGCTCAGATTTTGCTGCTGAATCCCTCTTACGAAGAGGCTTATATGTCTGCTGTGGCAGGCAAAGAGAATGAAAACCGTTTTTATAATTATAAGTCCATGCTGGAAGCTAACGTGCCGATCACTATAGGTACTGATTTGCCTTTATTTATCACCAGTGTCCCCGATTCGCTGTATGCGGCCTCTCACCGATTATTCCCGGATGGCTCGCCTGCTGGAGGCTGGTATCCTGACCAAGGAATGCCGGCATCCGAAGTTTTAAAGGCATGGACGATTAATGGAGCCAAACATTGTTATATGGAAGAGGTTACAGGTACGCTGGAGGCTGGAAAATATGCTGACATCGCCGTTTTTGATCGCGACCTCCTTAATGCATCCGCTGGTGACATCAGGGATGCCCAAGTGATATTGACCATTATGGGAGGGAAGGTTACGTATAACCATTCTTGGAATGAGGGATAAACATGAACATCACGAATAAGAAATGGAAATTATCCTTGCCCCATAGTTATACCTTAATATTCTTGATTATTATTACAGTCGCCGCGTTGACATGGGTTGTACCCAGCGGTCAATTTGAGCGTCATGAAGTGACAGTGAACGGTGTGACCAAAACGGCAATCGTTTCAGGAACCTATCACTCTGTACCCAAAACAGGGGAGAACGGCGATTTAAGACAGGGAATCCCTCAGATCCTTAGCGCTCCTATTAAGGGGATTATCAATGCCGCCGATGTCGTCTCTTTTGTTCTTATTGTAGGCGGCTCCTTCGGTATTATTCTGCAGACAGGCGCCATTGATCGTGCGCTGACAGCTCTTGCCAGGCGGTTGAAGAATAAAGGGATTTTGCTTATTCCCATTGCTATGGTTATCTTCAGTCTCGGAGGTTCTACCTTTGGGATGAGTGAAGAAATTATTCCACTTTATGCGATTTTCATTCCGTTGATGTTTGCCTTGGGTTTCGACTCTATGACAGCGATTCTTATTTTATTTCTGGGAACGCAAATTGGCTATGTTGGTTCGACTGTCAATCCATTTTCAGTGTTGATTGCCCAGGGAATCGCAGGAGTGGAGGGGAATCCTCAGCTCTGGCTGAGATTTATCGAATGGCTTGTATTTACGATGATTTCTATTGCTTTTACGATGTGGTATGCGCACCGGGTGAAGCGAAATCCGGAGAAATCCCTCGTGTTTCAAAGTGATATTATAAACCGCGAGCAATTTATTAAGGAAAGCACAGGCGAGGACGTCGTCTTCACATTCCGGCACAAATTAATTATAGGTGGATTTATTGTAACGCTTGGAGCGATTGTCTGGGGAATTTTGGTCAAAGGCTGGTATATGACTGAGATCGGCGCCCTTTTCTTTGCCCTTGGTATTTTTGTTGGGGTTGTCACCAAAATGAGTCAGAAGGAGATAGCTGAGAATTTTGTAAAAGGATGCGGAGAATTTATCTACGCCGCGGTGATCATAGGCCTCGCCCGCGGAATTCTGATTATCGCAGAACAGGGGATGATTATTGATACCGTATTGAATGCACTTGCAAGCGTCCTGGAAGGTTTGCCAAGTTATTTATTCACGACTATTATGTTGCTTGCGCATAATATCATTACTTTCCTCGTTCCCTCTTCTTCGGGGGAAGCTGCACTAACCATGCCTGTGCTTGCACCGCTTGGCGATCTTGTAGGCATTAATCGTGAAGCCGTAGTCACAGCGTACCAATTTGGTAACGGGTTAACTAATCTCATTTCACCGACAGGTGGAGTGCTGCTGGCAGGATTGGCCATTGCCCGGATCAGCTTTGGACAGTGGCTGAAGGTAATCTTCAAACTATTCCCGATCCTATGGCTGATTGCTGCTATTTTTGCTGCGATATCGGCTGCGGTGGGTATGTAATCAATCAAGTGAGGGCCCCTGTCTGTTAGAGACAAGGGTTTCTTTTTGTGTTTGTGAAACAAGTCCTCTTATTTAGGAAGGCTACTCATTTCTTTCCCAATATGGTGCATAAGTTTACGCGGAAAATAAATAATATGGATAGCATTTTCCTAAGGAGGAAATAAACTGATGCTTGCTGATAACAGATTACTCATTGCTGCTCTAGGCGGTGTTAATGAAATTGGAAAAAATATGTATTTCATCCAATACGATCAGGATATTGTCGTCATTGATTGTGGCTCCAAGTTTCCCAATGAAAATTTGCCTGGTATTGACCTCATTGTACCGGATGTCACCTATCTGCTGGAGAATCAGGATAAAGTTAGAGCGCTCATTGTAACCCATGGACATGAGGATCACATCGGGGGCATTCCTTATTTACTGAAGCAGATCAACATTCCGGTATTCGGGACAAAGCTCACCATCGAATTAATTAAGATTAAGCTAAAGGAACATAATCTTTTACGTGATGCCGAGCTTCATCTTATAGATGCGGATTCTACCATTGATGTGGGGAAGATTCAGACATCCTTTTTCACTACTGTCCACAGTATCCCAGATTGCTTGGGCGTCTTTTTTCAGACACCGGAAGGAAATGTGGTCCATACCGGGGATTTCAAATTTGATATGTCTCCTGTCAGCGGACCTTTTCCGGATCTTCATCGCATGGCTGAAATCGGAAAGAAAGGGGTTAAGGTGCTTCTCTCCGAAAGTACGAATGCGGAAAGACCAGGATTTACGCCTTCAGAACGCTTGGTTGGCGGGCACATTCTGGATGCATTCGCTCGAGCCAAGCAGCAGGTATTTATCTCCACGTTCGCTTCCAATGTGAACCGTGTCCAGCAGGTCATTGACGCTGCTGTGGAAACAGGCCGCAAACTGGTCTTACTCGGACGCAGCATGGTAAATGTGGTAACGGTGGCTAAAGAGTTGGGCTTCTTGCACATGCCCGAGGATTTGTTGATTGAGGCTGGAGAAACGGAGCGGTATCCTGCAGAAAAAATTGCAGTTTTATGTACAGGAAGTCAGGGTGAACCGATGGCTGCATTGTCCCGTTTAGCTAATTCCCTGCATCCCAAAATCGAAATATTGCCTGGGGATACCGTCATCATTGCTGCGGGAGCGATACCGGGAAATGAGCGAAATCTTTCTCAAGTCATCGATAACCTGTACGTACTGGGCGCTAACGTTATTTATGGATCAGGCAACGCCACGGGGATGCACGTATCCGGTCATGGCAGCCAAGAAGAGTTAAAATTAATGATGACCCTGATGAAACCCCAGTATTTAATTCCTATACATGGTGAATTCAGAATGCTGCATCAGCATCGTCAGCTAGCAGAATCAGTCGGTATTCCTATGGAAAACGTATTTATTGTCCAAAACGGTGAGACAATTCAAATCGCAGAGGGAAGGGCATCCCTGGGTCCCAAAGTACCATCCGGCAATAGCCTGGTAGACGGGCTGGTAACTGGTGATGTGGGCAATATTGTACTGCGGGACCGTAAAAAACTTGCCTCAGACGGAATGCTGATTATTGTGATGACTTTGAGCAAAAACGAGAAGCAAATGCTTGCAACGCCAGAAGTCATATCAAGAGGCTTTGTATTTGTTAAGGATTCCGAAGAGCTGATGAATCAGATTCGCGACACGATTATGGCCACAGTGAACGAGTTAACAGAAATCGAAATGAGTCAGTGGGGCTTGATTAAGCAGATGTTAAAGGATAATGTGGGTCAGTTTATTTACAGCCAAACCAAGAGAAGACCTATGATTTTACCTATCATTATTGAGGTTTAGGAATAGCGGTAAACGTTAAAACAAGATGGAGTTTGTTCAATACGCGATTACTCAAAAAAAAGACTTAAATCAGCAATACAACTGATTTAAGTCTTTTAAATTCCTATTTTTCTTAAAAATTGCGGTTGTAATGGCGGTTTGTAGCAAAGCGGAGGATTTGAATCTGGAGAAGGGCCAGCGATCGTAAGATCAAAGCCTACGCGTAGTGCCTCCCACTCCTACATCTCGTTTAAAGCCGCTTGCGTTCCTGCTGTATGCCCTGTCGTAAACGCCGCTGTAATATTATAACCTCCAGTGTAGCCGTGAATATCCAGAATCTCACCGCAAAAAAACAAGCCAGGCATCAGCTTGGACTCCATCGTTTTCGGATTAATTTCCTTCAAATTCACACCACCCCCGGTAACAAATGCTTCCTTCAGGGAGAGCGTCCCATTCACACGAATGGGAAACGCCTTGATTCGATGGGCGAGTTCTTGCCATTGCTGCTTGGGAATATGATCATAGGTCAAATCCTCACGCAGTTCAGCTTGCTGAAGCAACAACGGAATCATGCGTTCCGGTAAATAAGGTTTAAGCACGTTTTTGATCGCCTTTTTAGCATCGACCGATGCCAGTTCCAGCGTCTCACGGTAGACTTCATCAGCATGTTTGTGAGGCTGTAAATCGAGAGTTAACAATACTGTGTTTACCTTATCCTTTTTCATTCCCTTGACGACAAACTGACTGCAACGCAAAGCGGTTGGACCAGACAAACCAAAATGCGTGAAAATCATATCTCCTTCATGAACGACAACCTTCTTTTGTTTCGCATTCCATACGGTCAGGCTGATGTTTCGTAAGGAGAGCCCCTGAAGCTCTTTTGTCTGGATAAATGTCTCGCCTGACGTTAGCGGGACCTCTGTTGGATATAGTTCCGTAATGGTATGCCCAGCTTGCTCTGCCCATGCATAGCCGTCACCTTCCGAGCCTGTGTGCGGGACGGACTTGCCACCGACAGCGACAATGACGTTACGGCTACGCAGCATTTCACCGGAACGCAGCCGCACACCAGCTGTATGACCTTCTTTGTAAATCACCTCTTGAACAGGGCAGCTTGTCCGAATCTCGACTCCTTGAGAGCGTACCTTATTAATCAAAGCATCGACGACCGTTTTGGCTTTGTCCGTTACTGGAAACATACGCCCGTTGTCTTCTTCCTTTAAGGCTATACCTAGTTGTTCAAAGAAGGCGATGATATCCCGATTGCCGAAAGCAGCCAGGGCACTGTGCAGAAAACGACCATTCCCGGGAATGTGGCGAATAAGTTCATCCAGCTCTTTTGCATTGGTGACATTGCAGCGACCTCCGCCGGAGATCCCCAGCTTTCGTCCAAGTTTATTTCCCTTTTCCACTAAAAGCACCTTGGCGCCCTCGCCACTGGCAGCAGCCGCTGCCATTAAGCCGGCTGAGCCGCCTCCGATCACAATAACGTCGTAAGTCATAGACCTCTTCCTTTTCGTCGACAAATTTTCAAAAAAATTCAGAATAGCGTAACAGATTTTCCATCATATCGTAATACCGTCTCTTTAGATAGACTTTGAGCACAGTAGCTGCGTATATCTCTTATTTTACAGGAGTATAAAAACCGTAAAAACGATCCTCTAATATATATCCGGTATTTAGCAGAATTTGTCGTTCTACACCGGGATTTTAACACATATATTGTAATATATTGTAGCCTGTGCTTTAATTCAACTAACGGCGTCAAGGAAAGATGATGAGGGGGAGAAGTCCTTGTTAATTGCGTTGAAGGAAAGTGTGCTCCAAGTTCTCCTCGCCGTTATATCGGCGGGTTTTTTCTCTATATTAACGGATTATGGGGACAAGAAAAAGGTTTGGGCAGGCAATCTGCTTCCCGGACCTCATCAAGGAATACTTTATCTGTGTTGCTTGCCAGCTATATTGCTATGTTCGCTCTTTCAATACCAGCCTCCATATGGCCTACCTTCCAATCTCGGTATTATTCCCCTTGCTGTAGGCGTAATGTATGGTACACGTCGCACTTCCTTTGTTCTCGCTGCTTCTGCATTGACGGGTGTTCTAATTATAGCGCAGTCGATAGAAATGTCCCCAATGTATGTGGGCACTGCTTTTATCCTTTTTCCTTTTATGCTACTGCATGTCAAGTTTTTTCAAAGAGGAACATTGTTGGACAAAAAGCTCGTAATTTTCACATATGTTGTGGCTGATATGCTGCTTAAGGCATTATTACCGCTATTGTGGGGCAAACAGAACATTTCAGTATACATTCCTGATCTGCTTACAACGTTTTGGAATGTTGCTGTAGGTGTGTTGGCAAGTTTTACGGTCGTAAGTCTGATGCATAATTCCTTTGAGAAACTGACGTTGCGGCGAGATGTAACTGAGTTTACGAGCAAATATTTAATCGAAGTGGATAAGCTGCGTCAAGTCATGGATTTGATGCCGTTATCTCTTGTTACTTTGGACAGCGAAGAACGAGTTATACATATGAACAAAACGATGCTGGAGCTCTACCGGGACTTCGATCCCTATATTACGTTGCCTGAGGTCGTAGGCCGTCCTTTAAACTCGTTGTACGTTTTTAGCGCTTCGCCTGTAGTCAACGAACGAGTTGCGAAAGCATTGGAAGGAGAAGCAGGCGCTGATTTTATAAATGTATCTCCTAAAGTATTCTTCTCCAGTTTCCTTCCTATTCGAGATAAACATATCAATCAGACGACAGGTGTCATTATCGCCTTGCAGGACATCACAGAGCTGGAGACGCTGCGCAGTGAGTTGGGCAATTTCGAGAGGCTCAGTCTCGTCGGACAGATGGCAGCGGGCATTACTCATGAAATACGTAATCCGATGGCGGTTGTGCGCGGGTTTTTACAGCTTATGCGCGAGAAGAGCCCTGATTCTCTAAGTCATTATTACCGCATCGTGATGGAGGAGCTGGATCGGGCGAACGGGATTATTAATGATTTTCTTTCCCTGGCCCAGAATCGGATTGTCGAGAAGGAGCAGTGTCATCTGCATGATATTATTCGTGAACTAACACCTCTTTTGTGGGCAGATGCGAACCTGAGGGGACAGACGATTGAGTTAAAACTGGAGGATCATGTAACGATGCTGCATCTGAATCCTAAGGAAATCAAGCAGTTGCTGCTTAACTTATCGCGTAATGCGATGGAAGCTATGGGGGAAAAGGGTGTGCTGACCATTTCTACTCATGAAGAAGGGGATTTTGTCGAACTGGAAGTGAGGGATACAGGTCCGGGAATTCCGCCAAAACAGCTTGAAAAGCTGTTCCAGCCTTTTTACACAACCAAAACGAAAGGTACAGGTTTGGGGCTGGCCTTATGTCAAAGTATAGTGGAGCGTCATCACGGTACGATTGCCGTAGATTCGGTGGAGGGAATGGGCACACAGTTTAAAGTCCGTTTGCGCAGAACCATTCCGACTTATCGGGAGCATTCTGAGCCTCCTGTCATAAATTCGATACAGAAATAATTGTGCAAAGATGTAACCGGATTTTTTGCAAATTACGTGAAAAAGATTGTATAATGGGCTTTAGATGTCCATGTCTTTACTACGGCAAAGGATGAAATTAGAAACGTAGTATATATGATTTAGTGAAAAGGAGTGAAAGAATATGTCTATGTCTTTCGATCAATATATGAGAGATTCAGTTCAGCCTATGCGCGATGAACTGACGAATCTTGGGATTCAGGAACTGCGTACTTCTGAAGATGTGGAGGCTAAGCTGCCTGATGCTAAAGGTACAGTGCTGGTGGTTGTGAACTCGGTATGCGGTTGTGCCGCAGGCCAATGCCGCCCGGGTATAGCTGAAGCGCTGAAGCATGATATTACGCCGGATCATCTGTATACGGTTTTTGCAGGACAGGATAAGGAAGCAACGGCGAAGGCTCGCGAATTTTTCGCGCCGTATCCGCCATCTTCCCCTTCGATCGCGCTGCTGAAAGACGGCGAACTGGTTCACTTTATCGAGCGTCATCAGATCGAAGATCGTTCGGCAGATCAGATTGCTGCTGATTTGACCAGTGCATTTGACCGTTTTTGCCGGTAAACTGCTCAAGCTATGCCCCGCATTTTTCGCCTGCGAAATTTGCCGGGGCTTTTGCGTGTTGGCTTGTGAAGGAAATTCCTAAAAAAGAGGTGCTTATCTGATGAGTTTGCAGGAACAGATTATTGCTGAATTGGGAGTACAGCCTACGATCAACGTAGAGGCGGAGGTCCGCAAGCGTGTGGATTTCCTCAAGTCGTACGTAACAAAAACAGGAAGCAAAGGGCTGTTGATCGCCATCAGTGGCGGGATTGACAGTGCCGTAGCAGCCGCCTTGTGCAAGCAGGCTACAGATGAGTTGACGCAGGAGCAAGGGCAAGAATACAAAACACTGGGTGTATTCCAGCCATATGGTCAACAGGAAGATATCGAGCACAGCTACGCGGTGGCCAAAGCGTTCAACCTGAAATATGCCGGGGAAACGAACATTAAGGAAGCCGTGGACAAGGTTGCCGTGGAAGTGGAGCATGCATTAAAGAGTATGGATCTGGAACGTTCCATTACTCCGCAAGTGAGAGGAAATGTAAAGGCAAGAACACGTATGGTGGTTCAGTACGCACTTGCGAATGAACTGAACCTACTCGTCGTGGGTACAGATCACGCTTCAGAAGCCATTACAGGCTTTTATACCAAATGGGGCGATGGTGCGGTCGATATTACACCGCTCAGCACGCTCAACAAACGTCAGGTGCGTTTGCTAGCCAGTTATCTTGGAGTTCCGCAGGCTATCTTAGACAAAGCGCCTACAGCAGGATTGTGGGAAGGCCAGACGGATGAAAAGGAACTGGGGATCTCCTACGAAGCAAACAGCGACTACCTGGAAGGCAAGGAAATTGACCCGGCGGCCCGCGAAAAGCTGGAAAGCTATTTTACACGTACAGCACATAAGCGGACAAGCATTCCGGGAGTGTAAGCATTAATCATTTTGGAATTGTAAAATGCTAAGCTAAATAAATGCGGCGATCCGCCCGGCGGATCGCCGTTTGTATTGAGGGGGCTACTGCCTAATTAGTGATCCGGTCAATGAAGCGGCGGGTTTCGGTAATTGCCTGATCCAGTTGAAGACTGCCTCCCTGGAATGGATGAACGGTGTTAAAGGTATGATTGCCACCTTGAATTTGTACCCACTCGATGTCGGGACGAACGGAGGTGAGCTGGGCAGAGCCTTCCCGTAGACGTTTGGAGTCTTCGGTTCCCTGGATAAGCACAGCTGGCAGCTGGCTATTGGCAAGCCTGTCTACAATGGCAAAACGCTCGCGATTGTGCTCTAGGTCGTCCAGAATGACAGCATCCAGCGGAAGCTGTTGTCCGGTTCTGGCGTTCTGCACATAGCTGCGTCCCTTGGCGCGCATTTCTTCTTTTTGCGGTAAGGTAAACAGATCAAGATTGGTTACGCCGTTCCATGAAATGACGCCAGCAATCTCGCCGGGATGATCTAGTGCATATACAAAGCAGCTTCCCGCACCTCGGCTATGTCCTAACAGAAACAACGGCAATTCTCTGAATTCATGGCGTGCTCTCAGATCGGACAGCAATAGTTCCAAATCCTCTTGTTCGCGGCTATAAGTGTTGCGTGCGAACTTTTCCAGCTCAGTAAAATTTTCCAGATCCTCACCTATGCCATTATGTGAAAAATTGAAGGTTACTACGTGGTTATCCATACTCAATGCTTCTGCAATAAAGGGGAACATACCCCAATCCTTAAATCCTTTGTAGCCATGAGCGATGATGAGCAGGCTCTTGGCCGTATGTTTAGCGGGAAACCATGAGGCCCGGATCACCGCATCTGTTCCTGCATCAGTACCAGCTTCAACCACAATCGTTTCTGACATCCTATCCTTCCTTTCTACAGGGAGTTTTTAAACTGGCATATCCGCGAATTTAAAGCATTCACTGATTGCCTCTCTCATTTTAACATATTTTGGTGACGCTTTTACGCCTTTGCGACTCGCCAGGGTGTGGACGCACTGTTACAATAGATCCAGTAAAGTAAAAAAAGGGCGGGGAATACCCAAATGATCTACGGAATTGGACATGATGTGCTGGAAATAAGCCGTATGGCTCATATTTTGGCAGGTAAATATGCAGATGCATTTTTGAATCGGGTGTTGACCCCGGCAGAACGCGAGCTTGCAGTGGAACGCAAGGGAAGGCTAACGGAGTTTGTAGCAGGGCGTTTTGCTGCCAAGGAAGCGATAACGAAAGCCTTCGGTTGTGGAATTGGGCAAATCATCGGGTTCAGCGATATGGACATTTTACCTGAATCTGGGGGGAAGCCCGTAGTTTATTTGTCTTCGTCTGCGTGGGATCGACTGAGATTACCGAATACGGGTGACTCGAATTACAGCATTCACTTGAGTATTACACATCAGCCTAACATTGCCTCTGCTTTTGTGATTGTCGAATATAAGGAGACGTGATGTGATGACTACAAATACATTGGAACAAAAGCGTTACTTCAGCTTTGAACTGTTGAATTGGTATACACGTAACAAACGCGATTTGCCGTGGCGCCGCCATCGCAATCCTTTTTATATCTGGATTTCGGAAATTATGCTTCAGCAGACACGTGTCGATACGGTCATTCCGTATTTTAATCGCTTTATTGCACGTTTTCCGACGATTGAAGCGCTGGCGGAAGCGCCCGAGGAGGATGTGCTCAAGCTGTGGGAAGGGCTGGGGTATTATTCGCGGGCCCGGAATTTGCAAACGGCGGCGAAACAGGTTGTTGAGCTTCACGGTGGGCAGGTGCCAGATGATACGCAGGCTGTTGCTGCACTGAAAGGAGTAGGCCCGTATACGACGGGGGCGATTATGAGCATTGCCTTTAATCGGCCAGAGCCTGCTGTAGACGGGAATGTGATGCGTGTGCTGTCGCGTTATTTTCTCATTGAAGAGGATATCATGAAGGGCAGCACGCGGGCGCATATGGAAAGTCTGGTCAGGGAGCTGATTCCCGAAGGAAGAGCCTCCGATTTTAATCAGGCGCTGATGGAGCTGGGGGCGCTGGTCTGCACGCCAAAGTCGCCTCATTGTCTGACCTGTCCGGTCATGGAGCATTGCTCGGGCAGGCTGGCAGGCCGCGAGGAGACGCTGCCAGTCAAAACAAAAGCGAAGCCGCCGCGGCTGGAGCCTCGCTCCGTCGCCCTTATCGAGGGTAGCGGTGCCAACGCAGGCCGCCTGCTTGTGCGCCAGCGCCCGGCCAAGGGCCTGTTGGCCCGCATGTGGGAGCTGCCGCACGAGCTTGCCGGACCGGAGGGCTACAACGGTCCGGTGCCAGATGAGCCAGCCATGGATCACCTGGCAGCTCATTTGTTGGCAGAGGGCGTGCATGCGCGCCCGGTGAGGTTTGTACGTGAGGCAGAGCACACGTTCAGCCACATTCACTGGAACCTGCGTGTGTTCCAGTGTGAAGAGGTCGCCGTCCCTGACGGGGAGGCGGGCGAACAGCCGCTGGCTGCCGAGCAGCGGGCCAGCTACAGCGCCGCGGCGAAGCCAGGTGCGTTGATTGCGCTGGCTGAGCAGGTGGAGCACGCACATAATGCGCTGCCGGCGGGGTACCGCTGGATCAGCGAGGCAGATATGTCCACCTTGGCGTTTCCCAAGGTGTTCCTGGATCTGATCAACGAATATTATGCAAAGCAAAAAGAGAACTGATGTTAATAATATAACTGTCAGCAAAAAATAAAGTATTATACTGGGCCTAGAAATTGAAACAGCGGCAACCAAGGACGAGAAAACCAGCTAATGTTTGTCAAGGGGTTCCACCAACATTCTAACGAAAAAATACGCCAAGGAGATGGCATATTTTTCTATAAACTGAACGGTATGATCATCTAATAGGTCGAGTATCAAATTCCATTTATTTGACTCCCACTCAAAAAAGCAGTGACCCGCAAGTCGAAAGACTAGGCTGTCACTGCTTCTATTGTGCTATCGCTTGGCTTGGAGATTCGTTTATTTCTCTGCCCATTTCAAAACCAGTATATATAAGTAAACTAGTACAAATGCAATACCGTAAGAAATGAAAGTCCATAAATAATTCCAGCCAATGCTATAAGTAACCCAGCCCAGCCAAACAGCGCATAGTTCAGCAACTGTTGTCACAGTGGTAAAAATAATAATCGTGAGAAATGGACTATTCTGCCATTTTTTGATCAAGTACACCATGAGTGAAACTAGTACAGGATATACTCCTATGTTGAACGGCAAGGTTGAAAAGGATGCATCTTTTGTGATTGTGTTACTCGCCAAAAATCAAAATGTTTGCCAATTGCATTAAACAGAAATCCTACTGTTGAACCAAACGGAACGACAGAACAATTCGGGAATTTAATGAGCAACTAAAAGGGATTAGCTTCACGGAATCGCTCGACGAGAGTACCCTCGCCTCCATATGTATGACCAACAACGGACACCATCTGGTGTTCGTTTTTTTGCTTACTGATACTCAAAGAGAGTCCCTCTGGTTCTAGTATCCACTCCTTCATCGCCGGACACGATAGACCCCTGTTCTTCCCCATGAATATTTATCACTATTTTACACATATTACATGTATATCATGATTTAAGTTTTTTGAAGGGGGACCGTCATCGTTATGGCAAGATTAATCGAGGCGAAATTAGATCATCTAAAAAAGATCCTGGATCATCTTCCTGATGTCGTCTCCAAAAAAATGGATGTGGGACAAATGGGAATCCGTGAAGGCCGCTCTCAGGTTAATCTGGAACAACTGAAGGAAGAATTGGTACAGCAGGCGGCTTTTACGATCAATGCGAAAGAAGGAACAGATCTTGAGGCGTGTGTGATAGAAGTGTTATCAGGATGAAGTTGAGGATACCCATAGCAAACTTATCCCTCACGTCAAAGGGGAGGCTCTCTCATTCACGGTTCGTATCAAAACAGCTGTCAAACTAAACGAAAACTCGGTTATTTCTTCGGAGTTCTTGAAGGAACCGTTCATCCGAACCGCTAAAGAAACGGTGCAAGATGAAATCAAAAAGATCGTGCTCCAATCATTAAGCAAGCTCCAGAAAGAAATGAAAGCAGACGTAGCCGGCTTCGGTTCAAAGGTAAAAGTGAACTATCCCACCTACTGGGATCGTGTAAAAGACAATTGGCAGGATACATTCAGTGAAATACCGATCGACGTTCGGGTTGAAGTACAGATTGAACGAACAGGTGCTTATACAAAAGGAGAGGGAGCGTAATGCCCAACATACCTTCCATGAAACAGGATGAAATTTCTACTATACAAGCTCTATTAACAGTAACTTCGACCGTGTACGCTGTGGGAATTGTCAGTTTACCACGAACCGTCACGCAACAGGCGCAAACGCCTGACGTGTGGCAGGGGCTTTTGCTGGCAAGTCTGTTTGGTGTCGGCGTCGTTTTTATCAACGTGAAATTGTGTCGGCGATTTCCAGGGAAAACGTTCTATGAGCTCAATTCTGTGATCGCAGGTAAATTTATCAGCCTTTTCATCAATATTGCGTTCATGGTATATTGCGTGATGATCTGCTCTCTTGTATCCAGAATGATGGCAGAATTCCTCAAAGCCCTTGCATTGGAGAGAACTCCGGTAAGCATGATTCTCTTGCCGTTTCTTCTGCTTATTGGTTATTTGACCTCGGGCGGTCTTCATGCGATGGTTCGCTTGGTCGAGCTTTTCTTTCCCTTAACCTTTATTGTTTATTTATTGCTGATCATTCTCAATATCAATCATTTTGACATTGATAATTTGCGCCCTGTTTTCCATCAAGGGTGGGGGCCGATCCTCAAATCTCTTAAAGTTGTACCTTTTTCGACGCTGGGTTTTGAATCCATGCTCATATTAACTAATTTTATGGTCAATCCACAAAAAGCATGGAAAGCGGGGGGGATCGGCTACTCGATTGCAATGGCTTTGTATGTCATGATGGTAACGATGGTCGTTGGCTGTATGTCGGTAGAAGAAGTTTCCCGATTGCAATGGCCGGTCGTTTCTTTTGCGCAGCAAATTGAATTCCCCGGTTCGTTCCTGGAACGGTTTGAAATATTTTTTATCATTTTGTGGACAATCAAAATTTTCATGACCGCCTCAAATTATTATTTCTATCTTGTAGCCGGGATCAGCCAGCTCACCCAAAAGTGGAACGGATACATTTTTTATCTTCCGTTAATTATCATATTTGCCGTCAGCATCTATCCTCAAAATTTTATTCAAATAGATAACTTTGATACAGTAACGGGGTATTTTGGAATGATCATATGCGCGGCAGTACCATTGGTGCTTCTTCTCATTTCCATGATCTTCTGCATAAGGGGAAACCTAGATGGGAAACGTTCATAATGTAATTGGACATTAATCCCTAAAATTATAATAAATAGGGGTATTGAAAATATGAACATAGATGATGTTCGAGGCTGCATGGAGTCTGCTCTTGGTCAACCGTCTGGCGTTTTCAGGCATTTATCGTGCGAATCCTCTTGGAGGCATGCGTGGTGATCCAAAGATCTTACTCTCACGCTGGAATCCGGATGATCTATGTAAACGTATCAACACGATTCATTCTATGAGTGCCCGGTTTACTGTCCAAAACCGGGATGCTTTAGAATTTATAGAGGACCAGTTTTGGTATAAGGGGTAGCGCCAACATTTTGACGTTTTTATGCTTAGCTTTATCGGACATGCATTTTCGTCGTTCCTGATGACCTTAGCGGACGTAACGAACCGTTTTTCGGCATACTGATGACCGCTAATGATGTATAGTGGACAACGACTTAGAGTAAGAAAAGCCCGTTTTTTATGCTCCCTTAGCGTATATTTTCGTTAAAATATTGGCTGGACCCCATTTAGAGGCATGACTAAGAAACTCTCTGCTCCTACAGAAAGTTCTGGATTAATACGGTAATATGGTAATTTTACAGACAACAGGGCTCGTTTTTACTAAGTATGGCGTATATGTGATGTATAAGCTGATTTACGGAAATTTTCTCCATTTGTGTCTCTAATATTTCGAGTTGAGACTGAAAAGCAAGTAATAAGGTAATCATTCCTTCTAAAACGGAATGTTGAGAGATGCTTCGGTTGACCTTGGCTTTTTGCTTCAGCGCTATGTCTAGCAGCTCTGCTCTATCGTTAATCCACTTCCTAGAGTGAGAGAGCCTGGCATGTTCAAACAAAGCTTGAGAGGCATTTTTGACCTTACCCTGAAGGCAAGCTTGTAGGACTTTTAGAGCCGTTACCGAGTAAAGGTCATAAAATACAGGTTCATATTCGGGAAATACCTGATCAAGCAAAGCACGAGTATTTAGCTTGGCCTGCACATATAATGATGTTATAAATTCATGCTGTCTGGTCACATTTTGAAGCTCCGTATGAGCTTCATCCCATGCCCGGTGCGGCTTTAAATCGCCGCGGTAGAACATTTCAGCTAAGTGCCAAGCGTCTGCTGCATCTGTTTTAACTTTGCGTAACGTAGTCCCGCATGCTCGCTTAGATTGCAAGGGATTCACAATGAGATGTTCAATGTCTTCTCGTATGAGAAATGAAACGAGCCCACGATGATTCCAACCTCATAGCTTCGCTTGTTATACGGGATCGCATGCCCCAATCAGCTCAAACATGGTCGTTGGTGATAGTGGGAGAACAGTTTTCTTGACGGGGTTATTTATTTCCCTAAAACCACCTAGTTCTTCCCGGCTATCGTCATCTTAAAACACCTATTAAAATAGGCCAACCAAATTTTTGGTTGACCTAATAATACGAAATAAAGTCCTAGACTGTCGATGTTCCATTGAACTAACGTATCCTATTAGTGCAGTCATATCACTCTTTCCCTATGGTTTCTTCATAAACGCTACTGATATACTGTTGTCAGTAGTGTTTTTGTATATGTTCGGCAGTGGCGGCCGACAATCACACTGTCATCATCGAGTTCCACGTCCACGATGTCGATGCCGAATACGAGCGCTTGAAGTCGTTTGTCGATGAGTGGGTAAAGGAACCTACCACAATGCCGTGGGGGAACCGTGTCGTTCTGTTTCGCGATCCCGACGGCAATCTTGTTAACCTCTTCGCCTCTCCACCATTGCTTTTCTTTCCCTAGAATCGTTGCTACAGCCTTATCTACGATACGCTTAATTTATTTCATTATATCGTTCGACTGCCTTGCTTAGCTTATAATTGAAATTCTCAGGTGTGCCATCCGTAGTGTTTAGGAACTGGCCGTTCAGATCAGAATCAGATACAGGTTCCTTCTTATTGATGCGTTCAATGATTTTCGAAGCGGCCGCTTTTGCCTCAGTGGCTGAATCAACATAGCTCTCGATACTGAAGCTGTTAATCCCTTCTTTTTGAACTCGTTTCTTGTCTTTTGAGATTGTCATGAGCGTACTCAGATCTGCGGTCATAATGTCGTATTTGGCTTTAAACTTCGTCATATCAAGCTGGAGCACATTGTCGGCGGTGATTCCCTGCTCATCCATTTCAATGGCCGTAGCCTCGGCATCTATCATGAACTTCAAGGCATTATACCTAATCTGCTGGTCTGAGTCCTTGAGTTTTTGCAGTTCAGCCAGACGCTGCTCGTTACCCAATTTTTGCAAAGCCGTGAAGTATTGTTTGGCGACAGTCTCGTAAGCGAGATGGGCACTTACAAGCTTGGTATGCAGCTGTTTTCCTTTTGCGAAATCATCATCCACGTAGCCTTTTGTATCATAGTAGGCTTTCATTTCGTCCAGGACGGACAACAGATCATTGATGACCGGTGTCAGTTTGATCACTACGGGGTCTGCGTTCGCAAAAGCAGGTTGGCTTGCGGTATAGCTGTTCGCTTTATCAACAACTTCCCGCTCAGTTTCAGCAACGCCGAGCATGATGAAGCTGAAGTTCTTCTCGATTACAGGCTGTGTATCAACTCCGAACTTCTCGAAATAATGAACCAGAACCTCATTGATTCTGCCTGTCATCAAGTTATTCAGCCTCACATACGCATTGTATTTTTCGATTTCTTTGCTCTCGCCGGACGTAACGCCTGCAGGCGCTTGATCCACGGTGGATGTAATGGCAGAACAAGCGGACAACATTGTACCTAACATGATAATGGCAATAAAGAATGATAGCTTTCTCAAAATAGTGATTCCTCCGACTGAGTAATTTAACGTGCTTTTCTTTTGTAAGATGTCTGAATAGGAGAGAGAACAACTGCCCTCTTCTGGTCGATTAAATTCCCTCTTCGCCGCATATTAATGTTGATTGTGAAACAATCTATTCAATTTTAAAATTATTTGGTGAATGGGTCTTGAGACTTGAGTAGCATAATTTTATAAATTTCTTTGTCGACACTTGACCTCATAAATCAAAAAAAGCCGCATAATATGCGACTTTCAATAGGACGAATTCTGACAAGTGGTTCATTTTGTTACAAGATATATTTGTAACAGTTTTGTATCACATATAACTTCTTTCCTTAAATTGTCAATGCTTCATTGAACTATCGTTCTCCACTCTCTACTTAACTCCTCGAATACCCTTGTAGACAGATTCGCACAGCTCCGTTGTAAACCTGCCTGACATTCCTTCAAGCGCCGTATTGGTGAACGCTACAACACTAAGCTCCTCTCTCGGATCAACAAACCAGGAGTGACCATAGGTTCCGCCCATCCGCCACGTTCCCGGCGATTCCAATGTATTGGCATCCGCTGGGTCTTTAAGCAGCGTGAAACCAAGTCCAAAGCCTCTCCCCGGCCAATAGGGCATCACAAGGTCACCAATTTGATTGGTTGTCATTTCCGTGACAAGAGCCTCAGGCAGAATCGTATTTCCTCCCTGCCGCAAAGCTTCCAGCAGTTTAAGAAAGTCTCCTGCGCTGCCAATCATGCCGGCTCCCCCGGAAGGATAAGCTGTCTTATCGGTAAACCTGTTGGGTGAAAGGAGGAATCCTGCCGTCCCCTCCACGAAAGGAACGGTATCAAACTCGTGCAAGCGCCGGGGTTCTTCAGCGCTGTCTGCGTAAGCCGCGGTCAATCTGTCCGTGTCCACGGCCTTGAAATCCGTGTCCTTCATGGAAAGCGGATGAGTTACAAGCACCCGTACAGCTTCACTTAGGGGCATTCCAGTAACCTTTTCGATGACCGCTCCGAGCACGTCTGTTGCTATGGAATATCTCCACATTTTCCCTGGCTCATATAGAAGCGGGACAGAAGCGAGTCTTTGCAGATTCTCTTCAAGTGTAATTCCCGCCAGATCCATTCCGTCCGATACCCCGGCAAGCTCATAAGTTCCCTTTTCTTCCTGGAAGAAACGGTAGGTTAAACCGGCGGTATGCGTCATCAGATGGTGAACAGTCATGGAGGCATACTGTCCATTTGGCAGTTTGGGACGAAAGACGGGCAACCATTTTTCCACCAGATCGTTTAACTGCAATCTCCCTTGCGAAATTAATACTAAGGCTGCCGTTGACACGACCGGCTTGGTTACTGAAGCATATCTGAACAAAGCATTTTCCTGCATCGGCCGTTTCTGCTCGCGGTCGGCCCAACCAGCAGGTCTGTTGTAAACAAGGTTTCCGCCTAATGCAATTTGGACAACGGTACCCACGATCCTTTTTTCCTCAAGTGCATGGTCAATTACCTCATTGACTCTTTTATGCACCAATTCCAGATCTATATTTCTCATACTTCTCATCCTCTCCTACTGTAATTTACTTGATTATTTATAGCAAGTGTGTTTATTATATAAATAATTTCTGGCGACTAACATAAAACAAACACGTTTTATAAAGAAATTCGCGATGATTCTAAAGGTATTTAAAAGAAATAACTTTTAAATTTAAGGGGGCGATTTTTTTGGACGAAATCGATAAAAGCATCCTGCTTCATTTGCAGAACCAGGCGAGATTATCAATGACAGATTTAGGAAAGCTGGTGGGACTGTCTCAGCCAGCCGTAACTGAACGTGTGAAACGCATGGAAGAAAAGGGTATTATCGAGGAATACCGAACCGTCATTTCTTTGCAAAAAGTGGGTAAGCAATGCCACGCCTATATGCTTGTTCGGACCCGGAATTGCTATCCTTTCCTTGATTTTTGTCGTTCATCACCGGAGGTCACGGAATGTTATCGGATAAGCGGGGAGTATAATTATTTATTGAAGGTCCTCACGGAAACAACCCAGGAGCTGGAGGCGTTTGAAAACCGATGCGATCAATACGGAACCTATACGACTCTGATCGTAATGTCTTCACCAATCGCTTATAAAAGTCTCATTGGAGAAACGAATTTGCTCGCATAAGATGTAATTCTAAAATCCAAAAAAAATGAATCCGCCTTACAGCGGATTCATTTTTTGCTTATGTTGCACATACTCATAGATCCTTTAGGAAGGAAAGCCATGCTTTTTAGCTAGCCAAGCTGCAAGCAAGGAGGGAAGCAGCAGGATGATTAATAAGCTCGGAAGGAATTCAGCTCCAAGCAGTTCAAGAATAACACCGCCGATAATACCTCCTCCGCCGATTGCCACATTCCACGCGGTAACCAGCATCGATTGGGCTATATCAGCGCTTTTTCCCCCAGCTTGTGCTATTGCTGTTTGCAGTAAAGTGGCTGCCCCGCCAAACGTAAGCCCCCACACCGTAACACTAAGAATAATGATTGCAGGTTGATCCATTCCGATTCCCAAGGCTGCAGAAGCCAAAGCAAATCCCGCGATGCTGATTAAAACCAGCATCCTTAGAAAACGGTCAATCAGCATGCCTATCACCCAAATGCCGACAACCGAGGTAATTCCGAAAATAAGAAGAACCAAATCCACTCGCTGAGCAAACGCGGTTTCCGTAAGATACGGTGCAATATAAGTGTACAAAATATTATGAGCCAGCACCCATGCCAAAACGACAAACAGAATCGGCCGTACACCGGGAATCAGGAAAACCTTGTGAAAAGGGAGCTGATCACCGGCAGGCTCACCGGCATAATCCGGCACCTTCCAAAGCACCCAGCCAATAAGGACTACAGTCAGTAATGATACAGCTCCGAAAATGAGACGCCACCCTGTATATGCACCGAAAAAAGTGCCAAGCGGAACGCCCAGCGCCAATGCCAGCGGGGTGCCAACCATGGCTACGGCCATCGCTCTTCCTTTCAGCGAATCAGGCACCATGCGCCGCGCATAACCGGCCGTCATCCCCCACAGAACGCCTGCCGAGACACCTGCTAAGAAACGCGCGACAAGCGTCAGCACATAAACGGAAGATAACGCGGTGATGGTGTTAAATACAAGAAAGCCGATGATGCACAGCAGCAGGAGCGGCCGTCGTCTCCACCCGCGGGTAGCCGTTGTCAAAGGAATGGCGGCCAGAAGAGATCCAACCGCATAGAGAGTGACCAATTGTCCGGCAAGAGCTTCTGTGACCCCAAGACCCTGTGCAATTTGCGGCAGTAATCCAGCGGGCAGGCTTTCCGTAAGAATGCAGATGAATCCCGCCATGGCTAAGGCCAGTAGCCCGACCCACGGAAGACGTTTGGAAGACGACACATTTGTGCCGCCTTTTCTTATAAGAGCAGTGTTTGAGTTCACGAAAAAACCTCCTTTGTTATTTTTTTGCCGCTTAAAAAAGCTTTCGCTTTCGTATAAGCTTATATAAATAAAACACTTTTTTACATGGATGATTAAATGAGAATGAAGTGAATTAAGAGGAAAATACTTTTATTTTCATAGAAATTCCATGATTTTAAAGGCAGACATCGCAGATGCGGCCTAATGATAAATCGTAATCGACCAGCTTGAGACGTACGGTGGAGATCCAGCTGCTGTTGCGGCCGCTCTGGCTCTCCGGAATTAAAGGAGTTATTATTTTTCGCGAACAATCAAGCTATCCTGTCCGTTCGTATTATGAGGTCAGCCAGTTTTTACTGGTTGACCTCTTTGTTCATAAGAGGTTTATTACGGGTAGCCGGGGTAGAACGTCTCTGCCCGTGGGGCTTGACCCCGTGTGCTAAATTGTTCACCCCCTACTTGTAGAAACATATTTGAGACTGGTCGAGACAATGATCTCGAATAACAAGCGAAGCTATGACACTACAAGCGGGACTAGGGGCTGCAAGCTCTACCGTCCTTAATACTCGTGAAGGATTGGAGGCTTTTCATTCGTTCTTAAAGCTCATTGAGGAACAAAGCGATCAACAGCCGATGATTATCTTAGAATCAACAGGACATTATCATCTTCCTGTTACTCGTTTCTTGCAAGACAATAACTACTTGTTTGTAGTGGTTAATCCTATGCTGTCTTATCAAGCTAAGAAAGCGTCGAGTTTGCGGAAGGTAAAGGCTGATGCAGTAGGCGCCTATGCCCTCTGTGAGTTGTTCTATAAGGAAGACTTTGAACAGCACAAAACGAGGGGCGTATTGGAGGGTTATTTGTCTTGCACAAATACTAGTATAAAAGCATTTATTTGAGCTTCTATTGAAAAATCTTGACAAGCTATTAGCTGGTTTAGCTTAATGGAGCAACGTCTTAGTTACGAACAAAGCGTGTTATTTTTGGTGATTTTTTCGGTATTCGGATGGGGTCATCTTGTTGACCGTTTTAAACATTTTGGAGAACAGCAATACATCTTTATACCCTACTGATCGAGCAATATCTCCGATTTTCAGGGAAGTATTTTTTAAGAGGGAGCAAGATTTTTCAATCCTCAAATGCAATAAATATTCCTGCGGTGACTTATTGAGTTGCTGTTTAAATAAACGATGCAAATAAGAACGGTCAATTGAAATGTACTTGGCAATGTCACTTACGGTAATGAAGTGTGAATAGTTTTGTTGAATAAAGAGAAGCGCTTCTTTAATATAACGCTGCTGTCTTACCTCATTGTTGACTTCCTGATTAGGGTAAAGTTCAAACATCAGATACAGGAATTCATACAGCTTGGATGTCAGCAACAGGTCTTTGTTGGATTTCAGCGTAGAAGAAACGACGATACTTTCCATACAGCGAGCAAGATTGCCCTCCGCTTCAAACCGGAAAATGGGCTTGTCCCTATGGATACAGGTCCGGCTTAGATATTCTTTTGCTTGCACCCCATTAAAACCGATCCAGGCATATTCCCATGGGTCGACTTCATCCGCTTCGTAGTAAATTAGAACCTTCGGCTCAATAAAGAAAGCATCGTTTTTCTCCAAATGATAGATTTTATCGTTGACTTTAAAGATCCCTTTTCCTTTTAAAATAAAATGCACCATATACCCGCTTCGAATGGCTGGACCATAAGAGTGTTTGCTGGTACAGCTCTCTTTGCCACATGTGTATAGATTGAGATCCAAGTTGTTATAGGAATGATTGGAAAAATGCGAACTCATTTGTTTTCACCTCTTAATTCATCTCTGCATATTATCACACCGTTTCATATAGAGTCTACATTATTCCATATAATTATTAAAACTATTCCATTATGATTAGGGTGTAAGAAACAAGGAAACAACATAATTTATACTTTTTGAAAATATTAATATTGGCGCTACAAGGGGGTCACTATGGCTATAATCATCGATAAAGAGAAGCTTTTATTCCATTTACAAGGCAGCAATACCAGTTATGTCATGCAGGTTATACAAGATGGTTATTTAGTCCATCTGTATTGGGGAAAGAAAATTCAGAACTATCGGGGAAGCAATAAAATCATCTTTATGGATAGAGGATTTTCACCCAATCCGGATGGGGCGGATCGAGCTTTTTCACTGGATACCATCCCGCAAGAATATCCGTCATTTGGAAATAGTGATTTCAGGATTCCTGCGTATCAGCTTCAATTGGAGAATGGTTCTACAGTGACAGATTTTCGGTATAAAGAACATCGGGTTTACCAAGGCAAAGCAAAATTGAAAGGGCTTCCTTCTACGTATGCGGAGGATGATGGCGAAGTAGAAACACTGGAAATCATCCTTGAAGATCCATTAATTGATGTAAAGATTGTACTATCCTATAGCCTATATCCAAAGCGGGATGTCATTACCCGTTCTGTCCGTTTTGATAATGAAGGTCAGCAGCAGCTAAAACTGCTTAGAGCGTTAAGTGCCAGTGTGGATTTTCGAGATGATGAATATGAACTCATTACCTTGTACGGTGCGCATAACAATGAAAAAAATATAGCAAGGAGAAAAATTTTACCTGGAATTCAAATTGTAGACAGCTGCCGTGGCGCTAGCAGCCCTCATCAGGCACCCTTTATGGCACTTGTAAGAGAAGGGACAGATGAAGATCAGGGCGAAGTATACGCCTTTAATCTGGTGTACAGCGGGAACTTTACGGCCCAGACGCAGGTAGATTCCTATCGGAACACTAGAGTCACGATGGGGATTAATCCTTTTGATTTCACATGGCTGCTTGGACCGAAGGAGTCGTTCCAAACGCCAGAAGTGGTTATGGTATACACCGAAAATGGCTTGGGCGGCATGTCGAGAATTTATCATGAATTATACAGGAACAGATTATGTCGTGGACCATTTCGTGACAAGGAACGGCCGATCCTGATTAATAACTGGGAAGCCACCTACTTTAACTTTGATGCCGACAAGATTGAGCAGTTGGCGAAGGAAGCTCAGAGTGTAGGAGTGGAGCTGTTTGTATTGGATGATGGGTGGTTTGGGAAACGAGATGATGACAATACTTCATTAGGCGATTGGGTGGTGGACCGTCGCAAACTTCCAGATGGATTGCCGGATCTTGCCAATCGCATTCGAAATCTGGGTATGGAGTTTGGTTTGTGGTTTGAACCTGAGATGGTATCCATAGACAGTGATTTATACAGAAAGCATCCCGATTGGTGTATCCATGTCCCTGATCGTCCGTATACGCTGGGAAGAAATCAGCTTATGTTGGATTTATCGAGGAAGGAAGTGTGTGAGTACATCGTTAAGTCGGTTTCCGATATTTTATCGAACGTTCCAATTACTTATGTAAAATGGGACATGAATCGTCACATGACAGATGTGGGCTCGGTCGCCTTGCCACCTGAGAGACAAAGGGAGACGGCGCATCGTTATATCCTGGGACTCTACAGTATTATGGAAGAGCTTACATCGAAGTTTCCCCATGTCTTATTCGAAAGCTGTTCTAGTGGAGGAGGCCGTTTTGATGCCGGTATGCTCTATTACATGCCTCAGACCTGGACAAGTGATAATACGGATGCCATTTGCCGACTGAAAATTCAATGGGGGACAAGTCTTGTCTACCCTCCGATTACGATGGGAGCACACGTCTCCACCGTACCCAACCATCAAGTGGGAAGAATAACTCCGTTGGAGACCAGAGGTTATGTCGCTATGGCCGGGAATTTAGGATATGAGCTGGATTTGACGACATTAACCGTTGAAGAAAAAGAAGTGGTGAAAAAGCAGATAGCTCTGTATAAGGAAATGAGATCACTCATTCAGTTTGGAAACTTTTACAGAATTATTAATCCGTTTGATGAAAATGAAGCCGCATGGAGCTTTGTGTCAGAGGATCAAACGGAAATGGCGGCCAGCTATTTCAAGGTTTTATCCCAACCCGCTGCCGCGATTAAAACGTTAAAATTCAAAGGTCTGAATCCAGACTACATTTACAGAAATATAGAAACTGGTGAGCTGTTTGGCGGTGATGAATTAATGCATGTAGGCATAACGCTGACCAGGGTGAAGCAGGACTTTTTAGGTCTGTTCTGGAGATTTGTTAAAGAAGACATCATCTGATTCAGCTAGAGGAGGTTTTACTAGATGGAAGCAAAAGAAAAGCAGTATAAGCACATTTCTCAAGAAATTTTAAAATATATCGGTGGTGAAGAGAACATTATCGGTGTGGCTCATTGTGCCACAAGATTAAGAATTGTACTTGAAGACAATGAAAAAGCGGAATTAAAAAAGATTGAAGAAGTTGATCTGGTTAAAGGTGTGTTCATAGCGGGGGATCAACTGCAGATCATTTTTGGAGCTGGGTTGGTCAATAATATCTATGCCGTGTTCTCCAAACTGACCGGAACAGAAGATATGTCATTAAGTGATGTCAAATCGAAGTCCGCACAAAAGCAAAATCCTTTTCAAAAAGCCATTAAATCGCTGTCAGATGTCTTCATTGAGATCATGCCTGGAATTCTTGCCGCCGCATTGTTAATGGGGATCACCGGTCTATTAGGCCAGAAAGGGCTATTCGGCCCTAAATCGATTGTGGAGATGTATCCAATTTTCCAAGGGATCAATCGCTTTGTTCAAATCGTTTCCACAGGTATTTTCACCATCCTGCCGCTGCTTGTTGTTTATTCTGCAACCAAGAGATATGGCGGCCGTCCGATTCTGGGGCTTGTGCTGGGTGCGATTATGCTTCATCCAGCCTTGGCGGATGCCTTTGAGGTAGCTAAAGGGAGCCAAAATCCTGAATCGATCAGTCTTTTCGGCCTTCCCGTACAGTTGGTAGGCTTTCAGGGCGGTATTATTATTGCTTTGATGATGGGATATGTGGTAGCCAAGTTGGATCAGTTTTTTAACAAAAAGGTTCCAGACATGATTAAACTATTTTTGGCTCCTTTGCTGACGGTCTTTGTTTCTTCTCTGCTATTGTTTACGATTATCGGCCCTCTTGGGCGGGAGCTAGCCAGTCTGGTGACTGTTTCGTTGCTTTGGATGACGCAAAACCTAGGAATATTCGGCTTTATGTTTTTTGCAGGTATTCAGCAGATCATCGTTATTACAGGTTTGCACCATGTTATGGGCGCGGTAGAAGCACAGCTGTTAACTGACACAGGCAGAAATTTTATCAATCCATTGGCATCGGTAGCTTTGATGGCTCAAGGGGGCGCCGTATTGGGGTATATTCTTTTGAATCGCAAAGACACCAAGGTTAAAGAACTGGGTTACTCTGCATTCGGGTCTGTACTTTTTGGAATCTCGGAACCCGCGATCTTCGGGGTCACTTTGAAGTATAAGTTCCCTCTGGTTGCTGGATGTCTCGGAGGAATGGTTGCCGGAGCATATGTATATTTAAGCAAGCTGACAGCCATAGGATTCGGAACCACGGCTCTTCCTGGCTTTGCAATTGCAGCGTCAGATAACCACGGTCATATCAATTATCTTGTCGCTCATCTTATTGCCCTGATATGTGGAGCATTATTTACATTGGCTTATGGTGTTATCAAGAGCAAGAGGTCAAAAGCAATACTTTAAGAAATGAGTCGAAGTGTATGCATAAAAAGGAGTAGAAGGAGCTTGAAGGCTCTTTTCTACTCATTTTTAATTGCGGATATTATACCTATATGGATGGATCGCTCTCAATCAGTCCTTTGCCAATTACATTGGCTGAAACCGGGGCCTTGCCGAGCTCACGCGACCATACGGACAACTGTCCGATATGATGAATTTGGTGGGCAATGACATGACGCATCACCTCGCCCCAGGCATCGATCGCAATTCTGCCGTCCGGGAGGTGATCTTCAAACCTTTTTCGTACCAGACCTTCATGCCAGGCGAGGACGAATGGCTCCACATCGAGTCGAAACTTCGCGTCCAGCTCGCGGACTTTAGCCAGCGTATTATACTGAGAGAAGTCCTCCTGGAAATCAGGTTTGCCTTGAATGATTTGAACCCAGCTCCATTCTACATCAACGATATGAAAGAGCGTTTTTAGAATGGCGCCAGCCCCGCCAATACGTTCTTTCAGCAGTTCCTCCTGCGGCACCTCTTCACACCAGCGATACCATTGTTCTCGAACCATCCAGTTATAACGAAAAAAAGTCTGCATCCATTACCCTCCTGGGACTGTAATAAAGAATGATTTCCACCAGTTTACCACAGAATGCCAAAAGGGCTGTCTCATTCGTAGAAAATCTACTTTTGAGACAGCCCTTCATGATTAAGGATAAGAATGTTGCTACTGGCTTATTTCTTTGCAGCCGCGTAACGTTTGTTAACTTCATCCCAGTTGATTACATTGTAGAAAGCTGCAATGTAATCTGGGCGTTTGTTTTGATATTTCAGGTAGTAAGCATGCTCCCAAACGTCCAGTCCAAGTACCGGAGTCAGACCTTCGAACAGCGGGCTATCTTGGTTTGGAGTGCTAGTGATTGCCAGTTTGCCGTCTTTGCCGACAACCAGCCAAGCCCAGCCGCTACCAAAACGAGTTGTAGCTGCTTTAGTGAAGTCTTCTTTAAATTTGTCATAGCCACCCAGTTCGTTGTTGATTGCTTCAGCAATTGCACCTGTTGGCTGTCCACCGCCGTTAGGACCGATAACTTCCCAGAACAAACTGTGGTTGTGGTGTCCACCACCGTTATTGCGAACCGCAGTGCGGATGCTTTCAGGAACGCTGTCCAGATTGGAGATCAGATCCTCCAGGCTTTTGCTTTGTAGTTCAGGAGCGCTCTCCAGAGCTGCATTTAAGTTCGTAACATATGTGTTATGGTGACGATCATGGTGAATTTCCATTGTCAGTGCATCAAAGTGTGGTTCCAGTGCGTCTTTTGCGTAAGGAAGTTCAGGTAATTGAAATGCCATAATAAAATCCCTCCTGGTTATATGGTTGGGTAAGTGTTCCTATGTAATAATACCCTCGATAGTTATATTAAACCGCATTCAGCCTATTTTTTCAACATTTTTGTTTGTAAAATACCAAACTGGGCAATTGGGCCTGGTAGCTAGCATGTCCAAAAACACGATTGGAATACATAATACATAGGTTATAAGAGGTAAATTGTGAACATTAAAATGTAAACGCTTTATATACAGCGCTTACATGAGAAAAAGGGATGTATTCCGTCAAAAAGTATGGTTTAATGGTCAAGGAAGCAGAATTTTGGGCTTTTTTGTCGTCTGCTATAAGCTGTCATGTCTATGACACGACAAACTTGAGGGCATACACCCTTTTCCTGTTCTTCATTTCATATATAGCAGATCGTATGCATTTTTATCATAATGCCTTGTGATTAACACCATGATAAGCGCTTTATGGATTTATGTAAAAATGACGGTGCTGTCTCAATTTATTTATTATGCTTACGAAAAGGGAGATATTACTATGCACGTTCGTTCCTTTCAATTAAGTGATGTGAATTCAGTAACGGAGCTCATGCAAATTGCCTTGTCGGAGGAGTGCTACAAAGAGACGGTGGGTGCTTTTGCCCGTCAGCTTTCGTGGGATTCCGGTTTGATCGTCGTTGCCGAAGAAGAGGGAGAGATCGTTGGTGCCCTGATTGGCACGATTGATCAGAATCATGGTTGTTATTATCGTATTGCTATTCACCCGGATCATCGTCGGATGGGAATTGGGAAATCGCTTGTGGAGTCCATGGAGCAGCGTTTTCAGCAACGTAAGGTTAGCCGTATTTGGGTAGCCGGGGACAAGCATAACAGTGCGGCCATGCCGTTGTACGAAGCTATGGGTTACGGAGCAAGCCAGATTTTACAGGCGTTTCAGAAGCTGAGTATTTTGGCACCTCATTAATCGACAATCGATATACAGAAATGAAGTATAATATTTACATTTAGAGCATATCTGAGTAACCGTTGCAATCGGGTACGGGATATGCTTTTCTATTTATAACAGGGTTGAGGAGGTTAATTATGGATGCTTTGACTCCTTCGTCAGACCTGCTACCTTCACCGGAAACGTCCAAACAGGCAGGTCGCTCTGGTTACATACGCGATTGGTTAGTTACTCTGCTGATTGCAATGGTCGTCTTGTTGCTTCTGAACCTGTTTGTATTTAACTTGTCCACGGTCAGAGGACATTCGATGCAACCGACGCTAACGGAAAGCCAGCATTTGTTCGTTAATAAGCTGGTTTATAATTTTCATGATCCGGGGAGAGGGGACATTGTGATTTTAAAAGATCCTGATTCCAAACTGTCCAGCCCAAGATTTTTAGTGAAAAGAGTCATAGGTATTCCCGGAGATGTCATTCGGATTGAGCATAATCGTTTGTATGTAAACGGCGAGCTGCTAAATGAGCCGTACACCAACTCGGACGTGGAGGATGGTGATTACGGTCCTTTTACAGTGGAGCCGGAACACTTTTTTGTCATGGGAGATAATCGCCATACGGCTGCAAGCAAGGATAGCCGGTATTTTGGCAGCGTTAAGTCTGAAGATTTACTGGGACGTGCAGAGTTTATATTTTGGCCGATCTCGGAGTGGAAGTGGCTATGAGCAACGATAGTCTGAAATCAATGCGGAATACGTGCGAACCGATCAGAGTTATAACGGATCAGCGATTCCCAATCAGGAAGGAAGAGAACGATGAAAGAAGTGATGGTTTATACCGACGGTGCTTGTTCGGGGAACCCGGGCCCAGGGGGCTGGGGGATCGTATTGCTGTATGGTGAGCATCGAAAGGAGCTGTCGGGTGCCGAAAAGATGACGACAAACAACCGTATGGAGATCAAGTCGGTGATTGAAGCGCTGAAGCTGCTCAAGGAGCCGTGCCGTGTAAAAGTACACAGTGACTCTGCCTATGTCGTCAATTGCTTCAAACAAGGCTGGATTAAGAATTGGCTCCGTAATGGCTGGCGTAACAGTAAAAATCAGCCGGTGGAGAACAAGGAACTTTGGGAAGAACTATGGGAACTAATGGGTAAGCATGAGGTTGAATATGTGAAGGTGAAGGGCCACAGTGACAACGAACTGAATAATCGCTGTGATTTTCTGGCGACGAGTGCTGTTAAAAATTTACGGTAGCATCTGTTGCTGTTTTCTGTTGAAATTTGAGATATGAGAATGTTGCAACATTCTCATATCCGTAATGATAAAAGTAGAAGAGAGGTGAGTATCGGATGCAACGCGAATTAACTCGGACGGCTACCGGAACGGCTTCGACTTGGGCTTCGCTCAAGCAGGAAATTATTGAGGCAGCTCCAGGGCTGGGTATCGACTCCATCGGGTTCGCATCCGCCGATCCCTTTCTGTCTCTGAAAGCTATATTGGAAGAGCATCGTGCTAAAGGCTATGAGTCCGGCTTTGAAGAGCCCGATATTGATAAGCGCATCTATCCGGAGCTGTATGGCTCGCAGCCTGCATCCCTGATTGCCATTGCGGTGGCGTATCCTTCCAAAATGAAGGACCCGCCGAAGTCGGACAAGGGCAAGTACCGTGGTATTTTGGCGCGTTCAGCCTGGGGTAAAGATTATCATCTGGTATTGCGTGAAGCGATGGAAAAGCTTGAGGCTTTTATAAGTGAGCGGGTACCTGATGCAGTGTTGAAAAACATGGTGGATACCGGAGAACTGTCGGATCGAGCTGTTGCGGAACGCGCAGGGATTGGCTTTAGCGGCAAAAATACGATGATGATTTCACCGACACTGGGATCATGGATTTATCTGGGGGAGCTGTTGACGAACATTCCTTTCCAGCCAGATGAACCGGTTACGGATGGTTGCGGAGAGTGCACCAAATGTTTGGATGCATGTCCTACCGGCGCGCTTGTAGGTCCGGGACAGCTGAATGCCCAGCGGTGTGTGTCCTTTTTGACGCAAACCAAGGGCTTTTTGGACGAGGAGTTTATGCTGAAAATAGGGAATCGGCTGTATGGATGTGATACGTGCCAAATCGTATGTCCCAAAAATCGAGGCCTTAACTGGGATCATCATCCCGAGCTTACACCCGATCCTGAAATTGTGAAGCCGTTGCTGTTACCGTTACTGGATTTGAGCAATCGCGAATTCAAAGACCGATTTGGTCAAAGTGCAGCGGCTTGGCGGGGGAAGAAGCCGATTCAACGCAATGCAGTCATTGGTCTTGGCAATTTCAAGGATGTTAGCGCGGTGCCCAAATTGACGGAGGTTTTATTGGATGATCCGCGTCCCGAGCTGCGAGGCACGGCGGCGTGGGCTTTGAGTCGAATAGGAGGGGAAAACGCTATGACAGCGATCAAGCAAGCATCAGAGAAAGAACAACATGAGCAAGCACGCGAAATGATCGCACAGGCGCATTCCAAGCTAAAGGAACAAGAGCAGGCAGAGCAGCAAACTTCTGCTGAATTAAAGGCGGAGGATTCACAGGGTCCAACTACGATTTATTATGATGAGATGGAGACACCTGTGGGCACGCTGACGCTGTGTGCTACGGATCGTGGGCTATGTCGAATTGACTATGGCTCTTTTTATGCGAAGGAAGCATTGCTTCAGCAATGGGCCCGGACATGGGTCGGGGAATATGTCTATGTACAGGAGCCGGAAAAGCTGCGCGAAGCTGCAGAACAACTGCGTGAATATTTTGCGGGAGAACGACGGGAATTCAGTATAGCCTATGATTTGAGAGGCACTCCTTTTCAAGAGCAGGTATGGCGCGCACTGCAAAATATTCCGTACGGACAAAGTGTGTCCTATCAAGATATTGCAGAATCGATCGGACGAGCCAAGGCGGTACGTGCTGTCGGCGGAGCCAATAACAAAAATCCATTGCCAATCCTGTTTCCATGTCACAGGGTATCAGGTGCAAATGGAAGTTTGGTCGGCTATGCCGGAGGCTTGCCAGTCAAGATGAAGCTGCTGGAATTGGAGAAGGAATAAGGACATATGTTTGCAAAAAGTAATTTGCTAGCTGTCCCATGTTTTGCTATGATAGGTTCGTGTAATTCAAGATGTTTCATATAAATATACAGAGGTGACGACTTCGTGGTGTGGAATATTGTCATTCCGATTATTACCCTGATTGTTGGCTTGGTCGGGGGATTTTTCATCGGTGCTTATTATCTTCGCAAACAGCTTGAAAAGATGCAAAACGACCCTGAAACGCTGCAAAAAATGGCCAAACAGATGGGCTACAACTTGAATGGGAAACAGATGCAAAAAGCCCAGCAGATGATGAAGAACCAACAGTTCTCCAAAAATCAGCCTGGTGCGCGTAAAAATCAGGGCCGTCGGAAATAATGAGCAACGTGAGCACGGATGCCGCATGAGGTTGCTGCATAGAGGAGGATTACTGTGGCTGGCGTAAAAGATTATATTAACCGCAAAGCTGCGGATAACCGGGATAAAATCGAGTACCATGTGGAGCAGATTTTAAAACTGATCGGTGAGGACCCTAAGCGTGAAGGTTTGTTGGAAACACCGGCACGCGTTGCGCGCATGTATGAGGAAATATTTGCGGGTTATGAGGTTGATCCACGGGATGCGCTGGGTGTGACATTTGACGAGAATCACGAGGAGCTTGTAATCGTGAAGGATATTGTCTATTACAGTCAGTGTGAACACCATATGGCTCCTTTCTTCGGAAAAGTGCATATCGGCTATGTACCCAGCGGTAAAATTGTAGGACTAAGCAAGCTTGCCCGTTTGGTGGAGGCGGTGACCCGCCGATTACAGGTACAGGAGCGTATTACATCGCAGATCGCTGATATTCTAAATGAAGCGGTCTCCGCTCACGGAGTTATGGTGGTCGTGGAAGGCGAGCACTTGTGCATGTGTGCCAGAGGCGTCAAAAAGCCTGGCAGCAAAACGGTAACGTCTGCAGTGCGCGGCACGTTCCGTGATAATGCAGCACAACGCGCAGAGTTCTTGTCCCTGATTAAGGAATGATTGAACACGGCGTGATAGGATGAAAAAAAGGGTGGTCTACGCATAGGCGTAGCTGCCTTTTTTTGTTAACATCAGAAATAGAGAAAATAGATCGTTGCTGTGAAGAATGAAATAAAAAAATGGCAGCATAGCTGCCTTGAAAGTTACGATTAGCCTATGGATAACAGTTATTTTTAAGATAGGGGATAACGTATGGATCATATACATAGCTCAACAGAAATAACAACAGCGTTGCCTGAGTTGCAATGGTTGGAAGCGCCACTGACGACTACGCAGGAAGACGTATTGTTTCCGCTGGCTTGGGAGGAGCTAGCTTGTCGGCAAGTTGGGAAGGGAGCTGCGCCTATTTTGCATTTATGGCGGCATCCAGCGGCGCTTGTGATTGGTCACCGGGACCGCAGGCTTCCCAACGCCCCACAGGCGATGGAGCGGGTGCGCAGCTCAGGAACGTCGGTATGCGTGCGTCCTTCAGGCGGAGCAGCCGTCATGCTGGACAGGGGGGTACTGAACCTGTCCTTGATCCTGCCGAATCCGCAGCGGGCCATCAGCCTGCATGAGGATTTTCGGCTCATGGCAGGGCTGATTGCCGATGCACTGGCCCCGTGGTCTGTCGAGGCGCAGACTGGAGAAATCATCGGGTCCTTCTGTCCCGGGGACTACGATGTGAGCGTTGGGGGACGCAAGTTTTGCGGCATTGCGCAGCGGCGTCAAGCCAAGGCGTATATCATCACAGCCTTCGTGATGATTGAGGGCCGCGGAGCAGAGCGCGCACAGGCGGTGCAGCAGTTTTATAGGGAGGCGGCCGGGGGTACGCCTGAAGGCGTGCAGGAGCCGGATTATCCCCGGGTGAATCCGGCAACGATGGGCAGTCTGGCAGAGCTGGCTGGTGTGCCGTCTGTCGAGGCGTATACAGCATCGCTACGCTGTGTAGTTGAGAGCCGGGCTGCCATTTTGCCTGCCGATGGCTCGCTGGTGCAACCGGAAGGATTGGCAGAACAGATGGCAGCGCTCAGAGAGCGATACGATTTGCAGGTGTAGTTTGTTTTAGCTTAGAATGGTTGCCATCTTAGCTTGGAGGCTTGGGCATAGCGCGCCTCCACCTCAGGCCAGTTGACGACATGCCACCAATCTTCGATGTATTTATTACGTTCGGCCTGATGCTTTAAGTAATATGCGTGTTCCCACACATCGATCGCCAGCAGCGGTATAGACTCCCATTGAGTCAGGTTCTGGTGCTTTTCGGCCTGCAAAATTTCAAGCCGCCCGGCGCGTGGGCTCCATACCAGGATAGCCCAGCCGCCGCCCTCGACCTTTTCGGCTGCCGAACTAAATTGTTTTTTGAAGGCATCGTAGCTGCCAAAATCCTTTTTAATTTGTTCAGCCAGCGGTCCGCTTGGGTTTCCACCGCCTTGAGGGCTCATGATCGTCCAAAAAAGAGTATGCAGATAATGACCTGCACCGTTAAATGCCAGTTCACGTTCCCAATGCTTTACGAGGTCAAAATCACCTGTTTTTCGGGCTTCTTCCAGTTTCTTTTCCGCTTTATTCAGATCATTCACATAGCTCAAATGATGCTTGTTATGGTGAATACGCATCGTTTTTTCATCAATGTACGGTTCAAGCGCATTATAAGGGTAAGGAAGCGGAGGGAGCCGATGTCCCCCAATAGGGACCGGGCGACCGACTAAGGATTTTTCCGCTGCTGAAGGTTGCGTCTGACCGGACTGGACGCCTTTAGTAGCCCCAGAACCTTCTCCTCTCATGCTGGCATGTCTCTCTCGAAACGCTTGCTCCGGGTAATCCTCACCCTCTGCCGCTACATGATACAACCCAGCGGCTCGTGCGATGGAGCCGGGCTCTTGAAAGGGAGTTGTCGAAATCAGGAAATATTGGCTTTCATGTGCTGCGTGTATTACAACTCCGGCGGATTTTGGCTGTTGACGCAATGCATGACTGTGCTCGGTCAGCAAACCTAGCTGCCGTACATATTCTTGTGATTGACGGTTCGCAGTTTGCAGCAAATCGTCCAGTCGACGATTTAATTCTTGAGAGGCAGGCTGTGAATTCAAGCCTGATTCGGACAACGGTTTCTCTCCAGTTGCTGATGCGTCTGATCCCCTTGAATGTGCTGATGGTTTATCCAGCTGGTGTGTATGAGCTTGGGGGGCAGACGACGCTTTTTTCTCCTGATGTTGCCATGCCTGTTCTACCGGATCAAGCGCGCTCCGTTGCTCTTCAAGCAACTCTATGGCGGTGCGTTCCGTTTGTTCAAATACGGTTCGCCAATCATCCAGCAGCCGCACATAAGCAGGTTCTAGCCCTTCAGTAGCGGATTTAATCACTTCCACATGCCAACTTTCCTGCTGCTTCCAATGACGGATTTCCTCCAGCACACGTAAGGGCAGGAAAGACCCATAAGTACTCAGCATCGTTTTTACCTCCCGTATCCCACTATGGCTATCCAGCAGATCTAGCAGATCTGTCCTGGATGCATATGTACCCAGTATATTCGCCGTCCCATCGGGAATATGTCTATGAACTTCCTTCATCAGGTTATATCTGTTGCACAGAACAATAATTAATCGTGGAAAATAAAAAAAGAAGCCTGTCTACGGCACGGGTTAAGTGTCCATAGGTAGGCTTCTTCAAGGCGATGAATGCTTATTCGAAAATAATTCTTTACTTCGTAGTCGTTTGTTTATGGGCAGCAGCCGTGGTTTTCTTGTCCTCCAGCTCCTGTACACTGCTTAAAAATGTCGATACCCGTCGTAAATATTCACGAGGATGCTCTCTGAAAATAAGCTCATGTATCCCGTTTTTTACAATCCATACACTGGAAAGTGGGTTGGTCTGATTGGCAGCGAGCTTTTCCGCAATGGGGTAAGGAGCCTTTTCATCCTGTGTACCATGCACAAACATGATTGGAAACGGATAGTCCTCCTTTTTTACTTCCTGATATGGAATCTGATGCAAACTGGTGCCGTTCAAAACTGGAAACAGCAACTCCAGTATTTCCAAAGATGGATGTCTCGGCAAATTAATTTGATTGTGAATGTTATGGTATAGCGTATCCGGTTCCAGTAGGAAGGTGCTGTCCAAAATCATCGCGTCCACATCTTTGGTTTGCAAACCCGCCTGAAGAGCGGTTCCTGCTCCCATAGAGAAGCCCCATACAATAATTTCCGACGAGCCGCGTTGTTTTGCCAGCTGGATGGCTCCAAGGAGCTGTTGGGATTCTGCCTTGCCTCCGGTTGCGACGGCCTTGCTGTTTTGTGACGCAAATCCGTAATCGAACATGACCACATTAAAGTTCAAGCTATGGGCATAATGCGCCAGATCATACATGGGAATCCAGCTTTCTTCGCGGTTGGCTCCATAGCCATGACTGAAAATTATGGTTTTCCGCGATTGATCTGCCGGGATATACCAGCCTTGTACCATACGGCTACCATCCTTGGCTGGGAAGCTGACTTCCTCATAAGGCATACCTTTGGCCTGCATCGGATTAGAGTATAATGGTGCGACGGTGGGATTCGTAAGCACCCAGGCGATGTAAGCATGCAAGGCAATAAAACAAAACAACAGAAAAAATACGACCGACAGCAGCAGAGCAATCACAACGTGCTTGAACCGCAGCATACGGGGATTAAAGAGTGGGGTGGACGGCTCCTGAACAGCGGTCTGTAGCTGAGCGTTGCGCTGGGATGTGGAAATCATGTAAGAGCCTCCTTATATAGAATTGATCTTCGAATCATAAAATTTAGGTATAATTCCACTTGAAAATAGTAGGGTATGTCCGTATAGATACCTATTATCGTATGATGGGTATTATCCAAAGTCAACGTCTGAACCGGAAAAGTAAAAATGATGCAAAGAATTGTCGATGTTTGTTCTTGTTCTGTAATATGGTTGTCACAAAAACATCGGTTTACAGTAGCTGCGACTATTCTATATAATTTATGTAACCATGTTTCATAGTGTGAAACGAATATGGATACAAGAGGAGCGGTTCACGATGGAAGACCGTAAATTAACCGTCCGCGCTGTAGAGCGTGCACTTGATATACTGCTGTGTTTTACCGCAGAATCTGATCTTGGTCTAACGGAGATTGCCTCCCAAATTGGTCTACATAAAAGCACCGTTCATCGTCTTTTGACTACGCTAGAGGATCGGGGATTTGTCGTTCGGAATGCCGAAACGGAAAAATATCGGCTTGGTTTTCGCATATGGGAGCTGTCCACGCATCTGTCCCAAAGCGATGAGCCGGCGGTGTTGTTACAGCCTGCAATGGAAGGACTGCGTGATCGCTTAGGGGAAACGGTCAGCTTGTACCTGCGGGATGGAAGCATGCGTATTCGCATACAAGCCGTGCAGAGCAATCAGGCGATCCGCAGGGTTGCGCCTGTGGGTGCGCGTATGCCGCTGGCTGTGGGAGCCTCCAGCAAGGTGCTGGCGGCCTTTATGCCGCCACAGGAGCTGGAGGTACTGCTAAGCAGTGAAGAATGGCCTCCCTCGGTAGATCCTGAGGTATATAAAGCCCAGCTGCAGGACATTCGTGAGAAGGGGTATGCGACTAGCTATGAAGAACGTGAGCCAGGGGCTGCGGCTGTGGCCGCGCCTATTGTGAACCGAAAGGGACAGGTCGCGGCGGCTTTATCTGTATCCGGCCCGGTCAGTCGACTTGCACCCGAGACGCTGCATGATTTTGCTCCGGTTTTGATCGAAGCAGCTAAGGAAATGGGGCTTATGCTCCCGTAACAGTAATCAATACAAAAGGAAATCATACAAGGGTTGCCAAAGCTATAAATTTAAAGTAGTCTGATAGAGATGGCGGGTTGTCTGTTATAGCCGCCAATTCATGTGAATAGAAAGTATCACAGTTACTGGGGGAGCCTGTAATGCGGGCTGAGATGGAATCGGGCAAGATTCCGGACCCTTTGCACCTGATCTGGATCATACCAGCGTAGGGAAGTAATCGGCCATTGAAATGTATACGCAGCTGCTGTCTGCGGTGACGCATAGGGTTTTATTCCATGTGCGCACTGTCTGGATAGCTGTCTCGTTTGATTAGCCGGTTCCCTAGGGAACCGGCTTTTTTGCATAGATCAGCGCCACCCTGGGAATGGTTCCGGATCGGTGTGTCATTTCAACGATACGGGAGGAATGGATCATGAAATCGATGGAAACCGAAGGAACAAAAGAAACAGGAGTGAAATCAACAACAGTAGAGAAGACAAGTGCGGAGCAAGCCAGTAGGGTTAATTCTTTCCCAGGGAGCCGCAAGGTGTATATTCAAGGTTCTCGGCCGGACATTGCCGTGCCAGAGCGTGAAATCGCGCTGCATCCCACACATACGCCGCAGGGAATAGAGTATCATGAGCCACTGCGTGTGTACGATACCAGCGGTCCGATGACAGATGAAGCCTATCAGGTGGATATTCGTCAGGGCTTGCCACCATTACGGCGAGCTTGGGCACTGGAACGGGGGGATGTGGAGGCTTACGACGGCCGTACCGTCAAGCCGGAGGATAATGGACTGAAACCCGGCTCCAAACGGGAAACAGTGGAATTTCCCGGTGTGACCAACCGTCCGCTTCGGGCTTCACAAGGGCGCACCGTGACGCAAATGCATTATGCGCGGCAAGGGATCATTACGCCTGAAATGGAATTTGCGGCGATCCGTGAAGGAGTGGAGCCCGAGTTTGTACGGCAGGAGTTGGCGGCTGGACGAGCCATTTTACCTTCAAATATCAATCACCCGGAAAGCGAGCCCATGGTCATAGGGCGCCATTTTCACGTGAAGATCAATGCAAACATTGGAAATTCCGCGGTTACGTCCTCCATCGAGGAGGAAGTGGAGAAGATGACCTGGGCTGTACGCTGGGGCTCAGACACCGTCATGGACCTGTCCACAGGCCGTAATATCCATACGACACGCGAATGGATTATTAGGAATTCACCCGTACCGATTGGGACGGTGCCGCTATATCAGGCACTGGAAAAGGTGAACGGCGAAGCAGAGAAGCTGACGTGGGAGCTGTATCGAGACACACTGATTGAGCAGGCGGAGCAAGGAGTGGACTATTTTACAATTCATGCGGGTGTATTGCTGCGATATATACCGATGACGGCGAATAGAATGACGGGAATTGTATCCCGGGGCGGGTCGATTATGGCAGCCTGGTGCCTTGCGCACCATCAGGAGAACTTTTTGTATACGCATTTTGAAGAAATCTGTGAAATTATGAAAACCTACGATGTGGCCTTTTCTCTCGGGGATGGTCTGCGTCCGGGTAGTATCTATGATGCGAATGATGAAGCACAATTTGCAGAGCTGAAGACGTTGGGCGAGCTAACGCAAATCGCATGGAAGCATGATGTCCAGGTCATGATTGAAGGGCCGGGACATGTCCCTATGCACAAAATCAAGGAGAATGTGGATTTACAAATGGAAATTTGTAAGGAGGCTCCCTTTTATACTTTAGGGCCGCTGACGACGGATATCGCACCAGGATATGATCATATTACCTCAGCTATCGGGGCGGCCATGATCGGTTGGTTCGGGACGTCCATGCTGTGCTATGTTACGCCGAAGGAGCACTTGGGTCTGCCGAACAAGGATGATGTCCGCGAGGGAGTTATTACCTACAAAATTGCCGCACATGCTGCCGATCTGGCGAAGGGCCATCCACGTGCACAGCAGCGGGACGATGCTTTGTCCAAGGCGCGTTTTGAATTCCGCTGGCGCGATCAGTTCAATCTTTCGCTTGACCCTGAGCGGGCCTTGTCCTACCATGATGAAACACTACCGGCAGAGGGGGCCAAGGAAGCACACTTTTGCTCGATGTGCGGTCCTAAGTTTTGCAGTATGCGTATCACACAGGACATTCGTGCCTATGCGGCAGATAAGGGACTGAATACCGAGGAAGCCGTCGTCGCCGGGATGCGTGAGAAGGCAGAGCAGTATCGGGATGGCGAGCGATAAATCGGTAGCCATACGAAAGTCAATCAACTGGGAAGCCTCAACAAATAGTACAGTTAAGCTCGTCAGAGGTTTATTTCCATGAATGTATGAGTTTAGGTTTAGAAACGCGTGAGATAGCAAAAAGCCGTGGTTCTCTACAGTCGATGTAGAAAACTACGGCTTTTCAGCTTATGTAAAGCGAGATATGCACCGGATTAACGGAGCTTTATTTTTTACCCATTTTTTCATTCAAAATGTCCTGAAAGCTGAGCTTCTTCTCCGAGCTATCTTCTTTCTTCTGCATACTCACCGCGTTGGCACGTTGGTATTGGTGGTGAAAGGGCATCAGGGTGTGGACAGTTAAGTTCATTGTATTCATTTGGGTCATTCCTCCAATTCCATATTGTCAAATTCAGATTGAGTTGCTTAGGACGTCTGTATAGGACTATTTATATGTACTTGATGTCGTAATGCCGTATAGGTTGCTTGGTAAGGTTTCAATCATTATACCCGCATTTATCCAAAGTAAAACGCTTTTGCCATAAAACAGGAAGATGGTCGTATGTGTCCAAAATGTGTATTAGGAGGATGGTCATTTTAGGGGAAAATGTGCCTAGGGCCTAAACAAGGGCTAGAGGCCCGTTTTCTTAGTTTAGTAGTCGGGATTGTGTTTTTTTGTCGAATAACCTTGTATTAGCAGAATTTTGCGGAATTCTAAGGTTGGACTAAGGCAGTCTGGTGGCGAATTAAAGTGTCAAAGTTGTATTGACTTTATGTTGGGGAGTGGATACCATGAACTGGTTGTCAGCGTATTTTGGCAAGAAGAGTCAGCCAATCCATCTGGCAATTCATCCGTTGAAATGTTAGAGAGAGGATTAGAGCATATATGAAAAAAAGTATTGCAGATATCGTATTTATTATTCTGGGTGCGTTTTTTTTCGCGCTGGCTGTTAATCTGTATGTGATCCCGAATGAGTTTGGCGAGGGGGGCGTTACAGGGGTCACGATCATCTTGTACTACCTGTTTCAGTGGTCTCCCTCGATCGTCAATCTGGTGATTAATGGCTTGCTGCTGATTGTTGGATATAAATTTTTGGACAAGAGAACGACCTTGTACACTATAATTGCGGTCGCATTTAACTCATTGTTTTTGCATTTAACGGTCAACTGGCGGATTGATTCGCATGAGCCGACGATTAATGCTGTATTTGCCGGAGTTTTGGTAGGGGTTGGAATTGGCTTAATTGTACGGGTCGGTGGTACAACGGCAGGAACCGTCATTTTAGCCCGGATCGCCAACAAATATCTGGATTGGAATATCAGCTATGCCTTGTTGTTTTTTGATCTGATTGTTGCATTCTCTTCCTATTTTATTATTGGTCCGGAAAAATTGATGCTGACTATCGTTATTTTGTACGTTGGTACGAAGGTGATGGACTTCATGATTGAAGGACTGAATCCGAAAAAAGCGGTCATGATCATTTCGGAGCACCAAGATAAAATTGCCGAGATGGTCATTACGCAAATGGACCGTGGAGTTACCGTCCTGTCAGGACACGGATATTACACTAAAAATCCGAAAGAGGTCCTATATATCGTCATTAGTAAACAAGAGGTATCAGCGCTTAAAAAGATTGTGAAAGCTATCGATACAGCAGCGTTTATTACCATTCATGACGTACGGGATGTGTTCGGAGAGGGCTTTTTGGATATTTCGAAGTAATTGGCAAGCGAAGGTAAGGTTATAAGAGAATACAGTTGGAAGCCGGTCCTGAGTGGGTCGGCTTTTTTGTCCACGATCATTAGTTGATTATTTCTCTTTTTCTAAGCCATAGGTATAAAAATATAGATTGCTGATATGTGTATAATATGAATTGAATTAGCTCTATGGGGCAGTGCCAGCGTCGCTGTCACCGGTGGCAAAGTGGATGGGGATAAATTACAGTCTAAAATCGGAGAGAGCAGCCATATTCCGGATGCTCGTGCTTCAGCTCATAACCGTGCGGTGGCGCTCCTGGCGTGCGCCTGACTGCTATTATTAGGGGTAGAACCAGCGAAGAACTTATTTGTGAGTCTGGAAGACAAGGCAAAACAAGCGTTTTGTTAACCTATTAAGGTTTTATAACGGCAATTTATAGGGATGCTATTGTGAAAAACAAATAAAGTATTTTCTTAGCCTAAGCACTAAGAAAATACTTTATTCAATGTCTGTTAAAATTATCAGGTTTCAAAAAAACTTTATAGGTTACATCATGAGCTACCGAGCTTTGAATACTAGGGTTAGCGTCATAATTATAGTCGTACTCAGTTGTTTCAAAACTATACATTACATCTAGCACACGATAAAGTTTATTATTCCATAAAACCATTTCTCCTTTTCTTGGGACAAAAGGCAAGGCAACAAGGTCAAATTTTTCAGTATAGTAGCCCTCTTTGTCATTTAATACAATTGCTAATTCGATAACTTTCAATTCCTCACCTCTCAAATGTAGAAATACTCTCTAATTAATAACTACTACTCTTGGAGGCGAAAAGCAAGAAGCAGGTCCATACACACCTCTTCTATATGTTTTATATGGTTGTTATGTGGACTTAGCCTCATATCCTTTATAGTTATGCTTTTGCTCCAGCTTGTTCTCAGACGTCAATTCAAGAGCCAAGAAGGCTCTGAAATGTTGAAAAGCCTGCCTGGTCTCATTACAGTGCTTATAACTGCTGTATTTTCGACCATAGGCATATGTTTTCTCCTGAATGCTTCGAGCATGTAAAAAAATCCCCTCTCAATTGCAGTTTACACCGCATTTGGGAGGGGATTTTCATGATTCAATCGATCATTACGCTTGAATCATTTGACGCAATACGGTTTGCAAAATACCACCGTTGTGGTAGTAATCGATGTCGACGGTGCTATCCAGACGGGCAGTGACCGGGAATTCGAACTTGGTGCCATCCTCGCGTTTGGCTACAACCGTAAGTTCTTGACCTGGTTTCACGTCATTGTCAATGCCGAGGATATCGAAGGTTTCGCGACCATTGAGACCCAAGCTGGACCAGCCATAGCCTTCCTGGAATTGCAGCGGCAGTACACCCATGCCGACCAGGTTGCTGCGGTGAATCCGCTCGAAGCTTTCAGCAATGACGGCTTTAACACCTAACAACAGTGTACCTTTTGCCGCCCAGTCACGGGAGCTACCTGTGCCGTATTCCTTGCCGGCAATGACGATCAGGTTCTGATCGGCTGCCTGATATTTCATGGACGCATCATAGATGGACATTTCCTCATCTGTTGGCAAGTACTTGGTCACACCGCCTTCGGTGCCTGGAGCTACATTATTGCGGATACGGATGTTGGCAAATGTACCGCGCATCATGACTTCATGATTACCGCGACGAGAGCCGTAGGAGTTGAAGTCCTTACGCTCTACACCATGCTCCTTCAAGTACAGTCCTGCCGGGCTGGAAGGGGCGATGTTGCCTGCTGGCGAGATGTGGTCAGTCGTGACCGAATCATTCAGCAGGGCAAGTACACGGGCATTACGGATTTCCTTGATATCCTGCACACCATCTTGAAGTCCTTCAAAGAACGGCGGATTTTGAATATAAGTTGAGTTTTCATCCCACTCATACAATTCGCCTTCAGGAACCGGAATGGAATTCCATTTCTCGTTGGCTGTAAATACATTTTCGTATTTGCGGCGGAACATATCCGGGCTGAGAGACAGGCTGATCGCTTCTTTGATTTCTTCGGAAGAAGGCCAGATATCTTTCAGGTAGACAGGCTGATTGTCCTGATCATAACCAAGCGGGTCATTCGTCAAATCAATGTTCACCGTACCTGCCAGCGCGTAAGCGACAACCAGTGGCGGCGAACCAAGATAGTTGGCTTTGACCTGCGCATGCACACGTCCTTCAAAGTTCCGGTTACCGGAAATGACTGCGCCGACGGTCAGATCATGGTCTGTAATGGCCTGGCTCACTTCGTCGGGAAGTGGACCGGAGTTACCGATACAGGTCGCGCAGCCGTAGCCTGCCACATGGAAGCCGAGGGCTTCGAGTGGTTCGATCAGCCCGGCTTTTTGCAGGTATTCCGTTACAACAAGGGAACCTGGTGTCAAGCTTGTTTTAACATAGCCTGGCTTTTTGAGCCCGCGTTGTACTGCCTTTTTGGCGAGCAAGCCCGCGCCTAGCATAACGCTTGGGTTGGAGGTGTTCGTGCAGCTTGTAATCGCTGCAATCACGACTGAGCCAGTACCCAGTTCACTGGTGGAGCCGTCCGGATGGGTCAGTGGAACCTTCTGTGCAATCTTTTCATCGCTCAGTCCATAGCCGCCTTTGTCTACCGGGGTACGGATAATGCCTTCGAAGGTTTCTTTCATGCGGCTGAGCTCAACACGGTCCTGCGGACGTTTGGGTCCGGCGAGACTCGGTACAACCGAAGCCAGATCCAGCTCAATCGTATCGCTGAACACAGGGTCTGGGGTATCGGCTGTGCGGAACATGCCTTGAGCTTTGTAATATTCCTCTACGAGGCTGACTTGCTCATCGGAACGTCCGGTGCTGCGCAGGTAAGCCAGCGTTTCGGCATCAACCGGGAAAAAGCCGATCGTTGCGCCGTATTCCGGTGCCATGTTGGCCACAGTCGCACGGTCAGCCAAGCTGATGTTGGCCAGACCTGGACCGAAAAATTCTACGAATTTCCCGACCACGCCTTTTTTACGCAGCATTTGCGTAACTGTTAGCGCCAGGTCCGTAGCGGTAGCACCTTCTGACAGACTGCCTGTCAGTTTGAAGCCGATCACATCGGGAGTGACAAAATACAACGGCTGCCCCAGCATACCGGCCTCTGCCTCAATCCCGCCGACACCCCAGCCCACAACACCCAGCCCGTTAATCATCGTCGTATGGGAGTCCGTTCCCACGAGGGAATCTGGGAAGACCACGGTTTCGCCGTCGATGGTTTTGGTCGCGGCTACGGAGGCGAGATACTCTAGATTAACCTGATGAACGATACCAGTGGACGGCGGCACCGCACGGAAGTTATTGAATGCCGTTTGCGCCCATCGCAGAAAACGATACCGTTCTTCGTTGCGTTCAAACTCTACATTAATATTGTAGTCCAGCGCGTCACTAGTACCGAAAGCATCAACCATAACCGAGTGGTCGATTACGAGATCGACGGGAACGAGCGGGTTGATTTGTTTCGGATCGCCGCCCGCTTTTTTCACCGTATCACGCATGGCCGCCAAATCGACAACCACCGGGACGCCTGTAAAATCCTGAAGCACGATACGTGCAGGAATGAACGGGATTTCCTTGTTGGTGTCACGATCCTCAGCCCAGCCTGTCAGCTGCTGCACATGTTCCTCAGTAATGGCGCGTCCGTCAAACTGGCGAACCGCAGCTTCCAGCAACACTTTAATGGAGAAAGGCAGCTTGGCAACACCGCTTTTTCCTTGTTCCTCCAGTGCCTTAAGACTGTAGTAGCGATAAGGCTTCCCGTTAACTTCCAAGCTACGGGCAATGGAGAATTGATCTTTTCCTGACATAAGTATTACCTCCTTGAAGTGGATGCTTGCGGGAAAATAGGGATGTCTTTTTTCGACGTCTTGCACATTTGGTTTTAATTGGTTGCGTTCTCAATTTCATCTTCAGTGGTTCATCGTAAGTTAAGAGGTTGAGATGAATGTAATTCGTTTCATTAGATGAAACATGATTTCAAAATGATTGCTTTTGGATTAAGTATACCGTTTTCAGACGGTTCCGTAAAGTTTTTTTGACCTAAATTATGCGTGTCAGACTGGAAAATAAAACGTTCCGTTCCCCCGCGTTTTTCGATGTTCATACCAAGCTTTAGAGATTCATACTTATAGATAGAGAGCATATCAGACCAGAGAGGAAAGAAAGGAAGTTATATATCGGCGTGGTTATCCCCGAATAAGGATAGCGAGACGAAAAATGGAGGGATAGGGATGGGGGAGCGGGAATGGAAACAGGCCCTTTTTGCTTACGTGAATCAGTACAATCGCAGTGAGGTAAATGGTGTACCACAGCCGGATGAGTACCTGGAGGTGGGCCAGCGAATGGAGCGGGCAGCACGTGCGGCCAGGTTGGAGCAGTGGTACAGCGAACGGGACGCTGTTCCCCTACGCAGCGAGACACGCGCCAAGCCGATACGAATAGTGCAGGATACTCCGGATGAGGCAGTGGTCGATGTACAACTGCATGTGCGGCTCTTTTATGAGAAGGGCGGAATGACTCACCGGGAGGATCGGATTGAACGGGAGCGCCTGACGTTTACACGCGAGGGTGAAGCCTGGCAGGTGACGAGGATTGAGCGTGACCCGGCAGAAAGAAAGCCAGCGGGAGGAGAGGTTCCTTTCGAACAAGCGTCGTTTAATCAGGGAGGAAGTCTGCCGCTGCTAAATCGTGGTGTGCTGGGCTTCGGTTCATCAGCACGCCCCAGTCGATATCGCCGTGAAGAAGCAGCGGCCTATGCAGATCAGTGGTGGGATAGTTTTAACCCGGAGTTTGAGGCTTTTGATGTGGATTGCACCAATTATATCTCGCAGTGCCTCTTTGCAGGTGGTGCACCGATCCACTATACTGGTAAAAGAGAATCGGGCTGGTGGTATAAAGGACGGGTCGCCGGACGTGAGCTGTGGAGCTATAGCTGGGCGGTTTCCAACAGTCTGGAACGGTATTTGGGTTCCAGTTCCTGGGGTTTGACCGCAGAGCAGGTGAGTCGACCGGAGCAGCTCATGCTGGGGGACGTCATTTTTTATGATTGGGATGGTGACGGAACTTTCCAGCACAGCACGGTGGTAACGGCCTTTGATGCTGGCGGCATGCCGCTAGTCAATGCACATACGGTAAGCTCCAGACGTCGTTATTGGGACTATAAAAATTCGTATGCGTGGACGGACAATACGGTATATCGCTTTTATCACATCGCCGACTATTTTTAAATGAGATGATGGATAACAGGTACAGTGAAGCAAATCAGGCACAATGACGAAAGCAAGAAAGCGGAGGATAGGCATGGCAAATCAAAAATTGACCGTAGGGCTGGTGTACGGTGGTAAATCGGGCGAACATGAGGTATCGCTGCAAACGGCGTATGCGGTAATGAACGCTTTTAACTATGAGAAATACGAGATTATTCCTTTTTATATTACGAAGGCTGGCGATTGGCGTAGAGGGACGCTGTTAAATGCGCCTCTGACTACTGTAGAGCAATTGAAGCTGGAGCATGCTGAGGGCGGCACCAAGGCGGCATTAGATACGTTGTTCGGCAAGCTGTATGGAGAGCAGACACTGGATGTACTGTTTCCGCTGCTGCACGGCACCTTTGGCGAGGACGGAACGATTCAGGGTCTGTTCGAAATGGCGGATATGCCCTATGTCGGGGCAGGAGTGCTGGCTTCGGCAGCAGGTATGGATAAAGGCGTCATGAAGAAGCTGTTTGAGCATGCAGGATTGCCGCAAGTGAAATACTGCTATTTTAATAGTACACAGTGGGCACAAACCGGTCATGACTTGGTGCGTAACATAGAAACTGAGCTAGGTTATCCTTGCTTTGTCAAACCAGCCAATCTGGGATCAAGTGTCGGTATTTCCAAAGCGAGCAACCGAGAAGAACTGGAAAAGGCTGTAGATCTGGCTTTGCAATTTGATCTGAAGGTGATCGTGGAAGAGTACGTCGATGCCCGTGAGATTGAGGTCAGCGTACTTGGTAATGATGAGCCGATTGCCTCGGTACCGGGTGAAATTGTGTCGTCGAGTGATTACTACGACTATGCTGCCAAATATACCGATGGTCAATCGGAAATGCTCATTCCGGCACCACTGGACGAGGAAGTGGCAGATCGTATCCGTGAAGCCGCATTGCAAGCTTTCCGCGCTCTGGAAGGTTGTGGGATTTCCCGTGCAGATTTCTTCGTCAGACGCTCAGATGGACATATCCTTATTAATGAAGTGAATACGATGCCTGGCTTTACACCGTTCAGCATGTATCCATTGTTGTGGAGAGAAACCGGCGTATCCTATGTAAGTCTACTGGATCGCATGATTGCTCTTGCACTGGAGCGTTATGAGCGCCGGTCGGCACTGCACTATGAGAACTCATAAACGAAAAAAATGAAGGGGAGCTGATCACTCTCCTTTTTGTTCATATATATTGATGTACTTGAGCATTTTACCAATCCCTTAAATATGAAAGGTGGCGGCTAGACATGGGCTTTCAAACTGAATTTAACTCGGTGTGCAAATTCAAGAGCGAACAAGAACTTTATGAACTGCTGGAATATGGACGTGGCAAAATGGTTAAATCCGGACTGCGCGTTTTTCCGACAGGACAGAAGGTCATCGCATATAGCGTGGACAACGTGGCAGTAGCCATCGTTCAGATTGTGGGCTGTATCGCCGAAATCAATTTCCAAGGTGACGAAGTGACCGAGGTAGAAATGACTCTCATTCGTAAGCTGAATGAAGAGGAATCAAGAATTCAGACCGCATTGGCGGATGAAATGTTTTTTGGAGCACAGCAGCAATCCTAGCTGTTTGTTTCTTACAGTTTTGTGCAATACACCGAATCAGCAGGTGCTTTTCCGGGTATGATCAGTAGAAAAGGGGTTTAGGTCACAGAGTGAAAGCGGCCTTACCATCTACTGCGAACTGCTGAAAGGAAGGACATCTATGATCGTAAGGTTCGGTTATGTTGCCATGTCAGTCACCGTGCAAAATGCATCCCCTTCTAAAACCATGACCATGGCCAGCTTTAACAAGATCGGAGACCGAGAAGCGGCGATCCGCAAGCTAGAACGGATTGCAGCCGAAAATCTCCATAATACATTGAGGCTGCTGCGTCATAATCGTGCGAGTGATATTCAGGTCTATCGTTTCTCATCCAAGCTGATTCCGCTTGCGACCCATCAGGATCTGCGGGACTGGGACCCGTTTGAGGCGCTTGCCGCTGATTTTGCAGAGGTGGGGGACTATGTCAAGGCGAATAAGATGAGGGTATCGTTTCACCCTGATCATTTTACAGTGCTCAGCACTCCCCGTCCTGAAGTGTTACAGAGCTCCATTAATGATCTGAAGTACCACGTGGCGATGCTGGAGGCCATGGGACTTGGTGCCGAAGCCAAGAACAACATTCATATTGGTGGTGCATACGGAGATAAGGTGACCTCAGGTCAGCGTTTTGTAGAGCAAGTGAATGCCCTGGATCTTTCATTAAGACAACGGTTAACATTGGAAAATGATGATAAAACGTTCAATGCGGTGGAAACACTGGAAGCTTGCAAAATAACGGGCTTGCCGATGGTTCTCGATATTCATCATCAATGGGTCAATAACGAGGGGGAAAAGCCGTGGGAGCTATGGCCGGATATATTGGAGACCTGGAAAGGGGAATTGGCTCAAGCCGGATCTTCTACTGATCATCCATTGCCGCCCAAAATTCATGCCTCCAGTCCTAAAAGTGAAAAAGACCCTCGTGGTCATGCAGACGGTGTTCTGGTGGAGCCGTTGCTGACCTTTCTGCGTAATATTTCTGGATATACGGATCGGATTGATGTCATGCTTGAAGCCAAACTTAAGGATGAAGCATTGTTCGGATTAATGAATGAACTGCGTCTTCAGGAAGATAACGGGGTCAAAGTGTTGGATGGGGCTTCCATAGAAATTACGCCTTAAAAAGTAGTATTTTGCGGATAAAGCTTCCATATGGAGAAACTTTATGAAGCTTATTGTGTATACTAGAATGTGTAAACTAGCAAACTTGTACTGAAACAGAGATGGTTAAGAGACTGTCTGCAGGGCAGATTCGTAAACCACGTAACAATGATATAGAAAGTAGAGTGAACACGTTGAACGAACATGAAAACGAAAAGGTTCCCTATATCGTATCAGGAAAAAGCTATACGGCCGTGGCTATTAATGCGGCATCCAAAGCCGGGGAATGGATTAAGAGCAGACTGGGCACTGTTGAACAATTGAATACCAAGCAATCTTCGACCGATCTAGTAACCGAGGTAGATAAAGGTGCAGAACAGATGATTCGCAGACTCATCCTCACCCATTTTCCCGATCATGCCATTTTGGGTGAAGAAGGGGTAGAGCCGGGAGCTGAAGCTTCAGCCCGAGCATTAGAGGCTGCCCGTGAAGAGGAATATTTATGGATCATTGATCCGGTAGACGGCACTACCAATTTCGTGCACAGTCTGCCGTACTACAGTGTGTCTATTGCCTTGGCTCATCGTGGAGAGGTAATTGTCGGTGTAATTTATGATCCGTCCCGCGATGAAATGTTTGTAGCGGAGAAGGGAAAAGGCGCATACGTCCACGGAAATCGTATGCAAGCATCGAAAGAAGAAACGCTGGGAGATAGTCTGGTGTGCATCGGCTTCCCGCCGGATCGTACGTATGCACAACCGTTGAATATGAAAATTACGCAGGTTCTTACACCTCAAGTACGGGGCATTCGGGCGCTCGGCTCGGCAGCCTTGCATTTGGCTTATGTGGCGTCGGGACGTTTGTCCGCTTATTGCGAAATCGGTTTGAATGCCTGGGATGTGGCCGCGGGTGCTTTGTTGGTACAGGAATCAGGAGGCACCATTACGAACACATTAGGCCAACCTTATGACCTGAGTGTACGGCATGTTGTAGCTACGAATACAGCTATTCATTCTCAACTTATTCAAGTGCTGAAAGAAGCGGACGCAACCGGGTTATAATACTACGTAACCATCATCCTGAAGGAGGAAATCGCGATGAGCCAATCCGAAGAATTGGAACGCCAGCTCAGTGAACTGCTGACGGAAGGCGAAATTCGTGAGAATGAGGCCAAAAAACGGGAACGACTCAGCCCCAAATATGAGGTGCGGGTTCAGACTCAAATGGACCCTATTGTCGAAGAGACGCGAAAATACCGGAGTATGGCACGTGAACTTGATGACCGATATGACGAATATATGAGCAAGGCGGACAAATCGAAAGCAAACGATCAACGCTAAGCAAACCCAAATACCTCTTGCCGAATGACCAAGGCATGGGGTATTTTGTATAATATATAGAGTTTTCTCCATTTTGAGCTGGACCGTGCAGGATGAGCGAAGGAGGCGACATGTACTGATTACCTATGTTAAGAGCGCTTACAAAAATGCTGGAATCCATCATAAGATGGTACTGCTGATTACGGTGCTCATGCTGGTTAATTTTGCGGTTGTTGCAGTTATACTTAAATACGTATTTCATATTTATGATAATCAAATGTACAAAAAGACATCCGAGGTACTCAATATTTCTTCAATTGGCATTGAAAATGAACTGAAGGATGTTGAAAAGGTTACTTTTAAGGTAATAACGGACGAGCAGCTTCAGCGTTATTTGCTCCAGTTGGAAAAGGAAACGTCACCTTATGTCAAAATGGTACTGCGCAAAAAAATAACGAATAGGCTTATTGCCTTTGCCGGCTCTGAAACCTATGTCTATTCTATGATGGTAATCGACAAAGAGGGACAGGTGATGAGTGCGGGCAACCGCGAAGGTATCCCCCAAGAGCTTCGATCCACCCTGTCGGAGTTGGCAGACGAATATGACGGCTCCCATGCATGGTATGCGGCAGGCCATTCCTCCTTGCTGGCAGCACGGCAATTCAAATCTTTTACCGATTCCAATTTTACGCTGAACGGGCTTGGAACGCTTGCGATTCGTGTGCGAATTGACCGGATTGTAGCGGATCGTGTGCAGACCTCCGGCCGTGACGGACAGTTGATGATTACAGACGGAAGACGGATGATCTATCCCGAAACACCGCTTTTGAGTGAGAGCGATATTCAGGCAGAGCTTGGGCGGAAGCAGCCTTACGGGATCGCGACCTATACAGGCGGGACCTTTTTTGCTGCTCAAATCAAATCCTCTTATACGGGCTGGACGTATTTACATATGACTCCCTTTGATGATATGTTTCGCAGTATTACGATAATCAAAGAAATTGTAAGCGCAATTTTTGTAATTATGCTGCTTATTGCACTGGCGCTGGGCGCTAGGTTATCGGGCAGCATTACCCAACCGATCGTTCAGTTGATTCAGAACATGCGTAAAATAGAAAAAGGAGATCTCGACCGTCTGGAAGAGGAAGCGCTTGGAGCGGTCCCCCTTTCCACACAGGATGAGGTAGGCTTACTGCATCGGACGTATAAGAAGATGATCCGCCGTATCCGTGAGCTTATTAATGAGAATGTTGCCAAGCAGCTACTGCTGCGGGAAACAGAGCTAAAGGCGCTTCAGGCACAGATAAATCCACATTTTCTATACAATACATTAGAGTCTGTGAACTGGCTCGCCAAGGCCAACAAGCAGGACCGGATTTCAGAAATGGTGGAAGCCCTTGCTTTTCTACTACGCAGCGCGGTCAGTTTTGAAGAGCAGCTGATTCCGCTTCAAAAAGAACTGGATATCGTAAGAAGCTACGTAACGATCCAAAAAACACGTTTTGACGAACGTCTCGTTTTCCATCTCGATGTCCCGGAAGAATTGATGGACGCGCAAATTCCGAAGCTAACACTTCAGCCCTTGGTGGAGAATGCGATCCATTATGCGCTGGAGCCGCGTATTGAACCGTGTCGGATCACAATTGTGGTCAGAGAAAACGAGGGGGCGCTGTTCCTGAGGGTTGAAGATGACGGACCTGGAATGACCCCGGATTTCTTGGAAAAGCTGCGGAGCGGACAGATCACAACCCGTGGGCGGGGTATTGGACTTGCGAATATTCAAGAACGGATTAACCTGACATTTGGTACACCTTGGGGGATAGAGCTGCATAGCGAGTCAGGAGCAGGAACGTCAATTCATGTCTGTATTCCATATGTGAAAGGGGATCAGGGTCGTGTACAAGGTGCTACTGGTTGATGATGAGCGTATGATTTTGGAAGGCATTTCACAGGTGGTCGATTGGGGTAAGGCAGGAACAAGGCTGGTAGGTACGGCGCGTAATGGGATTGAGGCATATGATCAGATCCAGGCGAGCCCGCCTGATTTTGTGATCAGCGATATTTCTATGCCAGGACTGGACGGTATCGGACTCGTTGCCAAAACGACGGAGCATTTTCCAGACGTTCGGTTTATTCTGTTGTCAGGTTACAAAGATTTTGACTATGCTTGTCGGGCTATGCAATACGGGGTAAAGCACTACTTGCTGAAGCCCTGCAACGAGCGGCAAATTCATGAGGCTCTGACAGAGTTAGGACAGGAGCGAGAGGAACAGGAAGAACGCAAGCAGTTTGTGAGCCGGATGAAGCTTGATTTTCAGCGTATGTTGCCGCATGTGAAGGAGCATTTTTTGAAGGAGTTTATTTCCTATAAAACTTACGGCAGCCGTGATATCGCTTTTTATGAGCGTTTGTTCGGTCTGGAGTTGCAAGATAAGCAGGTTCGAATGCTGCTGCTGCGGGTGGAGGAGTCCCACGAGCCGGAGCATTTGTTTGCTTTGCAAAATATAGCAGGGGATTTAATGGATCATGTCTTGCTCAGTACGACTATGCAAGGGCAGCTGCTAATTGTGCTGGAAAGTGAGGATGACACATCTCGATTTATGAAACAGATTGAAGCGGTACGTACGACATTTCACCGCTTTTATAAGTTGGAGGTGACCGTCGCAGTTAGCGAGTCGGATAGCATGCAGCATTCGCGGGGGATGTACCGGGAGACTTTGCATTGTATGAATCACCGCTTTTACACCGGAGAGGGGAGTCTCATTACGAAGGAGGATTTGGCGGCTGAGGACACCCGGGAGATGGCAGATTTGGAGCTGGACGAGGAGAAGTTCGGCCTGCTGATCAAGGCTGGAAATAGGGAGGAGGTTGCGCAGGAAGTGGATCGGCTGTTTGGCATCCTGTCCCGTATGAAGCTGGAAATCTCCGTAACCCGTTCTTATGTGCTACAGCTCTATGCGGCCATGATCCGTATATGCCCTGAAGAAGAGCGTGCGGCGTTCACGAGCCGAATGGTCGTGCTGGCAGAGCAAAAAACATTGGCATGTCTCAAATCTTTTGTACAGGAAGCTGCCGAACGAATGACCGCAATTTATTATAAAAGCAATGTATACCGCCAATCTTCCACGGTGGATAAAATGATCACTATTATTGAGCAAAATTATAGAAAATCCGATCTTTCACTGAACGGAGTGGCGGGGCAAATGCTCTATATGAATTCCGACTACTTAGGGAAAATTTTCAAAAAAGTGACAGGCGAAAACTTTTCGCACTACGTCAATCGTTACCGGATCGAACGTGCGGCTGAGCATATTCGGGAAACAGGGGACGTAAAGGTGTTTGAGCTGGCCGAATGGTTCGGCTTCGGCGGGAATGCGCAATATTTTAGCCAGGTGTTCAAAAAATGGGCAGGTATGACACCCTCCGAGTACATTAAATCACACGAACGGGGATAAGCTGCTGAGTCCCTCTGTTTTTTAAACCTTTGAAATCTGATTTGTGTATTCCAATGTTTCTCTGCTTTTGGGAAAATAACTACAGGAGCAAATGTAAACGCTATCAAATTTGCGTAAGTACATTGTTACTTGTAATAAGGCTCCTTTCTAGAACAGCGAAAAGGGGAGAGATAGGTGGGCAAAAAGGGATGGTTTCTGATCATAGCGATGCTGCTCGTTTTGACGACGGCATGTAGTGGAGCAGACGGTGGAGGCAATTCGGGCACAAGTGCAGACGGGAAAGTAAAGTTGCGGATCGCTTGGTGGGGATCGGATACGCGCCACGAATATACGCAGAAGGTTATCGATTTGTATAAGCAAAAAAATCCGAATGTGACGATTGATGTGGAATATGCCTCTTTTGATGACTACTGGAAGAAGCTCGCCCCGCAGGCGGCAGCAAACCAACTGCCGGATATCGTACAGATGGACATTTCGTATATTAGCCAATATGCGAAGAACGGCCAACTGGAGGATATGGCGCCTTACTTGAATCAGAAAATCCAAGTCGCTGATGTGAACGAAAATGTACTCAAAACCGGGATCATTGCCGGAAAGCAATATGGTATTCCAACAGGTGTCAATGTGCTGGGCTTCCAATATGATCCGGCATTGCTCAAAAAAGCGGGCATAGACAAAATTCCTGACGACTGGACATGGGATCAATACAAGGAGCTGGCTTTGAAGGCAGCCTCTAATAAAGTTTACTTTGACAGCTCAATGGCTGCGGATATTTTCTTCCACTACTATTTGCGGACACATGGAAAGTCTCTCTACAATACGGAAGGAACAGGATTGGGGTATGACGACGATAATCTGTTTGTTGATTTCTTCGGCGGTTTAGCTGAGCTAATTAAAAAGGGGGCGACACCGACTCCTGAAGTCATGAACCAAACCAAGGGAATTCTTGAGGAATCGGATATTGTTAAAGGAACAGGCATCGGCATTTGGCAGTGGTCCAATCAATATGTGGGATTACAACAGGTCGTTAATCGGCCAATGGCGCTTGCTCCGATGTTTGGACCGAATATGGAAAAAGGCGTGTATATGCAGCCTACAATGTACTGGGCAGTGGCTTCCCGTTCACAGGTGAAGGATGAGGCCGCAAAATTTATTGATTTCTGGATGAATGATGTAGAAGCGAATAAATTGATTAAAGGCGAACGCGGCGTACCGATTTCTGCCAAAATCAAGGAAGCTGTAGCGCCGGAGTTAAGCGAGGCAACGAAGCAGGTGTTTGAATTTGTGGCTTCCATGGAGCCAAAGGCTTCTCCAATGAGCCCGCCGCCGCCGGTTGGATCGCCGGAAGTGATTGCTACTCTGACCGATTATATTGAGCAAGTCAATTTCGGACAGATGACGCCTGAAGACGCAGCGGTCAAATTCCGGGCTGATGCGAATACTATCCTTGCGAATAACAAGCAGTAACAATGCAGGGTTGAAGGAACGTTTCGTTAGGTTAACCGTGCGTAGTGCAAAGCAATGATTGCGCACGGTTAATCGGACGAACCCATCGTAGAAGCAAGCTTTGTAGATATCACAATATAATTCATATAACAACGATTAATATATATATTTAAATTTGCTAATTTTTAAAATGCAACAGAAGGGAGGCTTGATGAGCTTGCGAAATCATCAGAGCTTGAAAGCCAATATGACCGGATATGCGTTTATCAGCCCGTTTATTGTGGGCTTTCTGGCATTTACATTAATTCCAATGTTTATTTCGCTGTATCTATCCTTTACCAGCTACAATCTGTTCACCCCGCCCAAATGGATTGGTCTGGGTAACTTCGAAAAAATGTTTACAGGCGATCCGAAATACTGGAATTCGATCAGAGTCACGTTTACGTATGTATTGGTCGGTGTACCATTGCGGCTGATTTTCGCGTTGTTTGTGGCGATGATTTTGAATACCAAGTCACGCATGGTGGGCACCTATCGGACGATGTACTATCTGCCTTCTATTATCGGGGGGAGCGTTGCAGTATCCATCATGTGGCGCAATATTTTCAGTAATGAGGGCATTGTTAACAGCTTGCTTTCGGCCTTTGGGGCAACCCCGGTGAAATGGTTTGGTGATCCGAATGCTTCGCTAATGATGCTAATCACCTTGTCTGTATGGCAATTTGGTTCATCCATGCTTATTTTTCTGGCAGGACTGAAAAACATTCCGCATGAAATGTACGAGGCATCCAGTGTAGATGGTGCTACGCCAGTACGGAAATTTTTCAGTATTACGCTGCCACTGCTGAGTCCGATTATTTTATTTAACTTGATAATGCAGACGATCAGTGCTTTTATGACCTTCGTCCCGGCCTATGTTATCTCCAAGGGTGAGGGCGGCCCAATGGATGGAACGATGCTGCATTCACTGTATCTGTTCCGGCAGGCGTTTATGTTCAGCAATATGGGATATGCGGCGGCTATGGCTTGGGTCATGCTTATTATGATTGCGATACTGACTGCGATTTTATTTATAACATCCAAATTTTGGGTATTTTATGAAACGGAAAAGGGGCGCTGATACCAATGGCATGGAAAACGTTCAAATGGCCAATTTATCACATTCTGGTTGCTGCACTAGCGCTCCTAATGCTGTATCCCGTGTTTTGGATGCTGTTCAGCTCATTTAAAGAAAGTCGGACGATATTCGTCACAGCCTCCTCACTTTTCCCTACAGAATGGATTTGGCAAAACTATGTAACAGGCTGGAAAGGCACGACGGGTTATAACTTCGGCACATATATTCTAAATTCGCTTACGATCGTAGTGATTTCCACGATTGGCGCTGTGCTTTCCTCCTCATTGATCGCATTTGGCTTCGCACGCTTGAAATTCAAAGGGCGTAACTTGTGGTTTGCTCTGATGATGGTGACGCTGATGCTGCCAGGGGATGTAGTGCTGGTACCGCAATATATCATTTTCACCAAGCTTGGATGGATCAATACAATCTTACCGTTGGTAGTACCATCCTTTTTCGGGATGCCGTTCTTCATCTTTCTGATGGTGCAGTTTATACGCACGATTCCAGCAGAGTTGGATGAAGCGGCGACGATTGATGGATGCGGCAAGTTCCGATTGTATTTTCGAATTATTTTACCCTTGCTCAAATCCTCGCTGGCTACGGCGGCCATCTTCTCATTCTACTGGAAGTGGGAGGATCTGTTAGGTCCGGTATTGTATCTGAACTCTCCAGAGAAATATACCGTATCGATTGCACTCAAAATGTTCCTCGATAGCGAGTCAGCCTCCAACTGGGGAGGAATGTTCGCGATGTCCATCTTAAGCCTGCTACCTGTTATCGCTGTATTCTTCGCTTTCCAAAAACAAATTGTAGAAGGAATGAGCACGAGTGGCCTGAAGGGTTAAGACCGAGGAGTGAGTAAAATGTGGAAGTTTGACTTTGGTCCGGGAGAGCCTGCGGATGGCTACAAGGCCGTGTCCCCGGATTGCATATATACAGCTGAACAGGGCTATGGCTTCGAGACTACAGAGCATGTGTACGGGCGACAAAGGCAGAATCCAGCCAAGGATGCACATACACGGCTGCGCAGCAGCTTTTGTATTCCACTGAACGCTTCGTTTGTTGCAGATGTACCGGACGGAATAGTTTTGGTCACCGTATTGCTCGGCGATCCACTGGCAGAAACGCTCACGCGGCTACGGGCTGGCGAGGGTAAACATATGCTGCCTCCCGTCCACACGCTGCCAGGCCAGTTCACGGAGGCGATGTTTACGGTGCCTGTCCGAGGCGGCAGACTGCGCCTCACCGTATCTGGCACTGCGCCACGGCTCAATGCTCTGGAAATTGCACCCGCACTGCAGAGTCTCCGACTATTCCTAGCCGGAGACTCTACGGTTACGGATCAAGGGCTGTCCGGCTATCCTTATACAGGCTGGGGTCAGGCTTTGCCAGCCCTGTTCAAGCATGATGTCTGCGTGGATAATCACGCTGTATCGGGACGAAGCTCCAAAAGCTTCGTGGACGAGGGACGTCTAGATGCTATTTTGGGAGAAATGAAGACAGGAGACTTCCTGTTCATCCAGTTCGGTCATAATGATCAGAAGCCTGATCCCGAACGGGCCACGGAGCCTTTTACGACCTACACGGAGCATTTGCGCCTATATATCGACGGAGCGAGAAGCAAGGGCGGAACCCCGGTGCTGATTACGCCTGTACATCGTCGCTATTTTAACGAGGATGGTACGCTGTCCGATACACATGGCGACTATATAACGGCGGTTCGCGAGTTGGCAGAAGAAGCGAACGTGCCGCTCATTGATTTGTCTGCCCGCACGCAGGAGTTATATGAAGAGCTGGGCCCTGAAGAAAGCAAGGAGTTTTTTATGTGGCTGCTGCCTGGGGAATACATGAACTTTTCCGGCGGCCTGGAGGATAATACGCATTTTCATGAGAATGGTGCGATCCGGATTGCAAATATGGTGGCGGCGGCTGTGAAGGAACTGGATTTGCAACCGCTGCGCATGTACTTACGTTGACGGATGACCTTTTTTGGAACAGGTGGCAAGGAGGGCAACTAACGTGAAGCTTACCAAAGGAGGAGACGTAGCAATGCCCGCATTGAGTTTTGATGAGGAACAGATTAAACAGGTGATTGACCGGGTAGTGGAACGCACGTTTCAAATGCACTATAGCTGGGATTGGCCGGGTGGAGTAGCCTTTTATGGAGTATGCGAGGCCTATGAAGCAACAGGCAATGAAAAGTATTTGACCAAGCTGAAAGAATGGGTTGACGAGAATATCGAGGATGGACTTCCGCCTCTGTCGGTAAACGGCGTTTCTGTTGGACATTGTTTGTTGACACTACATCAGGCTACAGGTGAGCAAAAATACCTGGATATCGCCATCGAGATGGCAGAATTTTTGGTCAAAAAGGCTGAGCGGTTTGCCAACGGCATTTTCCAGCATACCGTGAATTCACTACATGATGTATTTCCGCAGCAAGCATGGGTGGATACGATGTTTATGGCCGGTTATTATCTGCTGCGGATTGGGCATTTGCTGGGCAACAAGACATATTGGGAGGATGGAATCCGGCAATATCACGGGCATGAAGAATTTTTGCAGGACCCGGATACGAATTTGTATTATCACGGCTGGGATCATGCGAACCAAAGCCGCATGTCGGGAATATACTGGGCGCGCGGCAATTCATGGGCAGCCCTCACGATGGCCAAGGCGCTGAAATGTGTGGAGGTGCAGCATCCATCCTATATGATCATTGACGGCTCGCTGCGTGACCAACTCAATGCACTAGTGCGGTTGCAATCCTCAGAAGGACTATGGCATACAGTGCTGAATGATGATACCTCTTATCTGGAAACCTCCGGCTCGGCAGGGATTGCGACTGCTTTGCTTATGCAGGGCCGATTGTTTAACAAATACACGCAAAAGGCGATCGACGGCATCCTTTCCCGCATTAAAGAGGACGGCACAGTGACTGGCGTATCCGCTGGAACTGCTGTAATGAACGATATAGATGGCTATCGCAACGTACCTTACAAACGCATTCAGGGATGGGGCCAGGGATTGACGCTTGCTTTTCTGGCTCAACTGCTGCGTACCAAGGAGAACCCATACGGGTAAAAAAGACTTTAGAGGTGTGAAGGTATTCATAGCTGAAAGGAGGCCATTGGCATGGGAGAACCTGAACAGTCTCAGGAAAAGGCGGCTAACCAGCCGCGAGGAAGTTTATTCTGGGTCATCCCCGATGGATATATTCCACCGGAAAGCCGGGGAGAGCTGCTCAGTCATGAGAGTATATGTGTGCTGAACTGTGGAAACCGTGCGGCAAAGCTGAGCATAGACATTTATTTTGAAGACCGTGAGCCGTTGGAGGGAATGATCGAGGTGGTGGAAGGAAGACGAACCCGCCATATCCGAACAGCCTCGCTGGAAAAGTTCGGCGAACGGATTCCGCCAGGTATTCCTTACGCAATTACGGTCACTAGCGACGTGCCTATCATTGTACAATATAGTAGACTGGACACGACACAGCCGGAGCTGGCGTTAATGAGTGTCATGGCGTATCCGGTCTAGTCCACGAAAACGATGAAGTTAAACAAGAAAACTCCAGGCTGGAATGACCCAGCTTGGAGTTTTCTTTTTTTGAAGGCAAATTAACACCTGTCTGCTTTTAGCCCATTATTGTGATTTAGCCGAAGTTGTTTTGATCGGCGTGAAGCTTTTTCTTCCTCCGAAATTGGTGCCCACCACACCGATAATGATCACCACAGTACCAATAATGTGATAGTAGGCAAGCTGTTCCTTCAAAATATAAGCACCCGCTAACATGGAAATAAGGGTGGATAAATTACCGATCACACTCATTTTGGAGGCTTCGATCCACTTCAAGGCAAAGCTGGACAACAGCGAGGTGACGAGGGTAGATAGTATGCCCAGATAAGCCAGTGCCATCCAATAATCAGGCTTTACCAGCGGCGCAGTATAAGCACTCATGGAACCGTCTATGGCATGATACCCCAAGGCCGCCAAGTTAAAAACGATACATCCCAAAATGGAGGTAACGTAGGTCAGTTCCATCGGATTGTACTTTTGTGTTAATGGACGAGCCAGTACGTTATAGCCAGATAGGCATATAGCAGAGAGCACGAGCAGAAAAATACCGCCAAAGCTATTGGAAGCTAACGGTGCTCCGCTTTTCATCACAAATATAAAAACGACACCAAAGACAGATAGCAGTAAGGATATCTTTTGAAGCACTGTTGTGCGCTCTTTAAGAAAATAGGAGGCTAGCAGAAGCGTAAAGATCGGAACGGTAGCTTGAATAATTCCACCCTCAGATGAAGAAGTACTCATCAGTCCGAACGCTTGCAAGGGGAAAAACAGTAAAGGTGAAAGCAGCGCCAATGGTAAAATGCGCAGCATATCACGCAACTTGATATTGATTTTGATCCAACCAAGCAGTACTGGAATGGTCAGAGCGATAAATGACAACGCAAAGCGGTGGGCGATCACATCCAGCGGGCTTGCCTCTGTCACCGTCAATTTTACAAATAAAAATGAAAAGCCAAGTATAGCTGCATAGCTGAGAGCTGCCAGATAGGCGACCCCATTTCTGGAACGACTGTGCATAATAAACCTCCGTAATCATGATCTCAACTTGTGGTTCTCTCAATATAACGGGATAGCATAACCAGATACAATTCATAAAATCTGCAACTGTACGGGTACAGTTGTGAAATGAAAAAGAGCCAGAACGCATTCCCAGAGGTCGGATACCCGTCCCTAAGATTACTTCCAGCTCTCATCCTATTCATATTTTATCCCTTACTGCTCTGCTTATTTACCTTGTGACATCGCACGGAACGAATCGTCCGCCGCTTCCAGCGTGGCATCCACATCTTCGTCCGTATGCGCTGTTGTGAGGAACCAGGCTTCGAACTTGGATGGAGCCAGATGAATACCGCGATCCAGCATGTGGCGGAAGAAGGATGCGAACGCTTCGCTATCCGTATCCTGCGCCTGCGCGTAATTCGTGATCGGATGATCACAGAAATGCGTCGAGAACGCTCCACGAATGCGGTGGATCGTCAATGGCACGCCGTAACGATCAGCGGAAGACTGAATACCGTCCGTCAGTCTCACAGCCAGACGTTCCATCTCTTCATACACGCCTTCCCCTTGAAGAACTTCAAGGCAGGCGATGCCTGACGAGATCGAAGCCGGGTTGCCCGCCATTGTACCTGCCTGATAGGCTGGGCCGAGTGGGGCAACCTGCTCCATGATCTGCTTGCTGCCGCCGTATGCACCAATCGGCAGACCGCCGCCCATGATTTTGCCCAGTGCGGTCAAATCCGGCTGAATCGCATCATGGTTGTCCAAACCTGCATACGTTTGGGTTGAGCCGTAGTGGAAGCGGAAGGCGGTAATGACCTCGTCATAAATGACGAGGGAGCCATTCGCCCGCGCCATCGAGCACAGCCCTTCCAGATAACCTGGCTGCGGCATCACCATGCCGAAATTACCGACAATCGGCTCTACCATGACTGCCGCAACATCGTCGCTCCAGCGCTCCAAAGCTTGGCGCAACGCGTCAAGGTCATTGAATGGCACAGTAATGACCTCGCTCGCAATGTTGGTTGTAATGCCTGCGCTGTCAGGTATGCCCAGTGTAGAAGGGCCGGAGCCTGCGGCTACAAGTACCAGATCCGAGTGACCGTGGTAGCAGCCGGCAAATTTGATGATCTTGTTCCGCCCAGTATAGGCCCGTGCCACACGAATCGTCGTCATGACCGCTTCTGTGCCGGAATTCACAAACCGAACTTTATCCATAGAAGGAATGGCCTCTTTTAGCATCTTGGCCAGTTTGATTTCCAATGCCGTCGAGGTTCCATACAATACGCCATTCGCAGCCGCTTCGCTAATGGCCTTGGTAATATGGGGATGAGCATGTCCGGTAATAATAGGGCCGTAGGCCGCCAAATAGTCGATATACTTATTGCCATCCTCGTCCCAGAAATGAGCGCCTTGGGCGCGTTTCATGAATACTGGAGCGCCGCCGCCTACAGCTTTAAAGGAGCGTGAAGGGCTGTTAACGCCCCCGACAATATGCTCCAGGGCTTCTTTATATAATGCTTCGGAGTTATCCCGTTTCATCATCAAAACTTCCTTTCCGTTCATTAAAATAGGGTATACACACGCCAAAGGGCAGCGTTCACGGCTGCCCCTGCATACATCATTATAGCTCTTTTTGTCCTGTCTTTGTTGTTGATTGTGTGGAAGCATCCTCATTACTGGTTTTACTGCCCCCTGTAAAGGAAGCTTTATCCGTCTTGGAAGACGATGCACTATCTGGCTGTTTCGTTTCGTTCTGATCTTTATTTTGTTCCTGTGTTTGTGTGGGAGGATTATTAAATATATCCTGCACATATGATTTCAGTTCTTCGGGATCGCGGACGGTAAGAACTGCCGCGCCGCCCACATTTTCTTCTCCAAGCAGCTTCATCGGTGGAACCTGTTCGCTGCCTGCAAAGCTGCTTTGGTACCCTACATTCGCCAGCTTCCACATATCGTTAACACTGAGATTCGTATCAATGTACGGGTTAACCTGCTCTAAAATGCTTGGCAGATTAGCAATGGAAGTTGTGGTCTGCATTTTCTGGGCTACGGCCTCCAAAAATGCCCGTTGCCGTCCGGAACGGGAGAAGTCGGACATGGCATCATGGCGGAACCGCACATATTGAAGCGCCGTGTTGCCGTCCAGATGCTGCATACCCTTTTTCAAATCAATATCGTATTCATGCTTATCCGCATTACTTGTATAATGCATATCCTTTTCCACTTCAAAATCAATGCCGCCTACAGCGTCTACCAGTTTGATAAAGCCTTGGAAATCCGTATACACATAATATTGCACTGGGATGCCCAATAGATCGCCAGCCGTCTTCATGGCCGTATTGGGGCCATGAGTAATGGCAGTATTGATTCGATTTTTTCCGTAGCCGGGAATATCCACGTACGTATCACGCAAAATAGAGAACAAGTGGATTTTTTTCTTCACGGGGTCCAGTGATACGACCATCATGCTATCCGATCGGGGGACTTCCCCTTTCTGGATGCCACGGCCATCGACACCCATCAGCAAAATGTTGACCATATCGGTACCTTCCCACTTCGGCGGTTCTGGTGTACGAACCTGATCGACCTGCTTTACATTTTTGAAGGGGGAGTTAGCACCCTCTTTATGCAGATTATCCAGCTGATTATAAATGGATGTAAAATAGTACACGGCAAAGCCGACAATCGCGACGATTACCACGGCTAGAACCGACCATATCGTCCTTTTGGTTCTGCTTGTCATGGATGCTCTCCCTTTCGCTTTTCAGTTCATTACATTATAATTTCTTTTTGGAGCACAATCAATTTAACTATGGATTTTACAAATCCTGATTGAGAGGTATAGCATGCTAGCAATTGATGTGCAGGATCTGCGCAAAACATTTAAGGTTCAAAAAAACCGCGAGGGCTTAAAAGGTGCCTTCCTTGATTTATTCGCCCGCGAATACAACGAGGTGGCTGCGGTCAAAGATATATCCTTCCGTATTCCGCAAGGGGAAATATGCGGTTATATTGGTGAGAACGGGGCCGGAAAGTCCACCACGATTAAGATGTTGACAGGTATTCTCGTGCCAACCTCGGGACATCTCAAGGTGGGGGGATATGTCCCTTATGAGGACCGCGAGAAATTTGTAGGTAACATTGGCGTTGTTTTCGGTCAGCGCAGCCAGCTTTGGTGGGACATCGGTGTGATCGAGTCTTTTCAACTGCTGCGCAAAGTATATCAGGTTCCGGCCACAGACTTCAAACGTAGGCTGGATGAGCTGGTAGAGAGGCTGCAATTGCAGGATCTGCTAAGTCGCCCGGTACGCAAGCTTAGCCTTGGACAACGGATGCGTTGTGAGTTGGTAGCTGCTTTGCTGCACAATCCGTCCATTGTTTTTCTGGACGAGCCGACCATTGGACTTGATATTATGGTGAAGTCCGAAATTCGCGAGTTTTTGAAGGACATGAACCGTGAACACGGGACCACTATTTTGCTGACAACCCATGATTTGCAGGATATTGAAGCGCTGTGCTCGCGCGTCATTATGTTGGATGATGGGAATATCATTTATGATGGTGGACTGGATGATCTCAAGGATCGTTGGGGGACAGGAAGGGAAGTACGGTTTCAATTTGGTACGACGACACAGCTGGAGCAATTGCAGACATGGACAGCCGATATGCCGCTGACGTGGACCATGGATAACGATTTGGCTGCCAAGGTGTGGATTCCTCTTCATATTAATGTATCGGATGTACTAGCTAACGTAGTTGGTCGCACGGACATTACGGATATCAAAATCATTGAAACCAACACGGATGATATCGTCCGCAGTATCTATCAGTCTGGCTCGGCAGAACGCCAGGGCAATCCGATAGTGGAGGCCAAAGTTCATGCTTAGCGTATATACCGATTTTATTCGTATTCGATTTCTCACCATGCTTGCTTATCGTGTGAACTATTATTCAGGCATACTTATTTATTCCATGAATATTGGCGTGTATTATTTCACATACAAAGCGATATATGGTGATGCGGGTAGTATTGGAGGCTTTACTGCTGCTCAGATGACAACCTATGTAGCCGTATCGTGGATGGCAAGAGCCTTTTATTTTAACAATCTGGATCGCGAAATATCGACGGATATTCGGGATGGAAGCATTGCTATTCAGATGATCCGACCTTATAACTATGTACTTGTTAAGTTTATGCAGGGGCTCGGCGAGGGGATGTTTCGCTTCCTCTTGTTTATGATTCCGGGCATGGCGATTGCGATGCTGCTGTTTCCTGTGAAGCTTCCTAGTGACCCGGTAGCCTGGATTGGTTTTCTGGTCATGCTGTTTTTCAGCTTTCTGATTAATACTCAGATTAATATTATTACAGGATTGACGGCCTTTTTTATTGAAAATAATGAGGGCATGATGCGCATGAAGCGCGTAGTCGTAGACCTGTTCTCGGGGTTGATCTTGCCAATCAGTTTGTTTCCGGGCTGGCTGGCGACAGTTTCCCAATGGATGCCGTTTCAGGCAATTACTTATTTGCCGGGCTCTGTATTTACGGGACGTGTAAAAGGCGTTGGCATCTGGAATGTGCTAGGTATCCAAATCATTTGGCTGGTCGTTCTGCTCGTGCCGATGATCATCATTTGGCGGCTGGCGCGCAGACGTCTGTTCGTGCAGGGAGGGTAAGCCGATGATGTATTATTTGGGTCTCATTAGCGAATATTTGAAAAATTACATGAAATCACGGCTCACCTATCGTGCCGATTTTTGGGTAGAAGTCATTTCGGATCTGCTCTTTCAGGCCACGAATCTTATTTTTATTTTAGTTATTTTTATGCATACGAACAGCTTGGGTGGCTGGAGTGAAAGCGAAGTTGTGTTCGTTTACGGATTTTTTATGGTTCCTTATGGACTGTTCAGTTGTTTCGTTAACCTTTGGAATTTTAGCGAGCGTTATATTGTAAAAGGTGAACTTGACCGGGTAATGACCCGTCCTGCGTATAATCTGTTCCAGATTTTCCTTGAAAATGTGGACCCGCCCGCGCTGGTCGGCTCAGTGATCGGCCTGATTATTATGGGGATCAGCGGCGCACAGATGGATTTGGCTATGGAGTGGTGGTTCGTACCGGCGCTGATCGTTTTGAGTCTAAGTGCCGTGGCGATCTATACGGGTATATACACCATATTGACTTCTCTTTCATTCTTTTCGGATGCGCCCACAGGAATTATTCCGCTCATGTACAATATTCAGGGCTACGGACGTTATCCGGTAACGATCTATAACCGTGCCATTCAGGTTGTGCTGACTTGGATACTGCCTTTTGCTTTTGTCGGTGTATACCCGGCTTCCCTGTTCCTTCAACGAGAGGACATGCGCCATATGGCGCTCTTAACTCCTGTGATGGGAATTGTTTTTCTGACATTGGGCTTACTGGCTTGGAACTGGGGGATTCGGCGTTACCGGGGGGCTGGCTCATAGGGTGGATGATATAAGAACCCCTACAAGATAGGAGATGATAAGATGTCCACGACATTGACCGTTATTGGACAAGCTGCACCAGACTTTGAATTGCCTGGTAGTGAGGGCAAGAGTGTCAAGCTGTCGGATTATCGCGGCAGTAGAGTATTGTTGTATTTTTATCCCAAGGACTTAACCTCTAGCTGCTCGACCCAGGCTTGTGATTTTCGGGATAAACATGCGGAGTTTGAAGGTTTGAACACCGTGATTCTGGGCATAAGCCCCGATCCACTTAAGCAGCATGACAAGTTTATTGCCAAGTACGGTCTACCTTTTCAGTTGTTATCTGATGAAGAGCATCAGGTGGCTGAAACATATGGTGTATGGCAGCAAAAACAGATGTACGGCAAGCAGTACATGGGCATTGTTCGCTCTACGTTCCTTATTGATGAGAATGGCATTTTAGTTCATGAATGGCGCGGTTTAAGAGTAAAAGGGCATATTGATGCAGCACTGGCATACATTCAGGACATGGCATAAGTTATGAAAAAAACCTTTTGGAATCGGGCTATGCTTTTTAAGCTCGGTTTCAAAAGGTTTTTTGTTAATGTGTAGATATGTTTTGCCGCTGCTTCCACTTTCGCCGACAGAGGTAAACAACCCATAAAAGAAGCGGAATGAACAAGCCGTTCGTATAATGCCAGGCAGCCATAGGATAAACAAGAGTTCTTACATAATAAAACACATTTGGGGTTATCAAAATGGTCATACCAAACACAATCGCTCCAGCGGGTATGACGAATGGACGACTATTAGAAATTCGGAACAACTGGGGGGTTCCAAAAGTGAAGGCGTAGAAGAAAAGAACTCCCTTGAAATAGGCAGCCAGTGCCCAGGTTAAAGCAACAAGCGATTCAACGCGTGTAATATAATTCAGTTCATTAATTTTTGTCGTGAGTACAGAAGAAATGTATGGACTGTAATTAGTCACAAAGGGTCCAATCACAAGAAGGGAGAGCAGCAGAAACAGACTAATCACGATTCCGCCTATAAGGGAAGCGAGCAACATGTCCTTTTTAAAATGGGCTTTCTTGTTTACATAAGGAAAAACCATAAGCATAATGGACATTCCGGCAAAAGGCATTGCCACGCCTGGAACCATTCCTTTAGCAACAGGAGCCAGCCCATTTTCCAAAACAGGCCGTATATTAGAAAGCTGAACTTGTGGCAGGAGTGCAAGGATCAGACCAGAGAAAATTAATATATATGCTGGTAATAGCATCTCGCTAACCCGACCGAAAGCTTCAATTCCCATTAGCGCAGTAAGCACCATTAAGAATATTCCCATAGCGAGTAGAACACGCAGAGGGGTGTGTACTAATAACTGTGTAGTCAGAAAATCGCCTACCTCTCTCGCAATAAGAGCGGTGTTTATTAAAAAATAAAACAGATACCAGCAGGAGACAACGGTTCCTAACACGGGTCCCATAATTTTGCGAATCGCTTCAATAAGTGTAAGATTCGGGTGGAGTTCATGAACGCGAATAAGCACGTAAATAATAATTAAGCCCAGCGGGATGGACAGTATGGAGCTGATCCAGGCATCCTGAAGAGCAATATGTGTAATCATAGTCGGATAGATTAAGAGCATATCCCCGATTAAGCTCATAAACATCAGGACAGTCACTTGCCGAACGCTAATACGTGCTTTTTTTGACATGTGGCTGTCTCCTTTCTAAAAACCAAATATATGTGACACAAAAGCGTTAACAGGGTTGTAGATGATTTCAATCAGTACCAACGGGCTTGGCGTAACCTCTGACTTGGCGGCAAGGACACTAAGCCATGTGCCTATTCCGAGCATAATGATGTACACGAACATATCTTTAAAGCGATGTTTTCGATACAAGCCTGGCAAATCTTTGGCAGCAATGGCTAGACCGATACAGATAATAACAGTGGTGATCAGCACAGTGAAGGCTCCTTCCGTTAAGGGTGTGGATCAACTGGGTCCCAGGCTGTGGCGGCCTTTCGATCTTAACTTGTATACGATAAGCAGCAGCGAAGGAAGGACAATGGAATCCGTCAAATCCCAATAAATCCAGGCGTGGACGATCGTATCCAGATAATAAGTAATATTAGGCGCCGACACGATAATCAGACCAAACAGGATCATGAAGCTAGGACCAAGAAAGGTCCGAACATTATTTAATCGCAGTAGCTGAGTCATTCCTAAGGTAAAGGCATAGAAGTGTAAAATGGTTTTAACAAAGGTAGTGATAATCCAGGCAGTACTCATCATGGATTCAATTCTCTGTAAGAAATTTCCTATATTGATCTTTTTAGATAGCATATAAGAGGTGTACACGCTATGTTCGGTTACAAAAGGGCCTAGCACCAGGAGAGAAACTAGGAGTAGTACGCTTAACAGAATGCTGGCAGCAAGTCCTGAAAGTAAAACCGATTTTTTTAGACCCGGTTGTTTGTTCACATGGGGAAAAATCATGAGTAAAAAAGCTAGTTCACCGAATGGGTAAGAGAGCGCAAATAGGCTGCCCTCCATAATTTTAGGAATACCTTGCTCCATAATGGGCTTAAGCTGCTGACTGTCACATTGGGGAAGCAAGCATAGGATTAAAAACAAAGCAAAAGCCAAGCAAAATGGAAATAAGATTTGAGCCGTACGCGCAATTGGTTCCAATCCCATATACATGCCCCACATTAGCACAAGGATTAAAAGTAAATTGATCACGGGAAGAGGCGTCATCACATAGGTTTGGCTGTTCATAAAATCTCCGACTTCTCTTAAATAAATCGCTGAATTCATCATTAAATGGAACAAATACCATATTGAAATGAGGGCGCCTAGCCACGGACCCAAAATTCGCTCGCATAGCTGAACAAAGGTGAGATCAGGGTATAGCTGATGTACCCGCAGGAATAGCAGTAATACAGCCAGTCCTGCAGGGATGCTTAGGAATGAGCTGATCCAGGCATCCTGTTTGGATATGCTAGTAATGAGGGAGGGATATACCAATACACAGTCTCCGATAATACTCAAAAATACGAGTACGGCTATATTTGTAATGCTGATACGCCCTTTCTCCTCCACCAAGCTCACTCCTTCATTTCTTTTTGGAACGATTCAAACAAGGAACCAATTTTTTTGATCGTGGTCTTTGCTTTATATTCAATTTGTAAGTCCATAAATGGATTTTCTTTTTCTTCTTTTAGTCGTTTCCAAAGTTCAGGTTTGGACTGGTGGATCAGCTGACCAAAGCCGAAAATGTCTGACTTAAACTCACGTCGGACAGTCTCTACAGAATGCCTCAAAATTTCAACGATTTTTTCATTGCTTGCAGCTTCAATTTCTTTGATGTCAGCCATACTGCTTAACTTCATATGCTGGCAGTTGACCTCTCGTATTGTGCTGTCGTTGGTAACGGATATGGAGATAACAGGTTCTCCATCGCGAATGATCACTTTTCTTTGGGTTTCGCTGTTCAAGGTTAATAAGGCGATATTACCTCCTCCCTGACAGTCGACGTGTCCTGTAGTTGATTCCACTGTATTTCGAATGTAATTGAACCCTTTGCTGTCTTGTTCATTGATCCAGCCCAGCAAGCGGTCTTTTTTTAATACACCGATACCGGAGAACCTCAGTGTGGTTCCAGGAGATATGCTTTTAATGTCATCCACACCTTTTTCATTGGACGATTCTGTATCTCCCAAAGCTTCCAATGCGGGCAGAGTGGGCTGGATGTCAGGATTAGCCAAGTCGCTCAGCAGTTGATCCATGGTTACTTTGGTGGCAGGAGCCCATGTTTTAGTTAACGTATCCAATGAAGCAAACATTTTATTGGCCGGTAACTTTTCCAGTGGAGTGGGGATCTTTAACATCGTGGAAGCCTTGTTATTTTTGGCTATCGCAATATAAAAGTCACTTCTGGTAAAAGGCTCCCGCATCAAGGCTTCAATCGCATCAGAAATTCCTCTTCTCGCATACTCTTCACCTAAAATCAGCATACGAATATGAGATAAATAGATGATTCGCGGGCTTGTATCCGTCATTTTTTGAATAGCCTCTTGAATTGTGGGCGCAGTAGCCTCATAAGTAACGACGGGCGAGCCTGCACTTGGTGAAGATTTGGAAGCTACTGCCGAAGGAATGACCACCTGAGCCGTCACCTGATACTGGTCACCTTCCATATCCACTCCGATCCCAATAGCGATGCCCAGCTCGTTTAATTCTTTACGATCCCAGCAACCACCTAATAGTAATGCAATCAGTCCCCAGACGAAGAACAAATGTATGGTCTGTTTCATGGCTGATCCCTTCTGGTTTTCGATTTATTGCCAATCCGTCTTTTTTTCGTTTTTTGACGAATTGTATTTTGGATAGAGATGGATTGAGGCCGTGTCTTCATACGAGGCCAAGGTAGGCGAAACAGCGTATCTTTTATATCGCTTTCCACATAGGGACCAAACGGGCTCATATAAGATACTCCGAACGATCGCAGACTGGTTAAGTGCAACAAAAGTACGATTAACCCCATCAATATTCCCAGAAGTCCAAAGGCTGCCGCTAGCATCATTAAGGCGAAGCGAACAATACGAACCGCAATGGAAAGACCGTTTTCCGGAATAACATAGCTGGAGATCGCTGTGATTGATACAACAATAACCATAGCCGCCGAGACCACTCCTGCATCCACGGCTGCTTGTCCAATGACCAGTGTACCTACAATGGATACGGCTTGCCCGACGGTCTTCGGAATTCGAACTCCTGCTTCACGCAAAATTTCATAAGTTATTTCCATGAGCATCGCCTCGACAAAAGCCGGAAACGGTACGCCTTCTCTTTGTGCAGCGAGACTGACCAATAAGTTTGTAGGAATCATCTCTTGATGAAAGGTAGTTACCGCAATATAAACAGCGGGTGCCAGCATTGCGATAAAAAAGGAAAAGAAACGCAGCAAACGCAGCAACGTACTGATGTCAGCACGCTGGTAATAATCCTCTGCCGACTGGAAAAATTGAACGAACAATGCAGGTATCAGCAGAACAAATGGTGTTCCGTCCACCAAAATAGCAATTCGCCCTTCCAGAAGGCTGCCAGCGACTGAATCCGGACGCTCGCTGTTATAAATGGTGGGAAACAGGGTATAGGTTTCATCCTGAATTTCCTCCTCGATGTAACCCCCTTCCAAAATTCCGTCAATATCAATTCGGTCCAAACGTTCTCTCAGTTCCTGAATAACCCCTTCGTCAGCAATTCCTTTGACATACATCACGGCTACATTGGTATGAGTCACTTGACCGATCTGTCTTGTTTCCATCCACAGTCGCGGATCGCGGATTCGCCTACGAATTAGAGCTGTATTGGTACGTAAATTTTCAGTAAAACCCTCCATGGAACCCCGTACAACGGTTTGGGATTGGGGTTCGCTGACATTGCGATCCTCCCAACCGACCGCATCAATCCATATGCCCTTTGCGTATCCGTCCAGCAAAATGATAATACCGCCGGATAGCATCTGGTTGAATAAGGCATCCATTTCATCCACACTACCCGAGTTACCTGCAATCAAAATTTGATCCTTCAAATAGTCGAATGGTTCTGTGCCCTCCGGTACATGATGTTCGTTTACGCGCATTAATGAACGCAGGACGGAATCATGAAGTAATTGAGTGTTGACCAGACCATCGATATAAAACAGAGCTGCTGGCCATTTCTGCATCCATAGTAGCTCTTTAATGATTACATCTCCGCTGTTTCCAAAGGAGCTCTCGATATGATTTACATTATCTTTCAAGTTAGAGGATACATGAGTAAGTGGACAACTTTTATTCGGATTCGGCATACGTAAAATCCTCCGATATTGGAGTTTGTTGGCTTAGTATGCTCTGAAAATATGAATTTATGCTTGACCCCATTGTATTTACAGGGTCGATTGTTGGGTATGCTGACGACGTAGAGCCAAGGTATCATCGGATTGTCTATGTTTGGAGTAAGGGGAGCGCCCGAAATGATGGAGCCGCGAATGGTGGGCTCGGCTGGAAGAGCGGGGGATGTAGTAATACCTTTCGTGATTTCGATATATTATGCAAGGGCCTGTAGTCATAAGGCGGCAGGAGTGTGACTATTCCGTGTCATCCTTGTTGCTGGTTTTTACCGATTTTTTGGATTTGTATAGCGATCCAAACAGGAAGCTTCTCCACCGATATATAAAATACAGCAGGATGATGAACCCAACGACAGCTGCGATTCGTAGTGCGTATAGCTCAACCAAATGGAACATGGCATCCCATTGCGGACCAAACAGCTTGCCAATGCTTAGAAAGAGGACGACCCAGAATAAAGCACCGCTGTAAGCATACAAGACAAATTTACGAAAAGAAAGAGCTATAATTCCAGCAAAATAGCCTGTAAAATGCCGGACACCTGGAATGAAATATCCAAGGAAAATAAGCCAGTATCCATAACGTTGAAACCACTTTTGTGTTTTCTGAAGCTTGTCCGGCGATAACAAAACCCATTTGCCGTACTTCTGAATAAAGGGGAGTCCAGCCCATTTTCCGATAAAGTAGGTAATGGTCATACCGATGGTTGTGCCCAAAAACGCTAGCAGCACCAACTTGCTGAAATCCAGGGTACCGGCATAGGAGAGATATCCCGCATAAGCCATCGTGGTTTCCCCGGGAAAAGGCAAGGCAATAAATTCCAGCAGCAAGCCGAAAAAAAGGACGCCGTATCCATATTCTTCGAACAATTGCGCGATCCACTTCAGCACATCCATTGTGTACACTCCTACGGACAGATTAAGTAATTTAGAATCAATTTATTTTATCAATCTTTTCATGACCACTCAACTATGGTTGATTTCTTGACGTGTTGTTTTATCGTTGCGTATAATGAAACGAACAATTGAGGGAGGCACGGTAATGAATAAGCCTAATGAAATCGTTGTAGTTCTCGATTTTGGAGGACAATACAACCAGTTAATTGCAAGAAGAATTCGGGATCTCGGCGTATATAGCGAGCTCCTTCCATACAATACGCCTGCGGAGAAGCTGAGAGAGCTGGCGCCGAAAGGGATTGTTTTCTCAGGCGGACCTTCCAGCGTATATACAGACAATGCTCCTCAGGTGGATCGGGCAATTTATGATCTTGGCATCCCTATCTTTGGTATTTGTTATGGTATGCAGTTGATGGCTCATCAACTGGACGGTAAGGTAGAACGTGCGGGCAAGCGTGAATATGGCAAAGCAGACGTGCAATTCAATGAGGATGCCCGTTTGACTAAAGGGCTGGATTCCCGTCAAACCGTGTGGATGAGCCATGGCGATCACGTTACAGATCTGCCAACCGGCTTTACACTGGATGCAGGTACAGAGAGTGCGCCGATTGCCGCGATGAGTAATCTGGAACGGAATCTGTATGCAGTACAATTCCATCCAGAGGTACGTCATTCTGTTCAAGGTAATGAGATGATTAGCAACTTCCTGTATGAAGTGTGCGGCTGTGAAGGCAACTGGACCATGGAATCGTTCATTGAAGAGCAAATTCGTGAAATCCGTCAGCAAGTAGGCGACAAGAAAGTACTGTGCGCTTTAAGTGGCGGCGTAGATTCTTCCGTTGTAGCCATGCTTATTCACAGAGCGATCGGCGACCAACTGACATGTATGTTCATTGATCACGGACTGCTGCGCAAGGGTGAAGCCGAAAGTGTAATGGAGACGTTCGTTGGTAAATTTGATATGAAAGTTGTCAAAATTGATGCACGTGAGCGTTTCCTGTCCAAACTGGCAGGAGTGGATGATCCGGAACAAAAACGTAAAATCATCGGTAACGAGTTTATTTACGTCTTTGAAGAAGAATCAGCTAAATTCGATGATTTTGACTTCCTGGCACAAGGCACGTTGTACACAGATATTGTAGAGAGCGGAACAGCAACGGCGCAAACCATCAAGTCGCACCATAACGTAGGCGGTTTACCAGAAGACATGAAATTCAAACTGATTGAGCCACTGAATGCTTTGTTCAAGGATGAAGTGCGTAAAGTCGGCGAAGAATGCGGACTTCCGGCCGAAATTGTATGGCGTCAGCCATTCCCAGGTCCGGGTCTTGCCATCCGTGTATTGGGCGAAGTAACAGAGGACAAGCTCAAGATTGTACGTGATTCTGACTTTATTTTGCGCGAGGAGATTGCCAAAGCGGGTCTGGATCGGGAAATTTGGCAATACTTCACCGCTCTGCCGAATATGAAGAGCGTTGGCGTTATGGGCGATGCCCGTACGTATTCCTACACTGTAGGTATTCGCGCAGTAACCTCGATCGACGGCATGACCGCTGACTGGGCACGTATCCCTTGGGACGTATTGGAGAAAATCTCCGTTCGTATCGTCAACGAAGTGGACAACGTCAATCGTATCGTGTACGACGTAACGTCCAAACCACCAGCAACAATCGAGTGGGAATAAGCGTGGAGACTCCCGTATCTTAACCACGAACCCTTTGAGATTCACCAATACAACATCAGGCTCCTCCGCATCGGCGAACTATCGCTATGCGGTTGGAGTCTTTTTTACGGGGGCAAGGTCGAATCTTTGCTCGGGAAAGTTTACTACACGGCAACCTCAATTGGGTTTTAGCTAAAGGCGAATAGTATTGCCTCATGCTACGAAGATATAAATTCATTTGTTGTTACAAAACGGAATATGAAGACTGAAAAAAGGAGATATTATTCAATGGTAATGTCTCCTTTTTTTATATGATTTTATTTGCTTTAAGCTATAGATAGCTTAAAGCAAGTATGGAATTAAACGTTTATTTTTTCATGTCATCCTCTAATGGTGTCATGTTTTGATACTAATATATTTTATAATTTATCTAGATTAAAGTGTTACATATCCCTTCATTAAACGCTATTCTAAGGAGAATAAAGACATGAGAAAATTATTTTTGTCGTCCTCATTTAAGGATGTTGCACCATGCTTAGTCCATTTCGCCGATGAAAACTTGGAAGGAAAAAAAGTCACTTTCATCCCAACCGCAAGTATTCCAGAGAAAGTTAAGTTTTATGTGAATACAGGGAAAAAAGCATTAGAGAATTTAGGATTAGTCGTGGATGAAATCGAAATCAGCACAGCAACATTGAATGAAATAGAAAGTAAAATTAGAGAAAATGACTATATTTATATTACCGGAGGCAACACATTTTATTTACTTCAAGAGCTAAGAAGAAGCGGGGCTGACAAAATCATTGCTGAAGAAGTTAATGCAGGGAAGTTGTATATAGGCGAATCGGCAGGTTCGATGATTTTATCATCGAATATCGAGTATGTCCGACTTATGGACAATGTGCAGGAGGCGTCTGCTTTGGATTCTTTTGCTGCGCTCGGAATAATTGAATTCTATCCAGTCCCCCACCATACGAACATCCCGTTTAAAAAAGCGGTGGAGAACATCATTGAGGAATATGGCAGCCAATTAAATTTATATCCAATCAGCAACGCGGAATTTATTTTGGTTGAAGGTGATAGTATAAAAGTCGAGAATGCATGACTTTATTAAATAAAGGAGAATTTCAACTGATTAATATTATAAAGAACCTTCAATTCCACATCTATCTTGATATTGAAGGTTCTTTTTTATAAATCTACCTTACCATACGATCTTTTTCCCAGTTGCAGCCGATTCCTCAATGCGGTCCAGTAGCTGATGCAGCTTTAGTGCATGGTTGAAATCGGGGGCGAGACGGGTGCCCGTCAAAATATCCTCGGCAAATACATGATGGGCCTTGGCTACATTCAGGGTTACTCCTTCTTTGGGAAAGTCTAAGCAGCTATCAGGTTCAGCTGCTATGCGTATGGGTTCAAAAAAGCCATTAGGAATATAACTTTGATGACTTCCCTGATCATATACAAGTTTTACAAGCGTCAGATTCCCAAATTGAACATGTCCAAGCGAAGGATTCTGGCTCAAACGCAAACTGCCCTTTTTCCCCTGAATCTCTAGCTCAAACTTAGAATTCACCCCGCCCTGAATGTGAACCGATACCGGAGTTCCTTTTTCCAACAGCCCGTGAATCAGAATTTGATCGGCTGTATCCTTGGCAATGATTTCACCCGTTTCCTGAATAATGGCTTCGTTATAACGGGATGCTGTGACAGCCGACAGCTCGCGGAATTCACCAACGATGTATTGCAGTGCATCCAAAGAATGTCCCCCGTTAATGGTTAGTAGGTTGGCACCACTGGCTCTATTCAGCAAGTATGCCGTATCCTGATCTGTTCGTCCTCCTTTGCCAGAAGTAGCTACTTGCATATGACAGGATACAATTTCACCAATTGTCCCGTCTTCCACCAGCTTTTTCATTGTTTGAACCTCAAAATCCTGCCGTGCCTGCAAGCCGACGGTATGATGAATGCCCGCCAGTTCCGCCGCCTTAGCCATTTCAGCAGCTTCCGCAGTGTTGGCTCCCAGAGGCCACTCACAAAAAATATGCTTCCCCTCTTGAATAGCCGCCATTACGGCCTCGTTATGATGGGGAACTTTTACGCTCACCACGACCATGTCCACTTCCTTGGAAGCTGCGAGCTTTTTCGCATCGTCAAAAGCTAATGACGCCCCCACGCCTTTTGCACTTTTTCGTGCACTCTCCATACGGGAAGTGCCGATGGCTGTAATATCCAAATTCGGGTGCTTGAGTAAAGCCGGAATATGCGTTTGGCTGGCCCATTTGTTATTCATTGAACCACCTACGATACCTGCACGAATCTTCTGTTGAACCATGTGCCATCCCTCCTGTTTTTAAAATGTGGGTAGTAAATACCGCTCAAGCCCAATATAATACACTTAACTCATAAAGAATAATGTTTGTTAATGATATAGATATCATTTTATTTGATGGGAGATGAAATGGTGGATATTCAGAATATGCAGGCATTTGTTTCAGTGGCGGAACTTAGAAGTCTAACAGAAGCTGCCCAGAAGCTGAATCATCTGCAATCGAATATGACGGCTAAAATAAAGAAGCTGGAGGCCTATTACGGCACAGCGTTATTTAACCGAAAGCCTCGTGGTATGGAACTGACACCCGCAGGCGAAATTCTATATACTCAGTACAAGCAAATTTTACTGCTATGGCAAGACACGGAGATGAAAATGAGACCCCAGGAGGAAAAATTGCGTGTCGGCACAATGCAGTCCATTGTAGCAGGCGAAACAACAAGGGCGCTAACGAAGGTATATGAGATGTACCCGCAGGCTTCGGTGACATTAAAAACCGGAATTACCACCGAAATGGAGCAATTCATCCTCGACGGCGAGCTTGATATTGCTTTTGTTACAGGATATCCTACCAACCCATATATTCATTATCAAAAAATATGCCGTGAAGAGCTTGTGCTGGTGGGGAAAGGTATACACGAGGGCTCGGATCTTCAACAGGTATTGCAAGGAGCTTCTATTATCATATTGTCGGATAGCTGCTTGTACCTCACGCATTTAGAGAAGATGTATCAGGGCATGCAATTGACCCATGGCGAGGTTGTCGAGGTTGGAATATTTGATACGATGGTAGAATTCGCTCTGATGGGAATGGGAATTACCCTTATGTCCAAAAAGCTGGCGCGACAATTTAAAGTAACGTCTTATTTACCGGTTCCTTCAATTTTTGGCTACATGGATACATATTTAATATCCCGTCCCAATCACAAAATGACAGCAATTGAACATAAATTTATCGAAATCAATAATACGATCTAATAGAGTAGGAAAGACATCGAATGACCTTAACTATAAATTCTAGAATGCGGCTATTCGTTTAGCTTGAGCATTTTTTTATGATTGTAAGATTTGTATATAGACTTGTCTCAGGACTTGTTTATTTTTAGTGAGGGTGTATAATGCTTGATGAATCAATTGATGGGTCAAGTATTAGGAGGAGGGTTTGTCATCAAACATTGCTCTGAAAAAAGCCAGTTATTTTATCGAATGCATCTTTTGTGTAAAGAAATGAATAACGCTTTTGAAACACAGCTAAAAACCAGCTTCACCAAGGTCGAAATTTTGTATCATATTGATCATCGTCAGGAACTAAGTCAGCTGGAGCTTCAACATCTGCTCGTTCTGGATGGTGCAGCAGTGACCCGGCATCTGAAAAGGCTGGAGGAGGAAGGTCTGATTTTACGAAGTAAAAAAGAGCAGGATAAGCGTATAACCTATATACGTTTAACCGAATTAGGAATTCAAGAGCTGCAAGTTTTGACAGAGCAAAGACAAGCTTTTCAGGAAAAGCTCCTCTATAAGTTTGCAGATGAGGAAATTGTGGCTTTAACAGATGCACTACAGCGTATGTCTAGCAATGTGAAGAATATGTGAAATGTGCGAGGACAAATGATTTTGGAGGCCACTCGATGAAGATTTTAGAAGAATATTTTTATTACTACGATTTAGCAAAAGATAATATCAAGTAAGTAGAGAACGATTAATCAGCTGAAGAAGCTGATACCTATCAAACTAGATGGGCAGTGTGCGGTAAAAAGGCAACAGGCGAAGTTTATACACTTACTGGAGTGGACAAAGCCCGACTGGATGCAGAAGGGAAGATCGTTTATCTGGAAAATATACCGGATACAGCTGATGCTTTTGATAAGTACAAAAATATCTGATTATTCTAAATGATAACTCGCCAGCTGTATAATAGCTCGCGGGTTATCTGTTTTCCGAACAATACATATGTTTTTAATTTGTAACATTCGTTTTTTCTGTTGACAAGCCGTAGGCGAGAGCCTAAAATAACGGATGTAATATAGCGCATATAAAGGCGAATATTACAGCAAGTGAACGACAACAATACGAGTATGCTTTGCGTAGGAGGAATTACGACTCATGGAGCGTTTCTTTAAATTAAAGGAACATGGCACAAACGTCCGCACCGAGATTATTGCGGGGATTACTACTTTTATGACCATGGCTTATATCCTAGTGGTCAACAATACCTTTTTGGGACCAACTGGAGCGGGGATGCCTAGTGAAGCTGTTTTCTTTGCAACAGCAGTAGGTGCAGGTTTAGTTACCATTCTGATGGGCTTGTTTGTAAATGTGCCCATCGGTATGGCGCCAGGGATGGGCTTGAATGCTTACTTTATGACTGTAGTCTTGAGTTCTAATGGGATGATTACTTGGCAAGCGGCACTTGGCGCTGTATTTATATCCGGTATCGTCTTTCTGATTTTAACCGTTACCCGGGTAAGACAGATGTTGCTTGTTGCAGTTCCGGAAAATTTAAAAACTGCTATTACAGTTGGTATTGGCTTGTTTATCACAATTGTTGGTTTCAAGCTTTGTAATCTGGTTATGGTGAGTATTGTTCCAGGGACAGATGTTGGTCAACCGGTTCCGGGTCATGCTTTTAATTTGGTTCTGGGTAGTCTGGTACATCAAAAGGATGCGTTGCTGGCGCTAATCGGGTTACTCATTATCGCAGCGTTGATGGTCGTTCGGGTCAAAGGCGCATTGCTGATTGGAATCGTAGCTACTACTTTAATCGGTATTCCGATGGGTGTAACGGATCTGAGTAGCTTGACAACAGGGCACTGGATTCCAAATTTCAGCAATTTGGCAGTAGGTCAGTTAGACCTGAAAGCAGCTTTGCATATTGGTCTGTTTGATATTATTTTCATCTTCACATTTGTAGAGTTGTTTGATACCTTCGGTACGCTGGTAGGTACAGCTACACGCGCAGGCATAATGAAAGATAAGAAAAAAGGCGAGAAAATTATCGGTAAAGCGATGCTGGTAGATGCTGTTGGCGTAAGTACTGGTGCAGTATTGGGTACAAGTACAATTACAGCATTTGTAGAAAGCTCTGCAGGGGTAGAAGAAGGTGGACGTACAGGTCTCACTGCTGTAACGACAGGCGTTCTGTTCTTGTTGGCCCTCTTTATTGCGCCGCTGGCTCTGGTTGTGCCTTCTGCGGCTACTGCTCCGGCTTTGATTATCGTTGGGGTGTTGATGATGAGTCAGGTTCGCAATATTGATTGGGATAACTTCCTGTTGGCATTCCCAGCGTTTCTGACCATCGTTTTGATGCCTTTTACAGGTGGAATTGCGAATGGTATTTCTGCTGGTATTCTGTCTTACGTTGTGCTGGCAGTGTTCAGTAATCTGTTTACCAGCAATAAAGTTAAAATTCACTGGCTTATGTGGGTGCTTGCTATTATTGTAGTAATCCGCTTTGCCTTTATGGGCTCCGAATAATTCAGTAGATATAAAATACAGAACCTCTTTCCTGTTGTTTAAAAGGGAGGAGGTTCTTTTTTAGTTTACCACGAGTAAAAACAAAACAAGTAATATATGAAAGAAAACGATTGATAAATATGTGTTGTGAAATTTTATATAAATAATACTTGCAAACTAAAATTACATATGGTATATTCTAATTCCGGCCAAGAAACACAAGGTTGTGAGCGAATCTTTCAAAAAAAGATTTTGAAAAAAATGCTTGCAAAGTTGGTTCGGAAGTGATATGATATAAGAGTTGATGAGGCGATGAGCTGATTCAAAAAAGAAGTGTTTGATCTTTGAAAACTGAACAACGAGTGAGTAAACTGATTTTGTTCGCAAAATCAACAATGAGATATTTTATCTCGTCAGTTTCAACATGAGCTAATCGCTCTTTCGATAAACCAACTTCGGTTGGTCTTTAATGGAGAGTTTGATCCTGGCTCAGGACGAACGCTGGCGGCGTGCCTAATACATGCAAGTCGAGCGGGGTTATTT